>JAGVCA010000038.1 GCA_020059485.1 Anaerolineales bacterium
CATCGAGGATCGTCGCGCCAATCACGGAGGGCGGTGGGAAAAACAGGTTGGAGATCAGATCCAGGTCGGCGGAAATTTCCCAGGCAAGCAGAAAGGAAACCACGATCAGGATAGTCAGCCAGCGGTTTTTTACCAGCTCGTTGATGGCGGCCTTGAATGTGCGGATGTCAGATCTCCTTGTGGACTTCATCTCGAATCAAATCCCAGATCTCTTTTTTCAGCTGGACCACGGCTGGGTGGAAGCGATCCTCAAAGTTGCGGCGAACATGGTCTGGCACAAAGAATTCCTGGATGATCTTTCCTGGTCTGCGGCTCATGACCAGAATCCGGTCGCTTAGCAATATGGCTTCGTCGATGTCATGGGTGACAAAGATCACGGTCTTGCGGAAGTCCCGCCAGATGCCGATGAGCTCTTCCTGCAGCAGCATCCGGGTCTGGGCATCCAGGGCGCCAAAAGGCTCGTCCATCAATAAAATCCCCGGATCCGAAACGATCGCACGGGCCAAAGCAACCCGCTGCTTCATGCCGCCCGAAAGCTGGTGGGGATAAGCGGAGGTAAAGTCCCTGAGCCCGACCTTGTTGAGAAACGTGAGTGCCTTAGTGGTGCGCGCGGCCTTCTTGACGCCATTCATTTCCAGGCCCAGGGCCACGTTCGTAACAACATCCAGCCAGGGAAATAACCCGTGTTCCTGGAATACCAGATCGGTCTTAATCTCAAAGGCGGATCCCAGGCGGTTGAATTCCACCGCGCCTTCACAGGGCGGGAGGATCCCGGCAATGATCTTCAGCAGGGTGGACTTCCCGCAGCCGCTGGGACCCACAATGCTGACGAATTGATTGTCCTCTATTACCAGGTTCAGGTCATCCAGTGCGCGGACTTCCCCGCCGCGTGTTTTAAATGATTTGGATAGATTTGAAATTACCAGCGACATAGCTCAGGGGTTGATGTTTTCAAGATATTCGTTGGCATATTCAATAAAGGAGGTGTCGATCACCTGTGCGGCAGTCACCATGCCTTCGGTCTGGCCTTTTTCCAAGGACCATTGCAGGAATGGCTCAAGCCCAAGGGTGAAATCGATATACCCATCTTCTCTGATTGGCGGCAGGCAGATCTGCTGCAGGACTTCATATTCAAGCCCGGTGCTTTCCTGCAGGATCTCAAGGTTGCGTTCGGTCTTGCCTTCGTTGTACTGCCGGACTCCTTTCAAATAGGCGACCATGAACCGCTGGCCAACCTCGGGGTTGTCTTCCAGGATGGTCGGGCCGAAGGTGATCACCCCAAATACCAGATCTGGCGTCAGTTCATCTGCGCCATACCAGATCACAGCCTGACCATTCAGAATAGACTGCGTCAGGTGCGGTTCACCTAAGAGAGCGGCATAGAGGGACCCATCACCAAGCGCCTGGCCGGTCACAGGCTGGCCGAGGTTGATCACTTCGGTATCTTCAATATACATGCCGTACGGGAGCAGCGCCTGGTCGAAGATGTAGGCCGTCGCCCCAGTCGCCCCGGTCCGGATCGGTTTGCCGGCCAGGTCGCCGGGATCAGACAACTCATCCAGGTGAGCGGTGGATTTCAACAGGGCCATGTAGGAGCATCCGCCTGGCTCGACATGTCCTTTGGCGGCCACGATTTTGATGTTCTGCTCGCGTAAGATCGCATTGATCAAGCCTGGTGAGATCGAGCCGGCCATCACATCAAGTTTCCCGGCGGCCAGCAGGGGGATGGCTTCGGATGAGCGGTTGAATTCAATAAACTCAACCTCAAGGTTCTGCTCCTCAAAGTAGCCTTCCGCCGCGGCGATGTGTAATGGCGCCAGTGAGATCAACGGGATGTTTTGGACCTTGATCTGGATCGGTTCCTGGGCGGCATCGTCCGGGACCGCGGCACCGCCGCAGGCCGGCAGAAAAATTGCCAGAAGCAAAAGCAGGAATCCCAGGGCTTGTTTTTGGGGGGAGTTCATCGTAAATATCTCCTCAGCAAACCGGCGGAGTCTTTGTCCGGTTTAAGGATTCTCCGCCAGGGACTGGTTGGCATACTCAATGAAGGAAGGATCGTAATACTGTCCCTCTGTGATCATCGCATCGATGAACCCGGAGGTCAACGACCACTCCAGGAATGGGATCATGCCTTCTTCGAAGTTAATCGAGCCATCACTACTGATACTGGGCAGGCACATGCTTTCCAGGATCTCGTAATCCAGCTGGGTGTATTCGTGGAAGATTTCCAGGTTCCGTTCAGTTTTGCCCTCATTGTACTGGCGAACTCCTTTGAGATAGGCCACCATGAACCGTTTCCCAGCCTCGGGGTTGTCCTCCAGAATCGAGGGTCCAAAGGCGATCACGCCGAAGGCGTAATAGGGATTGACCTCCTCCCCGCGATACCAGACCACGCCTTCACCGCTCTGCTCGAGCATGGTCACAAACGGCTCGGCCATTACGGCCGCGTGCAGCGTACCGTCCCCGAGGGCGCTGCCGATGCCAGCCTGCCGGAGGTTGACGATCTGGACATCCTGGATGCCGGCTCCATATTCCTGCAGCACGCTGTCCAGGAGGAAGGCGGTCACCCCGGTCTCGGAGGAGCGGACGGTTTTACCGACCAGATCGCCCGGATCGTCGATCTCACCGCTTGCAAGATAATAATTGGACACGATCAGCGCGTTGTAGGTGCATCCTTCCGGATCGTTGTTCCCCCGGTCGGCCACCACGCGGATGTTCTGCTCGCGCACAATGGTGTTGATGATGCTTGCATCCGCGGTGGCAGCCAGGACGTCGATCTTGCCGGTGACCAGCAGCGGGATGGCTTCTGGTCCTCGATCCGAATCGATAAACTCGATCTCCAGACCCTGCTCTTCAAAAAAACCTTCCGCTTCGGCGATGTAGATGGGCGCATTGGAAATGAACGGGGATCGCTGGACGCGCAGGATGATCCGATCGATGTTTCCCTCTTCAGCCGCGGGGGCGCGCTGGCAGGAAACTATCAGCAATCCGATGCTCAGTAGAATAAAAAACAGGAGGAATTTCTTCGGCGTCATGTTTGGCCCTTTCAGAAAAAATATAATGTTAAACGCCAAGATTATAAGCGATTTGGGCCGCTTTGGCAGCAGGCGAAAAAAAACGGATCAAGTTCAGCCGCGGGTGAGAAACCCGAACGGGAAGGTCAGCGCCCTGATAATCCAGACTTGAAAAAACGACAGCTCTGTTTTCCAGGAGTCGTCCAGAATCAGCCCGGTAAGCGCCTGGCTTCGGATCATGGCTGGATTTCCGGCCCGGACGTGGGATTCCTGCTTTCTGCTTTCCTCCAGATAGTTCTCCGGCAGCCGGATGGCGAGGAAGTCCTCGATCCGGGCTAACTCCTCCTGTGGTGTGGTGATCAAATTTTCGTACGAGACGATATGGTGTCTGAGGCCGCGGAGGTGGAGATAAGCCTTGCAAGAGACATTCACCAGGATCCACTGCAGGACCCATCGCAAAAAGCCTTTGCGGTGACGTTTCCGGTATGAATTCACATAGCCGTACGGCTCTCGGATCAGAAAGAGGATCGAGGTTTCCAGAGACTCCTGTCGCAGAAGTTGATGCAAGCGCGGCAGGTTTTTTGACATGTCAAGAATGGTGGTGACATCCGGTTTGATCTGTTGAGCGCACAAGAGGATGTGCCGCAGGATGCTTGTATCATCAAATTCCGGCGGGGAATACAAACGGGCGATCTGCAAAATTAAGTTGAGGTAGCCTTTGGCACCCTGAGCATAGAAAGCCTCCAGGTCCGGTCCAAGCCTGATTACTTCCCGCCAGAAGGGGCAGCCGGCGGCATCCTGCCCGCAAATACAGATGTTGCTGACCTCTTGCCAGCGGGGAGCATCAGGGTGCCGATGGCGGCCAAAGAACTTTATTTCCCCGGCATTGAAGACTTGGCCGGCGGTGCCCAGGATCATGCTGAGAACCGTACTTCCAGAGTGCCCCCCGCCCAGGATATAGATCAATCCGATTTGGTCACTCGCCATAAAAATCTCCAAAGGCGACAGAGTCGTCACCTTTAATCCAAGCGGTCATTCAAGTGTTATCATTGTGCCACGAAATGTCCATGATGCACAATCGCATTCTACCTCCGAAGAAGATTGAATTGCTCAATCTCCCGGAATTATGGCGGTACCGGGACCTGCTGTGGACGCTTGCGCAGCGGGACATCAAGCTGCGCTACCGGCAAACATTCCTTGGTGTGGTGTGGGTCATCATTCAGCCGCTGTTTACCTCCGCGGTGTTTGCGATCGTGTTTGGCCGACTGGGGAACCTGCCTTCAGAGTCCGTCCCCTATGAGGTACTCACTTTTGTGGCCCTGCTGCCGTGGAACCTGGTTTCTCAAGCGATCACGCGGGCCAGCGGCAGCCTGGTGCGGGATATGCGGATGGTGACGCGGGTGTTCTTTCCCAGGATTATTATCCCGATCGCCAGTTCGGTCTCTGCCCTGATCGATTTTGGGATTTCATGCATCGTCCTGCTGGTCATTCTCGCCATATACGACTTGCCGCTTTCAGCGCGGGCACTGTTCGTGCCTGCGTTTGGGTTCCTGGCCTGGCTGGTCTCCCTGAGCGTCAGTGTTTTGATCGCGGCATTTAATGTGTACTACCGGGACTTCCAGTATGCGGTGGCGTTTGCCCTGCAAGGGTGGATGTATCTATCGCCCGTGGCGTATTCGATCTCCCTCGTGCCTGAGCACTGGCGGCTGGCGTATGCCCTGAACCCGATTGTGGGCCTGGTGGAAGCTTTCAAATGGATGCTGATCCCGGATTATTCCTTTCCTGCGAGCGCGCTTACCTTTACCCTGGTATTCGTGGCGGTCTTCATCCCGGTGAGCATCCTGGTGTTTCAGCGGATCGAGAAATATTTCGCGGATGTGATCTGATATGAACCACCTGGCCCTCCACATCCATGACCTTGGGAAGTCCTACCGGCTGACATCGGCGCAGGTGACCAAACGGCACCGCAAGCGGAGGGTGTTGACCGAAGACATCATGAACCTGATTTCACCGCGGCAGGTGGAGGATGGGTTTCTGCTGTGGGCTTTGCGTGAGATCGCTTTCGAGGTTGAACGCGGGACGGTGCTGGGCATCATGGGGCCGAACGGCGCGGGAAAATCGACGCTGCTGAAATTGTTGTCCCGGATCACATACCCAACCACTGGCTATATCGATGTGTGGGGGCGAACGGGAGCTCTGCTGGAGGTGGGCACCGGATTTCACTCGGAGCTGACCGGACGGGAGAATATCTTCCTTTCGGGATCGATCATGGGCATGACCAGGAATGAGATCCAGGCCAAATTTGACGAAATTGTTGAATTCTCGGGCGTGGAGGCCTTTCTGGACATGCCGGTCAAGCGGTACTCCTCGGGCATGGAAATGCGGCTGGCCTTCTCTGTCGCGGCCCATCTGGAGGCCGAGATCCTGTTCATCGATGAGGTGCTGGCTGTTGGCGATGCGGCCTTCCAGCAAAAATGTATGCGGAAGATGGAATCGATCGCCAGGCACGAGGGTCGGACGATCTTGTTTGTCAGCCACAATATGAAGGCGATCTCCGAACTGTGCACCCAGGCGATCGTGCTGAACCGCGGCGAGCTGGCGGTCCCGCCGACCTCGGTTTCCCAGGCGCTTTTAAGCTACCAAAACTTGGTCTCGAGAACCGTCGGGGAGTCGCTGGCGGACAGAAGGGATCGCTCGGGCCTGGGGGCTGTTCGCTGTATTGGACTGTCGGTCAAGGGCATTGATGGCGGGATCCAGGGTGAAATTACTGCTGGCCAGCCGCTTGTGATCCGGGTGCAGTTGCAGACCGACGGGCAGCTGGTGGAGAAGGTCAGGGTGCAGCTGGACCTGGCCCAGCCAGATGGTCAGCCGCTGGTTTCGTTCCAAAGCCCGACGATGGACCTGGATCGAGGAGATACCGGAATTGCGGTCGTTGCCTGCCGGATCCAGGATTTGCCCGTTTCACCCGGTGTGGTCCAGATCAATTTGACGATCGACAGCGATGGGCGCCTGCAGGACAAACTGGCACATGCGGGGTACTTCGTTGTTGTTGATCAGACGGGGAGTGAGATAACTGGAGAGCAACCGCCTTATCCGACGCTCCAGATTCCGCACAGCTGGCAACAGGAGCCGCATGACTGAACGCGGCGCTAAATTGAGGCAGCTCGGTCTGCTGTTAATCGTGTGGCTGGTCCTGCTGGCGCCAAAACTGCCGGATCTGGACCGGTTCGTGGCTGTGGATGAGGTCAACTGGCTTCACCGGTCGGCAAACTTCTACAGCGCATTGATGCGCGGGGATTTTGCCGGGACCTTGGTCAACCGGACGCCAGGGGTGATCACCACCTGGATCGGTGCGGCGGCATTCCGGCTGGAAGCGCCTTCGTACGCGGTCACCCAGGATGCCCAGCGGACCAGCTATTATATGTTTGAACTGGTGCTTACCGATCTGGGGGGGCATCCGCTGGAGGTCCTGCACACTGCCAGGGCCCTGATGGTCCTGTTCATCAGCACCGTCTTGCTGGGATGTTTCTATTATACTGCCAGGCTTTTTGGAAACCGGGCTGCTCTGGTTGGGATCCTGCTGCTGGCCTTTGACCCCTTTATGACCGCTCTCTCCCGCACCAGCCACCTGGATGCCCCGCAAGCCGCGCTGATGCTGTTGTCCTTGCTGTCCCTGTCCAGCCATGTGTTCGTGCGAGGCCGCTGGGTGGACCTGGCGCTGTCGGGGGCGGCTGGCGGCATGGCATTGCTGGCCAAACTTCCGGGGATCTTCATCGTCCCGGCGGCAGGGCTGGTGTTGCTCGTGCCTGCCTGGCGGACCCTCAGGCAGAAGGGCAAGTTCTCCCTCTCTGTGATCGCACCCCCGGCCAGGGCCGGCGCGGTCTGGGCGGCGGCGTTCGGGCTGGCCTTTGTGCTGCTCTGGCCGGCAATGTGGGTCGCGCCGCGGGATACGCTTGTGGAGATGTTCGGTCAAGCAGCCCGGTATTCCTCGACCGCTGCCCGGACGGTCGGGTTGGAGGAGGTCTCAGGGGCAGAAACGCAGGAATTGAGCGTTGAAGAGCCGGAATATTCTCTGGCTTATTTCCTGCGCTATCCAGTCTTTTTCCTGTGGCGCGCGACGCCGGTCGTCCTGGCGGGCCTGGTGTCGTTGGCCCTGTTCTCGATTGGGAAACAACCGCGCTCAGCAGACTGGAAGGCCCGCCTGGCGGGCATCTGGATCTTCGCGCTGATCTATACCGGGGGGATGACCCTGCCGTGGAATAGCTCGGACAAGTATTTTGCCCCGGTGTTCATGCTGGCCTGCCTGGTGGCTGGATTGGGCTGGCATTTGGCTGCTTCGGCCGCGGCAGATAGGATACGATCCAGGATCACCCTTGCCGGGCTGCTGGCTGTCGTGCTGGCTGTCCAGCTGGCGTTTCTTGTCGACCACCACCCATATTATTTCACGTATTACAATCCGCTGATCGGGGGCGGTCAACGCGCTTCGCAGGAGATCCTCGTCGGGGTGGGGGAAGGGCTGGACGTCGCGGCCCGGATCCTGGACGAACTCCCTGGCAGCGAGGGGCTGCGGGTGATGTCGTGGTATGGGATTGGGCCGTTCTCCTATTATTTTGATGGACAGGTTGAGCCGCTGTACCGTGTGGGGGAGGAGGTCTGGACGGAAGCGTTCGTCCGGGAACTTCAACACATGGACTTTCTGGTGATCTATACCAACCAGAAACTGCGCGGCGGGCCGGAAAGGCTGTTCGAGCTGCTCTCCGCAGACCAGCCCGAGTATACAATTGTGCTTGAAGGGATTGAGTATGCCTGGATCTATCGGGTCGCGGACCTGCCGCTTGCCGATGAGGTCGAACGGCTGCAGGCACTCAACCCGGGAGATTGAGATGGGTTTTGAGCGCGTAGATAAACTGGTCGACTATCAGAACCCGCTGTACCGGGTGGACCTGTCAGGCCTGAACATGATCAGCATGTTTGAGGAGATGGTGCGCTGGCTGCCGGACGAGACAGCATTGTTGGACGGGGAGATTGCACTGACCTATGCCCAGGTCAACCAACGATCGAACCAGATCGGGCGGACGCTGCTGGCGCACTCACCAGCGCCGGGAGAAACCGTGGCCGCTTTGGCGGATACCGGTCCTGAAATGGCCCTGATGAATGTGGGCGTGATGAAAGCCAGAAAGGTGCTGGTTGGGCTGCTGCCGTCCCATCCTGTGCTCAGGCTGGAGGAACTGATCACCGATGCCGAGGCCAGGGTGATCCTGTGCTGTACGGCAACATTGACACTGGCCAGCGAGCTGGCAGACCGTCTCGACTTAACGCTCTTGAATATTAATGCGCTTGATGAGGAAGACCACTCCAATCTGGCGCTGCCCTATGACCCCCAGGATCTGGTTGCGGTCATTTACACTTCTGGCTCGACAGGCAAACCAAAAGGTGTGATGAAGTCCCACCAATCCAGCCTGCACGGGCTGGGCACGCATGCCGCCATGGGCCTGGATGCCTCGATGCGGCACTTATCGATCTATCATTTCAGCTACGCGAATGGGGTCCTGGCGCCATTCAAGGCATGGCTGTTGGGGGGAACCTATCACCCGTTCGATCTCAACAGATATGGCCTGCCGGCAATGATCGAGAAATTGAAGCAGGAGCAGATCACGGTCTACCAGTCTCCACCTTCCCTGTTCCGCAACCTGGTCCGCCAGATTGCGCCGGGCGAATTGTCCAGTGTGCGCTGGGTTCACCTGGGGGGAGAACCGGTCCTGGCGCGCGATTTTGAGATGTTCAAGGAAAAATTTCACCCCCCGTGTTTGTTTTTTAATAATTACGGCTCGAGCGAAGTGGGGAGCATGGCCCGCAATCTGATGGACCATGACAGTGTCGTGGAGGGCGAGGTCATCCCGCTTGGATACTCCTCTGACCGGATGTCGCTCACGATCGTGGACGAGAACGGGGAGCCGGTCAAACAGGGTGAGATCGGGGAAATGGTTGTCCGGAGCAAGTATATCGTCCCCGGGTACTGGAAGGATCCGGAACTGACGGCCAGGAAGATCCATCAAATTGAGGGCAGCGATGAAAGGCGCATCCATACCGGCGACCTGGTCTACCAACTGCCCGATGGCCGCTATGTGTATGCGGGCAGAAAAGATTCCATGGTCAAGGTGCGCGGCAGCCGCGTGTATACCGCCGAGGTCGAGGCTGCGCTTGGCCGGATGACAGATGTGGATGAGGCCGTCGTCCGGGTGATCAACACGCCCGCGGGCGACGCGCGGCTGATCGCCTATCTGCAACCGAAAGCGGGGGCGGTGTTAAAGAATGACAGGATCCGGCGAGCGCTGGCAACACGCCTGCCGGGGCACATGATCCCGGGCCAATTTGTGTTTGTGGAAGATTTCCCCCGGACCATCAGCGGCAAGATCGACAGGCAGAGACTGCCTGATCCCGAACGGTCGCGCCCGGACCTATCGCACCCGGTCGAACCGGCACAAGGGGAGATGGAGACCAGACTGGTTTTGATCTGGGAGCGGGTGTTGGATCTGACGGGAATCGGCGTGACAGATAATTTCTTCGATCTGGGCGGCGATTCGCTGCTGGCGGTGGAATTGTTTATTGAGATCGAGAAAACTTTTGGCCAGAACCTGCCAATCTCCCTGCTGCTGGAAGCAGGCACCATCCGGCAGCAAGCCGAGATGCTTAAAACCGTTGGGGACCGCGATACCTGGCAGCCGCTGGTGGCTTTCAGTCCGGAGGGCCGCCAGATCCCCCTGTTCTGCTTTGCGGGTAAAGGTGGAAACCCGATCCGGTTCCGCCAGCTGGCTTCTGGCCTGGGTGCTGACCAGCCGGTCTATTTCCTGCAGTCACGCGGTTTGAGCGGGATGGAAGCCCCGCTCGCATCGATTGAGGAGATTGCGGCCGATTTTATCAAAGCGATCCGGCAGGTAGCCCCACGCGGCCCGTACAGGTTGTTGGGTTCGTCCTTCGGTGGGAAGGTAGCATATGAGGTGGCCTGCCAGTTGATGCAAGCCGGGGAGCAGGTTGCGTTTGTGATGATGCTGGATACCTTCGCGCCAGGTTACCCGCAGTATCTGAAGCGCCGCCCGCGCCTTGTGGAAAAGCTGCGGGACTATTGGGAATACCTGTCAAAACACTGGCACAGTCTGCGGGTGGGCAGCGCTGAGGACCGCCGGGCTTATCTCGGGTACTACTTTGATCTGGTGCCGCTCTATCTTGCCAGATGGCGTCAAAAAAGACGGCCGGAGCGAGAGGCACGACAACGGGCGCGTTTGCTGCCGGCGGCCTATCAAAAGGTGGAAGCAGCGAATGTCCGGGCCTCCAGGCTGTTCGTGCCCGCGCCATTTCCCGGCTGTGTGATCCTGGTGCGGGCAAGCCAGCAGCCGCCTGGAATTGTCCCAGATCCTACCCTGGGCTGGGGCAAGTTTGATATCGAGACGCTCGAAATCCACCAGGTGGATGGGCATCATGGCAATCTGCTGATGCCGCCGCAGGTCAACCAGGTGGCAGAAATTCTCAAGCCGATGCTGAAAAGAAACCACATTCCAAATGATCTCGGATGAATACAGCGATGAGAATACTACTGATCAACAGTGAATTTCCGCCAATTGGGGGGGGCGCCAGCAACGCCAGCGGTCATGTCGCCAGGATCTGGGCAGAAGCGGGGCACCAGGTTACCGTATTGACCGCGCAATTTGGCGATCTTCCATTCGACGAGGTATTGCATGGGGTTCGGGTTGTCAGGATCCGGGCTGGTCGCCGGCGGATCGACCGGTCTTCTCCCATCGAGCAGATTTTATTTATGCTCACTGCAATGGTCCATGCGGTGCGACTGGGGTGGAATTGGCGGCCTGAAGTCACGATCGCTTATTTCGGGGTCCCGAGCGGCCCGGCAGCTTTGCTGCTGAAATGGCTGTGGGGTATACCGTATCTCATTTCCTTGCGGGGGGGAGACGTGCCTGGATTTCGATCGTATGATTTTGGGCTTTATCACAAGCTGATCTCGCCCATTCTCCATATTATCTGGCGGCAGGCTGGGAGGGTGGTTGCCAACAGCGAAGGGCTGCGGAATTTGGCTCGGGCTTTTGACTCGCAAGTGCCGATCGAGGTGATCCCAAATGGCGTTGATGCGCGGAAGTGGCGGGCGGAGGTGCGCGAGTGGGATCCTCCGGTGATCCTGACGGTTGGGAGGCTGGTCGGGCAGAAAGGAATTGATGTTTTGCTGAATGGGCTGGCACTCGTCCAGGACCTTCCCTGGCAACTGCAGATCGTGGGGGATGGGAAGGACAGGGACAAATTGGAACGGTTGGCGGCAGAATTGGGGCTTGCCGACAGGGTATGGTTTGCCGGATGGAAATACTGGGATGAGCTGCTGGCATACTACCAGAAGGCGAATCTCTACATCCACACTTCATTTGATGAGGGGATGTCCAATGCCGTCCTGGAAGCTATGGCGTGCGGCCTGCCCGTTCTGGCCACCGGGATCTCGGGGAATCTCGACGTTATCCTGCCGGGAAAGACCGGGGAGCTGATCCCGCCTGGAGACCCCGCCGCGGTGGGCGCGGCATTGCGCCGATGGCTGCCGGATGCAGCGCTGCGCCAAAGCTACGGCGCTGCCGGTCGGGAAAGGGCAGCCGGGGAGTTCACCTGGGAAAGTGTTGCCCGGCGATATCTGAACATCTGCGCTGAGATTAAGTTCCCTATAATCTGACTGCGCATAGTCATTTAGATAGCCGGAGTTGATGGGTTGGACAAATCTGAGCAGGCGAGCTCTGCCTGGTCAGCAAATGCAGGCGGCAGACAACCAGGCCAGCCGCCGACAGGCAAGTGTATAATAGGGACCAGGTAAGAGCGGCATCCTTGGATGCTCTCCAATTGCTATCGAAAATACTGATCTAAAGCATATGGCCGAGTCCAGGGAAGCATCCTCCAAGAAGGGCACGAAAACATCCTCGTTTGGCGTGGGCAAAAGAGAGGCACATGACTCCTCGGAGTTCTACAATTCCCGGATGCACAATGGAAATGGCCTGATTGCCCGCGAGGTGCCGGAGGAAGAGCTCAAAAAGATTGAAATTCCCGGACCAGGCGAGTGGGTCGACCGGCTGTACTGCCATGACGCCAGGGACATGCATCAGATTCCGGATAACAGTATTGCTCTGGCGGTCACATCACCCCCGTATAACGCCTCAAAAGAATATGACCAGGACCTCTCCCTGCAGGAGTATCTGGACCTGATCGGCGCCGTCGGTCGTGAGATCTACCGCGTGCTGCGGCCGGGCGGGCGGTATGCGCTAAACATCGCCAACCTGGGACGCAAGCCGTATATTCCAATGAATGCCTTCTTCTACCAACTGCACATCGCGATGGACTTCCTGCCCATGGGGGATATCATCTGGCAGAAAGCGAAGGGCGCGGGCGGTTCGACTGCCTGGGGATCCTGGATGAACGCGAAATCGCCCAGGCTGCGGGATTTGCATGAGTACATCCTCGTGTTCGCAAAGCAGTCTTTCTCGCGTCCTGACAAAGGAAATTCGACGATCGAGCGCGATGATTTCATGGCTGCCA
>JAGVCA010000047.1 GCA_020059485.1 Anaerolineales bacterium
CCAAGGCCAGAGCTGCTTATCTCTCATCGAACCAGAGTTGGCGATCCCTTTTTGAACTCCCTCTGGCAGCATGAATCTTCAACATTTGATCGCACCCGTGTCCATCTGTGGTTTCATCCCTCTCCCCAGCCTCGATTATAATTAACCCCCATGCCCTCGCTCTCCGACCGTCTCAAAGCCCTCGGCGTCAAGGTCGGCGCGGACGACTCCGCCCCGGCTCAGCCGGCGCGCAAGGTCCCCATCGAGAAGGTCGTCCCCGGTGAAAGCATCTCCACCCCTGAAGGCGAGGTCTTCATCGTCCAGAAAATCTTCCCGCACGGCCACGCCCACGGACGCGCTGCCCTGCACCTGCACACCCCGCTCGACCTGATGGCCGCATGGGCGGACGAAGCCCACATCGCCAACCACACCCCCGAGCAGTTCGCCTTCATCGACACCGAGACCACCGGCCTGGCCGGCGGCACCGGCACCTTTGCCTTCATGGTCGGTGCCGGCCGCTTTGAGGAAGGCGGTTTCCGCCTGACCCAGTTCTTCCTGCGCGATCCCGCTGAGGAACCGGCCCTGCTGCACGCCCTGGAGGAATTCCTCGCCCCGGCCGCCACCCTGGTCAGTTTCAACGGCAAGTCCTTCGACATGCCGCTGCTGCACGCCCGCTACATCAGCAACAGGCGCGCCTACCCCTTCAGCGATACCGCCCACATCGACCTGCTGCACCTCGCCCGCCGCCTGTGGCGCGACCGCCTGCCCGACCGTTCGCTCGGTTATCTGGAAGAGCACATCCTTGGCGCTGCCCGCACCGGGGAGGACACGCCCGGTTATCTGATCCCGCAAATGTACTTCGACTACCTGCGCAGCCGCGACGCCTCCCCGATGAAGGGTATTTTCTACCACAACGCCATGGACATCCTCAGCCTGGCCGCCCTCACCGATCACATCGCCCACCTGCTGGCCGACCCGTTGGATGGCCGCGTCGCCCACGCCCTCGACCTGGCCGCCATCGGCCGCCTGAACGAAGACCTCGGGCGCACCGGACAGGCCTGTGCCATCCTGACCGCCTGCCTGGATCATGAACTGCCCACCGACGCCCGCCACCAGGTCGTCCGCCGGCTGTCCTTCCTGCACAAGCGCCATGGCGCGCTGCCTCAGGCGCTCAGCCTGTGGTGGCAGGCCGCCGCCGACCGCCAGATCTACGCGCATGAAGAACTGGCTAAATATTACGAACACACGGAAAAGAATTATTCAGAAGCGCTGAAATGGACCGAAGCCGCCCTGGCGATCCTCAAAATGAAAGACACGCCCTTCACCGAGAAACTGCAGTGGGAAGTTGCGCTGCAGCACCGGAAAAACCGGCTGGAAGGAAAACTGACCGGGTAATAGGACAGCTATTCCTCAGGCGCTGGCGTTTGAGCAAACATCAGGCTATATCCATCCAGATCCTTCGCCGTGAACGCCTTTTCGCCCCAGGGACGCACCTCCAGGGGCTTTAGGATCATCGCCCCTTGCTTTGATACCTGATCAAAATACGTTTGTATCTCGATTGATTCCGGTAAATTGATGTAGATCTGGATGCCAACGCCACGCTTCCCCAGATCGGCCTTATCCACAAATCCCTCGGTAACCCCCAACATGATCTCATCTGTGCCCAGCGTTACCCCCGCAAATTCAGTCTCACCTTTCTCATTAGGCGGCATTGCCCAGGCCAGTTCAAAGCCCAAACACTCGGTGTAGTACCCAATCGCTTTCTGTACGCTGGTGCAGGCAAGGATCGGTGAGATCATCGTTATTCACTCCTGACTTTATGGCAGTTCCTCTTGCTCCAACTCCCCATACAGATACCAGTACGCATCTTCAGGGTAGCCGGGCTGCAGTTCCGGATCCCAGATAAAGCCGGTCTTGCGGGTCAGCGCGCCGCGCAGGAAGGCATCCAGTTGGGCCAGGTCGTAACCCTCCTGCTCGCCGGCATGCGGGGAGAGCAACGCCAGAAGCACCCGCAAGCGGATCTCGCGGCTGTAATAGGGCGCCTGTTTCTCGGGAGAATTTTTAATGTCTCTGAGCAGATTGGCATACTGGTTAAAGCGCGAGCGGTACTCGCGCCCGGCCTTGGTTTCCCAGGCCACCTGCCAGCGGCGCTGCATGCCCTCCACCGCCAGCTCAATCCGGCGCAGCTCTGCCTCTTCAGCCGGGGAGAGATGCCGCCCCGCCGCCAGTGCTTCAAGCTGTAGTAAGGAAAACAACAGGTTCCCAAGGGTCAGTTTCAGAAAACTGCCGCCACCGGTTGGACGCGCCATCAATGGCCAAAACAACTCATCCGAGAGTAGGTACTTTTCAAGCTCCTCCAGCCCTTGCTGAAGATACTCAAAATCCTGCTGCGGATCGTATCCCATCGTTCCTTTACTCTCCCTGGCTCTTTTGCCAGGCCTGCAGCAGCGCCATCCAGCGGTGGGCTTGCTCTGCGCCGTAGTTGAAGATCCCGCGTGGCAGGACGGCATTGATCTCCGCCGGAGCAGATTTCAGCGCCCACCGGGATACCTGGTTGACCACCTTATCGATCGCCCGCTCGCTCTCCGAGGAAAGCTTGGCCCGCACCTGGCTGATTCTCCCATCCCGGAATTCGAACCGGATCTGGTCGTACGTCACCTGATCAATCCCCGTGGCTTGATACCAGTCATTGGTTTCCTCGCTCCGACAAGTCAAACCTCCGGCCATCGATTTCACCTCAATAAATTCGATCCGGCCGTTGAGGACCGCATCCCAGGCTTCCAGATCGCGCATTTCCTCAGTCCCATGGCGGACCCACAACCCGGTCATCCTCCAGCTCACGTCCGGGGTCAGCCAGGCCAATGCGCCTTCTACATCTTGGGCGTTGTGGGCTTGCTGGTATCCGGCAAGAATCTCTTTTTCGTTCGGCACGAGTGCCTCCAATGCTGATAGTTGTCAGTTCTGCAGCGTAAAAGTGAAGTAGCCGCACGGCTGGACGGCATCAATATCATCACCTTCAGTGAAAACCTCAAGGATGTAACCTTCCATCGTAAAGGTCACCACGATCGGGTTATTGACAGTATTGTAACGCAGATAACGGTGCGGGCTGACCTGATCATAGGTCTCAAAGCCTTCATAGCCGTAATTCCAGATCCGCACCTGGTTGCCTTCAAACTCAATCCGGCGGTCCTGGTATTCCGATGAGACCGACAGCGGGCAGCCCTGATCGGTAGCCACCACCCGATACGGATTGATACCACCATTGCGCATCTCCGGGGTTTCGACTGTTGGGGACGGCAGCGGCTTTTGGGTTGGCAGCGGCGTTTGAGTCGGATCGGCAGACATGACCGTTTCACACGCCAGCATCGCCAGGGCCAATGCCAGGACAACCAGGATAATTTTCCATTTTGATTTCATCTCAATCTCCTTGTCCCTTCTATTTAACGACAATTCCACCCGTTTGTAAACTCATTGCCGGGAATTGCTGGTACAATCCCGAAATCCAGGCGGAAAACGGACGCCGAAGAACAGGAGGTTGGCATGGAACTATCCCAAATGGCTTGCGTGCCCTGCCGCAAGGGCGAACCTGCCCTGACCGCCACCGAGATCGCCGTTCTGCTGCCAGAGATTCCCGCATGGGACCTGGTCGAAGTCGATGGCGCGGCCCGCTTGCGGCGGCGGTTCCGCTTTAAAACCTATGTCGAGGCGGCTGCCTTCACCCAGGCCATCACTGAGCAGGCCGAAGCCCAGGACCATCATCCCGCCATCCTACTGGAATGGCGAAAGGTGACCGTGGAGTGGTGGACCCACGTACTCGATGGCCTGCACCAAAACGATTTCATCATGGCCGCCCGCTGCGACCAGATCTTCTCTCAATACCAGACTGACTGAATCGGAGGAGCAATGCGACCAACCTGGGATGACTACTTTATCAAGATCGCACTGACCGTTGCCGAGCGATCCACCTGCGACCGGGCCAATGTCGGGGCGGTGCTGGTGCGCGAAAGGCGCATTCTGACGACCGGGTTCAACGGTTCGCCCAGCGGCCTGGCCCACTGCGAAACCGACGGCCACCTGCTGGTGGACGGTCACTGTGTCCGCACCATCCATGCCGAGACCAATGCCATTATCCAGGCCGCCCTGCACGGCGTCTCGACCCGGGATGCCACCTGCTATGTCACCCACTTCCCGTGTATCATCTGTACCAAAACACTGATCAATGCCGGTATCTCCCGGATCGTTTACCTGAATGACTACCGGATAGATGAGATCGCGCTCGATTTCCTCAATCGGGCGGGCGTCGAACTGACCCGCTCTACCGTGACGGTCTAGCGCCCGATCATCCGCCAGACCGCATCGTTGATCTTAATTTCGCTGGCTGCTGGCTGAGTGGTCAAAGGATAATCGTCTCCACGTACAGGATCAGATCATCATCCTCCCACCCTTTCTGATCCGCCAGGTCGATGAATGCCCGGCGGTAGAACAGACGGATGGTTACCTGCACTGGTCCTTCCTGATCCAGCAGGAACTGGTATTCAGACGTGGCTTTTGCCAGCGCCGGGATGCGGTTGTCGCTCAGAATGGCAGTCGGCATCCAGTAGGCACCAGATGGGAATACCTCCGTCCAGGTCTCCTGCAGAATTTTTGCATAGGCTTCTCCGGGAAGGCCGGCGAAATAACCTTGCTCCGGGTCGCCCACACCAGTCCACTCCGGCAGGGTAGACCCCTGCAGCAGCGGCAGGGGATTACCGGCCTGATCCTGCGCTTCCACTACCAGGATCAACTGGCGCAGCGGGGAATCGGTTGGGACGTGATGTCCGGTGTTGTCATTCAGGATGGTTACACTCACCACGATCTGATCCCCGCTGTGTGAAGCAGCCACCTCCACAGCCAGGGCATCCTGCATGAAAGTTTCATCCGTGATCCCGAGCATTTTGTGACTGTGGATCGTCTCCGGGTCCCGCACCACACTGCCTGACTCCACGGTAGCGAACCGGTTTCCACCGGTCGGCGGCATGTGGCAGTCCTGGCAGGTCTTGCCGTTGTCAGGATCGCTGTACGAACTTTCCAGCCACTCGCCGTAGGAGTTGTACACCAGGGTATCCCAGAAAAGACCGTAATGGCAGCCGGCACAGTATGCGCTTTCCTTTTGCAATCGTGAATAGGTATCCTCACCGGGAGCCACATCATCAAGCGGACCGGCGAAAAACTGGTGATCGTCTGGTGGGCGCCGGAACTCGTACGAAAGCACACCGGGCATATTTGTCCAGGGAAGGCCTTCGTCGTTGAGCACAACCTCCCAGATCTTGTGGCAGAAATCACACGAGATGCCTTCCGCGGCCACGCCGGTAAGGGAAAGAGGACTGACGCGGTAGGGATTGTCGACATCAGCGACAGGCGTATGGCACGCGGCGCAGTTCCCGGCAGTTTGCGGGAAATCCAGCAGGTATCCCGGACCGTAATATGACAGTTCCGGATCGGGCCGCAGCGGGAAAGTTCCGTAGTCCTTGCCGGTGAAGTAACGGGTGAGCGGGCTCCGGTTGCCGAAAACATCCGTTCCAGCGTACATGGTCAGAAAACGGTGGTTGACCGCTGATTGCGAATGGGCATCCAGCTGCCAGTCATCCAGCGGCAGGGGAAATCCCAGGTCAGTGCCAGCAGAACTGTGGCAGGCTTCGCACCCCTGATGTTCTCCATCGCCCGGCGAGTTATACGAAGACAGCCACCTGTAATCAGGATTGTCCTCCGCCGGATGGGCATGAAGTTCGATCGTCACATGGCCACATGCCGCTGCCTCCACTCCATTGATGAAATATCCCTCGGACCAGGCAGTGACGAAGGACGCCTCGTTTTGAGCAGGGCATGGCAGCGAGAAAGCCCCGGCTTCATCCGTAAGTACAGCGTTCGGCTGTGCTTTGAAGCGGACCACCGCCCCGGGGATCGGCCCGGTTTCGCTGGACACAATGCCCGTCAACCGCCGTTCCCTGGGAGAGCAGCAGGTCAATAGTACCGCGATCAGCAGCAGGTTTGCCAGTCGGCCGGCATGGCGGTCAGGCACCGATTCCTTTCGCCCGTTTAAGCGCCAGGACTGCGCCCAATCCAATCAAAACCAGCACAACCGCAGCCCCGATCAGGACAACTTGGTTCCGTGAATCCCCAGCCGCACCATCCTGTGCTTCCTGTTGAGCATCTGAGATCTGCGGCGTTCCGAGGCGATACACGCCGTTGATCATGCTGCCGACATACAGGACATCGCCATCACGGCTTAATGCAAGCACCTGGGCGCGGGAATGATAGAAGGTGTCGCCGCTGATATTCTCCCAGCGTTCACCGCCATCCCGGGTGACATACACCCCCGAATGATAGGTTGCAGCGTAATACACGCCTGGCCGGTTCGTGTCCGGTTCCAGGTCCAGGATGCGTTCGTTGGGATCCATCCCAATGGATGCCTGCACCCAGGTTTCACCCTGGTCCTCACTTTTAAAGACACCGGCCCGGTTCGAACCGGCGTAGATCACATCCGGGTCAAAGGGATCGAAGTCCAGGGTCACTATGATCGCTGGGTCGTTCGCCAGGTCCTGGTCCTCATGCGGAACAGCCAGCTGTTGCGTTTCGAGGCTTGGAAGGGCAATCCAGCTGTCACCTCCATCCGCACTGCGGTACAACCCGGAGCCTGTCGAAGCGAACACAAACTGGCTGTTTTCCGGGTGCACCTGCAACAGGACCAGGCCGCCCTGCCACGGCCCATCTGCCTTGCGCGACCAGGTTTGGCCGCCATCGGTGGAATGGAATAACCAGGGGATATCGAAATCGATACAGCGTCTCCATTCCCCCCCAGACAGTAACCATCTGCCAGCCCTGCATAGAGTATTTGCGGATCACTGGGAGCCGCCGCAAGCGCATTGATCGGGTATTCCGGATTGGGCAGCCTGCCAGCAAGGTATTCCGCTCTCAGATCGATCATCTGCGCCGACGCCCAGGTTTGGCCTTCATCCGTACTTCGCCAGATATTTCCCATAGAGTCGGCATGCCACATCAGGAAGGAGTTTTCTGTGGGAATAAAAACTTTTCCTCCAGCGGTGGGCAGCAAGCCGATCCAGGTTACCCCGCCGTCCAGGCTTTCATACGGCCCCGAGTTGGAGTTGGCAAATACCCGGGCACTGTCATGGGGGGAAACACGTAGGTTCCCGATATTTGCGCCTGTATACCCCTGACTGGCATCCACCCAGGTCTCGCCGCCATCCTCGCTGAGGAAATTCCCGCCGCCGTAGTTGTTGATGAAGATCCTGTACTTATCACGCGGGTCCACCTGCATATCGATCGGCAGGCCGACTTCCCGTTGCCCGATGTTGATCGGGTAGGATACCCAGGACTGTCCCGCATCCTCGCTGCGCCAGATTCTGAACTCGCTGGCCGCATACCATACGTCCGGATCGAGGGTGGAGATCTCCACCGCGTGGACGATTTCCTGCAGCACCTGCTCCCAGGTATCACCGCCGTCATGGGTAACGTAAACCCCCAGATCTTTGGTGCCTGTTTCCTGGGGTACCTTGTCAAAACCGGCCGCCACCAGTGTGTCCGGGTCCGTGGGGTGCATCATCAGGCTGGGGATGTACAGCGCATTCAAACCGTGGTTTTTACCGAGCTCTTCCCAGGTTTCTCCACCGTCCCGGCTGCGGACAACACCCACGCCGCCGAAATCCCTGTTTTCAGGATCAGCGTCCCTGGCATCACGATCAAAGATACCGGTCGAAATGTAGATGATGTCCGAATCGCGGGGGTCAATCCAAACATACCGTGCCAGGTTTTCTCCCTCCCAGATCAGGTCCCAATGCATCCCGCGGTCGGTACTCCGGTAGACCTCCCCCGAGGCAATCCGCGGTGACTCCTCGTTCACTTCCAGGCCGATATACACAGTATTCTGGTCATTGGGGTCGATGGTGATGCCGCGCAGGCTGCGCGGGTCATCATCACTTCGGATGCCTTCCTCCCGAACCTCCCAGGTAGTGCCGCCATCGGTGCTGAGGTAAAGATGGCCGGTATACTGCGTGCCGATCCAGATGCTGTTATGGTCGAACGGATCGATGGTCGCACAGAAGATCAGTGCACTGTCGTGGATATGAATGATGTCCTGGCTGACATTGAACCAGCTCAAGCCGCCATCCGTGCTCTTGTGGATCCCCGAGTTGGCATCCGTGACATACATCACATCTGGATCGGTATCATCTATGCGGATGTCGTATCCCAGACCTCCGGGAGGGCCGCCCAGGTGGACCCACTCGGTGTTCTCGTAGGCCGGCTGGCCGGTCCCCGGCGAGGCCTCGGAGGGAGCGGTGGTTTCACCTTCCGCCGGAGGTTCTGTAGTCCCCTCCTCTTCTGTATTCGCATCAGGAGTCTGCAGCGCCAGAGACAGATCATCGAACCTGGCAGTCACCTCCCCGAGCACCTGGAGCATCAGGCTGCCGGAGGGAAGGGCAGACGCCTCCTCAGTCTGCAACTCGATCCCCTGATCGATGAACACAACCTGCCCTTCAGGAGTAGGGTTAAATTCGATGAACACCCACTCTCTCGGTTGAATCCCCCGGTCCGAACTGCTCAGAACGATCTGGGTGCCAGCTTCTTCCCGGATCAGCTGAACCTGGTCCACATGCAGCGAAAGTATATAGGCACCTATTTCTGAGATCTGGTAGCGGATTTCTGTGGTGCCCCCACCCTCCAAGCTGAGACGGAGCGAGAAAGCTCCGCTCATTTTCAGGTCCGGACGAAAAGCAAATCCTGTGCCTGCGATCTCCAGATAGCCATCCTGCACCACGGCATTTTCGGTCCGTTCCCAGCCCGGAAGTTCCGGATCGTCGAAAGTTTCAAATATCGCTTCCTGGGCATAAGAAAGGCTGCTGGTCAGGACCAGCAGGATCCCTACCACCAGTGCGGCAGATAGTGTCAGACGTTTCGCTCTCATCAAATCCTCCTCGATATTTCCCCCGCTACAGGAAAGAACAGGATGGGCACAACAGGAATCAAGGCTGGCTGTGCCGGGCATAACGGAAGTGATGGGGTTGAGCTAGTTTTTTGGAATATGCTCCTCTGCTCAAATTATAGGGAAAAAAGGAGCCGAATGCAATCCTCAATCAAGTTCCCCTATTACCCGATTATCCGCCAGACAGCATCGTTGATCTCGATCCAGCGCCGGCGGGATTCCTGGTAATCAACCAGCCGATTGCAGGTGAATGCCACCACCAGCCGGTGACCGATATCCCCCCACGCCATGCAAGAACGGTTGCCCATATGGCCAAAGGTCGCCGCGGTGCTAGCGTCGCCAAATACCGAGCGGTCCGGGTTGCGGCCTTCATCCGCCCGCCTGCCGCCCAGATGAAAGCCATAAGCCCACAACGTATCGCGCTGGTTGATCGTATCCCAGCCGCGGTAGCCCAGCGTGGTCGCCTGTGCGACCGTCTCCGGCTGCAGCAAGTGCTGCCCGCCGTACTCCCCCTGGTTGACCAACATCTGGTAGAACACCGCCAGGTCGCGCGCCGTGCTGTTCAAGGATCCGGCCGGCATCAAGGCCTGACGGATCGGCCGCAGATTGAAGACCCGAACCAGGGTATCCTGGTCGCGGCTGCCGGACTGGATGCGGGGCGAACGCCGCAGATCCCGCGACGGGATCCGGAACCACGAATTCTCCATCTCCAGCGGTCCGGCAAACTCACGGGCAAAGAACACCTCGAACGGCATCCCGCTCACCCGCCTCACCACTTCCCCCAGGATAAATCCCCACGTCAGGGCGTGGTATGCCATTTGCGTCCCGGGAGGATACTCCAGCGGCAGATTGGCCACCGCCCGCGTCGTCAACGCCCAAAACGGCCACAACGGGATCTGTTCATACCGCGTGATCGCCGGGATGCCAGCCAGGTGCAGGAACACCTGCCGGATAGTAACCTCATGCTTGCCCCGGCGGGCAAACTGCGGCCAGTAATCGGCCACCGGTGCATCCAGGCTGACCCGGCCCTGCTCGATCAATTTGTGCACGCACATCCCGGTAAGTGCCTTCGAAACCGAAAAACAGTAGAACGGCGTTTCCGGCCGGACGGGCTGCCCGCTGCGAAAACTGCCGGCCGCCAGGTCCACCACCACCTGCCCATCACTTACCACCACCAATTGCGCGGCGGAGTGCAGCCCTTCCGCAAAATGACGGTGGAAGATCTCCTCCACGGCGCGCTGGCGGTCGGGGTCAATGCCGAGCGCGGCCAGGTCTGGCCGGGCTGAAAAATCGATCCGGTTTCCCATCTCTTCTGATTATATCCCTAAACTTTTGGCGGTTTGGCTCTTGAAACTGAGGGGACAAACATGGTAGTATCTATCTATATATATTTGTGAAAGGATGGAGATGAACCCAAAAATGAAGGCCGCCCTGGGGGTTATCTTCATCGTAGCCCTGGCTTGCAGCCTTTCAGATTTATCTGGAAATAATACCAGCCAGCCCGTTTCCCAGACTTATACTCCCTCAATCAGGACCGATCCCCTCGGCGGGCCTCCCGGCACGACCCATGATATTTATTTCGATGGTTTCCCACCGAATGCAGAGCTGTATGTCGAGATCCAATCAAACGAGACTGGTGAAGTAGTTCACTCATTCAATCTGCAGATTGATCCCCAGGGATATGGGTACACTTACTTTACTTCGCCCACGGATGCTAATTTCGGCTCCCACTTCATCTACGCCAGCGGGACCGGCTTCAACAGCCCGGTTTCCGGGCAGTTCATTGTCGCGCCAGAGGATTCCGGGCAGTTCCCCGCGCCACAGGACCCGGATGATGCCCAGCCGCAGCAAAATCCGAGCCCTGGCCAACCGGCAGTCGTCGTCCAGCCAAATTCGGGACCTCCGGGCACATACCACGATGTGTATGTCTCTGGCTTCCCATCCAACGCCGAGCTGGTGGTCGAGTTCCTGGACCCGAACAGTAACCTGCTACTGACCTTTGAGATCGTCAGTAACATCGCCGGCAGCGGTCAGGCCTGGATCGAAACCAGCACGGATGCCTCCCCTGGCACGCACTACCTGTACATCTCCGGACCGGCAGGCGTCTCTGCCAGCACAACCGTGCTGGTCATCGGCAGCAACCAGGCCCCGCCACAAGACCCGGGAATCACCATTGACGATGCTGAATTTGACGCCGTCATGAATGCGCTGGTCACCAATTTACAGGTGTACTGGTCTCTGAATTTCAACAAGGTTTGGCCGGAATATGCCAACCAGTACGAGGGTGTCGAAGTCTATTCCTATACCGCTCCCGCCGACCTGGAGGGATGTAATGTTCCGGCCAATGAAACCGCCAATAATGCATTTTATTGCTTCTCGGTAAATAGAGTCTATTTTGATGAGAACTGGTTCAAGACAAATTACGCCAAATATGGCAAATTATTCCCTGCGTACCTGATTGCCCATGAATTCGGACACGCCGCTCAGGATGTGATCGGCATGCCGGGCACTCTCTCAATCGATATTGAGGCTCAGGCAGACTGTTTCACCGGCGCGTACTTCGCCTGGGGCGAGGACCAGGGTTATTACACTCAGGCCGATATCTCAACCATTTCATATACCATGATCCCCAACGAACTGGCCGAATCCCATTGGACCTGGACAGGCGAAAGCGCTCATGGCGGTGGATTAAGGATCGGTTTCTTCGGGGAAGGATACGGAAATGGTTTGGATTTCTGTAAAACATTTCCTTAAGTAGGAAAACTAGTCTGGTTCGTGATCCCGGGATAGGCTCCACGGTTTATAATTTCGGCATGGAATTCAACCTCGCCGCCCTGCCGGTCACCAACCGCAAGACCATCCCGCCCGAATACATCGACATCATGGGGCACGTCAACGTGATGTGGTACACCCATATCCTGGACTACGGCACCCGCAACCTGTTCGCACTGTTTGGCTACGGCGAGGAGTATGTCCGCCAAACTGGCAACGGCAGTTTTGCGCTTGAATCCCACATCCGCTACCTGACTGAATTGCATCTGGGGCAATCGGTCAGCGTGCGCTCCCGTCTGCTCGACCGCTCGGACAAGACTATTCACTTCTTCCACTTCATGACCCGCGACCACGACGGCTGTCTGGTGGCCACCATCGAGGTGCTCGGGGCACACACCAACCTGACCACCCGCCGCATCACCCCTTTCCCGCCGTCCATCCTGGCGCGCCTCGACCCATTGCTGGCCGCGCACCAGGCTCTCCCCTGGGATCCGCCGCTGTGCGGGCACATCGGCGTCCGCAAAAAGTAGAACCCCCTTACCAATTTGGTCAGGGGGTTCTGCGTGTCTGTGTTCAGCGCGTGGTGGGATTAGTCGATGGCGTAGACTACATTCACCTCAACCCGGATCTCCAGCGCGCCCGGCGAAACCGGGACCTGCCCACCGCCGCCCATCCCGGCGCCTTCCATGTACATCGTCGGGTAGCCATAGCCGCCGAAGTAGGTCGACATGGACTGCAGTTCGCCCAGCTTCGCGCCGCTGGCTTCAGCCAATGTGGAGGCTCGTTCGCTGGCGTTTTCCACAGCCAGGTCAAGGGCCTGGTTGTAAACGCTTTCCTGGTCAGCCACCCCAAACTGGATGCCGTAGATCGAGTTCGCGCCGGCTTCCACCGCGGCATTCAAGATCTCGCCCAATTTCTCCAGATCGCGCACCACTACGTTGACATTGTTGTCCACCCGATAGCTGGCAGTCTGCTGGCCTTCGACCACGTCGTAGCCATAATTGTACGACTGGTAGACGGAGAAGTTGGTAGTCTGCACATCACCTTCGGCCACGCCATACTCGGCCAGCACCCGGCGAATCTCTTCGATCACCTGGTTGCTTTCAGCCAGCGCGTCCGTGACTTCCGGCCGCTCGATCCCGACGCCCAGATTGATGGTCGCCTGGTCCGGGCTAACGTACACAACACCGGTCCCATTGATCGCCAGGGTCCGAGGAGTCTCGCTGGCGGCTTCACCGCCGATCACGCCAAAGGCGATCAGGCCAAAGGCGATCAATGCCAAGGCGGTCAACACAACAATACTGATACTCCAAAGCTTGTCCTTCATCTTTCATTCGCTCCTTTTATTTCTCTCTTCTGAGATTGTTACCATCCAAACGGTGCAGTCAGCCTAATAGTTCCAACTCACAGATTAGAATCAGATGAGTTATTCTGCCCCATTACCAACCGTCAGTTTTAATTCTAATTCCGATCAGCAACAAAATAAAGCCCCAATTCCAGCGCGGAATTGGGGCGAAAGTGGATCGTTTTCGCGAAAGCCGTCAGCCGTACAGCGGCAGGCGGATCCCATTCAGGTGGGCAGCCTCATCCGAGGCCAGATACAACACCGCCGCGACGATCTCTTCCGGCGTTGTCCAGTGGGCATACTTCTCGCCCTCCGGCCCGCCCCGCCGGTTTTTGGTATCGATCGCCTTGACCTGGATGATATTGGCGGTCACCCCGCTGCCGGCCAGTTCGCTGGCCAGAGATAAAATCAGGGCTTCCTGGGCCGCTTTCCCGACCGCATACGGCGCCGATTTCGGCCCTGGCTCGGTCGCCGTCGGCGAGGAGACCACTATCACCCGCCCGGCCACCTGCTCAACCAGATACGGGACAAACGCCCGCGTCAGGTGAAAAGTTGACCACAGGTGCTGGGAGATCATTTCTTCCATCTCATCCGGCGAGACCTCCAGCAGGGTATCCCCACCGGTCCAGCCGCCGACTAAATTGACCAGCACATCGGTCCGTCCGAGCCGCTGCTGCACCTCAGAGGCAAATTTGTTCAGGCCGTCCGGGTCAGTCAGGTCGGCGCCGTACACCAGATAATTGTCCTTGGCCAGGCCCAACTCGGCCGCCAGCGCTTCCAGGCGCTCTTCATTCCGTCCAAGCAGCGCCAGCCGCGCGCCATCAGCGGCCAGGGCCGCGGTCAGCGCCCTGCCCAACCCGCCAGCCGCGCCGGCGATGACCGCAACTTTTCCCTTCAGTCCCATCTCACTCCACCTGCATCCGTTGAGCCTGCTCCTCGGTCATCCCTTCCAGGATCGGGCGGTCATCCTGTTCGATCAGCCGCTCCTTGCCCTGGAAGTCGATCATGTGCCCGGACTTGCTGGCTTTGGTTTCCAGGTAAAACTTGTTGTGCTCATTCGGCGGGATGATGTGCGGGATCCGCTGCGTGACTGTGATCCCGTATTTGGTCAGGTCGTTGATCTTCCTTGGGTTGTTGGTCATCAACTGGATCGACTTGACCTCCAGCGACATCAACATATGGGCCGCCACGCTGTAGTCGCGTTCGTCATCGCGGAAACCGAGCGCCAGGTTGGCATCCACAGTGTCATAGCCGTAATCCTGCAGACCGTAGGCCCGGATCTTGTTGGTCAGCCCAATACCCCGGCCTTCCTGCCGCAGGTAGAGCAGGATACCCTTCTCCATCTGGCCGATGGTCTTGAGCGCTTCCTTTAATTGGTCACGGCAGTCGCAGCGCAGCGAACCGAGCGCATCGCCGGTCAGACATTCGGAATGGACCCGCACCGGGACATCCTCTGCGCCGCACACATCGCCCTTGATGATTGCGGCGTGTTCCTTGTCATCCCGGTTGTTGTAAAAAGCCACGATCTGGAAATCCCCGAACTGGGTCGGCAGATCGGCAATCCCGGCAATGTGCACGCACACCTTGTCCGGGCCAATCCCTTCGCATTCATGATCGATGTTATAGGCCAAAAGCTCCTGGATCTTCATCTTTGAGAGCGTCATCTCATTACACCTCGTTTCAGAATTGGCGCTAGCGCACCAGATAATTCATCAGGACCCCACCATCCGGCAGCAGTTCGACCGATTGGCGCTCCAGTTCGATGGCAGCATCGCGCAAAAACCCAGCCCCGTCCACCAGCGTCGGTGCAGCAGCCCCGCCAAAGACCAGCGGCGCAATATAGATCCGAATCTCGGCGACCCAACGGGCTGCCAGCATGGCAGCATTCAGGGTCGCGCCGCCCTCCAGCAGGATCCGCTGGATGCCTACATCCTTAAGATACGCCATTGCCGCCTCCAAGTCAACTCTGTCCTCGCCGGACACGACCACATCCGCACCCAGCGCCCGCAGGCGGTCGGCCTTTTCAAAGTTGGCGTATCGGGTGGTGAACAGATAAACCTGCCCGCCGCCATCGTGCAGGAATCGGCTGTCTTCCGGCAGGTCGAGATAGGAGAGTAACCCGATCTTGGCCGGGTTTTCCGGGCGGCCGGCCTGCACTCGGGCTTGCCGCAGCGCCTCGGATTTAACTACCAGGCGCGGGTCCTCGGCCAGCAGGGTATGCCCGCCGACCATGACCGCGTCCACCTCGGCGCGCAGTTGATCCACCCGGGCCCAATCGGCATCCGAGGAGATCTTGGCCCCTTGCCGGGTGACCGTATCGATCTTCCCATCGGCGGTCATCGCCGCGTTCAGGATCACATAAGGGCTTCGCTTTGCTTTCATTGCTACTTGGATTGACATCTCTCAAACATTCTTACGTTTCCCCCGCGGTTGTGCCGCCAAACCTGCCCAGCGATCACTCCTCCAGGATCTCCAGCCGGGCCAGCGAGGCCACCAGTTTCTTCAGGCCGACATCCTCAAAAAAGACGTCCACGATCTCTTCCCGGTCATCCATCTCGGTCTTGAGCACCATCCCCGGCCCATAACTGGGGTGGCTGACCCGCTGTCCGGGTGCGTAACTGGGCTGGATGACCGGCGCGGCGCTGGTTTCCGGCACACTGTCCCAGCGCATGTCGGCGCGGGCACGTCGCTGCGGGGCGCGCATCGTCTGCCACGGGTTGCCCCCGGCGATCAGCTTGGCCGGGATATCATCCAGGAAACGGGAAGGGTCGGCTGGTTCGCTGTAGCCGTAGGTCGTGCGGTTGAGGGCATGCACCAGGAACAACCGCTCCTTGGCGCGGGTAATGCCGACATAGAACAGGCGCCGCTCCTCGGCCATCTCTTCCGGATCCTCAAACGAGCGCGAGTGCGGCAGCGTGCCGTCCTCCAGCCCGACGATGAACACCACTGGGAACTCCAACCCCTTGGCGGCGTGCAGGGTTAGCAGGGTTGGCACATTGGCGTCCTGATCTACCGTGTCCTGGTCGGAGACCAGCGCAATGCCCTCCAGGAAATCCGTCAGCGACTTGCGCTCGCTCTCGGCCTCGGCGGCCAGCCGGCGCAGTTCCAGCACATTCTCCCAGCGGTCCAGCCCCTCCTCGGTGCCGTCGTCCAGGTAACTCTGGTAATCAATATCCGCCAGAATGCGGTCGATCAACTTGAGCGGCGTCATCTCCGGCAGGTCGGCTACCCAACCAGCCAGCAGATGCCCGAACCCGGCCAGCGACCGGGCCGCCGCCGCGCTGAACACGGCATAATAATCGCTGGCCTTGCCCTGCCCCAGGTCCAGCACGACCTTGCCCATGCTGCTATTCTCGTTCAGCGCCAGGGTGCGCAGGTCGGCGATCGTCTTGTCACCGATCTTGCGGCGAGGGGTGTTGATCACCCGGCTCAGGCTGGCCTCGTCGTTGGGATTGTGGACCAGCCGCAGGTAGGCGATCACGTCCTTCACCTCGCGCCGGCCGTAAAAGCGCTGCGCCCCAACCAGTTTATACGGCAAGTTGGCCTGCAAGAAAGCCTCTTCCACCAGGCGGGACTGGGCATTGGTGCGGTACATGATGGCGCAATCCCCCGGATCCACCTTGCGCTCGGCCACCAACTCGACGATCTGCTGCACCACCCAGCCGCCCTCATCCCGGGCATTGAAGGCCTCGTGCAGCCGGATCTTCTCGCCGCTGCCTTTGTCGGTGAACAGCGATTTGTGCGTCCGGTGCGGGTTGGCCTCGATCACCGCCATCGCCGCGTCCAGGATCGTCTGCGTCGAGCGGTAGTTCTGCTCCAGCAGGATCTTGACATGGTCGCTGTAGTCATGTTCAAAGCGCTGCATATTGCGGTAGTCCGCCCCGCGCCAGCGGTAGATCGACTGGTCGCCATCGCCGACCACGAACAGGTTGCGGTGAAAGGACCCCAGATGCCGCAGCAGTTGGTACTGCGCCTGGTTGGTGTCCTGGAATTCGTCCACCAGGATGTGCTCGTAACGCCGGGCGTACTGCTCCCGCACGGCCGGACGGTTTTCCATCAGGTGGGCCGTCCACATCAGCAGGTCATCAAAATCGAGGGCGTTCGAGGTCAATAGCAGTTCCTGGTAGCGGGTGTAGATCCGCTGCACGACCTCGTCCAGATAGGAGTTGTTCGGGTACTCGTCCGGCGGCAGCAGTTCGTTCTTGGCGTTTGAGATCTTGTTGTGGATGGTGTGCGGCCGGTAACGCTTGTCATCCAGGTCCATTTCCTTGATCGCCTGCCTGACCAGCCCGAGCTGGTCGTCGTCATCAAAGATCACGAAATTACGCTCAAAAGGCAAATGGGCGGACTCCCGCCGCAGAATGCGGGCACAAATGCCGTGAAAGGTGCCCAGGTCCAACCCGCGCGCAGACGTGCCCATCAAGGCCTCCACCCGGGCTTGCATCTCTTTGGCTGCCTTGTTGGTGAAGGTCACCGCCAGGATGTTGTACGGCCGCACCCCAAGATGCGAGATCAGGTAGGCGATCCGGTGGGTCAGGACGCGGGTCTTGCCCGAGCCGGGACCGGCCACCACCTGGACCGGGCCATTCCCGGCGGTCATCGCTTGCTGCTGTTGGGGGTTCATTCCGGCGGAGAGGTCCATAGAACAATTGTATCAAAACCCGCCGTCAGGCGTGAAATCTTTAAGGAAACGGATGAAATTCAGGAAAAAAAGTTCACACTGCTGCCGCTATCGGCAACACCACCCAAAACGTACTCCCATGCCCGGGTTCGCTCTCAAATCCGACCGACCCGCCGTGCAGCCCGGCCAGCGCTTGCACCACACACAGGCTCAACCCCCAGCCCTTGTGCTCCCGCACCACCTCCACCTCCGACCGGAAGAACTGCGTGAAGATCTGCGCCTGGTCCTCCGGCTCGATCCCGATCCCCTGGTCGGTCACCGACAACCGCACCAGCCCGCCAGCCTCCTCCGCCGCCACCCGGATCAGGCTGCCCTCTGGTGAATACAGGATCGCGTTTTCCATTAGATACCGGACCATCTGCACCGCCCGCTGCGGGTCGGCCTGGATCGCCGGCAGCCCGTCCGGGGCCGCCACCTCCACCTGCTGGCGGCGGCCAGCGGCCAACCCATCCATCCGGTTGACCGCCTCCCACACCACATCCCCCACCCCCGTCGGGGCGATCTCCAGGACCAGCCGGCCGCTCTCGGCCTTGTACAGGTCCGAAATATCGGACACCAGGCGGGACATGCGCCCGACGTTGTCGCGGATCACTTCCAGGAAGTTGCGCTGGTTGTCGTTGAGTTCGCCCATCATCCCCTGCCGCAGCAAGTCGGTGTACCCCAGGATCGAGGTCATCGGCAAGCGAAGCTCATGCGTGACAGTGGAAACAAAAGCGGCTTTCTCGCCCTTCACCTCCGGCAGCAGCGCTAGCGCCTCATCCAGATGCTGCCGGGCTTCGGGTGGCAGGTCACAGGCTTCCAGTTGGCGCAGACGGGCTTCCAGTTCTGCCAGTGGATTGGTGGGATTTGGTCCAGTGTCAGCCATCAGGTCTCACTCCGTGTATTGGTCGGGGTAATACTCGCACAGGTCCTGCAATGGGCAAGCCGGGCAGTTCGGTTTTCGCGCCGCGCAGATCTCCCGGCCAAGGCGGATCAGGTTAAGGTGGGCGGAGTAATAGGTCTCGGGCGGCAACAAGCCCTCCATGTGGGCATGGGCTTGATCGGCGTTCATTTTCTCAGGGCGCAGCCCCAGCCGGCCGGTGATGCGGTGCACATGGGTATCGACCGGGAAGGCTGGTAGCCCGAGGGAAAACTGCAGCACGATGGCGGCCGTCTTCGGCCCAACCCCCTTGAACTGCAGCAGCCAGTCCGAGGCCTCCTGCGGGCTGTACTCGGCCAGGAACGAAAGGTCCAGGCTGCCGCGCATTTCGGTGATCTGCCGCAGCACGTTCTGGATGCGCGGACCCTTCTGGTTGGCCAGCCCGGCCGGCCGGATGGCTTCGATCACCGCTTCTTCATCGGCATCCCGCACCGCCTCCCAGGTTGGTAAAGTCTCCCTGAGGGCATCGAAGGCCACATCGCGGTTGACATCGTTGGTATTCTGGGAAAGGATCGTCGAGACCAGTTCATCCACAGCCGGCAGCGGGTTGCGCCATTCCGGATAACCGTAGAACTCCAGCAGGGTCTCGTGCACTTTGCGCGCTTTTTCTGCCAGTTCCATCCCCACTCCTAATTCAGTTTGAAAACCGGCCGCATCTCACCGACCAGCAGCTTGCGCCAGTTTTGGATCGGGCAGACCGGGCCAAACTCGGCCATGGCAGCCAGGGCGGATTCATCCAGCGCGCCCAGTTGGCGCAGCACTTCCAGGATCACAGCTGGGCGGGCGCGGCTGGCGGCATCGCCGTCCGAGATCTTCAGCGCAATGCCCACCCCAACGGACCCAGGCCCAAGCGCGCCCGGCAGGATCCCAACCACCTGATAGCCCTCTGCGCCGGCTTTGGCGATCACCCGGCCCCCGGCCGCCTGCATCAGGCGGGTATCGAACCGGTCCGGGCCGCTGATCATCTCCGGGGCGCGCACCATCGCCTGCACGATCTGCCGGCAGGCCGCCGCCCGTCCCTCCGGCAAGCCGGCCGGGTCCACTAGGCGGGCGATCCCCCAGGCGGCATGGTACAGCGGCAAGGCGAAATTGGGCGCCGAGCATCCGTCCGTGCCCAGCTGGATCTCACTCACATCCAGGCTGCACATCTCGGCCAGCGTTTGCTGGATGCGCTGCTGGACCGGATGGTCGATCTCCAGATAGCTTTCCTGCGGCTCACCGTTCATGCGGGCGAAGGCCAGCATGCCAGTGTGCTTACCCGAGCAGTTGTGCCGATTGGCGGTCGGTTTCTCCCCGCGGCGGACGAGGGCATTGGCAGTCTGCTTGTCATGGGGCACATGCATCCCGCACATCAGGTCGGCCTCGGTCAGCCCGGCGCGCGCCTGGATGCCGGAGACCACCTCTACATGCGAATCAGTTCCGGCATGCGAAGCACACATCACCGCCAATTCCCGGTCGGAGAGGGCATAATGCGCCGGTCCACCCGCCTCGACAAATGGCAGCGCCTGGAACGGTTTGGCCGATGAGCGCATGAAGGTCACCAGGTACGGATCGGCATAGGAAGCCAGCAGTCGGCCGGCGGAATCAACCACGGCCAGCGCGCCAAAGTGAACTGACTCGATGGTATCTCCTCGGGTCAGTTCCAGGATCGGAGCATATTGTGTTTCTGTCATGATTCGGATGCGGCGAAATTCTTCAGCTTGAGATAGCGAGTGGCATAACATTGTGCCAGCCCATACTTGAGGCGCTGGTAGTAATGATTGCGGAAGCGAGGCTCGATCTGGAAAGACCCCATCAATTTGTCAACCAGTTTCTCGGTCTCTTCAGGCTTGGCCTTTTTACGGTTGAGGCGGTCGAGCTGCTTGCCGATATTGGAGATGATCTTCTTCATCGACTTGAAGTCCTTCTCGGTCACCAGTCCATCGCGCCCGCTGACCACCAGGTAGTCCTTGAAGTCGCTCGCCAGCGTATCGAGTGATTCTTCCCAGGCGGTTAGATTGGATTGCCCCAAGAACGGCGGCCGGCTGACTGTCACCAGATCCCCGACGAACAGCACCTTTTGCTCCGGCATACAGGTCCAGATCGCACCAGGTTCCGGGCCGGGCTGGTGCAGCAGCAGGACCTCGGCCTCCTTCCAGTGCAAGCGAGCCTGATGGCTGAAGGCCAGGTCCGGTGGTGCCCAGCGGATGCCGCTCAGCCCGGTGCAGGTCTCCCAAACGTCCCCTGATTCCTGGATCTGGGCCTTGAAGATCGAGGAGCGGTCGTCAAAGCGCTTCAGGACCTTTTTATGGGCGATGACCGTGCTGTCGAGCATGCGTCCACCCAGCGTCCGGTCGGTGTGCGCATCCAGATAGACCAGCACCCGGTCGGCCCCGCCTTTCAGGCCGCGCAGCGTTGCCAGCCACGAGCGTCCGTCATCAGGGCGGAGCGGCGCGTCCACCAGCAGGACACCCTCTCCAACCGGGACAGCGCCGACCACTACGCCGGGATAACTGTCCTCTATGAATACCCCTGATGCGATTTTCTCCATATAATTTACATTCTTCCTGTGGGATGGCGGGTTACAGGGGTTTATTATATCGTAACCTGTGATGGCTGGCAAAAATGGTGTCTGGCGTCCAGTTGGCGGCGCTTAACCCGCGCTCATCTCCACCGGGAACCGTTCCAGCCTGCCGGACGTTAGGAGGATGTAACGCAACCACAAGTTCAGGAGTGAGAAATGAAAACCTTACGTTATGCTGTATTGATCTATATCGCCGCGATACTGCTGACCGCCTGTGCCAGTGACGGTGCGGCCAGCCTGGATGGCACCGCCTGGACTCTGACGGCGATCAACAATAGCGCACCGCTCCCCGGCTCTGCGCCGACCTTGCAATTTGAGGACGGCCAGGCTGGCGGGAATGCCTCGTGCAATTCGTTCGGTGGCGAGTACCGGGTCTCCGGCAGCCGAATCTCATTCAAGGATGGTTTCTACCTGACCGAGATGTACTGCATGGACCCCGAAGGGATCATGGACCAGGAACTGCGTTATGTGGAACTGCTGGCGCAGGCCGATAGTTTTGAAATGCGGGAGGGGCAGCTGGTGATCTTCCTGCCCAACCAACAGACCTTGACCTTTGAACGCCAGGTGCCGGGCAACTAGCTGTCAGGTAGTACGGGAATACCGAAGAGGCTGCCGTTTCTGGCAGCCTCTTTGGTATTTGACTAATCAATTTTTTGGAATTTGATTAGAGATTTGTCGAATCAGATTTTGGTTTTTTGATTAGGCAAATGTCTAAGGAAAGCTCTCCCCTTTTGGCGGTGCGAAGCAGACACTATTCTTGATCCTGCTGTCGGACCTCTCTGGCCTGCCGCATGAATTCCCGGGCACGTTCAGGGTCCAGGACTACACTGAATAGTATCTTTACAAGTTGATCAAACTATTAGCTTTTATGCTGTACTATCGTAAGATATCCCAGTTGAAACGCTGTGATCATCCTGCTAATGCAGGCATGCAGGTCTATTCTGATAGGAGGATCGAGGTGGCTCTCGAGAGGCAAAACATCCAAACAGCACAGAGCGCCATGGTCACCCTGGTTGAACAGCATGTGATC
>JAGVCA010000045.1 GCA_020059485.1 Anaerolineales bacterium
AGTCACCTGAATCCTCCTCCAGAAGCGACCGACAATGCTCTGGCTGTCTGCCTGATGATAGTTATTTCCGGCAGATCTTCAAAGAAGATCATACGATATGATCGCACAAAAGCAAATAAATTAGTTTACTTGTAAAGATACCCAGAACTCGGGCAGGAAGGTGTGCAGGAGGATGTCGGCCAGCAGGCCGAGCATGAAGTAACCGCCAAACGAGCGGTTGTTGACGAAGGCCAGCGGGGCAAAGTACAGCGGCCAGCCGCCCTGACCTTCCGGGAAGTCCGCGGGGCGGGTCTCCGGTTTGGGCTGGAGGAAGGCCGGGAAGACCTGGCGCAGCGCGGGCAAGGCCAGCAGCACAACCGCCATGACCGGGGTGAAGTAGCGGGTCAGGATCAGGGCGATGACCAGCAGGTAGGAGGCGACCATCATGGCGATCACGGTGTAGCGGGAGATTCGCTCGCCGAGGACGACCGGCAAGGTGTAGATCTTCTTGGCGCGGTCAACGGCGATCTTGTCGATGTGCTTGCCGAAGATGACGGTGGTCACGCCGAGGACGTAGGGTAGGCTGGCCCAGACCACGTTCCAGTCCCAGGCGCCGGTCAGGACGTAGTAGCCGCCGCCGATCATCAGCGGACCCCACACGAGCAGTACGGCGATCTCGCCCATGGCGATGTACTTGAGCGGCCAGGTGTAAAAGAGGACGAAGAACGCGCCAGCGGCGATCAGCAGCAGGATGTTCAGGTCCCACGAGCGGGCGGCCACCAGGATCAGGCCGAAGGCCAGGGCGATCAGGCCGGTGACCGCGGCGTAGGTCAGCAGCTGGCGGCGGGTGAGCAGTCCGTGGGCGATGGGCTGGGGTCCGTACATGGTGCGGAAGTAATTGTCCTGATCGACGCCGCGCACAAAGTCGGTGTAGTCATTGAGCAGGTTGTTGGCGGCGTGGGAGAAGATCAGACCGAGGGTCATGGCCAGCCAGGGGAGGAAGGCGAAGCCGCCATCGCGCCAGGCGAACAAGCCGGCCAGCGCGGCGGAGATGAAGGTCATGATGAGGACGGCAGCGCGGCTGGCTATCAGCCATTTGGAGATAATATCGAGGGCGTCCCACTCGTCCTTCTCGACGGCCGGGATGACCTGGAGGGCTTTTTTCCACATGGATACGTTCATTTGATGGTAGCTCCTGAGATTGGGTTGGGGAAAATTATACCAAGATTGTCGGAATTCAAGTAAATGGTAACGGGTAATAAGTAACGAAGGCGGGGTGAGTGGTGAATAGGGAGTGGGGAATGGTGATTGGTCAACTGGGCGGCGCGCGAGGGCGGCATGACCTGATGACTGGCAACTGACGACAAGTTAAATTAAGGAGTGGGCGCGGTGGGCGTTGAGGTCGCTGTTGGGGTCGAGGTGGCGGTGGCGGTGTTGGTCGGGGTGGCGGTCAGGAAGGCGATGTCGAATTTCAGGCCACCGGCGGCACAGACGCGCTCGGGGTCGGCAGTGCAGGCTTCAAAGATGACGCTGAAGTTGTTGGCCTGTTCTGGGTCGAAGGGCAGGATGGCATAACCGGTGCCGCGGTACGGCAGGGTGTTGATGGTCTGCTGACATTCGTCCGGGGCGTTGGAGAATTGGCGGGAGGTGACGGTGGTCTGTAAGGCGTTGTTGGGCAAGTTGAAGACCTGCGCTCGCCAGGAAGCGATATTCCGGGAATAGGTATTGAAGACCCGGATGACGATCGAAGGCTGGCCGGCGCAGGTGATGACCCGCTCGAGGCGCAGGCTGGTGGAAGGCTCGGGGGTGCGGGAGGGCGTGCGGGTGGGAGTTTTGGTCGGCGGGGTGTTGACGACCCGGACGCTCTCCATGGCGATGGGAGCGGTGGTCAAGGCGGCCCATAGCCAGCACACGCCGGTGCCGGCCGGGTTCTCGACAACCCAGTAGGTCAGATCCCGCGAGCGGCCGACGATGTTGACGAACTGGCCGGCGCGCAGCAATATGACGAAGTCGTAACTGCTGCTGGGCCCGGTCCGGCAGTTGACGTCACCGGTCAGCACGGCCTGCGGTGGGAGGGTTGGGGTGGGGGTATCGGTGGGGGTCGGCGTGATGCTGGGGGTTGGGCTGATGGTGCCGGTGGCGCGCCGGGTCTCCGTGGGGGCGAGAGTGCTAATCGGCTGGACGGTCGGCAGCACGCTGGCGGTCTGGGCGACGATCTCCTCGGCAGTGGCCTGCAGATCCTCGACGGGCAGTTCGACCGTCTGGGGGCTGCAGCCAGCCCACAGCAGAAACAGGAGCACGGGCGGCAGAACTCGAAGCCAGAAGACCGATTTGGGCATGACCTGATTATACTCCGGAGGCGTGCACTCCGGTGAGGTCATAGGTCAGCGCTCCGTTGATCTTGACGGGGACGATCTCCCCGATGGCAGGCAAGCTGGCGAGCCTGGGGTGCTGCTCGACAAACACCAGGCCGTCGATCTCGGGGGCGTCGCGGTAGGAGCGTCCGACTGCCAGGGGCGGCTGTCCGACCTCGCTTTCACCGTAGGCCTCGATCAGCACGTCGAGGGTCTGATCGATAAGCGCCTGGTTGGCGGCCAGTGAGATGTGTTGCTGCTGGGTCATCAGGCGGTCGAGGCGCTCAAGTTTGACCTCCTTGGGGACCGGATCGCCGAATGGCTCGGAAGTGGTACCCGGCTCAAAGGAGAAGGTGAAAGCGCCGACCCGGTCGAAGCGCATCTCGGCGGCAAAGTCAAGCAGGGTTTGGAATTCCTCTTCGGTCTCACCGGGGTAACCGACAATGAAAGTGGTGCGGATGGCCAGGTTGGGGATCGTCTGGCGCATCTTGCCGATGGTGTGGTGGACCCAGTCGATATTGGCTGGGCGGCGCATGCGGCGCAGGGTTTGTGGGTGGCCGTGCTGCAGGGGGATATCGAGATAGGGCAGCACCTGGGGCAGACCGGCCATGGTCTCGATCAGTTCATCGGTGACGTAGCCGGGATACGCGTACATGACCCGGATCCAGTCGATGGCAGGTGCGGCAGCGGCCAGTTCGTTGAGAAGATGGGCGAGGCCGTTCTTGAGGCCGAGGTCATTGCCGAAGTCGGTGGTGTCCTGGGCGATCAGGATGACCTCGCGCACGCCGCGCTGCTGCAGGCGGACGGCATCGCGCAGGACTGACTCGATCGGGCGGCTGACGAGCGTACCTTTAATCAGCGGGATGGCACAGAAGGCGCACGGACGGCGGCAGCCATCGGAGATCTTGATATAGGCGCTGGGACCTTCGATCGAGGCGCGCAGGATCTCGCCTTCGTCGGTGCCGACGGTGTGGGCATCTGAGGGGAGGTGATAGAGCGGCTGGGGGTGCTGGCGGCCGCGCAGTTTTTCGATCAAGGTGAGGATATCCATCCAGCGGCGGGTGCCAAGCAGGCCGTCGATGCCGGGGACGCGCTCGAGGACCTGCTGCCCGTAGCGCTGGGTCAGGCAGCCGGCGGCGATCAGGAGCTGGCCATCCAGTTTGGTTTCGGCAAGATCGGCCAGGGCTTGATAGGATTCCTCCTTGGCGGGGCCGATAAAGCCGCAGGTGTTGACGATCAGGACGCCGGCCTGCTGTGGATCAAGGGTATGCGTGTAGCCATTAACGGTCAGGATCTGACCGATCGATTCGGAGTCAACGGTGTTCTTGGCACAGCCAAGCGAAACCAGATGAAAGGTGTGAGAAGTCATGAAAAATTCCTTGAGATATTGATAATTGGCTGCACCGGTCAGGGCACCGGGGTGCTCTGTGAAGGCGGAAGTTCCGACCCGCTCTCGGTGGGCACCGTGGTCGGGCTGGGGGTGATCTGGTCGGGGCGCAAGGTCGGTGTGGGTGCCTGGGTCGGGCGGATGATCCCGTCGCGGGTGTAGATGATCTCGACAACCTCGCCAAAAATGCCCAGCACTCCGGTATCCTGGTTATTGTAATAGACCTGCAGGGCAGCGGCGTTGCCGGTCAGCAGCTGGACCTGATTTTGGGCGTTGAAGGTGAGCGAATCGCCGGGTTCGGTGCGGCCTTCATAGGCGACCGTGCCGTCCACGGTGACCCGGAGAAAGGTGCGCTGGCGGGCGACGATGAAGACCTGTAAACTGCTGCCGGCGGCGACCTGGACGGTCGGGATCGAGGTTTCGACTACGGCTTGTTCTTCAACCGGTTGGATCGCTCCGCTGACGGGCGCCTGCGTGGTGGGGGTCAATGTGGGCGGCGGCGTAGCTGTGGGAAGCAGCGCGTTCGCCAGCGAAGGGGCAGTGGGGAGCGGGACCTGCTCGGCGGAGGTGCGGGTGACCCGGCCGATTCCCCAGATCGTCAGGACGACCACCAGCAGGCCGAGGGATGAGATCAGCACCAGGTCGGGCGATACGATCAGGCGGACCCAGTCGGGCAGGCGCACGGCGCGTGTCTCCCGGCGGGGGCGGGGACGCGGCTGGATGGCGATGGGGGCGACTTCCTGGCGGGCGGTCAGACGGCTCTGCAAGGCATCTGCATATTTCTGCATGATGGGATCAGGCTTGAGATCCAGGAAGTTGACGTAATTGCTGAGCATACCGCGTGCCTGGGCCGGAGAGGGGAAGCGGTCGAAATCGCCGGCCTCGATGTAAGCGAGGTAATGCTCCGGGATGCGGGTATGGGCTTCGATTTCGGCGGGGGAGAGGCCAAGCAGGTCGCGGCGGGTGCGGAGGGTGTCACCGATCTCGGCGAAGGCCAGCTGCCAGGAAAGTGATTCGGCGGTGTCTGGTTCTGCCGGATCGGACACCGAGACTTCGGGTTCGGGTGCGATCTGTTCAGCAGCCGGTGGCGACGCAGGGGTCAGATCTACACCCAGTCGGTTGGCATACAGCCGCAAAAAGCCGCGTGCCTGGGGCCGGGAAGGAATGCGCTCGAGGGCGTTCTCTTCCAGGGCGCGGAGGTAGGCGGGTTTGATGTGAAGCTCTTCAGCGACCTGCTCAAGGGTGAGTTGGTGGTCCTGGCGAGCCTGGCGGAGTTTTTCGCCGATAGTCATATCCATCAGTTCATTTATAACACAAAGACTTGCCCCTGATGCTCTGTTGCGGGCAAGTCTTTGAAATGATCAATCGGTCAGCAGATCAGTCTTCGGCTTGCTCTTCTTCCAAATCCTGTGCGGCTTCGTCCTCGATCTCATCGGCTTCGGCGACAACCTCTTCGATGTCTTCCTCAACCTCTTCGATGGTCTCTTCCAGCAGTTCCTCGGCCTCGATCATGTAAGTCTCGGGGGATTCACCTTCACGGTAAACCACCACTTTGAATTCCGGGATCAGGTCGATGGTCAGGCGAGCCTTGATAGTGTGCATGCCGAGCAGACGAAGCGGCTGGGAGTCGATCTGACGTTTGCTCAGGTCGGTGCCTAGCTGATTATTCAGCTCGTCGACGATCATCTGGGTGGTGATCGAGCCGTAGAGCTTGCCAGTCTCGCCAGCGCGGGCCGGGAAGACCAGACGGACATCCTGCAGTTGCTTGGCAACACCAGACATTTCCTGGTTGAGGACTGCGCGCTTGCGGTCTGCCTCTTCCTGGATGCGTTCAGACTGGGAGAGCGCTCCCGCAGTGGCGAGCGTAGCCAGCCCCTGGGGGATTAAATAGTTCCGTCCATAACCATTGGCGACCTTTTTGACCTCACCGGCACGACCAAGATTATAGACGTCTTCGAGGAGTAGTACTTTCATTTTTTCAAGCCCTTTCGTTCTATAGATTTCCTGGGCGAAGGGTACAACGCACCAGACGGCTGATTATACCAGAAATAGGGGAGATGTGAATGGTGAAATGTGAATGGTGAGTAGTGAACTGGGATTCTGGGAGTTGTGATCCTGGTGGAGAAATAAAAACAGATTGCTGCGCCTGCCGCCCGGAGTCGCGCTCGTAATGACAAGATCAAGGGATGGCATCCCGAAGCGTCAGAGGGTGACGCGCTCGGGGTGGGCGTAAACGTTGAAACGGTGGCCGCGGGCGTACCCGATCAGGGTGATGCCGAGCCGTCGGGCCAGATCAACGGACATGGAAGTGGGGGAGGTCCGGGAGATGAGGACAGATGCCCTGAACCGGGCGGCTTTCTGCAGCATCTCGGAGCTGATCCGACCGGTGGTGAGGATGATCTTGGGATCCACCTGGAGACCTTCGATCAGGATCCGGCCGGCGATCTTGTCCAGGGTGTTGTGACGGCCGACATCTTCTAACTGGAAGATCAAGCCATCGGTGGAGGCCAGGGCCGAGGAGTGCACCCCGCCGGATTTGCGGTAGATATCCTGCGCTTCGAACAGGCTGCGGATTAGGCCGAGGATATGATCGGGGGAGAGGACCAGACCATCCGGCGGGACCGGTTCGATCTCATCGAGGACGGCGGTGGTGTAGCCGCCGGTGCAGCCGGAAGTGCGGCGCCAGTTGCGGGGTTCATCCACGCTGCGGTCGAGCCAGATATCGACATTATCGAAATGCTCGCAGACGCGGACGTCGAGCACCTCCCGCATGGAGGAGATGATCTTCTCGTTGTAGAGGAAGCCGACAGCCAGCGCTTCGAGGTCCACCGGGGAGCACATGAAAGTCAGCCAGACCTGGCCGTTGACGGTCAGGGAGACGGACTGCTCGACGATCACGCCATCTTCGGTCTGGGCGGTTTCTCCGTGCTGGTATTTGTGGATCAGAGAGGTGTGATAGGCTTCAACCATGGGGATGACCTCATTCGGCCAGCGGCTCGACGGCCACGGCGCATACTTTGTAATCCGGGATCTTGGCGCGTTCATCACGAACGTCCATCGTCAGCTCATTGGCGGCGGCCTCGGCGAAATGGAAGGGGATGAAGACCATGCCCTGGGGAGATCGCTCGGTGACCAGCGTGCGGACCCGGATCTGGCCGCGGCGGGAGCGGACCTGGATCCAGTCGCCGGCCTGGACGCCCAATTGGTCAGCGTCAAGGGGGTGGATCTCGACGGTCGGTTCTGGATAGATATCGTCCAGCTTGGAGCGGCGGGTCATGGTGCCGCCGTGCCAGTGATAGAGCACCCGGCCGGTGGAGAGGATGAAGGGGAACTCGTCGTCGGGGAGTTCGGCGGAGGGGTTGTAATCCAGGCTGACCAGCTGGCCTTTGCCGCGCGGGAAGGTATCGGTAAACAGGTAGGGCGTGCCGGGGTGATCGGGCGTGGGGCAGGGCCAGTGCACGCCGGACTCGCGTTCCAGCCGGTCGTAGGTGATGCCCTGGAATGGCGGAGTCAAACGGGCCATCTCATCCCAGATCTCGGCGGGAGAGGTGAAGCTGAACCCGGCGCTGCTTTCCCGGCCCAGGCGCTGCTCGACGCGCACGGCCAGATCGCAGAGGACTTCCCAGTCGGCGCGGGCCTGGCCGGGAGAGGGTACGGCCGGACGGATGAGCTGGACGCGGCGGTCGCTGTTGGTGAAGGTGCCGGATTTTTCGGCGAAACTGGCCGCCGGGAGGAGGATATCGGCATATTCCCCGGTCTCGTTGAGGAAGATATCCTGGACGAGAATGAAATCGAGGTCTTCCATCACATGGCGGGCATGACGCAGGTCGGGTTCGCTCATCATCGGGTTTTCGCCCATGACGAAATAGGCCTGTATAGCGCCGCGCTCAGCGGCATCGACCATTTCCATCGTGGTCAAACCCTCCTGCGGGTTGAGAAGCACACCCCAGTCCCGTTCGAATTTCGTGCGGATCTCGTCATCGGTGACGAGCTGGTAGCCGGGGAAGACGTTTGGCAGGCCGCCGGAATCGGAGCAGCCCTGGACGTTGTTCTGGCCGCGCAGCGGGTTGAGGCCGCTGCCGGATTTCCCAAGGTTGCCGGTCAGGAGCGCCAGATTGGAAAGGGATAGGGCGTTGTCGGTGCCGTGGACGCTCTGGCTGATGCCCATGCCCCAATAGATGGCGGCCTGGTTGGCCTGGGCATACAGCCGGGCGGCCGTGCGGATGTCGGCTGCCGGGACGCCGGAGATGGCCTCCGCCCATTCGGGGGTCGAATCGCTGATCTCAAGCCGGTAGTTCTCGAAATTCTCGACCCGCTCGCGGAGAAAGTCCCGGTCAACCAGGTTTTCGGAAACGATCACCTGGGCCATGGCCTGGAACACGGCCACATCGGTGCCGGCGGTGGGGCGCAGCCAAAGTTCGGCAAACTGGCACAGTTCGATCTCCCGGGGGTCAACGACGACCATTTTGGCACCGTGATTGACAATTGCCTCGCGCAGGAAGGTGCTGATGACGGGATGGGTCTCGGTCGTGTTGGAGCCGGTGACGATGAACATATCGAGGTCTTTCATCTCGGCGATGGAATTGGACATGGCCGAGGAGCCGATGGCGATTTGCAATCCGGTGACAGAGGCGGCATGGCAGAGCCGGGCGCAGTGGTCGACATTGTTGGTGCCGATGACGCCGCGGATGAATTTCTGAAAGATGTAATTGTCCTCGTTGGTGGCTTTGGCGGAACAGAAGGTGCCGATGGCGTCACCGCCGCGCGCCTGGACGATCTCGGCAAGGCGGTCAGCAGCCAGATCGAGGGCTTCATCCCAGGTGGCAGGGCGAAAGCCCTCCAGGCCGACTGGCTGGCGGGGTTTACTGCCGAGATCTTTGCGGATCAGGGGCTGGGTCAGGCGGGAGGGGTGATGGACAAAATCGACCCCGAAACGGCCTTTGGAGCACAATCGGCCGAAATTGGGGGCGATATTGAAGGGAGCGTCGACTTTGTAGATGCGGTCGTTGCGGACCTTGAGGTCGATCTGACAGCCGACCCCACAGTACGGGCAAGTGCTGCGGACGGAGGTATCTGCTTCAGCCATTTTTCTTGTCCTGAGAGGAGGATTTTTGCTGCCTGCGCCGCTGGAGGCGGATCTGGTCATAGTCCATGCCCTGATCGAGGTAGAACTCGGTTTTGCCTTTGAGGGCATTGGTCGGGCAGACGGCGACGCAGTTGCCGCAGAATACGCAGGTGGTCTCCGGCATGGGGGCGTTAAAGAAGGTAGCGATCTTGGTTTCGTAGCCGCGTCCCCCAAGGCTGAGGGCGTAGGTGAACTGCAGGTCGTCGCCGCAGGCCTGGACGCAGCGCCAGCATAAGACACATTTTTCATAATCGCGGACGTAAAAGGGATTGTCGTCCAGGATGGGCTGCGTGCGGCGGTGAGCTTCGGGGAAGCGTTCAGGATCGGCCTGATAGTCGTCGATCTGCTGCTGGATGGCAGGGGCTTCGGAGAGATCGACCGCGCTGGAGAGCATCTCGAGGATGGTGCGGCGGGCGCGGCGGACGCGTTCGCTGTCAGTATGGAGGACCATCTCGTCAGCGACTTTGGTGACGCAGGCCGGGGCCAATGTTCGCCAGCCTTCGACCTCAACCACGCACAGGCGGCAGAGGCCTTCCGAGGTGGTGGCTTCGTGGAAACAGATCACCGGCGTGTCCTGGCCAATGGAAGCAATAGCCTGCATGAGCGTGACTTCTGGCGAGACGGAAATTTGCTGGCCGTCAATGGTAATGGTGATGGGTTCAGGGGTCATGAGCGCACCTGTTTCGGGTCTGGTTCAACGATCAGTTCGGGCCAGAGTTCGACCGCGCTGAGGATGGCGTGGCTGGCGGTTTGGCCGAGTCCGCAGAGGGAAGCGTCGGTCATGGTCCAACCGACATCCTGCAACCGGTCGAGATCTCCTGTGAGGACCTGGCCGGCCAGCATACGGTGGGTGATCTCGGCCTGGCGCTGCGTGCCCAGCTGGCAGGGGTAGCACTTGCCGCACGATTCGTGGGCGAAGAAGTCTGCCAGGGAGGAGAGGACGAGGCGCAGGTCGACCTGATCATCGTAAACCATGACCGCACCTGACCCCACAGAGAGGCCGAGCGGTCGGAGGGCTTCATCGGTGAGCAGCAGGTCGAGCTTTTCGGGCGGGACGAACTTGCCAGCCGCCCCGCCGAGCAGGACGGCCTGAAGTTTACGCCCATTGGGGATGCCGCCACCCAGCCCGTAGATCAGCTGGCGGAGCGTGACCGGGGTGGTAATCTCGTACACGCCGGGATCGACGACACTGCCGGAGAGCGAGAACAGGCGAGGGCCAGGCGCAGCGGGGGAGCCCATGCTGCGGTAATGATCAACCCCGATCTTAAAGATCAGCGGGATATTGACGATAGTCTCGACGTTGTTGATGACGGTCGGCCGGCCAAACAGACCGTGGGTGGTCGGGAAGGGCGGTTTGATGCGGGGGAAGCCGCGTTTGCCTTCGATAGATTCAAACAGGGCGGTCTCTTCGCCGCAAATATATGCGCCTGCGCCGCTGCGAATCTCGAGTTCGAAATTAAACTCCCGGCCGAGGATACGCTGACCGAGATAACCGGCCTGGCGGGCCTGGGTGATGGTATGGTTGAGGACCTGCTGGGCAAAGGGATATTCGCCCCGGATGTAGAAATAGCCGTGCTCGGCACCAATGGCATAGGCGGCGATCAAGATACCTTCCAGGATCAGGAATGGGTCGCCAAGCAGCAAGGCGCGGTCCTTAAATGTCCCGGGTTCGGATTCGTCCTGGTTGATGACGAGATATTTGGGGTGGCCGGAGGCCTGGGCTGCGCCTTCCCACTTGGTACCGGTGGGGAAACCGGCGCCGCCGCGGCCGCGTAACCCGGATTGTTTGACGGTCTCAATGACCTCGTCAGGAGAATGTTCAAGGGCGGCGCGCAGACCTTGAAAACCGCCGCACTCGAGGAAGTTTTCCAGGGTGTGTTCAACATCTTCTTCACACCATTGGGTCAGCATGCGCTCCTCACCATGCAGGCGGGATTGCACTCGGCCATTAGCGGACGAGAGGTCGGTTTTGGGGGTGACACTACCGACCTGCCGGTCATTCACCAGGACGGCCGGTGCATGGTCGCATAAACCCAGACAGGCAACCGCCTCGGTGGTAACGCCGGGCGCGGCATTTGCGGACATTTCGTGGAGCAGCTGGTGCGCCTGTTTGGCCGCGCAGACCGGACTGGTGCATACCGCGATGTGGGTCTCACCGACCGGTTCGATTTTGAGCATGGTGTAGAACTCGATCATGCCGGTGATATCGGCAAGGGGGACTTTGAGAGCTTTGCTGACCGCAGTGGCGGTTTCGGGGGAGATGTGGCGGAAGGACTGCTGGGCGGCAATCAGCGCAGGGAGGAGCATGGTCCGGCCATGTGAGCGGACCGAATCCAGATATTGCTCGTATTGCGCAGCATTGGTGATTTCAGGTTCCATTGACGCTCCGTGCAAGATGGTGGATGGAATAGGCTCTATTATAGTTGATTTTGGATTAGGTTTGTCTGATTTTGGTTAATGAATGAAAAAAGCACCACAAAGGGTGCTCTTTTGAGGCGGTCCCGACGGGATTTGAACCCGCGATCTCCGCCTTGACAGGGCGGCATGTTGAGCCAAGCTACACCACGGGACCAGCGCAGGATAGTTTATCATAAGGGGGAGGGGGAGTCAAGAAAGTGACGACTCTGTCGCCTGAAGGCGACAGTCCCCTTGGAGATTTTTATGGGGAGGCAGCAGTGGTGAATCTATTGGGGAAAAACAAATAGATTGTTTCGCCTGCCGCCTGGCGGCGGCGCGCAATGACCGACAAAATCCCTGTTGGCGCGGGGATGGTGGGGAGGACGGGTGGCGGGTGATCGAACACTGGCGGCTAATGGGGGCAGTACCTAATTGTTATGAAATTGTATATTGAATGGACGCGAAAATATGAGAGAATAAAATCAGCCGGTCGTCTGTCCCAGGCAAGGAGACGCGTATGCGAGGTTTTATTGTTGAAAGAGGATGGATTTTTGGGGTGATATTGACGCTGTTGGTGGTCGCAGCCTCCGCAGTCGGTCAGCGTACGGCAGCCCAGGAGGCCGGTTTTGCTACCGTTGAAGAGGCGATGGCCGCCGCAGTTGAGGAATTAGCGTTTGCGACCGGAGAAGTATGGGAACTGGGTGAGATCGAGACGGCGGGGAGTTATGCGATCGCAATCGCCAGGGTGGCAGGGTCAGGGCTGGAAGAGAGCGATTTTGCACTGCTGATGGCGGAGAAACAACCGAATGAATTGTGGTACGCGATCGCCCCGGGTGTGGTCTCCAATGATGTGTACAACGATCTGCTGGCCAGGGTGCCGGATAGCCTGATCGATCCGTTTGGGAAGGCTTACTATTATCTTTATTCGCCGCAAGCGGCGCCTCTGTTCGCCCCGCGGGCGAGTTCGCTGCACCGGCTGCCCTGGCCGATCCGTCAGGAGGCAGTGGTAACCCAGAAAGACGGGTCGTACCACACAAACCAGGTGGACTTTGTCGTCCGCGATAGTCCGATGGTGTATGCCTCCAAGCCGGGGGTGGTGGTGTTTGTCAAAGAGGTCAGTACGGTCGGTGGGTGCGATATTGACCTGTGGCCGTGGGCGAACATGGTGGTCGTCCAGCACAGCGACGCTGAGTTCACCTGGTATGTACACTTGAAGGCGAACAGCGTACCGGTCAAAGTCGGAGACCTGATCGGGTATGGGACAATGGTTGGCGAACAGGGGAATACCGGGTTTGCCTGCGGCAGTACCGGCATCCACCTGCATTTCATGGTCTCGACCGCCAAGCCATCGAGCTGGACTGACCCGTCCGTACCCAACCATGCACCGTGGCCGCCGACAGGTTCGATCGTGAAGATCGATTTTAACGAAGCCAGCTGGGCCAGCCTGACAGTGGGAATCGACTACTTATCGAACAATGCCTCACCGCCGGGGATCTGCAGCACGAGCGTCACCCAGGTTAATTATTATGATAATACTTACTGCAGCAGTCTGCTGAATACCAGGGGCAGCGCCGGGCTGGTCAACCTCGGTAGCCTGGGGTTTGCGGACAAGATCGAATCGATCGAGATCCCGGCAGGTTGGTCTGTGGCGCTGTATGCTAACGAAAATGAGATCGGGAACCAGATCTGTCTGAATGCGACCGATGAAATGCTGTGGAATGAAGCCTTCATCAACGGCGGGACGACTGCCAATGGTGCCGCCTGGATGCGGGTGTATACCCAACCGAACTGTCCTTACCAGAAGCTGAACGGGATCGTGGTCTACAGCGAACCCAATTATGATGGTAACGAGGTTTGGGGGATGATCGGGGCGCGCACGACCAATGGGCCGCGCCATCTGGCAGGGTCGATCTACCTCCCGAGTGGATATTCTGTCTGGTTGTATGACCAGGATGACAAGGCTGGGAATTCGCTGTGTCTGAACGGATCAATGCCAGACATGGCTGTGCTTGGCTGGGAAGGGGTTTTCATCGAATCCGTGAAACTGGTGCAGGGTGACGAGTGCGGCGGTTTGCCGCCTGCTGTGCCAGCGCCTGTGCTGGTAAAGCCTTCCAATGCCGGTAATGCCTATACCGAATATCCGGAATTGTGCTGGCAGATCAGCGGTGATTCAGCCGCGTACGAGTACAACGTGGAAGTGACGGGTGGCGTATCCCCGGAGGTGAGCGGCTGGATCGATGAGAGCTGCTGGGTGCCGCCGGGTGTGACCGGTAAGACAGGGACATATTCCTGGAAAGTGCAAGCGAGGGACAGCGAGGGGCAGGTGGGGCCATGGAGCGCCAGTTTCAGCTTCTCGCTGGTGAGTGATACCGGGATCCCGACAGTGGTGATCCAGAACCTGTCAACCGGCAGTCAAGTAGTGAAACCGAGGGCAAGCCTGGAGGTGCTGGCGGACGATCCTGAGACACGGGTTGCGCGGGTGCACTTCTTTGCGTGGTATGACGACGGCAGCGCGGCCGGGTATGACTGGCATTATCTGGGGGTAGAGGAGGATGGCAGTGACGGCTGGAAGCAGGCCTGGCCGCTAGCCCCGGTCTGGTCTGGCGATGCGGCGGTGTGGGTGTACGCCGAGGATCTGGCAGGTAATTTCAATTCGGCATTGGTCTCCGGGATCATCGTGGCCAGCACACAGACCAGTGAATTCGGGTATGACGCCCGCGGGAACAGCGGCGGTGAGGATAATGGAGCGGGCGAAGTCGCTCCTGTCGATCCGGCAGACCTGCCGGAGCTGCCTACCCCACCGGAGATGCCAGTGACGCCGGAGCAGCCAGAAACGAATGAAGGGAACAGCGGGGTGGATGAAATCGAGGACCAGCCTGCCAGCCCGCCGGTGAACTCTGTGGAGAATAATCCCCCGGCAGGCAGCGGCAGCGCGGCCAGCGAGATTATTGCAGTCCAACCTGTACCGGCCGAGGCACTGTCCCCCACAGGGGGGATGGCGTTCTTCCAGGCCGAAGCGGTCAATCTGTGCTGGCAAGCCGCCAACCAGGCGGGAACCTCGTACCGGGTCCGGGTAACCGGGGCGGCGGCGGTCACAAGCGGATGGATGCAGCAGAGTTGTTGGGCACCGGGCAGTGCGTTGGCGGCGAGCGGTGACTATCAGTGGCAGGTAAAAACTCGCAGTGCGGACGGTTTGATCAGCGAGTGGGGGCAGCCGGTATCGTTTGTGCTGACACGGGATGACACGGCACCGGCGGTGACGCGGCTACGGGCTTTCGTCAGCGGCGAAGCGCGGGATCTGGTATCGATCGAGGCTGAGGCTGTGGATCAGGGCAGCGGGATCGAGGCTGTCTATTTCCTGGCCTGGTATGATGACGGCAGCGGGGCGGGCTGGCATCAGCTGGGTTCGCTGCCCGGGACGGGGGAAGGGCGCTATGCATGGCAGCTGGCAACCGCTGAGTTGTATCCGCAGGATGTCCTGGTGTGGGTGTATGTCCGGGACCGGGCGGGCAATCTGGCAAACGCCTCCAGTGGCATCGTCCGGGTCAGGAGTGAGACAGCAGTGTATCCAAAGTCGATGCGGGATGTGAGGCAGTAGCGAGGAAACGGGGAATGAGTAACGAGGGAAGGGCCTAGCGCAGGTGAGCCGCGGTTGAAATTATGGGGTGGGGGTAGTAAGAGGGCTTTCCCATCTGCCGATAAATGACAACTTAGGACAACCGGCTGCTAAGGGAGATACGAGTTCAGAAGCAGGGCGAGTGTGTCCAGATCGGGGGCGAGGAGCCAGATGGTCTGCTGTTCGCTGGTGACCAGACAACTGGAGCCCACCGAACTCCGGAGACATTCGTAACCTTCGATCTCGGTGGGCTGGCCGCCAATCCGGCGGGCGATATGTTCCCCAAGGGCGGTATTGAACTGGCCAGCATCGGTCAGATTTTCCCACTGCCAATGCAGAACGAAAGCGGGTTGGCCGGCAGAGTTTATGAAGACCTGGGCCTGGTCGCCATCCCAGCCGGCCGCGGCCAGTCTGGCAGTTTCTTCCTCGATCCTGTTCTGGGGTTCCTGGTGGTAGGCCAGCAGAAGGAATGTGCGCCACTCTCCAAGTGGACCCTGGAAGGTGTTTTGCCAGTCCTCCGGCAACACACCGGCGAGATCGACTCCCTGAAGTTCTGAAGGAAGTTCACCGGCAAGATATTTTTCGGGATGGAGGACCTGTTCGGTGGTCTGGGGCAGGTTGAGATAAAGCTGGTTTAACGCTTGCTGGCCGCCGGATTGGAACACGGCTGCTGCCAGGTCCTGGCCAGCCTGGTAAGGGAAGAGGCGCAGGGCTTCCATCAATGGGGAGGGTGACGGGACAACCGGGACGAAGTAGTATTTCCGGCTGGCAGAATCGATCTCAACGGCTTCCGCAGGGGTCAGTACAGTATCCGCCCAGCGGGAGGCAGTATAGAGAGCACCGCCTTTCAAAACTGCGGCATGGATATCACAGGCTTCGGTGGGGGAAAAACAGGGGAAGTCCGCCAAAGCAGCGCTCTCCTGCTGGCGGACCGCCTGGGCATAGGAAGCGGCATAGGAGTATTGCTGAAAAAGGCTGAAATTGATCCCGACTGTGATGATGGCATCCTGCCCGGGGAGCAGCATCGTACCATTGGGGTCTGCCCAGCTATTGAGCAGAAAGGTGTCTACATCATCGTTTTTGGAGGTCAGCCCCAGCGCCTGGTAGAGCGCGGCGGCTTGATCCGCCTGGGCGGTGAAAACGGACATCTGGCCAATTTCGTAAATATAAGATTGCAACTGAGGTTCGACAACATCGAAGCTCTGGACCGGTTCGGCAGACTCGCGCCCGAGCAGATCGAGCATTTCGGCCTGGATCTGCTCGAACAGATCGGAGGTATCTTCATCCGGCGGTGTGAGATTGCCGGTTGTGAAAAGGACCGGGGTTTGGGTGGGGATGGGGGTAGGGGTTGACGGGACAGCAGTGGGCGCCAGGGTGGGCGTTGGGTCTGGTCCGGTTTCAGGAAGGGTTTCCAGGGTCGGCGTTGCGGCAGCAATTGACTCCGGCAGAGCAGCTGTGATCCAGCCGGTGATCTGCTGTCGGAAGAGGAAGCCGGAGAAAAGGACAGCGATCAGGAGGATGATGGCCAGCAAGAGCGGCCAGCGGCGGCGGGATTTCCTCTCAGGCTGGTCTGGTTCTTCGGGGGAGAGTATTTCCTGCGGTTCCTCATCCAGCTGGGCCGGTTCCTGTGGTTCGACCGGTTCCTGTTCTGGTTCGGTATCGGGTGCACCGAAAAGGCGACGGTTGAGGAGTTCTTCACCGTCGTAAATCTCTGGTTTTTGAACTGGCGGGATACCGGGTTGGGGGGATTGAGTCGTTTCCGGGATTTGCTGCGAGGTGAGGGGTTCGCCGCCGAGATGGCGCAGGCGGGCGAGCGCTTTCTGGGAATCCGGACGGAACCGAACAGCCTGCTGCAAAGCATAGATCTGCTTCTCGACCACCGGGACTGTAAAGCTGAGCATGTACCAGGCCTGGGCGTTTTCCGGATCCTCGCGCAACAACTGAACCAGGATCGCGCGGGCGGCACGTTGATCGCCGGCGCGCAATCGTTTGGCAGCCTGGTCGAGTATGTTGCTGTGCTTATCGGTCATATAGTAGCGGTCCGATCGGGTTGTGGAAGACGATGTCGTCAGGAATACCTTATGGGATCAGAAATCTTCTTCCTCTTCATCGAAGTCGATCTCTTCAAAACCTTCATCCTCCCAATTATCCTCGAAATCGTCGAAGCCGTCATCTTCCTCTTCATCAAAGGTGCTGGCGATGAAATCACCGCTGTCTTCTGAATAGGTTAAACATCCATCTTCCGGATCGAGTTCGATCGAGGCAGCAGTGCAAAAACCTTTCGACAGGAAAATGCAATCTTCGTATAAGCAGCGGATCTTTGGCATATCGTCCCTCCAAAACCGATATTGCGGTCTGGATCTTCTCCTGTAAGTACCTTTTTGATGATTGTACACGAATGGTTGGGAATGTCAAACGGTTTTGGAGTAGTCAGTTCGGCGGCTGATGGATGCAGTCAGCGGTTAAGCCCTGGCGTATGCATTGCAAAATCTCCGCGGCAGGTGTGATCCGGGCTTGTCTGGCTGGAGAGATGGAAAGCGGGATCAGCCTGGTTTGACGCGGCGGGCATCCATGACATTGGGAAGGTTTTCCAGCAGATTGAGGACCCGGCTGAGCTGGGAGATATCGCCGACCTCGAGGGTGAGGTCGAAGGTGGCCTGATTTTGGGAGACATCCACCTGGACTTGTTTCATGTTGATGCCTTCTTCGGCGATGACGGTGGAAACATCACGCAGCAAACCGTCCCGGTCATAGGCTTTGATGCGGACATCGACCGGATAAGTGGCTTTGGGTTCGCCCCAGGAGACCCGGGCCAATCGCTCACGGTCGCGGATGCGCAGGATATTGGGGCAGTCGGAACGGTGGATAGTGGCGCCGCGCCCACGGGTGATGTAGCCGACGATCTCGTCCCCGGGGGCGGGTTTGCAGCAGCGTGCCAGTGTGGTGAGCAGGCCCTTCAGTCCCAGAACGGAGACCGCGTCGTCGCCGAAGGTGACCGGGTCGGTTGTCCCGGCTTTGCGCTGGATCTGGGTGAGGATCTCCTGTTCTTCATCACGCTCGGCTGCGGTGAGCGCATTGATGATCTTGCTGATGCTGAGATCGCCAACGCCAACGCCGGAGAACAGTTCGTCGGAGGAATTGTAGCCAAACTCACGGGATAGTTTCCCGAGGTTTATATCGGCCAGGCTGATGGAGAGACGGCGCAGTTCACGTTCAAGCAGGTTTTTACCAGAGGAGATGTTCTGGTCTTCATCCTGCTTTTTGAACCAGTGACGGATCTTGGAGCGGGCCCGATTGGTGTTGACAAGTTTGAGGTTGGGGTTGAGCCAATCGCGGCTGGGTCCGCCGCGCTTGGCGGTCAGGATCTCGACCTGGTCACCGGTTTTGAGGATATATTCCAGGGGGACGAGCTTGCCGTTAACCTTTGCGCCGCGGCAGCGGTTTCCCACCTCGGTGTGGACATGGTAGGCAAAGTCGATCGAGGTGGAACCAGCTGGCAGGTCGATGATATCGCCATTGGGGGTGAAGACATAGACCCGGTCGCTGAAGACATCGGTCTTCATGCTGTCGACGAATTCGCCGGCGTCTTCGACCTCTTGCATCCATTCCATGATCTGACGCAGCCAGACGATGCGGCGCTCGTAATTCTCGTCCCTGGGTGAGCCTTCCTTGTAGCGCCAGTGGGCGGCAATACCGTACTCGGCACTCTCGTGCATCTCCTGGGTACGGATCTGGACTTCGATAGTGCGGCCGTCATCAAAGATCAAGGCGGTGTGGAGGGACTGGTAAAAATTGTCCTTGGGTGCGGCAATGTAGTCATCAAACTCGCCTGGGATCGGCCGCCAGCGGGTGTGGATCAGGCCGAGGACGCTGTAGCAGGTAGGGATATCCTTGACGATGATCCGGACAGCCCGGACATCGCGGATGGAGTTGAATGCCAAGCCTTTTTCCTGCATCTTTTTGTAGATCGAGTAAATGTGCTTGGGCCGGCCCGTGACCTCAGCCTTGAAGTTGTTTTGCTGAAGGAGAGACTGAAGGGCGTCCACGATCTTAACGACCTGGCTTTCGCGTTCGGAGCGGCGTTCGGCCAGGTTCTCGGCGATCTCTTTGTAGGTGTCCGGGTTGGTATAGCGGAAGGCCAGATCTTCAAGTTCCCATTTGACCTGCCAGATGCCGAGGCGACTGGCGAGGGGGGCAAAGATGTCGAGGGTCTGGCGGGCGATACGCTTGCGTTTGACTTCGGGGACATAGCCGAGGGTGCGCATATTGTGCAACCGGTCAGCCAGCTTGATGAGCACGACCCGGATGTCTTCGCCCATGGCAAGGAAGGTCTTGCGAAGCGTCTCGGAGGCAAGATCGGCGCGGCGGCTGCGGGCACGGGAGAGTTCTTCATCCTCAGGATCGGGCAGGCCGCGGCGGGCAGCGATCTCGCGTTGTTCCTGATCGAGCAGGGTTTCCCGTTCAAACAGATCGATGCTCTGGTCGCTGCGGGAAACGCGCGGCAGGTGGGTGAGTTTGGTGACCCCATCGACGAGTTTGGCGACTTCTGGATCAAAATCGCGTTCGAGGTCCTCTAGGGTCAGGGCGGTGTCCTCGACCGTGTCGTGGAGCAGGCCGGCAGCGACCACATTGGAAGGGACGCGCAGATCTGCCAGGATGGCGGCGACGGCCACGCAGTGGTTGATATAGGGTTCGCCGGAAGCGCGTTCCAGACCGCGGTGGGCCAGCTCGGCGGTGCGGTAGGCGCGCTGGACCAGCTCCCGATCCGCGGGAGAGTAGTATTCCGGTAAGTTCTGCATGAGGAGTTCAATCTGCATGGTAAAAGTAAGTATAATTTGCGGAGGGGAAAGATACAAGGAAACGAGGAGGGGGGATAGGTGCCGGGTTACATGGCAGCCTGGTCACCTGGGGAACCTGGAAAAGTCACTCGGGCCGACTGTTAGTTGCGTTTTGCGCGGGAAATGATTGACAAATAAGTGAATAGCGGTAAAATAACTTTCGCCTTGCCGAAGTGGCGGAATTGGCAGACGCGCTACGTTCAGGGCGTAGTGAGAGTATTCTCATGTGGGTTCGACTCCCACCTTCGGCACAGGAGAGCCGTCCGGTTTCCGGGCGGCTTTTCGATTTTATTGGCAAAGATGGCAAGGTTCTTGCAAAATTGTCAAACAGCATAACTTGCCGTCCGCGACGGGATAGAGTAAGATGAGATTATGAAATTCCTGAAAGCATGGTCACGCAGACTGATCGCCTTGGGCGGGATCATTATGATCCTGATCTTTGTGATCGACCTTAATTCCCGGATGCTGCATATGTATCAATTGCGAGGCCAATATGAGGCTGAGTTGGCGCGGGTGGTTGAACTGCAGGCGGAAGAGCGAGAACTGGACGAGCAGATCGCATTCGCCCGCTCGGAGGCGATAGTGGATCAGTGGGCGCGGGAGCAAAACTGGATGCAGCAGGAAGGCGATTTTGTGATCGCGCTGATGCCGGGTGCGGGTCCACCGCCGGAAGGGATGACTGAAAGCTATGAGGTAGTCCCCGAGATGGATAACTGGGAAGCCTGGCGGCTGTGGTTGACGTTCAGGGAGTAGGGTTGGCATAAGACCGTTCAGGGGCGTATGTAGGCAGTGACTTTTTCCAATATCTAAGTTACCGGATCACTGAACCACCCAGGCACTGAGGGAAGGACGTTAATCCTAGATCAGGAAATCGGGTGGCAGATAACTGAGGACTTCGGCTTTTTCTTCCGGATAAATTGACAAAGAGGGCGGGTCATAGTAAACTTTTTCGGCTACGGCGAGGTAGCTCAACCGGCAGAGCAACGGACTCATAAGCCGTGGGTTGTGGGTTCAAGTCCCACCCTCGCCACACCAAAGGCTGCCAGCGGCAGCCTTTTTTTACTGCCTGAGGGTTATAATCCCATCCAACATTGACCTGTACTTCGGAGAGGAGCCGATGGATTCCCTGAAATCATTCCTAGAACCAAAAAGTGTGGCGGTGATCGGTGCATCGCGTGAGCCAGATAAGCTTGGCTACGGCGTGGCGCGCAACATGACCGGCAGCGGGTTCCCGGGCGAGATCTTCCTGGTGAACCCGAAGGGCGGGGAGTTGTTCGATCGGCCGCTGCTGCCCGATGTGGCTGCGTTGCCAGAGGGTGTGGACCTGGCGTTGGTGGTGGTGGCAGCCCAGTACGTGCCAGAGACCCTGCTGGCCGGCAGCCGGAAGGGAATCAAACACTATATTATCCTGACCGGGGGATTCAGCGAGGCCGGGCCAGAGGGGGCGGCGCTGGAGGCGCGCTGTCGGGAGATCGCTGCGGCGGAAGGGCTGCGGGTGATCGGACCGAACTGCATCGGGGTGCTGGATACGCACGTGCCGCTGGATACCACTTTTATCCAACCGCCGATACCCGCGCCGGGAGAAGTGGCCTTCATCAGTCACAGCGGGGCTTTAGGCGCAGCGATGATCGACTGGGCTAAACAGGCGGGGTTCGGTTTCTCGACGGTGGTCAGTCTCGGTAACCAGATGGACGTGACCGAGTCGGATGTGCTGGCGGCGCTGGCCGATAAGGTAACCAGCAAAGTGATCACGATGTATCTGGAAGGGCTGAAGGATGGGCAGAAGTTCATCCGGAACGCCAGCGCAGCAGCAGCCAAAAAGCCGGTGATCGCCTTGAAAGTGGGGCGGTCTGAAGCCGGTCAGAAGGCCGCGGCTTCGCATACCGGCGCGCTGGCGGGGGCCAATCAGGCATTTGAGGCCGCTTTCAGAAAGGCGGGGATCCTGCCAGCCCGGACGACCGAAGAGATGTTCCAATGGGCGCGGATGTTCGCCCAGGCCCCGCTGCCGAAGGGGAATCGGCTGGCGATTTTGACGAATGCTGGCGGTCCGGGGGTGACCGCGGCAGACGCGATCACCGGGACGGGGTTGGCTATGGCTGAATGGTCAGCGGAGACGCGGGAGAGGTTGGCCGGGCTGCTGCCGGCCGCGGCCTCGATGAATAACCCGGTGGATATGCTGGCATCGGCTTCACCAGAGGTGTATGCCGCTTGCCTGGAAGCGCTGCTGACAGACGAGGGCGTCGATCTGGCGCTGGTGATCGCGCCGCCGCCGCCGATGTTCCGGGCGGAAGATATCGCCGCGGCACTGGCAGATGTGATCCGGAAAAGCGAAAAGCCGGTGGCTGTGGCGATGATGGGCAGCGATCTGGTAGCCGAGGGCGTCCGGCAGCTGCGCGCGGACGGTATCCCGGACTACGCTTTTCCGGAAGAGGCGGTCTCGTGTCTGGGGGCGCTGTGGCGTTATACGGAGATGCGAAACAAGGCCGACCAGCGATTGCCGATCCCGCTGGCGGAGCAGCGGCCGGAGACCAGCAGACTGCAGGGAGACGGGGGATTTGCCGATCCGGTAGAGGTGTTCGATCTGCTGGCGGCGTACGGGCTGCCGGTGGCTCCATTGCGGCGGGCTAAGGATGAAAGCAGCGCAGTCCAGGCGGCAGGGGCAGCCGGGTACCCGGTGGCGATGAAACTTGATGTTTCCGGCGTCTCGCATAAATCTGATCTGGGCGGGGTGCTGTTGGGTTTGGTGAACGCTGAAGAAGCGCAGATTGCGTATAGGCAGATCTATGCACGGGCGGCAGCGAAACTGACCGGGACTCAGATGGAAGGGTTCGGGGTGCAAGTGCAAAAGATGGCCCCCAAAGGGCAGGAAGTGATCATTGGCGCAGTGCGTGACCCGGTGTTCGGGCCGCTGCTGATGTTCGGGAGCGGCGGGACGGAAGTGGAAGGGGCAGGAGATGTGGCATTTGCGCTGGCGCCGCTTTCGGAGGATGACCTCGATCACCTGCTGACCAGCACCTGGGCCGGCAGAAAACTACGAGGATTCCGGCAGCACCGGACAGCAGACATGGAGGCGGTCCGGCAGGCGCTCCTAAACCTGTCGGCAGTCATGGCGGCCCATCCGGAGATCGCGGAAGTGGAGATCAACCCTATGATCGTATTGGAGGCTGGCCAGGGGGCGGTGGTGGTGGATGCCCGGGTAGTATTGGCGAATTGATTGGTGTTAGAATGACAGTTGCGAGAGTGCCCTATGGATGTATCGATCATCGTCCCGGTTTTTAACGAAGCGGCTTCGCTGGCTATCCTGCATCAGGAGATCAGCGCGGCGATGTCGAACAGCGGCTATGGCTGGGAAGTGGTGTATGTGGATGACGGCAGCCAGGATGAAAGCCTTAAGGTATTGACCGAGTTGGCAGCGGCAGCTGAAACCCATGTTCGGGTGCTGTCCTTCCCGAGGAACTTTGGGCAAACCACAGCGATCTCAGCAGGGATCGACCATGCCGCCGGGGATGTGATCGTGATGATCGATTCTGATCTGCAGAACGATCCTGCGGACATCCCGGCGATGCTGGCGAAACTGGCGGAGGGGTATGACCTAGTTTCCGGTTGGCGGATCCGGCGCAAGGATACATTTCTGACGCGGACGCTGCCTTCAAGAGCAGCGAACTCGCTGATCTCGTGGGTGACTGGCGTGCGGCTGCATGATTATGGGTGTTCATTAAAAGCCTACCGGCGGGAAGTGCTGACCGGGTTCCGATTATACGGGGAGATGCACAGGTTCATCCCGGTGTATGCCAGTTCGGTCGGCGCCAAGATCACCGAAATGCCAGTCAACCACCGGCCGCGGCAGCACGGGAAAGCCAATTACGGCCTCGAGCGGACGCTGAAGGTGATCCTGGACATGGCGACGGTCAAATACCTGGTCTCGTATTCTCAAAAGCCGATCTATATTTTTGGCTCAGTAGGCGTCGGGCTGATCGGGTTGTCCGTACTGGATGTGGTCTACCTGTTGTTGAGGCGGATCATCATTGGTGAGCATATGATCCGTTCACCGCTGCTGCAAATGGGGACGATGCTGTTTGTGATGGGCTTTAATTCGATCCTGCTGGGGCTGATCGCTGAGCAGTTGACCCGAACGTATCACGAGGCGCAGGCGAAACCGACGTACACGGTGCGGCGGCAGATCAACATCCCTGAGGCAGAGAGCCAGAGGAAGAAATGAAGGTGCTGACGATCTTTGGAACGCGGCCGGAGGCAGTCAAGCTGGCGCCGGTGGTGCTGGAGATGCAGCGGCGGACCGGTTTTGACTCGCTGACCTGTGTAACCGCCCAGCACCGGGAACTGCTTGACCAGGTCAACAGTATGTTCGGGATCCGCCCGGATTTTGACCTGGACCTGATGCGCGAAAACCAAAGCCTGTCGGCCTTGACGGCCAGAGTGTTCTCCGATCTGCCGAGTGTGTTCGAGCAGGTCAAACCGGACTGGGTGCTGGTGCAGGGAGATACGACCACAGTGATGGCGGCGGCATTGACGGCATTTTATCATCGCGTGCGGGTCGGTCATGTGGAGGCCGGGCTGCGGACTTATGATAAATGGCAGCCATTCCCGGAAGAGGTCAACCGCAAGGTGGCCGGCGTGGTAGCAGATCTGCATTTTGCGCCAACCGAAATAGCACGGCAAAACTTGCTGGCAGAAGGCGCGCCACCTGAGGCGGTGCATGTGACCGGGAATACGATCATTGACGCGCTGCAAGCGGTGGCGAGTCAGCCGTTTGACCGGGAGCACAGTGCAGTGAAGCAGGTGCCAGACGGCCGCCGGCTGGTGCTGGTCACCGCTCACCGGCGGGAGAATTTCGGCCAGCCGCTGAGCGAGATCTGCCGGGCGATCCGGACACTGGCGGAAGACGAGTCGCTGGGTTTGCATTTTGTCTACCCGGTGCACCCTAACCCGAACGTGACCGAGGTGGTGTACCCGGCGTTGGGTGAGTGCGAGAATATCACCCTGCTGGAGCCGGTGGATTACCGGACCTTGATCGACCTGATGTCCCGGTCAAGCCTGGTTCTGACGGATTCAGGCGGGATCCAGGAAGAAGCGCCAGCGTTTGGTGTGCCTGTGCTGGTGATGCGGGCAGTGACCGAACGTCCGGAGGGGATCGAAGCCGGGGTGGCGAAACTGGTCGGCGCGGATTATGAGCGGATCGTGGCTGAAGCAACCCGGCTGATACGCGATCCGGCGGCATATGCCGGGATGTCGAAGGCGGTCAATCCGTATGGGGATGGACAGGCTGCCCGGCGGATCGTTGACTTGCTGGAAGCACATCATTGAACCTGGAGTGAAGATTGAACAACAAAGAGCATATCTGTGTTGTGGGATTGGGGTATATCGGTCTGCCGACGGCGATCATGTTCGCCAAGCAGGGCTATACCGTCACCGGGGTGGATGTAAAATCTGAGGTGGTGGACACGCTGCGGAAAGGCGAACTGCACATCCATGAGGATGGGCTGGCGGTGGCTTTCAAAGGTGCGCTGGCAATGGGAGGGCTGACCTTTTCGGAACAGACCGTTGCGGCGGATGTGTTCATCATTGCCGTGCCGACACCTTTCAACAAGGACAAATCGGCGGATATGCGCTATGTCCGGTCAGCTGCGGAAGGGATCCGGCCGGTGTTGAAGGCGGGGGACCTGGTGGTGCTGGAATCGACCTCTCCGCCGCGCACGACGATCGAATTGGTGCAGCCGATCCTGGAACAAGGCGGGTTGAAAGCAGGCAAAGACTTCGATCTGGCGTATTCGCCGGAACGGGTGCTGCCCGGACGGATCCTGGAGGAACTGGTCTCGAATGACCGGATCGTCGGCGGGCTTACCGAGCAGGCCAATCAACGGGCGAAAGTATTGTATGCCAGCTTTGTGCGCGGGACGATCCACTGCACGGACCCGACCACGGCCGAGATGGTCAAATTAATGGAAAACACTTACAGGGACGTGAACATCGCCCTGGCGAATGAGTTCTCCCGGATCGCGGCTGAACAAGCCGTGGATGTGTGGGAAGCGATCGAGCTGGCCAACCACCACCCGAGAGTTGAGATCCTGCGGCCGGGGGCCGGGGTCGGCGGGCATTGCATCAGCGTGGACCCGTGGTTTTTGGTGGAGGTTTCGCCGGAGCGGTCTGACCTGATCCGGACGGCTCGGCGGGTGAACGATGCCCAGCCGGCTTTTTTGGTAAGCGAACTGGAACGGGCGATCGGGCCGCTGGCCGGCGTGAAGGCGGCAGTGCTGGGCCTGGCGTATAAGCCGAATATCGACGATTTGCGGGAAAGCCCGGCGATCGAGGTGGTCCATTTGCTGCGGAACGCCGGATGTGAGGTGCGGACGTTTGAGCCGTATGTGCCTGATCACATCGCGGCGGAAGGTGTAATGGCCTGCGAGACGCTGCCTGAGGCGGTCAAAGGGGTTGAGGTGGTGTTGGTCGTGGTGGCCCATGACGAATTTAAAGCGCTGACGGCCGCAAAACTGGCAGAACTGGTGGGTAAGCCCGGCGAGGCGGGATTCACGGTAGTGGATGCGGTCAATATCCTGCCACGGGAGCAGGATGGGGAATGCCGGGTGGTCCGGTTGGGGGTGGGGAAGTAAATGGTAGTTATTGATGAAAGCGGCGCATGCAGCGCCGCTTTTTTTGTGTGGGGAGACAAGTTGGGTGGACAGGTCAGAGGGTATCCCTTCGCCCGGTTATTCGGGGAAGCCGCCAAGGATCTCAATCTTGTCCGGGAGGTTGGGGACCAGGCAGAGAAAGACGAATGGTTCCTCTCCAGTGTTGTCGTACCAGTGAGGGGCGCCAGCCGGGATAAAAACGACATCCCCGGCTTCGACCTGGTAAACCTGCCCGTCGATGCCGATCCGAGCTGAGCCCCGAACAACATACTGCTCGTGTTCGACTTTGTTGGTATGGTTGGGCATCCCGCCGCCGGGCTGGATGGTGAACTGGCGCATGGCGAAGTGGGGGCCTTCCTCGGAAGAGATCAATACCTGGGAGGTGACACCAGTGGCAGCCCGATTGGGCACTTTTTCAACCTCGGCGCTTTTCTTGATAAACATTGGCATACTCCTGAAGGGTTGGTTTTGTTAATTATAAAGGAAAAGAGAAAGGATCGGTATGGCCCGCCGATGGTGTCCCCGCGCTTGGGGAGCTGATCAGGTTGCTGGTACAATAACGGGGTTTGGGCTGGAGGTAAAATTTTATGGAAGAACACCTGACATTTATCCCATTGCTGATCGTGATCTTTTTGGCTTTTGCAGTGCCGCTGCTGCTGTCAAGGTTTCGGGCGCTGCGTCTGCCAATCGTGGTCGGCGAGTTGATCGCCGGGATCATTGTGGGGCGCAGCGGCTTTGGCTGGGTGGCACACCATGACCCGGTGCTGGATCTGCTGGCCGAGTTCGGGTTTGTGTTCCTGATGTTCCTCTCCGGGATGGAGATCGATTTTTCCAGCCTTGGGTCGTTGAATGGCAAGAAACGCGGCAAGAACGAACCGGTCCTTGGTCCGCTGCCGCTGGCCGGGATCAATTTCGCCTTGACGCTGGTGTTGTCAGCGGCGGCCGGGTTCGCTTTTTACCGGATGGGCCTGGTGCAGAATATGTGGATGATGGCTTTAATCCTTTCGACCACCTCTCTGGGGGTGGTGGTGCCGGTGCTGAAGGAAAAGGGCATCAGCGGCGGAAGTTATGGACAGTCACTGCTCGTCTCGGCATTGATCGCCGACTTTGCAACCATGTTCCTGATCACGGTGCTGGTGGCGGCGATCTCACAGGGGCTGACGCTGGAAATCCTGTTGATCGGCGTGCTGTTCGCGGCTTTCTTTATTCTTTACCGTGCGGGTTTGTTAGTCAACCGGCTGAAGGTTGTGCGGACGATGATCGAGGAGTTGAGCCACGCCACCGCGCAGATTAAAGTGCGGGCGGCTTTCACGATCATGCTGGTGTTCGTCGCGTTGTCGGAGACGATCGGGACTGAGATCATCCTGGGCGCGTTCATGGCGGGGGCGATCGTCTCCCTGCTGCGCCGGCAGGAAGATGAGGAGCTGGAACACCAATTGAACGCGATCGGTTTTGGGTTCTTTATACCGATCTTTTTTATTATGGTGGGCGTGGATTTCAATCTGGCAGCGCTGACCGAATCGCCGCAAGCGCTGCTGCTGGCCCCGCTGCTGGTGCTGGCTGCGCTGGTGGTCAAATTCGTGCCGGCGATGGTCTTCCGGGTGGTCTACAGCTGGCGAGAAGCATTTGGGGCTGGTGCACTGCTGTCTGCCCGACTATCGCTGATCATCGCGGCATCGGCCATTGGGCTGCGGTTGGGGATCATCACCGAATCGGTTAACTCGGCGATCGTGCTGGTGTCGCTGCTGACCGTTTCCTTTGCACCGGTGCTGTTCAACCGGATCATTCCCTCGGCAGTGGATGCGCGCAAGCGGTTGTTCCTGGTGGTAGGGGCGAGCGAACTGGGGATCAGGGTGGCGGAGATCCTTTCGGAACACCATGATGAGGTCATGCTGGTGGCAAAGAATGGAACCCAGTTCACCCGGTCTGAACAACGGGATGTTCGGGTTGTGCAGGCGGATTCGCCGTCCAATGACCCGGCGCTGGAGGAGTATTTCAGGCAAGCCCGGACGGTGGTGAGCACCTCCAGTGATCTTGAACTTTCTTATCAGGTCTGCAAGCTGGCAAAGCGGACTTATGGCGTTTCCCATGTGGTGGCGCGGGTGGATGATCCACAGGAAGTGGAGCGGTTCGAAGAACTGGGCGTACTGCCGATGAACCTGGCAATGGACCGGGCGGCACTGCTGGTGATCCTGGCACGCAATCCGGGGATGTACGATCTGCTGACCAGGACGGACGATGACAAGGATGTCGGCGAGGTGATGGTGACTAACCCGGGGCAAGTTGGCAAAATGGTGCGGGACCTGCAGCTGCCTGAAGAAGTGCTGATCCTGGCGCTGTACAGGGGAAATGAGTATCTGATCCCGCATGGCGACACGAAGTTGGAGAAAGGGGACCGGCTGTCTCTGTTTGGAACGATCCCGCGCCTGGAGGATGCTGAGCGTTTGTTCGATTGAGTGACGATTGGAGGAGGAATTATGAAGAAGGTGTTGCCGATCAGGGGGGACCTGCGGCTGGCGAGCGTGCTGACCATTGTGTCGGTGGCACTGATGGGTGCCGCGTCTTTGTTTTCGCTGGTGTTTCGCGAGGTTGTTTATCCAACAGGGGATCTGTGGGGTTCGTTTCTGGCGAACGATGCGGCCAATCTGGTCGTGATGCTGCCGCTGCTGCTGATCCCGTTCCTGCTGGCCCGACGCGGGCGGCTGGCGGGATTGCTGCTGTGGCCAGGCGCGCTGGCGGGGATCTGCTATAACTACATTGCTTATGTGTTCGGGATTCCGCTGCGGTGGATGACGGCAGTGAATATAGTGCTGGTCTTGCTGGCAGCGGCAGGGATGATAGAAATTATCCAGCGAATGGACTGGCTACAAGTTCAGGAGCAGATCGAGGAGATTGGCCCAAGAGTATTTGGGGGGATCGTGCTGCTGCTGTTTGGCGCGGTATTCTTTTTCCTGGCAGCAACGCTGATCGTCGAGGGCGGCGCGGAGATCCGTCCCGCCGATCTGGGTGTCTCGATCGCGGATCTGGGGGTATCGGTGCTGTGGATTGGCGGCGGGGTGCTGATGCTGAGAAAACGGCCGCTTGGTTTTACGGCTGGTTGGGGTCTGCTGTACACCGGGGTAGTGCTGAACCTGGCGCTGCTGGTGGTGCTGGTCCTGCGGCCCCAGTTTTCGGAGTTTGAGCTGCTGGGGGAGGACGTGATCGCCGTCAGCAGTTTTTTGGGATTGTGTCTGGCACCGCTGACGATGTTTTTGGTACGTTTACGGCGAAATCTTTGATTCAATACGGGGGAGTGATCGTAAAAACCCATAAAACAATTACACATTGTTAACCGCCCCTTCGCGGTTTGTTAGTCTGTAAGCATTAGACTAGCTGTATGACAAATTTCAATCCGACATTGTTTATTGACCTGGATGGCACGGTTTACGACAAGCATAACGGGATGTGGGACGAGATGTCGGCGCGGATCGACATTTTTTTGCATCAAAACATTGGCATCCCAGCCGATCAGGTAATCGCCACGCGGGATCGATATTATGCCGCGTATGGATCTACCCTGCGGGGGATCCAGTTGAACCACGAGATCGACCCGGAAGAGTATCTGACGTTTGTCCACGAACTGGACCTGAATAAATACCTAAAGCCAGACCCGGCACTGCGCAACAGCCTAGCCTACATACCGTATCCAAAGTGGATCTTTACCAACTCCGACCGGAATCATGCGTATCGCGTGCTGCAAGCGGTCGGGATCGAGGACCTGTTCGATGGGATCCTGGATGTGTGGTCGATGTTTTACATCCCCAAACCTGAACGATGGACGTTTCTAAATGCGATGATGCTAACTGGGTATCCTGTTCCGGCCGATTGTGTTCTCGTGGATGACACAGCCATGAATCTGAAGCCTGCCAGAGAACTAGGCTGGAAGACCGTCTGGGTGGACGGCGGTGCCCACCACCCGCAGGCGAATTACACAATCAACCGGCTGCATGAACTTCCCAAAGTGATCAGGCGGATACGCGAGAACGAAGAACGTCAATCCCTGGTCAGCCCGCTGGACCTGCAGCTGGCAGAGATCTGAGTTAGAAGGGCGAGTCAAACCCGGTATGCCTGAAAAGATATTATTCATTGGCGGGTCAAGGAACCAGACCTCCATGCTGCATAAGATTTCCCGCCACCTCGATGAGCAATATGAGTGCTATTTCTCGCCGTATTATGCGGATGGGATCGAAGATCTGGCAGCCAAAACGGGGATCCTCGATGCGACTGTTCTGGGCGGGAAACACCAGATGGATACGCTAAACTACATACAGGCGAATAACCTGGTGCTGGATTGGCGGGGTGAAGGGCATGATTACGATTTGGTGGTGACAGCGAGCGACCTGATCGTGCAGCGCAACATCCGCAACAAACGGGTGGTGTTGGTGCAGGAAGGGATTACCGAGCCGGAGATCTGGCTGTTCCACCTGGTCAGGTGGTTGAAAGGGGCCTATTAACTGGCGAATACGGCTGCAACCGGACTTTCTGATAAATACGATATTTTTTGCGTCGCTTCGCAAGGTTACCGCGACCTGTTTGTCCGGAAAGGGGTTAAAGCTGACAAGATCGCTGTGACCGGAATCCCGAACTTCGATCATTTTGAGGCGGTGCTGGAAAATGACTTTCCGGCAGAGGTGACAGTGCCACCAGCACGTACCCCTCTGCGCGAGACTTTCCGGTATGACAACCGGATCGGGTTCCTGAAGCAGGTCCGGCGGGTGGTGGGAGACAAGAGCATGATCTTTAAGCTGCATCCACTGGAGAAGCAAGCCCGGACGATCAGGGAGATCCGGAAATATTTTCCGGATGCAGAGATCTATATCGATGGCAATATCGACAAAATGATCGCGAATGCGGCGGTGGTGATCACCCAGCAGTCTACCTGCACATTCACCGCGGTGGCCCTGGGCAAGGAGACTTACTCCTACCTGAACCTTGCGGAACTGAAGCAATTTATGCCGATCCAGAACAACGGGGCCTCAGCCGAACGGATTGCCCGGATCTGTAAAAATGTCCTGCATACGCCGCTGCCTGTGTTGAAAGCGATCCGGCAAGGATTCCGGTCGCGGCCAAGATGGGAGCAGGACCGGTAGCAGACTGACCAACCAACTCAGACATACCTCTTATTAATTGGGACCACCGCCAGAGCATACGCAGGCGGTGGTCCGGTTTATGGGGGGGAGAGGAGGGATGTAATATTGGAGCAATGATGGCAAATGATCGCCCAAGGTGATTGCCTAGTTTGGCAGATCAGCAGGGGAGCGCAACGCCCATCTTCTGGCGGGCAATCGCCACCAGTTGCGAGCAGTTGATCGGCTTGGTCAGGAAGACATCGGCGCCGGCTTTATAGCCATTCTCCTGGCTGAGGGGGTCGATCAGGGCGGTGATGATGATGACGGGTATATGGGCGTTGGCCGGGTCTTGCTTGAGGGTCCGGCAGACGGTCAGTCCGTCGATATCGGGCATCATGATGTCGAGGACGATCAGGTTGATCGAGTTCGACTGAATCGCGTCGAGCGCCTGACGGCCATCATAAGCGCCGAGTGTGTGGCAGCCCTCGATCTCAAAGATGGTGCGGAAGAGCTGGACGGTTTGTTCATCGTCATCCACGATCAGTACGTTTGGTTTGGTTTCCATTATCAATTCCTTTCCTAACCTGAAAACTATAATATTTGGATATCGAGTTGATAAATATGTTCTACGAGCGGTGCGATCTCGGGGGCAAACAGACACTGCCAGATGCGTTCGCTGGTTTGACTGCATTTATGCCAGGTATTGCCGTGATCGAACGAAATTCGGACTTTGAGATCCGGGTTGGCTGGTGCGCTGCTGTTCAGGGTGAGCGTGACACTTTCCAGACGATCCGGTGAAAGTGGCGAAAGCGCGTATTCATGAGCGAACTCCAAATTCAGACCTGAGGGATTTTCGATCAGGATCTCTGGCTGGAGGCTGTAAGCATGGCCGGGGATGGCGGAACCGAGCGCAAAAAGCGCTGCTGAAACCACGATCAGTTCGAAGAGATAGAGGAATACCTTTCGGATCATCTGACACCTTCCTTTCAAATGGTGCCCAAGAAGATCAGAAAGTCGGGGTAGAACCCACTAGACTTGGTGAAATCGATCTGATTTCGGCGGCCTGGCAGTCATTGGTGCGGGTACACCTTTAGACCCATGGCTTTGCGTCCCCGGTTTTCACCGGGTTTGCCCTTGTCGTTCCAGATCTTCTTAGGAATGTATGTAATCGGGCCTGAAATTTCTATGCCCGAGGAGATGAGAAAAAATTGGTTGTACTGAGGATACATTCGGCGGCCTGGCAGTCATAGGCGAGTGCGCCTTTAGACCCATAGCTTTGCGTCGCCGGCTTTCACCGGGTTTGCCTTTATCGAGTATTCAGTTGTTAATGTTCAAGGTATCCAACAGAAAAGCCTGGTGCAAAGACCAGGCCGAGGCGGGATTTCCGTTCAGTCACACTTCGGCGGCCTGGCGGTCGTAGGCGGATGTGCCCTTAGACCCATGGCTTTGCGTCGCCGGCTTTCGCCGGGTATGCCTTTTCGATTGGCTACAACGTTACTATAGTCCTATATCCGGGAGGAGGAAATAGGGACTTTCCCTACCTTTTGTTGAGAAAACCCCGAATTATCATGGATTTGCGATAAAGCAGGCGGGGGTATTGATGTAAGATTGGTTTGACGATTGTAAGACTTATAATAATCGCGGAGCGATGGTATGAGCGCACAAAAAGTTGACGCCCTGAAGGAAAGGATTGCGGCATTGGAAGCTCTGGTGGAGGCGTTAAAAAGCCCTTCAACCGGCCTGACACAAGGAGTGGGATTGTCGCAAGAGGAAATGGACCTGATCCCGATCGGCTTGTATCATTCCACGCCTGACGGCAGGCTGCTGCAGGTTAATCAAGCCTTGATCGAGATGATGGGATTTCCGAGCCGCCAGGCTGCGCTGCAGTTTTCCACGCTGGATGGATACGCCCAACCCGATGAGCGGCAGTGCTGGCAGGCGGTAATGGACGAGCAAGATGTGGTGACGGATTACGAATCCCGCTGGAAACGCTATGATGGAGAGGTGATCTGGGTGCGGGAAACGGCCAGGGCGATCCGGGATGCTGAGGGTCGGCTGGTGATGTATTCTGGCGCGGTCGAAGATATCACCAGGCGAAAGGAATCTGAAGCCCACCTGGCAGAGAGTGAGGCACGATTCCGGCTGTTCATGGAAAACCTGCCGGCGAATGCGTACATTAAGGATGGGGATCTGAGGCTGGTGTACGCCAATCCAGCGCTGCTGGAGTTTGTGGGCCGATCGGAACAAGAATGGCTGGGTACGACCAGTGCGTCGATCCTTGATGATGCGTCCGCAAACCGGGAAGAGGAAATTGAGCGGGAGGTGCTGGCAAAACAAAAGGTTATCAAGGCAGACCGTGAGGTAAACCTCAGGAACGGTGAAACGCGGTATGAAAGGTTCATCCGATTCCCGTTGACCGGGACAAAGGGAGAAAAACTGGTCGGAGCGATCTTTCTGGATTTTACGGCTCAACAATTGGCAGAACGATGGCTCGAAGAGAGCGAAGCCCGGTTCCAATCGTTCATGGACAATCTGCCGGCGAATGCGTATATCAAGGATGACACCCTCCGCTATATCTATACCAATCAGCCCAGACTGGCATTGCAGGATCTGACCATCGATCAGATCCTGGGGAAGCGGCCCACCGAGATCTTCACCCCGGAGATCGCCGAGGAGATTGAGCGCTACGACCGGATGGTGCTAGATGGGGAGGAGAGTGTGCTGCGGGTCGGCCAGGTCAGGACGGTGAGCGGAGAAAACTGGTGGGTGAACGATCTGAAATTCCCACTGACCGGCCCGGATGGGGAGCGGTTTGTGGGAGGGATCTCAGTCGATATCACCAAACAAAAAGAAGCCGAGAATGAACTGCGGGAAAGCCAGCGGCAGTTGGGCAATCTGATGGGCAACCTGCCGGGGATGGTGTTCCGCTGCGAGAACAAACCTGAGTGGACGATGCATTTCTTGAGTGAGGGATGCGAGGAGCTCACCGGATTTCACGCGGAAGAATTGATGGAGGAGGGCGCTGATTTTTCCGTCAATCTGATCCATCCGGAGGACCGGCAGAATGTGTGGGACACGATCCAAGCCCAGGTGCGGGATCACCCCAAGTATCAATTAACCTACCGGATCGTAACCAAGAGCGGCGCGACCAAGTGGGTGTGGGAACAAGGCCAGCTGGTGGTCGATTCAGGACAGGAATTCCTGGAAGGTTTGATGATTGATATCACAGAGCGGGTCAGGGCTCAGGACGCACTTAAGGAAAGCGAGGCGCGGCTGATTGAAGCACAGCGAATTGCACGGATCGGAGATTTTGTGTGGGAACCGGTATCGGGGCGGGTGCATTGGTCACGCGGGTTGCGAGAACTGATCGGTTATGGGGCTGAGGACGTGATCGCCAGTATCCGGGTGAATTTTATCCATGTTCATCCGGAGGATAAAATAGCAGCAAGGGATTGGTTGTTCAGCAATATAAGACGCGGGGCTGAAGTTTTACCGCCGTTTGAATATCGAGCCGTTCGAACTGATGGCGAAGTGATCGAGGTGCGCACCTATGCAAGAGTGATCCGGGATGGGGCGGAGATCAAGGTGTTGGCAATTGTGCAGGAGATTGGGGAGGAAAAGGAAGCCCAGCGGAAACTTCAGGAACGAAACGAATTCATCGAGACGATCCTGGACAACCTGCCCATCGGGCTGGCGGTGAATTATATCGATCAGGGCACTGCAAGTTATATGAACAAGGAATTCGAAAAAACTTACGGCCATCCAAGGGGGGTCTTAACGGATATTCCGAAGTTTTTCGAGTCAGTTTATCCCAACCCGAGCTATCGAGCCGAGGTGGAAGCCCGGATCATGACTGATATCGAAAGCGGGGACCCGGCCCGGATGGTATGGGAAGGGTTTGAGATCACGCGGCAGGATGGGGAAAAGCGGTTGGTGACTGCTAAAAATATTCCCCTGGTTGAACAAAATTTGATGATCTCGACGGTCCAGGACATCACCGAGCGTGCGGCGGCAGAAGATTTGCTGCGGTACCAGGCATTGCTGTTGGCGAATGTCTCAGACGCGGTGATCTCGACCGATCTGGATTTCCGGATCACGACCTGGAACAAGGCTGCCGAGCGGATCTATGGCTGGCGCGAGGAGGAGGTGGCAGGGAAACTGTATCCCGAGGTGCTGAAGCCGGACTATGCCCCTCTCACCAGGGATGAGGTGGTAGCGATCTACGAGCAGAATGAGGAGTGGAGCGGGGAAGCGATCCATACCACCAAGGATGGGCGGAAACTGAATATTTTAACGGCTGTGCGGGCCACGACTGATCCAGAAGGAAACTGGATCGGGAATAACACCGTGAACAAGGATATCAGCGAGCAGAAGCAGACGGAGACCGCCCTGCGGCAAAGCGAGGAGATGTTCAGGAGTGTTGTGAAGAATACGCCGATCGGGGTGTTGTTTTACAGACTCAAGGGCGATGACCTGATCCTGGAGCAGGTGAATGATTCGGCCTGCCGTCTGCTGGGTATTGATAGCAGGCTTCTGGTCGGGCGGCGGATAGAAGCGGCCTTCCCGATGCTGGAAGCGGCTGGCATCCCGCAGCGATACCGAGAAATAATGAAGACGGGCCGTATGATCTATCTAGAGGAATTTACTTACAACGACGGCGCGATCAAGGGCACATTTGAAGTCTCGGCATTTAGGACCACGCCCGACCTTTTGGCCGTGATGTTCATAGAGATAAGCGAGAAAAAGAATGCACGCCAGCGGCTGCGCGACCTTGCGCAAAAAGTGATCACGACGCAGGAAGATGAGCGGCAGCGCATCTCGCGGGAATTGCACGATGAGTCAGGTCAGTCACTGACCGCGCTCAAGATCGATCTGGAACTGCTGCTGGCTGACATGCCGGAAGAAATGAAAAGCGCTAAAGCACAACTGGCGGCCTCTGTCGCATTGACGGATTCGATCCTGGAAAACCTGCGAAGCCTGGCCCATGGGCTGCGTCCGCCCGCTCTGGATGCGGTTGGATTGGTCGTGACCTTGCGGGAGATGTGCACCGATTTCAAGGATCGAACTGGTCTGGATATCCAATTCAAGCACGATGTAATCCCCAAACAGCCGGATATCAGTGAGATCACGCTGTATCGGTTCTTGCAGGAGTCTCTGACCAACATCGTCAGACACGCCGATGCAAAGCAGGTAAAGATCGATCTTCGCCAGGCCGGCGATAAGATCGCGCTTAAGATCCAGGACGATGGCCAAGGTTTCAAGGTTGAATCGGATCTGGTGGAAGGCACCAACCGGAGAGGCATGGGTTTGGTTGGGATGCGTGAACGGCTGGAGCTGGCCGGCGGGAGGCTGGAGATCGAATCCGCCCCTGGTAAGGGGACGACGCTGACCGGTTTCCTGCCGCTGCGGCCAGATCCTGAACGGGAGGAGGAAGGATGATCCGGATCTTGCTGGCGGAGGACCACCACCTGGTGAGGAAGGGGATCCGATCGCTGCTGGAGCATGTCGATGGTTTTGAGGTAGTGGCCGAAGCGGAGGACGGACACGCGGCGGTGGAAGCGGCAGGCGAGCACCGTCCGGATGTGGTGGTGATGGATATCAATATGCCGCGGTTGAACGGGATCCAGGCGACGAGCCAGCTGACAGCTCTGGGGGTTGGGGCCAAGGTGGTGATCCTGTCGATGTATTCGGATGAGGGCCTGGTGCGGCAAGCTTTGATGGCCGGGGCGGTGGGATATGTGCTGAAGCGGTCGATCACCGACGAATTGATCCTGGCGATCCGGGCGGCGTACCGAAATGAGACCTTTTTATCGCCGGGGGTGTCGCGGGTACTGCTGGAGGCGTTGAAGGCAGAGGGGTCTTCGTTGGAACCAGTGGATCCATTGAACCTGCTGACCAAGCGCGAGCGCGAGGTGATGCAATTGGTGGCAGAAGGTCACACCACCAAGGGGATCGCGGTAATTCTGGGAGTGAGTGATAAAACGATCGAAAAACACCGCACCAGCTTGATGGGGAAGTTGGGCGTCAGTGAGATCGCCGGGGTCGTACGGATGGCGATCAAGTATGGCCTGATCTTCATCGACGAATGAATTCCGGGACCGGGATATGGGCAGCTCAATCAGAAATGGGGTCTTTTTCGTTCCAAAGGTATGGGAAGACCCCATACAAACCTGCTCCGAGGGCGACCATAATGAGGATACATTACTGTGAAAGGCGACAATGACGATGATCGAAGGCCCGAAACTATCGAATGGAGATTTTTCGGTGGGGAAAAATAGTGCTGTTGGTGAAAAGATCACCATACTTCTGGTAGATGACAGTTCTGCATTTATCGAAGCAACGATGAAGCTGCTGGCCCGCTACCCCCGGATCCAGGTGTTGGATATTGCATTTGGGGCGGAAGATGCGCTGTGGGCGATAGCCAAGCACCAGCCCGAGGTTGTGCTGCTGGATATCGAGATGCCGGGGAAGTCTGGCCTTGATATGGTCCAGGAGATCAAAACGGCTGCTCCAGGCGTGAAGGTGGTGATCCTGACCCTGTTTGACAACCCGGGCTACCGCCGGGCGGCGAACCTGAATGGAGCGGATGCTTTCATCCCGAAAGGTAAATTTGTGGGGGAACTGCTGCCCGTGATCCTGCGGCTGGTGGATGGCGATCAGCCACTGGAGGATTCTTGAAGACTGACAAGAGAGTCATACGGCTATTGAGCGGGGAAAATTCGGCTGGCCCGAACGCGGGGTACGGTCGGGCTGGATTTTGAGAGACCGTAGAAACGATGGCGGACCAGGAGGAGATCTTCGGGAAATAGTATGCGTCTCAGTCTAAAATTATATCTTCTGTTCCTTCCACTTGTGGCCCTGACCGTTTCACTGGTTGGGATATCGTCCTTTACATTCGCTCAACGCGCTTTGAAGGAAAATGCCAAAGACCTGATCCAGGCAGTGAACGCGCAAAAGGAATCTGATTTTCTTCGCTGGATCGAAGGGAACAAAAGGCTGGTCCAGTCAATGGCGCAGCGGCCATTGGTCAGGGATTATGCCGCCATTCTGGTAAGTGCGTCCCAGGGATCTGCCGAATTTTTGGAGGCCGAACGGTTGTTGTTGCAGGATCATTTTCTGGTCAATGTGGATTGGAGTGGCGGGATCGAGGAGTTTTCCGTCATTCACCCGGTTACCGGGGAAATCCTGGTTTCGACCGACCAAGATCTGAACGGGAAGTTCCGCGTAAATGAAGGCTACTTCCTTGAGGGGAAAGAAGGAATATTCGTAGACGGTATCAAATACGATGCATCTGAAGGCAAAGTAGCTCTGCACATTACTGCCCCGATCATTTCCAAAGAAGGGGAGTTGTTGGGAGTGCTGGCCGGGCATGTTAATCTGGAAGAATTGGATCGGATCATGGTGGATGGAGTGGATGGAAATTCCAGCCTCGATACCTATCTGGTCAACAATATGTCCCAATTCACGACCAAGCCGCGCTTTCTATCATCTGTTGAGAATCAAGAGGCAGTATTTACTGAGGGTGTGAACGCATGCCAGTTAGGGTGGACCGGGTTCTTGGAAGGAGCGGATTACAGGCAGGTTGAGGTGCTGGGTTATTATCATTGGCTGCGAGGTTGGCAAATATGCCTGGTGACCGAAATCGATGAGGCCGAGGCATACCAGTCGGTGGCGGAGTTGCAGACTTCCTTACTGGCAGTTAGTTTGGTGATTGCGTTGATCGGAGGGCTGGTGTCGGCAGGATTTGTCAGATCAGTCACTGAACCACTCACAGACCTTGCCTTCGGAGCGGTAGCGATTGGGGAGGGTAACCTCGATTACCGTGTGGATCCAAGGGGAAAGGATGAACTGGGCCGTTTGGGCGTCAGTTTCAATCAGATGGCTCATAATTTGGAGCAGGCCCGTCAGGAAAATGCGCAGGTGGTGGCTGAGCTGCGGCAGTTGAGCGAGGAATTGGAACTGCGTGTAGAGGAGCGGACCGAAGACCTGCAAAGATCCAATGAGGAACTGGAACGGTTTGCCTATGTGGCTTCGCATGACCTGCAAGAGCCGCTGCGGATGGTGACCAGTTATTTGCTATTACTAAACAAGCGATATGCAGATAAATTGGACGGCGATGCGCTCGAGTTTATCAATTTTGCCGTGGATGGCGCAACACGAATGAAGCGGCTGATCAATGATTTGTTGGCTTATTCCCGGGTGGGGACGCACGGGCAGGCGTTTGGAGAGGTTGACCTGAACAAGGTGCTTGAGCGGGCGAAGGTATCGCTGGGAATCATGATCGCGGAGAGCGAGGCAAAGGTTACCTCTGGCATTTTGCCGATTGTGATGGCTGACGAAGGGCAAATCGAGCAGGTGATGCAAAACCTGATCGGGAATGCGATAAAATTTTCGAACGATCAGGTCCCGGCTGTTCGGGTTGAGGCAAAACGATATAATCAGCAGTGGTGGCAGATCTCGGTTTCGGATAATGGGATCGGAATCGACCCAGTGTTTTTTGAGCGAATCTTTGTCATATTCCAACGCCTGCATACCCGGGAAGAGTACGGGGGAACGGGGATTGGATTGGCGATCAGCAAGCGGATCATTGAAAGACATGGCGGCCGGATCTGGGTTGACTCGACGCCAGGCAATGGGTCAACCTTTCATTTTTTGATACCATCCGTCCCGACATGGATAGAACAGGGAGAGAGGCGAATATGATGAAACCGTATGGAAGACCGATTGAAATACTGCTGGTGGAGGACAACGCGGGGGATATCCGCCTGACAAGAGAAGCACTCAAAGAGGGAAAGGTTCACAATAATCTGCATGTGGTTCAGGACGGCGTGAAAGCGCTGGCTTTCCTGAGAAAAGAAGGGCAGTATACCGATGTTGGACGGCCGGACCTGATCCTGCTGGACCTGAACCTGCCCAGGCTGGATGGTCGGGAAGTTTTGGCTGAGATCAAGCAGGATGAAAACCTGAAGCAGATCCCGGTAGTAATTCTGACAACCTCGGAGAGCGAGGAGGATATCCTGAAATCCTATGGCCTGCATGCCAATTGTTACATTCCCAAACCGTTGAATCTGGACCGGTTTGTCACAATCGTGCAAGCAATCGAAAATTTTTGGGTATCGATCGTGGTACTTCCGCCAAACGAATCCATCAGATGAGGATACAGACCCGTTTAAGAGAAATCGTAGCGGGAGGTTAGCTAATTAACAAGGTGGAAACGATCCGTCTGCGGTTGCTGCTGATCGAGGATAATCCGGGTGACGCCCGGTATTTAGGCGTGCTCTTGAGCGAGGTCGCGGGATATGACTTTGACATCGTCCATGTAACGCGGCTGCAGGATGGGTTAGGCAAATTGCGAGAGGATGAATTTGATGCCGTTCTGGTTGATCTGGGGCTGCCAGACAGCCATGGGCTGGATACCTTTTTCAATGTGTTAGCAGAAGTGCCTGATGTACCGATCCTGGTTCTGACGGGTCTGGATAACGAGGAGATCGCTCTCCGAGCGGTGGAGGCCGGGGCGCAGGACTATCTGGCGAAGGGTGATTACTCCGGACCTTTGATCGCACGTGCGATCCGGTATGCAATTGAACGCACACAGGCTGAGCTGGCACTGCGCCAGAGCGAAGAGCGCTACAGAACAGTGACGGAACTGCTTTCCGATTATGCTTATATGCTGCGGGTGGATGAGGACGGTAACCTGATTCGGGAGTGGGTGGAGGGCGATTTCGAAGAGGTCATCGGGTACACGCATGAGGAGGTGACCCAACTGGGCGGTTGGGGGCAGGTGATCCATCCGGACTACCACGAGGCGGCGGTAGCACGGATGAAAAAGCTGCTGGCGGGAGAAGCGGTGACGTATGACTACCGGATCATCCGCAAGGATGGAGAAGAGCGCTGGCTGCGAGACCACAGTTATCCCGCTCATGACCGGACAAATGGCAAAGTGGTGCGGATCTTTGGGGCGGTGCAGGATGTGACCGAGGTCATGCGCGTCAGGGACTCTGAGTATCGCCTGGCCGAGCGGATGCAGGCCGGATTGAAGGCCGGCAATCTGGCCTGGTGGGAAATGAGCCTGCCATCCGGAGAAGTGATCTTTGATGCGCGCAAGGCGGAGATGATCGGTTATCCGCCGGACAAGTTCCACCATTATGAGGATTTCACCAATTTGCTACATCCAGAAGATCACGACCGAGCAATGCAAGCGGTACGAGACCATCTGGAAGGCGTTGCGCCGCTGTATGAGGTCGAATACCGGCTGAGATGTGCTGATGGGGCATATAAGTGGTTTCGGGATATTGGTGCGATCAGCAGCCGGGATGAGAAACAGGGGAGTTTGCGGATGATCGGCCTGGTGCAGGATATTGATGCACTCAAACAATCGGAAGCGATGATCGAAATCCGGTATGAGCTGATCGACTACAGCGAAACGCATTCGATGGAAGAATTGTTGCAACGCTGTCTGGTTGCTGCTTGTGAATTGGGATCAAGCCCGATCGGGTTCTACCACGTGCTGGATGAGGATGGTGAAAATCTGACGTATCAAGTTTGGTCATTATCGGGGAGCATGGACCCCGAGCATGTGGGACTCGGCGAGCATTTACCCGTGTCCCTAGCCGGGATGTGGGCTGAAGCGATCCGGAAAAAGGCGGCAGTCGTTCACAATGCCTATCCTCCGGAGGATGGGTCCTCTGGTATGCCAGCAGGGCATACGGTTCTCGATCGAATAGTGACGATCCCGGTGATACGGGAATCAAAGGTGGTAGCACTGCTTGGCATTGGTAACAAGTCTACACCGTATGATCAGACGACCGTTGAAACTCTCTCGCTGTTCACCGACCTGACCTGGGAGATCATTGAGAGGAAGCAGAACAAAGACCGGCTGATGAGAAGTTTGCTGGAGCAGCGGATATTCCATCATATCTCATCCTTCGCCTTGAAAACGACGGATGAGGATGCATTGATCGGTTACGTGACCGGGATTCTAAATGAGAATTTATACCCCGACCATGTGGGGATCCTGCTGTATGATGAACGGACAGACAAGATCCGGGTCCATCCCTCCTACATGGGAATTACCGACAAGGAGATGGGCGTGACCTTTTCCCTGGATCAGGGGGTGATCGGCCGGGTGGTCCGAAGCCAGGAGGGGGTATTGATCGAAGATACGGAAGCAGTAACGGATTACATCTCGACCACGGGCCAGCTGCGCTCGGAGGTATGTGTGCCAATCCTGGCGAGTGGTAAGGCGATCGGGGCAATCAATGCGGAATCAGCCGAACCCAGACACTTTTCGAAGGCGGATTTGGCTTTTCTGACGACGGTGGCCAATGATGTCAGTATTGGCATGCAAAGGCTGCGGTTGATTGAGATCGAACGCCAGAAACTGGCAGAGATGGCAGTGCAGCAAAATGTGAATGCCGCGTTGACCGGTGCGGTGGAGCTGGAAACGATGCTGGTGACGATTCTGGAAAACCTGCAGAGTCATCTGCAGTTTGAAAGTTCTGTCGTGTTCCTGAAGGAGGGCGACTACCTGAATATCGTCGCCAGTAAGGGGATCGGTAAAAATGCCATATTGCCAGCAGCTATCCCGGCGGATGAAGACCTGCTGTTTAGGGAAATCAGAGAGACTAAGTCTGCGGTGATCCTGGAGGATGCGGTGGAGGATGAGCGCTTTCAGGATTACGGAGACCTGAATTATATTCGGGGCTGGATGGGCATCCCGCTGATCGAGCATGGCGATGTGTTTGGGTATGCCACATTCGACAGCCGGATCAAGGGCAGATTTACACAGGAGAACTCGTATCTGGCGCAGTCGATCATCAGTCAGGCGGCGGTGGCAATCGTGCGGGCCAGGCTATTTGATCAAACGCGGCGGCAGGTGAAACGGCTGGAAGCGCTGCATGTGATTGACAAGATTATCACTTCAAGTGCTGATCTGGCTTTTTCGCTGGATGAGTACCTGGAGATCGCACGCAGTGAGCTGGAGGTGGATGCTGCGGCGGTGCTGGTATTTGATCCGGACAATCAAACGCTGAATTATACGAGCTCTCAGGGCTTCAGGACGGAAGCCCTGCGTTATACTCGGCTGCCGATCGGAGAGGGATACGCAGGGTTGGCAGCACGTGAACAAAAGACGATCCTGGTAACAAAATTGGACGAGGCGGACCCGATTTTTGCGAAGTCGACCGAGTTGGGGAAAGAGCAGTTCAAATGGTATTGCTCCGTACCGCTGATCAGCAAAGGCGAGGTAAAAGGTGTCCTGGAGTTGTTCCACCGATCGCTGAAGGTGGTGGACGAGGAGTGGGAGCGATTCCTGGTCAGCCTAGCCGCCCAGGCGGCGATTGCGATCGAGAATTCGATGCTGTTTGATGAATCGCAGAAGGCGATTTTGGAACTGAGCCTGGGATATGACGCAACGTTGGAGGGGTGGGCGCGCACGCTGGAGCTGCGAGACCAGGAGACGGAGGGGCATTCTCAACGGGTGGTTGAGCAAACAGTGCGGCTGGCGAGGCGGATGGGGCTTTCGCTGGAGCAGATCATCCACGCCCGGCGCGGGGCGCTGCTGCATGATATTGGCAAGATCGGGATCCCGGACAGTATCCTGCTGAAGCCCGGGCAGTTGACCGGGGAAGAGTGGGAGGTGATGCGGCAGCACCCGATGTATGCTTATAATGCGCTGAAGGAGATTGATTTTCTGAAGAAGTCGCTGGATATTCCGTATGCGCACCATGAGAAGTGGGATGGGAGCGGGTATCCGCGCGGGCTGGGCGGCGAGGAGATCCCGATGGCGGCGCGGATCTTTGCGGTGGTGGATGTGTTCGATGCGCTGAGTTCGGACCGCCCGTACCGGAAGGCGTGGCCGCGCAAGAAGACTGTGACGTATATCAAGAACCAGGCGGGGATCCATTTTGACCCGGCGGTGGTGGTGGCGTTTCTAGAGATGATCCGAGGGGAGGGGTGATAAAGGAAGTAGCCCCGAGAGAGGGCATAAAAAACACGCTTCTTGCATAGAAGCGTGTTTTTTTGGCGCACCCGGAGGGACTCGAACCCCCAACCTACTGATTCGAAGTCAGCCGCTCTGTCCATTGAGCTACGGGTGCGTGGGTGCATTTATTATAACGGGAAAAGGCGGGGAGGTGAATTCTTTGGCCTGGGACAAATCCACTAAATAATGATGGCGTGAACGGGGATACGGACACACGTGGAGAAGGCGCAGCTTCGTACCAAACGAACACGCAGTGTTCGTCAGACTACGGCGGCGTGAACGAAGAAGTCATCCGCTACTTCAGCATCGCCGGTATGCGCATCGCCATGCGTGACGACTCCGGCAGCGGGTCAGAGAACAGGAAAAGGAAGATCGTCCCGACCGCCGTCAGGGCTGTCACCAGATTGAGGGCCGGCTCATTGTGCACTTGCGGCTCGCCGTCATGGAAGTACATCAAGATCACCACCCGCAGGTAGTAATACGCCGAGACCAGCGAAGCTAGCACGTCGATGATCGCCAGGCCGGTGAAACCGCCTTCCAGCATGGTGCGGAACAGGAAGAACTTGCTGCCAAAACCGAGCGTCGGGGGGGACTCCGGCAAACGAGAGCAGGAACACCTGCATCGCCGCTACAGTCAAAAGACTCAGAGGTGGGGAACCGGCTTTTTTTCGGACTAACTTTGAACCCCAAAAGGTATCCGGGAATTCCGGGTAAATCATCAAGATATTCATGGCGATCTCGCTTTTAATCTAGCGCATTGTTAAAAGCACTCCCGCTCATATCATCTGACAGCTTGCGCAGATAGTTCCGGAAAATATCGTCTTTTATTCCGTTTGTGAGAGCATGACCCTCACCGGGTGAACTACAACACCCTCTATCCCCTCGATCGCCTTGGGGAAT
>JAGVCA010000052.1 GCA_020059485.1 Anaerolineales bacterium
AGAATGGGTCGCCCCGAAAACCTGATGGGAGCAGTGTTAAGACCCGGGCAAGTCACCGACCCGGAAACGGCGTTGTGAACTCAGGAACCCCCTGCCTTTTGGCATGGGGAGATTTCAGAGTTAGAATACCCATGATGTCATCCTCATATAAACGCCACCCCCGCCTCGAAACCCGCGCCCGCGTCGCCCGCTGCGACTGGCCCGACTGCGGCGCGGCCTGCTGCATCTACGGCGCCTGGGTGGACAAGCGCCACGCCGAGGATATCCTCGCCCACGCCGCCGAGATCAGCCCGCACATGGAACCCGAACACGCCGACCCGTGCTGCTGGTTCGACGGTCAGGAAGAGGATGACGATCACGCTCTCAGCGGCAAGGTCGTCCACACCACCATCCTCCCCAATCCCGAACATTATGGCGGCACTTCCTGCATCTTCCTGCGCAAGGACATGCGCTGCGCCTTGCAGGTCGCCGCCGAGTACACCGGCCAGCATCCCTGGCGCTTCAAACCGTTCTACTGCATCCTCCACCCGCTGGACCTGGATGACGAAGGATTCATCACCCTGGACGACCTGGAGGTCATGCTGCGCGAGCCAGCCTCCTGCCTGCGCCCCGCGGCGGAAGAAGTCCAGGTCAGGGAACTCTTTACCGAAGAACTTGGCTATCTGCTCGGGAAGCCGCGCCGCTGAATCCATTAGGTTAAAACAAAACAGGGAGCCGGTCTAGCGATCAGCTCCCTGTGATTACATTTCGATCCGGCTACTCGTAGCGCAGCGCTTCCACCGGTTCCAGGTTGGCTGCCCGGTTGGCCGGGAACAACCCGAAGAACAAGCCGACCGCGGTCGAAAAGATCGTCGCCAGCAGAACGGAATCCAGCCCAATCTCCGATTTCAGCGATGTACCGCTGGCCGCCGCGATCTGGCTGACGATCTCCGAGATCCCCCATCCCAGCAGGATCCCAAAGATACCGCCAAACAGGCTGAGCAGTGAAGACTCCACCAGGAACTGCACCAGGATATCGCGCTTACGGGCGCCCATCGCTTTCCGCAGACCAATCTCACGCGTCCGCTCGATCACGCTGACCAGCATGATATTCATGATCCCGATCCCGCCCACCAGCAGCGAGATGCCGGCCACCCCGCCCAAGAAGATCGTGATCACACTGGTGATGGTCGAGGCGGTCTCCAGGAAATCTTTCTGGTTCATGATCGTAAAGTCATCCTGGCCGACGCCGGTGCGGTGCCGCGACCGCAGAATCTGGGCGATCTCCTCACCGGCTTGATCGACCAGTTCCGGGTCCGCCGCCGAGACCATGATGATATCCACCCGGTCCTGGGTGCTGCGGCGCAGCAGGCGGGCCTGGGCAGTGCTCATCGGGATGATCACGACCTCATCCTGACTGCCGAATGAGCCGCCGCCTTTTGGTTCCAGCACACCGATGATCCGGAACGGCTGGCCCTCGATGCGGATGGTTTCCCCCACCAGGCCTGAAGTGCGGCCAAACAGCTCTTCAGCCACATCCACCCCGATCAGGGCGACCGAGGCGCGACCGAGCAGGTCTCCTTCACCGATGAAATTTCCTTCGGTCACACCCCAGTTGCGAACAATGGCATAATCCGGTGTCACCCCTGTTAGGGTCACCACCATGCTCTCGCCGCTGTAGCTGACCTCGGCCGAGCCTTGCAGCATCGGCGCGACCGCGCTGACTGAGGGTGCCTGGAATGGATCGGCGATCGCCTCGGCATCACCCAGCGTGATCGGTTTCGGATTCCGGACGGACTCATCCCCGCCGCGGAACACAAAGATCAGGTTGGTCCCGATCCCTTCGATCGAACCGGTGATCTCGGCTTCTGCACCGCGTCCCACCGCCAACATGGCAATCACCGCCGCCACGCCGATCACGATCCCCAGGATCGTCAGGCCGGAACGGAGCTTGTTGGACGCCAGACTTTCCAGCGCTTCAATGATCGGTTGGCCGATTTTCATTTGCTGTCCTCCACCACCACCCCATCGCGGATCATCACGATCCGGTCGGTCATGGCTGACACTTCAGGGTCATGGGTCACAATGATCAGGGTGGTATTGATCGCCTGGTTCAACTTCAGGAGCAGGTCCATGATCTCATCGCCGGACTTAGTATCCAGGTTACCGGTCGGTTCATCGGCCATCAGGATGGCCGGGTTGTTGATCAGGGCACGGGCGATCGCCACGCGCTGCTGCTGCCCGCCGGAGAGTTCTCCCGGGCGGTGATGGACCCGGTCCCCCAGGCCAACAGATTCGAGGGCCGCGATCGCCCGTTCACGGCGTTCCTTACCGGAGACATCCGAATAGCGCAGCGGCATTTCCACATTCGAGATCGCCGTCGCCCGGGGCAGCAGGTTGAAACTCTGGAAGACAAAGCCCACCTTGCGGTTGCGAATCCCCGCAAGTTGATCATCGTTCATCTCGGCGACCGCTTCGCCATCCAGGTAATACTCGCCTGAGGTCGGGCGGTCGAGGCAACCCAGCATGTTCATCAGCGTCGATTTTCCCGAACCGGATGGTCCCATGATCGAGAGCACTTCACCCCGGGAGATGTCGATGTTCAGCCCGCGCAGGGCATGCACCTCCATCTCGCCCATGATATAGATCTTTCTCAGATCTCTGGCATGTACAACCAGGTCGCTCATCGCTAATTTCCAAACGGCGGCGGTCCGCCCATTGTCATGAATTCAGTCGGCGGGTTCAGCACAACTTCATCGCCGCGGCTGAGCTCGCCGGAGATCACTTCGCTGAACAGGTCAGCGGATGCACCCAGGAAGATCTCTACCATTTCCAGTTCGCCGCCTTTGAGCACGTACACCACCCGCTGACCATCCACAACCCGGACGGCGCGGTTGGGGACCAGCAGTACATTTTCCAGCCGGTCGACAATGATATTGACAGCCGCGGTCATGCCGGGCCGGACATTTTTATCCGGGTCCTGCACCTGGATCGTCACCCGGAAGTTTACGAGACCCTGAACGGTATTCCCGACCGGCGAGACTTCCGCCACCTCCCCTTGATACTCAGTCGCCAGGATGGCATCAAAGGTCAGCACCACCGGCTGCCCGACCTGCACGCGATTGATATCCACTTCCGAGACTTCCACATCCACCAGCAGGCTGCTGAGGTCATCCACCCGGAAGGCCGGTGCGCCTGGCTGGGCCTGATCACCGGCTTTGGCATCCGCAAGCGTGACAGTCCCGTCAAAGGGACTGATGATCCTGGCGGCGTCCAGGGCTGCCTCGGCAGCCGCCACGCGCGCTTCAGCCGCGGCGACATCATCCGGGTCGGGTCCTGACTGCAGCCGCGCCAGTTCCGCCTCGGCATCCGCTAGTCGCTGTTCTGCCACTGCCAGGTCGGCCTCGGCAATGCTGCGTTCGATCTCATCGACGGTCTGGCCGGTCAGGTAATTGTAGTCACCCAGTTTGGTGGCGTAGTTATTGTAGGCTTCCCGGTACTGAAAATAGGCGATCTTATAGGCAGTCGAATTGGTATTCCCGATGCTGTTCTTCTCGGCTTCGGCGCGCTGCAGTTCATCATAGGCTTTCTGCAAATTGCGATAAGCCTTGTCGATCTCATCCTGCGGGCCGACATAGTTAATGTCGTCAACATACTCCCTGGCATTGTCATAGCGCAGGCGCGCATCGGCCACCTGTTTTTCGGCCAGGGCCAGCGAAAGCCCTTCATAGCTGTCCAGCAGGTCTTCCAGCGCATTCTGGGCATTCACCAGATCTGCCTGGGCCAGGATGACATTCTGCGGCAGCGAGGTCTGCTCCAGATCCGCCAATACCTCTCCGGCTTCCACCTGGTCACCGATCCCGGCAAAGACCGCATTCACGGTGCCGGAGGTCTGCCAGTTGAGATGGACGGTTTGATTGGCGCGGACAGTGCCAGTCGCCCCGACAAGGGCTTCAAGTGAGCCGACCTGAATGGTTTCGATCTGCAGGTCTTCTGTCAGGCGTGCTTGCCGCTGGCCAGCGCTCAAAGCCCGGAAGCCGAAGATGGCTGCCACGATGACGACGACCACTGCTGCGATGATGATGATTCTTCTGGTGTTCATGCATTACTCCTGATCATTTTTTGATTGCTTCGTTGATTGTTCCACACCGCTTACGGCCTTTTCCAGCAGACCGTACAGTGTTTCCTGTTCTTCCCCAGTTAACTGATCGAGGAACATCTTCATGCCCGCCAATCCGGCCTTGGCCATGCGCTGCATGGCTTCCTGGCTAACAGCGGTCAGGTAAAAGCAGGCTGCCCGGCCGTCGTTGGGGTCCGCTTGGCGCTCCACTAACCCAGACTCCTCCAACCGCCGGATGCCGACACTGACGGTCGGGGAGGTAAGATCAAGCCCGGCGGCAACATCCTGGAGATGGCTGCCAGGGTTCCGGCCGACATACATCAGCATATCCAGCTGTGAGAGGGACAGGTCAAAATCCTGGTGCGGCAGTTCACCCAGCCGCAGTTGACGGATCCGTCCCATTAGCCACAGCATCTTGCCGGCCAACCCTGCATCCATAAATTTTTCAAACATCGATCATCTCCATCCCAACTCCTAAACGAAAAAGCTCAGCCGGTTATTCGGATTAGTTAGTTAGACTAACTAATTTATTAAAATTATACCTCCCACCTGGCTCGGATATGTAAATTCTTTGTAAATAAAGCAGGGATCTTGTCAGATGATCGTCCGGCGCTAACGCCGAAACCGCCGGGCAGCAGCCCGTACCAGACCTATGACCTCATCCACCCCCAATAACAGCATCGCCGCGCCATACACCAGACCGCCCACAGCGATCCCGCCCAGCCCGGTCAGCCAGGCGGGCTGTCCTGTCGCCCACCCCAGCCAGGCGGCCAGCGCGGCAGACATCAGTCCGACCGCCAGAAGCGCTTTTAGCGACCCGACCAGCACGACACACCCCTCCAGCCCGTGCAGGCGGCGGCGCATGACGACCAAAAGTACCACCGCTTCCAGCGAGGTCGCCAGCGAGTTCGCCAGGGCCAGCGCGCCGTGTGGCATCCAGCCAATCTCCTCAAACAGGCCGGTCAGCGTCAGGCTGAAGACCACGTTCAGGCTCATCGCGGCAACCCCGACAGCCACCGGGGTGCGGGTATCCTGCATCGCATAGAAGGCTCGCACGATGATCTCTAGCACCGAGTGGCTGACCAGCCCAACGGCGAACCACAACAAAGCCCAGGCGGTCAGTTCCACCGAACGGGCATCGAATTCTCCGCGCTCGAACAGCAGCGAGATCACCGGTTCACGCAGCAGGATCAGCCCAAGCGCGGCCGGCAATGACAGGAACAGGATACTGCGGAGCGCCGATGCCAATGAGGCCCGCATCCGGGATAATTTTTCTGTGGCAAATTGAGCTGAGAGCGTTGGCAGAGCGGCGATCGAGATCGACTGGGCGATGATCGCCTGCGGCATCATCATCACCATGTACGCGTTCTTATAAGCAGTCAGGCTGCCCTCCACCATCCCGGAGGCCAGGTTGCTGCCCACCCAAAAATTGAGATGGACCACCGCCGCACCCAGCAAGCGCGGGGCGATCAGCCTGCCGACCAACCGCACGGACGGGTTTTCCAGCCCGAGCGAGAAGCGGTACTGCCGGCCCGGCAGACGGAACAATCCGGGCAGCTGGATCCCGAGGTGCAGCCCGGCGCCCAGCACGGTCCCCCACGCCAGGCCGTGAATGCCGAGCACCGGGACAAACATCAGCAGCCCGAAGATGATCCCCAGCCAGTAAAAGGTTGGGGCCAGAGCCGGCAAAAGGAAGGACTGGTGGGAGTTCAGGATGCCCATCAACAGGCCGCTGACCCCCAGGATGATCTGTGAGAGCAATAAGATGCGCAGCATCTCGGCCGTCAGCGCCTGCTGCACCGGCGTGAATTCCGGAGCGATCAAGGTCTCCACGATCGGGAGTGCAAAGAACCAGGCCGCTGCGCTCAACACGGTCAGGAACACAAATACCAGGTTGCCAACCGCTGAGGCCAGGTTCCAGGCGCCCGTGCGGTCCTGCCTCGCCAGGAATCCGGTAAAGGTCGGGATAAAGGCCGAGGCCAGCGCCCCGCCAGCCACCAGTGCAAACAACGTATCGGGCAGCACCGTGGCGGCATAAAAGGTGTCGATCAACCCCTCGGTACCAAACACATTGGCGATCATCACCTGGCGCAGTAAGCCTGCCAGACTGCTGAGCACAAATCCGATCATCACCACCCCGGCAGCGCGGGCGATCTGGCGGTTGTCCTCCTGCTCTTCTGTTTCATCGACTGGCGGAATCAGGACGGGTGTTTTCACGCCGAGATTATACCTGACGGCCCTGATTTAATGGCATAATGGCGGTATTCGAGACCCGATCCCCACAAGGAGCAACTATGAAGACCCGCTGCGCCTGGGCCGGAACCGACCCGTTATACATCGATTACCATGACCGGGAATGGGGCGTGCCGGTGTACGATGACCGGGAATTGTTCGAGTTCCTGCTGTTGGAAGGTGCGCAGGCCGGCCTGAGCTGGATCACCATCCTGCGCAAGCGCGGGAACTACCGGCAAGCCTTTGATGGCTTTGACCCCGCTACGGTGGCAGCCTACGACGAGCAGCGCATCGCCGCCCTGCTGTCGGATGCCGGGATCGTCCGCAACCGGCTGAAGATCAACGCCGCCGTTCAGAATGCCCAGGCGTTTTTACACGTCCAACAGGAATTCGGCTCTTTCAAGGAGTACATCTGGGGATTTGTCGATCACCGGCCAACCCAGAACCGGTGGAAAGATCTCTCCGAGATCCCGGCGGCGACACCGCTCTCCGAAACGATCAGCAAGGACCTTATACAGCGTGGTTTTAATTTCGTCGGCCCGACGATCATCTATGCCTTCATGCAGGCGGTCGGGATGGTCAATGACCACACGACGGACTGTTTCCGTTATGCTGAAGTGGCTGTTTTGGGCAAGGGATCAGGTTAAATATGGAGAGCCGGTACGCCGTCCGGCTCTCTATAAGGAGGAGAAGAAGAGTTATCGCCCTTTACACTCAAAGTTTATCCTATCCTTTCTTTAATTACTTGACGCTATACCTACGATTACCCTACGCTAGTCCCACAATCGGATAACAATTCTGTAATTTGGCCCTAAAAAGGATTGAATCCTTTCAAATATGCAAAGAACTCCACATTTCTCCGCTGGCTCTCGTCTGACCCTCACCCACTGGGACTGCCATTTTGTAACCGGATCTCCCTTCCGGAATTTCTGGGCAGTCTGCACCCCAGATGGTCTGGCTGCCCTGGCATACAATACCACCGGGGAGGCGGTCCTCGATCTGCTTTCGGACGATCTGCGGTTTTCCGTTTCCCGGCAGGGCTCACCGCCCTGGCCGATCTTTGCACAACTTCAGGAGTATCTGACCGGCACCCGCTCCGGCTTTGAGATCCCTCTCGACCTGTCATGGATGACCCCATTTCAGCAGCGCGTGTTGCAGGCCGTCTCTGAGATCCCCTGCGGCCAGACAGCCGCGTATTCCCGGATCGCGCAGTCCATCGGGCGGCCCGCGGCGGCCCGTGCTGTCGGCGCGGCCAATGGACGGAACCCGATCGCGATCATGGTCCCCTGCCATCGGTTGGTCGGGGCGGACGGCAGTTTGCGCGGCTACCGCGGTGAGGGCGGCATCCAAACCAAAGCCTGGCTGCTGTCCCATGAGCAGCAAATACCAGGCGGTCATCTGCGGTATACTGGCTGAAATTCGTCTGAATAAACGATTCCAGGAGGCTGGCATGAAACTGGTCAAAACCCCGCTCTTCGTCCTGCTGATCGTCGCGCTCAGTGCGCTGGCTTGCAGCAACCCATTCAACGCTGGATCCCCTCCGGATGAAAACATTGAGCCGGACCCGGAGTACACCCTCCCTGACCCGGTAGTGGAGCCAGGCTACGACCCATCCAGCGCCGATCCGGACGAGCCGATCCTGGTCACGGGGACGATCCCGTTCACCTCCCCATTTTTCATCAATCTGACTGCCGAACCGTTCGTGCTGCTGGAGGATCAGGCCGGGTTCTATCAGCGGGATGAGGATTTTGTCTTCCCGCTGGCCGGACAATCGATCGGCCCGGTCTGGAAAGTCGACGACCAGACCTTCGGTTTCTCCCTGGCCCTGCCATCCGTGCCCCAGGGCACCTTCCTGGACGTGGACAACAACGGCCAGGAGGATCGGGGCGTGATGATCTTCCAGGTGGCTTTCTGGTCCAATACCTGGGGTGGACCATTCCTCGAAGAACGTGAGGGCACCGGCTGGTCCGGGGCGTACACCTCTGCCCTGACAGATATCGAACGCGATGGCGAGATCTACGGCGGCACGCTGGTGGTCTGGGCGCCGGATGACCAGCAAAGCTTTCCAACCGGATTTGGACCGGATGAACTGCTCTTCACGGAAGACGATCCGGTCACCCCTATTCCGGCCGGTTACAGTCTGGTGAACCTGAACGAAACGCCCTTCCGGATCTATAAGGAATCCGTCCCCGAACTGACCCTGGTGGAAGGCGCCTCCGAAGTCAAGGACTTCAGCAGTCTCAATCGCCTTGATGCTTTCGACGCCATGTTTGAGAGGGTTAGGCTGGAATATCCCTTCACAACCGAAAAGAACATCGATTGGGATGCGCTGTATGCCGAGTTTGCCCCCCGCATCGAGGCTGCCCGCAGCACTGCCGATTTCTACATCGTGATGAAGGACTTCACCATGCGCATCCCGGATGGGCACGTTGGGATGTCCTTCACCGATGATGCCAGCCGGCACTTCTTTGAGACCAACGGCGGCAGCCTGGGTATTATCCTGGCAGAGCTGGGCGATGGCCGGGTGATCGTGACCGAAGTGCTGTCGGGATTTGCCGCCGCCGGGGCCGGCATCGAGCCGGGCGCTGAGATACTGCAGTGGCAGGGCCAGCCGGTTGCGCAGGCGATCGCCCAGGTGGAGCCGTACTTCGGCCCCTACAGTACGGAACAAGCCCTGCGCTTTGAGCAGCTGGTCTTCCTGACCCGCTTCGCTCCCGACAGCCAGGTATCGCTGAGCTTCCGGAATCCCGGCGGCCCGGTCACCGAGGCCGTCCTGACAGCCACGGTCGAATACGATTCCCTCTTCGCCTGGATCCCGTATTTCGTCGAAGACCCGCTGGCCTTGCCGATCGAAGCCGAAGAGCTGGAGGACGGCATCGCTTACCTCAAGATCAACACCTTCTCTGGAGATTACAACCTGATGGCGCAGGTGTTTGAATACCATATCGAGCAGTTGATCGAAAATGACATCGACCGGCTGATCATCGACCTGCGCCTCAACCTGGGCGGCAGCGGCGGCTTGGCGCGGGATTTCATCAGCTATTTCATCAACGAAGAGATCGAGGTCTCCCGGCACGCTTATTACAACGAAGACCTTGGAGAGTTTGAATATGGCGATGAACCTGCCACAATTGAACCCGGCCCGCTGTATTACGATGGGGAGATCGTGGTGCTGGTCAGCACGTACTGCGTCAGTGCTTGCGAGGGCTTTGCCTACTGGCTGTCACTAAACGACCGTGCAGTCATCCTCGGCCATACCGGGACCGCCGGTGCGTACGGCGAGGTCGGTCGGGGGCAGTACACCCTGCCCGGAGAGCTCGACCTGCAGGTGCCGACCGGCCGCCCTGAGACGCTTGACGGAGATCTGCTGATCGAAGGTACCGGCGTGATCCCCGATATCATCATCCCGTTGACCTATGAAGGCGCGCTCGGCCTGGAGGACACCCTGCTGGAAGCGGCCGAGGACCGGCTGCGGAATTAAGTGAAAGGAGTCTGCCATGAAGATCTCGATTGGCGCAGATGAACGCCTGACGGTGGTGGAAGCCGCCTTGGAACACCTCGAAAAGCGCGGCGACGAGGTCACCTGGTATGGACCGGAACCCGGCCAGACCGATCCCTGGCCGCAGGTCGCTCGCCAGGTAGCCGAGGATGTTTCCGAAGGGCGGGCAGAGGAGGGCGTCCTGTTCTGCTGGACAGGGACGGGTGTCAGCATTGCTGCCAACAAAGTTCCCGGCGTGCGAGCAGCCCTGTGCTTTGATGCCGAGACGGCCCGAGGCGCCCGGCTGTGGAACAATGCCAATGTGCTGTGCCTCTCGATGCGGCTGACCTCCGAGATCGTCCTGGAAGAGATCCTGGAAGCCTGGTTTGAAACCGAATACGAGCCGACCGACAACGACGAAGCCTGTTTGCTGATGGTCGACCAGTTGGACGACCTGCGCAACGCACGCAGAAAAGGCTAGAGAGCAGAAAAAGGACACTGACAATCAAAACTGCCGGGTGTATAATGAGATTGATCCACCGCCTCACAAATACACCGGATCGACACCCTTATCTCTGGAGGAACGAAATGGAACGGAAAAGTTTGAGATTATTATTGGTACTTGCTGTGCTGATGACCGCCGCTCTGGCATGCGAGGGCAGTTTCAGCACCGCCAACATCAGCGATGCCTGGATGTCCACCGACCTTGACGGCAATAACCGCACCTCGATTTTCGCCGCTGATGCCGTCTTCTTTGCCCAGGTGGACCTGCAAAACGCTCCCGATGACACTTCCGTCAAAGCCGTCTGGATCGCGGTCGATGTTGAGGATACCGAACCGAACTTCGTGATGAATGAGTTTGAGTATCTCGGCAGCGATGGGTTGATCTACTTCCAGCTTGAAAACCCGGACTTCCTCTGGCCGACAGGCGAATACCGGGTCGATCTGTACCTCAACGATGAGCTCGACCGCTCGCTGACCTTTTACGTCCAATAATCACTGCTAGTTGAACCTGCCGCCCCTCTGACGAGGGGCGGTTTTTCTTTAAGTTAGACGTTTATCTATCACCTCTACCCTTCTCTCACAAACTGCGGTAAGATATGCGCGGAGCAAGAACGACGGCCTGCATCCTTGATGCGGGATAACCACGCAACAGGAGACCTAAAAGAGATGGAAGAAAAGCTGAATGAACTGAAGGAGATCATGGGCACCCTGACGGACCTGAACCATGCCGCCGCGTTGTTGGGCTGGGACCAGGAAACTTACATGCCCCCAGGAGGCGTTGAGTCTCGCGGCCGCTCGCTTGCTACCCTCGGCCAAATGGCCCAGGAGATCAGTACCGATGAAAAGGTCGGTAAACTGATCGAAGCCCTGGAACCCTGGGCAACCGAACAGGATCCCGATTCCGATGATGCCCGTCTGATCGTGGTCAGCCGGCGCGGCTACGACAAGGCTGTCAAGGTCCCGCCGAAAATGGTCGGTGAGCGCGCCATGCTCACCACCCAGGCGAATGCCGCCTGGCGTGAAGCCCGTCAGAAATCCGATTACAGCATCTTCGAGCCCTGGATGGAAAAGATCGTCGAATTCAACCAGCGCTATGCCGATCTGTTCAAGCCGTACGATCACGCGTACGACGTCCTGCTCGACGACTACGAACCGAAGATGAAGACCGAGGATGTCAAGAAGATCTTCGCCGAGATCCGCCCCAGGCAGGTCAAACTGATTGAAGCCATTGCTGCCGCTAAACAGGTGGATGACAAGGTACTTTTCAAAAATTACCCGGAGTCAGACCAGGTTGCCATGGGCGAAGAAATTGCCCGTTTGATCGGTTTCGATTTCAACCGCGGCCGCCAGGACAAAGTCCACCACCCGTTTGCCTCCAACATCGGCTACGGCGACCAGCGCATCACCTACCGGGTAGATGAGAATTTCTTCAACACCTACATCTTCTCGATCATGCACGAGTCCGGTCATGCCATGTACGAGCAGGGTATCCCGCAGTCGCTCTCCCGCACCACGCTATACGGCGGAACCTCGCTGGCGATCCATGAATCCCAGTCCCGCCTGTGGGAGAACCTGGTCGGGCGGTCGCTGCCCTTCTGGGAGTTCTACTATCCCAAACTGCAAGCCCGCTTCCCCGAGCAGACCAAGGGTGTCAGCCTGATGGAATTTTACAAAGCCATCAACAAGGTCGAGCCCTCCCTCATCCGGGTGGAAGCCGACGAAGCCACCTACAACCTGCATATCATGCTGCGCCTGGAGATCGAGATCGGTCTGCTGGAAGGCACCATCAAAGTCAGTGAACTGCCCCAGATCTGGAACGACACGTTCGAGGAATACCTCGGGATCCGTCCGAAGAACGACGCCGAAGGTGTACTGCAGGATGTTCACTGGTCGTTCGGCTTGTTCGGTTACTTCTCGACCTATGCGCTCGGCAACCTGGTATCCCTCCAACTATGGGATCAGATCCGCCAGGACATCCCCAACCTGGATGACCAGTCCCGCCAGGGCAAGTTCGACGAGCTGCTCACCTGGCTGAACAAAAACGTCCACCAGCACGGCTCCAAATTCTACCCGCAGGACCTGGTGCAGCGCATCACCGGCAGCAAGATCAACGGCGATCCGTACATCAAGTATCTGAACGACAAATACAGCCAGATCTACGGCCTGTAGATCACAACCAACTCCTCAAGACCCGCCGGATTTCGGCGGGTCTTTTCTTTTCCCGTGCCGGGATATGGTGTAAGCTTAACCGCGATGAGAACTGCCCTAAAGATGATCACCGTCCTGATCGCAGTGCTGGCATTGACCAGTTGCGCGCCGCTGCCTGGATCCAGTTTGCCGGCCGGCGAACCGACCCTCGCGGCCCCGGACGGATCACAAGGCCTGATCGAGACAGATACGGTTGCGCCGACGGCGACGCCGGCCACCTTGCCGGTCCGCGATACGCCAACGCCGGCAGCCGAAAAAAACCCCGCCATCACACCGGCAGCCGAGACGCCTACCATCCCCGGCATTGCCGAGATCGCCATCCTGCGCCCGGGCCAACTATCCCGTCTGGCCTCCCCGCTGCGGGTGATTGCCAGCCTGAGCGACCCGGCCGATTCCCGGGTGCTCGTCAGCCTGTATGGCGAGGATGGCCGCACTCTGGCAGAGCGCGTTTTTAATGTCCTGCCTTACAACGATCCGATCAACGGCAATGTCATCCTCGATCTCGAGTTCAGCATCGAATCCCTGGCCGAGACCGGCCGGCTGGAACTCAAAACCTTCGACCAGTTTGGCCGGCTGCGAGCGCTGAACTCGGTCACCCTGATCCTGCTGTCTGTCGGGTCGAACGACCGCAACTACGCCCCCGAACAGGGTGAGCGCATCCAATTGCAGATCCCATTCCCTGGGCAGACCGAGATCGAGTCTTCCCCGTTGCTTCTCTCGGGGCTGATGCGCCTGACGCTGGAGCCAGATGAGGTCATGCCCCTGACAGTCGAACTGATCGATGAGACCGGTGCCACCATCGCCGAAGGGCTCGCGCCGGTGGTGCTGCTCCCCGGCGAAAAAGTCGGGCAGTTTGTCGCCCAGATCGAGTACCAGGTCGATGCGGCGACACCTGTGCTGCTGGTCCTGGGAGTGCGGGAAGGCCGCCTGCCCGGCCTCGTCTATCTCAAAACCTTCCCGATCATACTGAACCCTTGAACAGAATATTCTAATCACAGGTTTTTCCTTTATAATCTGAAATAGACAAGAACCGTCAGGTTTACCAGGCAGACCCTTCACACAGGATTGCAGAGGATGGAGAAATGGAACTCAGCCCCGGACATTTGCTAAAAAACCGATACCAGATCAAAGAACCGCTCGGACAGGGCGGGATGGGCACCGTTTATCTGGCTGAGGATACTGCTCTCGACCAGCTGGTGGCTGTCAAATCGAACCTGAACCCTGGCTCGGAAGGCGCAAAACAGTTCGAGGTGGAAGCCCGGCTGCTGGCCAAGTTGCGCCACCCCAATCTGCCGCTCGTGTTCGACCATTTCATCATCGACGATGTGCAGTATCTGGTCATGGATTACATCCCGGGAGAGAACCTCAACCAGCGCCTGAAGGAGGAAGGCCCGCAGGCGGTCTACAAAGTGCTGGAATGGGCCGAGCAGATCTCCGGCGCCCTCAATTACCTGCACCGCCAGGATCCGCCGGTCATCCACCGTGATATTAAGCCGGCCAACATCAAGATCACACCGGAAGGCAAGATCGTGCTGGTCGATTTCGGGATCGCCAAAGCCTCCAGCGAGAACACTACCGTCGGGGCGCGCGGCTACACCCCTGGCTACGCCCCGCCGGAGCAATACAGCGATGCCGTCACCGGCCCGTATTCCGACCAGTATTCCTTTGCCGCCACAATCTATGCCCTGTTGACTGGCGGCCCGCCGCCCGAGTCGGTTGACCTGATGCTTGGCCAGAAGACTCTCGCCCCCACCCGGATGTATTCGAAAAACACACCGCTGCACGTCGATCACGCCTTGCAGCGGGCCATGGCGATCGAACCTTCCAAACGCTTCAAGAACGTGGATCAGTTCTTCACCGCCCTGACCGACCCCGCCGCAATGGCTGATGACACCTACCTGCCGGGGACAGATACGATCCTCGCCGATGGAAACCAACTGCCTCCGCTGGAGCCGGAACCGCCCGCAGTGCCGATCTGGCGCAGTCCCTGGCTGTGGATCGGCCTGGTCGCCCTTCTGGCCTTGCTGGGGGGCGGCGGATTTCTGCTCACCAACCTGCTGCGTGGCGGCTCTCCGGGCGATGCTGCCAAATTCACCCCCACCCTCGGGCAGATCCTGGTGGAGGAGAATGCCGAGCCTGACTCGGATACCGCCGCCAACCTGACGCCGACCGAAACCCCGCAGCCATCCGTCACGCCGGAACCAATGCCCACCTTCACGCCTGCGCCCGAGCCCACTCCCTTTGGGGGAGGCAGCAAGATCGCTTTCGTTTCTAACCGGAATACCTGGTACCAGATCTATGTCATGGATACCGATGGCAGCAATGTCACCCAGCTGACCTTTGATGAGATTGACAAAAGCTGGCCGATGTGGTCGCCAGACGGCACGAAGATCCTGTATGTTGCCGACGGCGGGCCTGGGCCATTTGGCACCCGTTATGGGCTGGATATCTGGGTGATGGATGCCGATGGCAGCAACCAGACCAACCTGACCCTGGAGCGCGGCGCGGATACCGATCCGGTCTGGTCCCCGGACGGCAGCAAGATCGTGTTCGTCAGTGGGCGTTTTGGCGGCACCCGGCAACTGATGGTGATGAATGCCGATGGCAGCGACCAGCAGCGGATCAGTTCAGAATTGGAAGAATACAACCCGACCTTCTCCCCGGATGGCAGCACCCTGTTGTTCTCTTCCACCTTCTTCTTTACCCTGAACATGCGCACCTTCGACCCAAACGACCATCCGGAAGACGTGGATGACCTGTTCGATATCAACCTGGTACCCGAGCTGTATGACAACCGCTATGACGAACCCGACCGCATCGGCAAGGGCGACGAACCGGCCTGGTCGCCGGATGGCAACTGGATCGTCTATATCCGCACCAACGGCAACAATCGCCGGGTCTATCTGCTGGATGCGAATTCCAATGGCGCCACCGTGCGCGACCTGGGCGTACCCGGACTATCGTATGACCCGGCCTGGTCACCGGACAGCATGCATATCGTTTTCACCAACAGCACACAAGGCAAACTGGAGATCTTCACGATGGACCTTGGCGGCCGCTTCCAGACCAACCTGACCGACCACCCGGCCGACGACAAAATGCCCTCCTGGCAACCGATCCCCTGAGCGCGATCATTTGCCTAGACGGTTTCCAAAAGGATGAGACAAGTACAACCACCAATCTGCCGGATAACGCTGAACCCTGATAACACTCCCCGATCAGTCACCGCCAGGATCGATCTTGCAGGAAAGGAATTCCAGTTATATTTCCGCGCCAATCAGGATGTCCTCTCACCCAATTTGGAAAGCATGATCATAACAACACTTTTACCGGCCATGATCGCAGACAGCGGTCGGATCCGAGTTGAAGGACAGGTCAGTCGTGAAATAATTGAGAACTTCCCGAAAATCCAGGCAGCTTACCATTCCTGGAACCCGGACTTCCATCCGGTCAAACTGGAAGGCGCTGTTCCCACCGAGATCTCGGCTGTGCCGCGCAATAACCGGACCGGGATCTATTTTTCCGCCGGGGTGGATTCATTCTATACTTTCCTTACCCACCGCGAAGAGATCACCGATCTGGTCTTTATTCATGGCGCGGAGAATAAGCTTGAAAAAGCCGCTTATCGCCAACGCCTTGCCACGGTCGTGCAAGAAACAGCTGACCATTATGGGGTGAATCTGATCCAGATCGAGACCAATATCCGTGACTTTCTGGATCGTTACGTCCAATATGGGCATTGGGGGTACCCGATCACGTTGGGAGCTGCAGGGCTGTTATTAGCTCCCCGGATCCGAGAGCTGCACATTTCGGTTGAATACTTTCCTGGCGTGCATATCAGCGGATCAGAAATACTGCCGTTGTGGGACACGCCAGTAACCAGTTTGACCTTATCTGATTTTTTCACCACACGTCTGGAAAAAGTCGCCTACCTGGCAGATAATGATTTTGTCCTGAGCCATTTGCATGTATGCCACGGAACACCTGAGAACGCCCTGAACTGCGGTCGGTGTGAAAAATGCATCCGCACCATGCTGAACCTGGAAGTCCACGGTGCTTTAGAACGGTGCCCAACCTTCGCGACAAGATTAACGCCAACTCTCATCCGGCGGCAGAGGTTAGTTGGACAATCCGATCGCGAGTACTATCGAATGAATTTGTCTGCTCTGGAAAAAATTGGTGGACGCAAGGAGTTGATTGCAGCGATCAAAAGCGCTCTCCGGCGGCCTGACTGGCTAAACAAAGGGGAGCGCCAATTGCGCCGACTCAGGAACAGGTTTTTCCGCAGAAAGTCCATCAGGACATCCTAACAGGCCAGATCAAGGTCAGCCTCCCGGGACAGGAGTCACAACCGTCGGCTTCAGTATCATCTCCATTCTGGAACATTTCAGTTAATATCACACGCTTGATCCATCTCGAAAGAATGATTTGGGAGTAAAATCCTTCGCAATCCGAGGAGGCTCCATGCAGATCCGCCCATACCAGCATGAAGAAGATTTCGTCCGCATCTATGACTTCCTGGCCGAGACCTACCAGCCAGTCCCGTACTTAAAGAACTGGCTGCCCTCGCGTTGGGAATACATGCATTTCCACCCCGTCATCTGGGAACTGGACCGCAGCAAATACGCCATCGCCCACGAAAATGACCGCATCTGCGGCATCGTCCACAATGAGAGTACTCCGGCTGAAGTCTTCCTGCAGGTCCGTCCGGGATACGAGCATCTCAAGGCCGAACTGCTCGACTACGCCGAACAAAACGGCTACCGCGCGATCTCCCACAGCCGCAACAAGCCTTTCCGGGTCGTGTTCGTCAACGAGTTCGAACAGGATTTTGAACAGGAAGTCCAGGCCCGCGGCTACGAGAAATGGGCAGAGTTCGGCGATGTCCATTCGCTCTTCCGGTTCGATCGACCAATCCCCACTGCAAAGCTCCCGAAGGGATTCGCCCTGCAGAGCCTCGCCGACGAGAACGACCTGCACAAGATCAATCGTGTCCTCTGGCGCGGGTTCAACCACGAAGGAGACCCGCCTGAAGAGGAAATCCCCGGTCGGGCTTTCGGCCAGCAAGCCCCGCACTTCCGCACAGACCTGACCATCGTGGCAGTTGATCCGGCGGGACAGTACGTTTCTTACTGCGGCATGTATTACGATGAACGGAACCGGGCAGCCTATCTGGAACCATTGGCAACCGACCCGGCTTTCCGGCGGATGGGACTGGCGACTGCCGTGATCTATGAGAGCATGCGGCGTGTGTCCGCGCTTGGTGCGGAGCTGTGTTGGGTTGGATCCGGGTTGGAAGTCTATCGGGCGGTTGGCTTCGAGGTCAGGTTCACCGTCTACCCCTGGGCCATGATCCTGGAATAAGCGCCGGTCAGTGCTTCCCCCCTGACAGCATGCCCAGGTGGGTGTGCTGGAATGAATCCGGGTATTTCAACCCATAGCCAAATACGCGATCCAGGCTGGAGTGCCCGAACAGGATCACGCCGGCCAGTTGCAGGCTGGGAACAACCAGGAGCACGCCAGCCACATACACTGCCAGCGCCACCCCCCGGTGATGGACGAAGTTATACAGCCACGCCCCGACCTTTGGATTCAGTGCATATCCGAGCATGGATAGATCCGGCGTCAAAAGCAAAACCGGAAACCACCACCAGGCATAATCCAACCGGCTGAACAGGAAGATCGAGAACAGGAACAACGCGGCTTCTTCCAAACGGATGAGAGTTTTTATAAGGCAATCCCTTCCTGAAAATTGATCATTAACTGATCAGGTCCACCGATTGCAGCGCCTGCAGCATCGTCAGCCGATCTTCCGGGCCTTCCGGCAAAGATTCATCCTGGTGATGGGCGATCAGCCAGACCACCATTTCGGTCGCTCCCGCCGCGGCAACCATCTCCGCCCCCCAGGCCGGGTGCTGCGCCGTCACCACGATCCCGGCCCGCCAGCCGGTCGGCTTACCCCGCCCCCACCGCCGGTACAGCCCCGGCGCAAGCGCTTTGACCACCACAGCCAGCGCCCGCTCCCACGGACGCAGCGGCTGGCGCACCTTGCCCACATCGTGCAGCAGCGCGGCTGCCAGCAAGTCAGGGACCTGCCAGCCCGCAGCCGAAACGCCCTTCATCACCCGGATGGCGTGGGCCTGCTCAAACGGCAGCATGCGCGAAAACAACGCAAACAACTCCGGTGAAAGCGCCTCTCTGGCGCGCGCCAGGCCCTCCGGACTGGGGTGTTCCTTCCGGGCACTATTATACTGGTTCAAACGATAGCGGAAACGGTCGATCATCCCCCAATGAACAGGCGCACCAGCCACTCGGATGGGTAGAAGACCAGCCAATCAAGGACCGGCACCCCCAACCTTGGCAGCAACCAGACGATCACGATCAGCGGGCCAAAACTGAAACGCCGCAGTTTCGCCAGCGCCTCTCCCATTTCCTGCGGCAGGAACCACACGGCGATCTTTTCCCCATCCAGCGGGAATAACGGGACCAGATTGAAAAAGAATAGCACAAAATTGATCAGCGTGAAGATGAACAGCACTTCATAAGCAGTCGGCAGGTATTGGCTCGGGCCAGCCGGGACCGGGATCAAACCGCTTGCCAGCAGCAGCCCGGAGAGCAAGCCCAGCACCAGGTTGGAAGCCGGACCCGCCAGCGCCACCAATGCCGGAGCATACCGCCAGCGCATCGACAGGGCAGTTTCGTTTACCGGCACAGGTTTGGCCCAGCCAAATCCGGCCAGCACCAGCAGCAGCGACCCGACCAGGTCGAGATGTGCCAGCGGGTTCAGCGTGATCCGCCCGTAAAGGCGGGGGGTATCATCGCCAAAATAATCGGCGGTCAAGGCGTGGGCGAGTTCATGGATCGGGAATGCGACCAGCATCACCACCACCAGACTGATCATCTGTGCGAGGGAAAAACCTAACATCTCTTGCTCCCGGAAATTGTGGACTATGTCGCTGCTATCACAGAGGGCGATTATACCACCCATGATATAATCCCTGAATTGACCATCCCGGATGGTAAGCACATGCTGCCTGAGATACATCTGAACGATACCATCAAAATGAGGAAACCGCACCCTTGCGGCAGCTACCATTGGAAGGTCACCCGGCTGGGTGCCGACATTGGTCTGGAGTGCCTTGGATGCGGGCGGCGCACCCTGCTGACCCGGCGTAAACTCGCCCGGCGGTTCAAGACCATCTCCCCCCCGGATAACCCCGATCAGGGCCTGTCATGAGCACCCTCTATCTGGTTTCCACCCCCATCGGCAACCTGGAAGACCTTAGCCCGCGGGCGGTTCGCATCCTGAATGAGGTTTCCCTGATTGCGGCAGAAGACACCCGGCGGACGGCCAAGTTGCTCAACCATTTCGGGATCAACACACCCTCCACCAGTTATTACGACCACAACAAGGGCCACAAGACCGAGGCCGTCGTGGATGCGCTGGCCGGCGGGGATGTGGCTTTGGTCTCGGATGCCGGCACGCCCGGGCTGAACGACCCCGGCTATCTGCTGGTACGCGCCGCCCTGGAAGCCGGGCACACCGTCAGTCCCATTCCGGGACCCAGCGCCCCGATCAGCGCGCTCGTCGTTTCCGGACTGCCGACCGACCGGTTCCTGTATCTCGGCTACTTGCCGCGCAAGAGCGGAGAACGCCGCCGGGCGATCGAGGAGGTCCGCGATCTGCCGTACACCCTGATCTTTTTTGAAACCCCGCACCGGATGGAAGAGTCCTTGCAAGATCTGCAGGACGTGCTGGGCAACCGCCAGGCGGCTGTCGCGGGCGAACTGACCAAGATGTTTGAGGAGGTCTTCCGCGGCACGCTGACCGAAGCGCGGGTGCATTTCAAAGAGCAGCCTGCCCGCGGCGAATACACGCTCGTGATCGCCGGCCAGAGCCGCCTCAAGGAGAAGTGGGAACAAGCCGACCTGCTCGAGGCGCTGGCCTCCCCCCGCTTTGCCAAGCTGCCGCCATCCAAAGCCGCTCGCCAGTTAGCCGAGCTTTCTGGCTGGCCGCGCCGCATGATCTACGATCTGCTGACCCAACCACAGGACAACCAGGAAGGATAGAATCTATGCATCTGGATGATCTCAACCTGATCCGCTCTCTCGACACACAGGATATGCTTAGCCACATCAATGCGCTTCCCGACCAGTTGGCAGCCGCCTGGAAATTGGGCCTGGAACTGCCGCTGCCAGAACTCCCGCCGGTAAAACACGTCGTCATCGCCGGAATGGGTGGTTCTGCCATTGGCGGCGACCTCGCCCAGGCTTACGCCCACCTCAAAAGCCGCATCCCGCTGACGGTCTGGCGCGATTACGGACTGCCGGGCTGGCAGGATGCGCTCGTGATCTGCTCCTCGCATTCCGGCAACACGGAGGAAACCCTGTCCGCCTTTGACCAGGCGGTCGAGTACGGCCTGCCGGTCCTGGCGATCTGCACCGGCGGAAAGCTGGCCGAAAAAGCCCGTCAGGCTGGCGCAGCCCTGTGGACCTTTGAGGACGACTTCCAACCCCGGGCGGCAGTCGGATACTCATTTGGGCTGCTCATGGCTGCCCTCACCCGCCTCGGCTTGTTTGACCGGGAAGAGACCGGTCAACAGATCGCCAATGCGGTCGCTGCCATGAAAGCGCAGCAGGCAGACCTGTTACCTGAAGTCCCGGCGCCCAATAATCCGGCCAAACGGCTGGCCGGACAGATGGTCAACCGCTGGGTGACCATCTTTGCCTCGGGCTTCCTGGCCCCGGTGGCCCGCCGCTGGAAGACCCAAATCAACGAGAACGCCAAGGCCCTGGCCACTTTTGAGATCCTGCCAGAAGCCGATCACAACACCCTTCAGGGTGCGCTCTACCCGGAAGACAACGCCAACCATTCACTGGCCTTCTTCATTACCTCCAAACACAACCACACACGCAACCAGATGCGGGAAGAATACACCCGAAAAACCTTCATGCTCGAGGCGATCTCCACAGACTTCTACCGTGTCAGCGGCCGCTCGCCAATGGAAGATATGTGGACCGCCATCCACATGGGGGACTATCTTACCTATTACCTCGCGATCGCCTACCAGGTTGACCCGACCCCGGTACCGATGCTGGTGAACTTAAAAAATTACCTGGCAAACCCGGAAGAAAAGTGACAACATGAACCTGAAACGATTATTCCTGATTTCTCTGCTTCTCCTCGTGCTGTTGGGTGTCCTGGCCGGAACCGCCTCCGCCCAGGATCAGCCCCGCGTTCGTGCGCTGCTGTTCTATTCCCCGACCTGCCCACACTGTGAACAGGTCATCCGGCAAGAATTGCCGCCGCTGCAGGAGGAGTACGGCGATGCCCTGCTGGTCCTCTACATCAATATCAGCACCGAACAGGGCAACGCGCTGTTTTTCAGCACCCTGGAAACGATCGGCTATCCGCTTGAGCAGGCCGGCGTGCCCTTTATGATCATCGGAGAGGAGGTCCTGGTCGGTTCAGGCCGGGTCCCCACGGAACTGCCGCCCATTATCGAGGACGGGCTGGCAGCCGGCGGCATCCCCTGGCCGGAGATCCCCGCGATCCAGGAGATGCTGCTCACTTTGGGATATATGGATGAGAACGGCGCCGACATCACCCCGACGCCCGCCCCGACCGATGAAGCCGCACCGACCGGTGAAGCCGCACCGACCGCCACCACCGCAGAACAAACTTCCCCCACCGATGCACCAGCCGCAACGGAAACCCTGGCCCCCACCGCCGCCCCGCCTGAAGTCCCCTCCGACCTGGTCACACTGACCACGCCCGAAGACGATTTCTCCGACACGCTGCTGGGCACTTTTGCCAGCCGTTTCAACCGCGACCCGCTGGGCAATGGCATTGCGGTGGTTGTGCTGCTGTTCCTGATCGGTGTGGTGGTCTTTATCGGAGTACAGTTCATGCGGGCCGCCGAACCAAAGCGCTGGCCGGAATGGATCCTGCCGGTCCTGCTGGTCATCGGGCTGGCAATCGCCATCTATCTGGCGACCATCGAGGTCACCGGCGAGGAGGCCATCTGCGGGCCGGTCGGAGATTGCAATGCCGTCCAGTCGAGCGAATATGCCACTTTATTCGGTTTTCTGCCCGTGGCCATACTCGGGGTCATCGGCTATGTGCTGATCGGCGGTTCCTGGCTGGTCTCACACCGAACAAGCGGCAAAGCCCAGTTTTACAGCCAGATCGCCATGTTCGTGTTTGCCCTCTTCGCGCTGCTGTTCTTCATCTACCTGACCTTCCTCGAGCCATTCGTGATCGGGGCGACCTGTGCCTGGTGCGTCAGCTCAGCCATCATCGTGGCACTGATCAACCTCTATAGCCTGCCGATCGTGCTGCAGGCCTGGGCCCAACAGGAAGTCGACATGGTTGAGGAAGAAGATCAGGACGAATAAACCGCAGTATAATCAATGTATACCTTGGAAAGGTAAAGCGGTCAACTCACTTTATCTATAGGAGTCTCTCAATGAAGATCGCAATCGTAACCGATGATGGGCAATCCATCAGCCAGCATTTTGGCCGGGCTGCCCACTATACTGTCATCGAGGTCCAGGAGGGCGAGATCGTCGGCCGGGAACTGCGTGACAAACCAGGCCACCACACCTTCCACCACCTGGAACATGACCACGAACACCACCAGAGCGGAGAACGCGGCATGGGG
>JAGVCA010000022.1 GCA_020059485.1 Anaerolineales bacterium
ACTGCCAGAGACCGGTGATGGCTCTCAGGCCCGTTCCGTGCACACCTGCGGCAGGGATGGACTTAAACGGCACACCGGCCCGGGTCACCAGGTCGGTTTCCATCCCCTTCTCCCCCCCGATCCACAGGACAGCTTCCGGGCTGTCACCGAGTGCCTGCAGTACGGCCAGCGCGGGGTAGATCCCCCCGCCGGACGCCCCGGCGGATACCATCAGACGCATGATCCTTCCTTTCCTCTTCCTTCACTCCCATCAAAGTCACCCGGGAAATATTCATCAAGATCCCGATCGAGACCAGTGAAACGATCAGGTTTGAACCGCCCAGACTGATGAAGGGCAGCGCATTCCCGGCAAAAGGCAGCAGCCCGACCATCATGGCCATATTGATCACCGCCTCCATCACCAGCCAGAATGTCAATCCCGTCGCCAGTAGTTGGCCAAGCATATCTGGCGCGTTCTGGGCGATTCGCATTCCGCGCCAGGCGAGAACCACATACATACTGATCAGGAAGGTTGTCCCGATCAGGCCGGTCTCTTCCGCCACCACGGCAAAGATACTGTCGGTTGGCGGCACGGGCAAGCCCTGCAGCTTGGTTTCCGAACGGTCGACCCCGGTGCCGAACACGCCGCCGCGCACAAATGCCTCGATCGAGCGGCGCACGTGGAACGAAGCCTCGGTCGGGCTGCGCAAGCCTTCATAATAATCGGCCATGCGGGTCCGGGCGGTGGGCTGCAGTTGGACCACCAGCCATCCCACCAGGAACGCGCCCATCAGCATAATGAAGATCTGCTTCATGTCTCCGCCAGCCACAAAGAATAAAATGCCTCCCAGTACAGCCAGCGTAAAGGCCGCGCTGACATCCGGCTGGAGCAGGATCAGGCCGCCCATGGTTCCGATGATCAGGGCCAGCGGGAACAACCCAAAACTGATCTCGTTGATCTGGTGCCGCTTGGAGAACAGCCACACACACAAATAGATGATGATCGCCAGTTTGGCCGCCTCGGAGGGCATTACCGAGCCTTCCCACAGCGTCCGGGTGGCATTGAAGCGCACTTCCCTGATGATCAGTACCGCCAGCAGGCCGATCACAGTTACACCCATCCCGACCAACGCCCACCGCCGGTATTGGTGATAGTCCAAAAAGGTGGCCACGACCGCACCGGCCACGCCGATCAGCATGAAGAAGATCTGACGGGCAAACATAGTGGTGTTCGACCCATACTCAAAATAGGATAACTCCCAACTGGCCGAAAACACCATCACCAGGCCGAACAGCACCAGGAGGATCGTTGCGATCAGCAAGGGCGTGTCGATCCCGAGGGAAATGCCACCCATGCCGCGTTTGCGGACCGGTTTGGCCTGATAGGTTGTCGTCATGCTTTTTTCTCCTTCGCCGCCAGGGCCAGCACCAGCTCTTTGAAGCGCTGGCCGCGGGCTTCGAAATCTGTAAACTCGTCAAAGCTGGTCCCACCCGGGGCCAGCAGAACCACATCGCCAGGTTGGGCCAGCGCTGCCGCGGCCTCAACCGCCTCCGTCAAACTCGCACACCGGGTCAGACCCAGCACATCCTGCGAGGGATCAAGTTTTCGCACAGCCCCAGCCACCAGGTCGCCCGCTTCGCCAAAAGCGATCACATGGCGGGCCTGCCGGCGGGCTTGCTCGGCAAATCCGTTCCAGGGCAAGCGCTTGTCACGCCCGCCGGCCAGCACGATCAGCGGCTCGGAAAACGCCTGCATCGCCGTGACGGTCATGCCCGGGCTGGTTGCTTTAGAGTCGTTGTACCACTGCACGCCATCAACCTCGGTCACAAACTCCAGCCGGTGTTCGACGCCGCCAAAGCCCTCGATCCCGGCCCGGATAGCTTTTACCGGCAGTCCGGCCGCTTCCGCCAGCGCACACGCCGCCAGCACATTCAGCAGATTATGCCCGCCCCGCAGGCTGATCCCGACAATCGGCATCACCGCTTGCTCGCCACTCTCGCCGCGGAGGAAAATCTGCTCCTCACGGATGAAGGCACCCGGCATCTCGTCGGGGATCGTGCGGCCAAAACCAAATACTCGACCCGGCGTTTCTGCCGCCAGCCGCAGCGATTGCGGATCTTCGATCCCAACGATCAGCGCGTCAGTCGGCCGCTGATGCAGGAAAATGTTTTTCTTGGCCGCCACATACGCATCCATCGTCCCGTGCCGATCGAGATGGTTGGGAGAAATATTCAATACAGCCGCCACCTCAGGTGAAACGGTCATCAGCTCAAGCTGGAAGCTGGAGAACTCGACCACAGTAATGTCCTCCGGCGTGATCTCATCCAGCACAGCCAACAGCGGCCGGCCGATATTCCCGCCGGTGAATGCCTGCCGGTATACGCCCAATTTTGCGGCCTGATCTGCCATCCGCCCCACCAGCGTCGTCGTGGTCGTTTTTCCGGCGGATCCGGTGATCCCCACCACCGGGCAGGGCACAGCCGCCACAAACACCTGCGAATCATTCGAGAGCGGGATGCCGCGACGGCGGGCTTCAACCACCAGCGGGATCGTCAGGGGGACACCGCCGGACGGACACACCAGGTCTGCCTCATCCAGCAGAGAAAGCGGGTGCCCGCCAGTTTCCCAACGAACCGGCAAGCCAGCCAGCGCAGCCCGGGCTTCAGCGAGTTCATCTGCCGCCCGCGCGTCGGTCAGCACCACCTGTGCGCCCTGCTGGGCGAGGTAGCGGCTGAGTGCGATTCCCTGTCGGGCCGCACCGATCACCACAACGCGTTTCCCGGTCCAGTTCATATCGCCGCCAATGCCACTCCGATCAATGCCGCCAGCAGGCTGATCAGCCAGAAACGCTGCACGATCTGGGTTTCGCTCCACCCGGAGAGTTCGAAATGCAGATGGATCGGGGTCATCTTGAAGAAGCGCTTGCCGCCCGTTCTGCGGAAATAGGCGATCTGGATCACCACGCTCAGCATCTCGGCCAGCGGGATCACGCCGATCACCAGCAGCAGCAGCCACTGCCCGGTCATCAACCCGACCACTGCCAGGGCTGCTCCAAGGGCCAGCGATCCGGTATCGCCCATGATCAATTGTGCCGGGTGGACATTGAACCACAGGAAACCAAACAGGGCGCCGACCAGCGTAAAACAGAATTGGGCCACATACACCTGACCCTGCATCACAGCGATCGCCCCAAAGGCCGCAAAAGCCGTTGCCGAGATCAGCCCGGCCAGGCCGTCCAGCCCATCGGTGAAATTGACTGCGTTGACCTCACTGAGAATAATGAACATGGCTAACGGGATATGCCACCAGCCCAGATCGATCTCATAATTCAGCCCGGGCACGAACATCCGGGGGACATCCAGCACTTCATACAAACCATACGAGATCACTGCTGCCAGCACCAGCTGGATGATGAACTTGACCCTCGGCCGCATGCCTTCGCCGCGCTCCTTCTGGCGCAGTTTGGTCCAGTCATCCACCGCACCGAGCAAGGCAAACACCACCAGGGTCCCAAGCGGCAGCAGGACCGATTGGCCGATCGGCTGGCCGCCCAACAGCACGACCGCATTATAGACCAGCGTCACAATAATGGTCGGGATCAAAAACATCACGCCGCCCATAGTCGGGGTGCCCAACTTGGTCAGATAGCGGTCCGGCAGTTCCAGGCGGATCGAATCACCAGCCTTAAGCGCGCGCAATACCCGGATCAGGGGGGTTCCCCAGATCACAGTGAGCATGAATGTGATCGCTGATAGTACCAGCGACAGGACGGTCCGGTCGGTCATGGTTCTCTCTCCAATGCCGGCAGGATGGTATCCATCCGCATCCCGCGCGACCCTTTGATCAGCACCACATCCTGTGGTCCGATCAATCCCGAGAGCAGTTGGGTGGCTTCAGCAGTATCGGCCGTTTCGGTAACTGACTCCTCCGGCAGACCAGCCTCCAACGCCGCCTGGGCGATGATCCTGGCCCGCTCTCCGACTGTGATGAGCACATCCGCAGTCTCTGCCGCCCGGAACCCGACCATTTCGTGCCCCTGCCGCTCGTACTGGCCGAGTTCCAGCATATCGCCCAATACTGCGATCTTGCGGCCATCCAGTTCCTCCAGCAGGTTCAATGCCGCCATGGTGGACTGCGGCGAGGCGTTGTAGGTATCGTCCAGCAGCAAGGCGCCATGCCGGCTGCGCACGACCATCAGACGGATCTGCATATGGCCGGTCCGCAATCCTGAGACGATCTCAGCCCAATCCAACCCATCCGCCAGACCGACCGCGGCGGCTCGCAGCGCGGTGTGAACGGAGTGACGACCGAGCATCGGGACGCGCAGGTGCAAGGTCTCGTTGCGATAGTGCAGCCGGAAGCGGATGCCGTCCAGCCCCAGCCCTTCAATCTGATCAGCCCACAAGTCTGCTTCCGGATCCAGCCCGTAGAACAACACCTGTGCCTGAGCCCTGGCAGCCATGTCCCGCACCAGCGGGTCATCAAAATTCAGCACGGCGACCCCCTCCGGCGGCAGGCTCTCGACCAGTTCTCCCTTGCCGCGGGCGATCTCTTCCTGGGAACCGGCCCGCTCGGCATGCACAGTCCCGATGTTGGTCACCACCCCGATCTTCGGCCGGGCGATCTCGCACAGGAAGCGAATCTCACCAGGGACATAAAAGCCCATTTCCAGCACTGCCCGGCGGTGTCCCTCGGTCAGGTTGAGGATCGTAACGGGCAATCCGATCTCGTTGTTGTAATTGCCTTCGTTCCTGTGGGTCGGGTAACGGCGGCTGAGCACCTCGGCCACCATTTCTTTGGTGGTCGATTTTCCAACCGAGCCGGTGATCCCGATCACGACCACATCCAGCCGGGCGCGCCAGAAGCGCGCCGTCTGCTGCAGCGCCGCCAGCGGATCGTCCACCCGCAGGCAGACCGCCTGATCCAGCCCGGCAGGCAGGTCGACTGGTTGGCCTGCCCGCAAGTCCAGTTGCTGGTACTGGCCAGAGAAATCCCGGTTCACCAGCGCGAAACTGGCTCCCTGCGCAAAGGCATGGCCGACATAATCATGCCCATCCACCCGTTCGCCGGGCAGGGCGATAAACAAGCAGCCGGGGATCGCCACACGCGAATCGATCACCGCCTGGGTGATGATATGTTCTGCGTGTTGGGGGCGCTGGCGGTCCAGCGCTTCGATCACATCGGCCAAGGTTAACATCATTCCTCTGTCTAATTGTCCATTCCGAGCTGCTGCCGGACGGTATCGGGCGGGATCTTCAAATGCACCACCAGCCGCTGGGTGATCTCGGAGAAGACCGGCGCGGCCGTCTCGGAGCCCCAGATCGGGGTCGGGTGTTCCAGCCAGACAAAGACCACGAACTGCGGATCGTCCACCGGTCCGTACCCAATGAAGGAGGCGTTGGTCTTGTTTTCCAGGTAGCCCTCCCCACCTGGGATCTGGGCTGTACCGGTCTTGCCTGCAATCCGATACCCGGGCACCAGCGCTTTAGAAGCCTCATTTTCCAGCGAGACCGTCAGGGCGTAGGTCATCAGGTCAGCCGTCTCTTTCGTGATCGGTGTGCCATACGTGGTCGGGCGAATATCCATCTGGACGCCGTTATCGACGAACGACTGGATTACATGCGGCACCATCATGACACCATCGTTGGCCAACGCTCCAGCGGCAGTGATGACCTGCAGCGCTGTCACAGAAACGCCCTGTCCAAAAGTGTTGGTCGCCAGATCGGAGGGATACCAGTCGCCGTCGCCGGGTTCCTTCAAACGCCCGGTCGCTTCGCCGGCCAGGTCCACGCTGGTGTAGTGGCCGAAACCGAAGTTGTCCATATACCGGTAGAAGTCCTCCGCGCCCATCTCCGTGCCAACCCAGGCCAGGCAGACGTTCAGCGAGTGCTGCATGCACCCGATCATATTCTGCTGCCCCCAGGCCGCCCGGTCCCAGTTGCGGACGACGATGCCGCCGTACTCATAATAACCACCATCAAAGAACGGGGTTTCGAGAGTAACAGTGCCATTATCCAGTGCGGCCGCCATGGTGAAGATCTTGAAGACCGAACCAGGCTCATAGGTGTAACTGATCAGCCGGTTGAACGGCGTTGCCCCGGGGTACACCTCCGCAAAGTTCCAATACTCGTTGATATCCAGCCGCGGTGTGGTCGCCAATGCCAGGATCGCGCCGGTGCGCGGGTCCATGATGATGGCATTCGCTGATTCGGCATCATACAGCTCCAGCGCCTGGTCAAGGATCTCCTCGGTCATCGCCTGGATCTCGCGGTCGATCGTCAGGATCATGGAAGCACCCGGCGGGATATCCGGCAGCTGGGCCACATTGTTGGGGTTGTTGGGAATGAAGATCCGGCGAGTGGCGCCAGAAAGTTCCCGGTCGAAACGCTGTTCCAGACCGTGGTAACCCTTGTCGTCCTTGGCCACAAAACCGAGCACGCTGGAAGCCAGATCGCCTTCCGGGTAGGTGCGAGCCAGGTACGGGAACAGCACCAGGCCGGCCAGGCTTTCCTGACCTTTAGCGCCGGTATAGTTCTGACGCCATTCATCCAGCAGCTGCTGGAGTTCGTGGGCTTGCTCGGCCGGCACCTCGCGGGCCACCTGGGCATAGATGGCATTTTCAGAATAGGGGATATTGGCGATCCGCAGCGCTTCGGCATAGTCGATCCCGATGATCGCATTCAGCACCTGGGCGATCGCTTCCGGCGAGCGGACATACTGCAGTTCAAGCCCAACCTCGTAAACGATCCGGTTGCCGGCCAGCAGATGGCCATTACGGTCATAGATCGGGCCGCGCGGCGGTTTGAAATCGATCCACACGCCCTCGTAGTCCTTGCCCTCCAGGCGGATCTCCTGGCCTTCCGGCACGAACTGGAAACGGATGGTCCAGCCGAAGATGATCACGGCAAAGATCACCAGCCCGCCCATCAACATCTGGATGCGCCAATTCTGGATCCGTACATGGGTATTATTGTTCACCGCCATCTCATTCACCTCCCCCTACCGCGCCGGTGCGGATGCTCAATTGATAAATGGTCTCACGGATCCAATCGAACAGCGAGGCGGTGAATGCATCGGGCAGCCCTCCCTCCTGATCCTGCGCGTGGACTGCGTTCGGCGGCGGTGCCAGCTGTAATTGCTGGTCGCCATAATAGCCGTCCACCACCAAATAGCGGATGCGGTTGGGATCGACCGCCTCGTAGCCCGCCTCCTTGGCCCGTTCCGCCAGATTTTCAGTGCTGGTCAGATCGGCCAATTGGACTTTCTTGTCCTCGATGCTGCGTTCGATCTGCTGGGCTTGATCTTGCAATTCCTGTACTTTGAGGCCGTACGTGCCCGCCTCCGAGCTAACCCAGACGTAAACGATCATCACCAGAGTGAAGATCACCGCCGTCGCGGCAACTGACCCGACCATCTGGATCTGCTGACGCCAGGGGGTATTTTGGTATGCCTGTAGGATTTTCTGTGCTCTGTTCATATTTGTTTTCCTTATTAAGGAAAATTCTGCAAGACTTATGCCAGGACCGACAGGCGGGGTCTGGTTATAACTTTTCGATCACACGCAGTTTGGCGCTGCGGGCACGCGGGTTCCTCTCGATCTCATCGCCATCCGGTTCCAGCGGTTTGCGGGTCACCAGCCGGGTGACCGGCGGCCGCAGCACTGGCGCCATCGGATGGACTTCGTCACGCACTTCCTTGCTCAGGTCCCGGAACAGGTTCTTGACGATCCGGTCTTCCAATGAGTGGAACGAGATCACCGCCAGCCGCCCGCCGGGAGAAAGCGCCTCGACCGCCTGCGGGATGGTCGACCGGATGGCCTCCAACTCGCCGTTGACTGCGATCCGCAGCGCCTGGAAGGTCAGCGTGGCCGGGTGCAGTTTGCTGCCCGGCTGGCGTCCTGCCGCTTTTTCCACCACTTCGGCTAGCTGCCGGGTGGTTTCGATCGGGCGGGCCTGGACGATTGCCCGGGCCACCTGGCGGGCACGCCGCTCCTCGCCGTACTCATAAATGATCTCGGCCAGTGAGCGCTCATCCCAGTCGTTGACGATGTCGGCGGCGGTCAGCGGCGCAGCCGGGTTGAAGCGCATATCGAGCGGGCCGTCGTGCGAGAAAGAAAAACCCCGGTCCGGGGTATCAAATTGCATCGACGAAGCGCCCAGATCGAGCACGATCCCGTCCATCCGGGACCATTCGAGGTGATCCAGCTGCTGCCGCAGGGTGGTGTGGCTGGCCTGGACGAGCGTCACCCGGCTGCCAAATTCAGCCAGCCGCTGACCGGCCAGCGCCAGGGCTTGCGGATCGAGGTCCAGCCCGAGCAGCAGGCCGTCCGGGCTGCTGGCTTGCAGCAAACCCCAGGCATGCCCCCCCGCGCCGACGGTGCCGTCCACGTACCTGCCGCCGCTCTGCGGGTTAAGTGCGTGTATAATCTGTTGGTAAAGTACAGGTGCGTGCGGGAAGTGCCCTCCCCCGGCAGAATTGGTCATTCCTGGGAAGTGGACAGGTCCAGCCCGATAAAGCGCTGCTCGTTGGCCTCTGTGTCCTGAAGGATGGTAAACCGCTGGTCCCATGCCTCCGGGGTCCAGATCTCGAAGAAGTCGCCCACGCCCACCAGCACCGCCTCACCTTCGAGGCCGTTCTGCTGGCGCAGGAATGCCGGGATCAGGATGCGGCCATTGGTGTCCGGCGCGACCCGGTCGGCGGAAGCGAACAACAAACGCCGGAGGTCTCGTGCGGTTGGGTCGGTGACCGACTTGCGGGTCACCTGGGCGGTCATGGCCGCAAAACCGGCTTCGGTCAGGACCATCAGGTTGCGTTCAAAGCCCTGGGTGACGATCGCGCCAGCATCCAGCAGCTCGCGATAGCGAGCCGGGACCGTCAAGCGGCCCTTGTCATCGATGCTGTGGCGGTACTGACCCAAGAACATTTGTGCTACTTCTCCTTTTAACAGCGGCGGGGGACGGTGCAGAGCACCGCCCCCACTTTACACCACTTTAACCCACGAGTACACACATTTTACCGAATCTGAACACTTAAAGCAACCCCCAAACACCTCGAATTGGGCATTTTGGGCTATCAAATCGGTAATTTTAAGGTTTTAATTGGAGTTTAACGGTCAGATTGCGCGAAAATCAGCAGGATTTATCCGCATTCTGGAGTCTGAACTTCTCGAAACTTAAAACAAAAAGCCCGGTAGAATTCAGTCTCACCGGGCCTCGTTGGCAATTCCAATCGTCAGCAATCAGGGTATCTGCCCCTAATTCCTCCTCCTCCCGCGCCCGGACCCCTGCCGCCGTTCGTCGCGCGGCTTGCTCTCTTTGCGCGGGGCCTTGGTGCCCACCGCCTCCAGTTTGGGCGGGTGGTGCATCCAGGCATGGTAGGTATCGTCCAGCAGCATCGCCAGCAGGGCCTGACCTTCCTCCTCCGCCGCCATCTCCTTCACCAGCGGGATGAAACGCTGCATCCGCTCGATCTGCAAACGGTCGCGGTCGCGCAGCCGAGCCTCCAGCTGGCCGATCAGCCGCTGGGCCACCAGGCTCTCGACATCCTCATCCTGCGGCAGTTTGCGCTCGACCAGATCGATCTTGTAATGCGCCCCGATACGGGTCAGCTGGCGGTCCTCGTTGTAGTTGACCAGCATGATCGCTGTCCCGCTGGCCCCCGCCCGGCCGGTGCGACCCGCCCGGTGGATGTAAGCCTCCATCTCGTCCGGCGGCTCATATTGGAACACATGCGACAGGTCGGGGATATCAATGCCCCGGGCGGCCACATCCGTCGCCACCAGGAAACGCAGGTCTCCCTCCCGCAGCCGCTTGAGGACCTCATCGCGCGCACCCTGACTCAGGTCGGAACTGAGCTGGTCGGCGTTGAAGCCGAAGCGCTGCAGCACCCGGGCAACATAAAACACCTTGTCCTTGGTGTTGCAAAAGATCAAGGCCTGTTGCGGGTTCTCCATCTCGATAATCCGCACCAGCGCCCGGTCCTTATCCATCCCTGGGACGCGGTAATAAAGGTGCTCGGTGTCCTCCACATGGATGTGCTCGCGGCTCAGGCTGATGAAGGCCGGGTCGGTCAGGAAATAGCGCGTCAGCCCCATCACCTGCGGCGGGAAAGTAGCCGAGAACATCCCAGTCTGGATTGGGCGCTCCGGCAGGAACTCCTGCACCCGGCGCATATCCTCGAAGAAGCCCATCGACATCATCCGGTCGGCCTCATCGAACACCAGGATCTTGAGGTCATCCAGTTTCAGGTTGCGCTTGATCAGGTGATCCAGGATCCGGCCGGGCGTGCCGACCACCAGGTGGACGCCGGCCTTGAAGGCATCGATTTGCGGCTTGTAGCTCGATCCGCCGTACACCGAGACCACGCTGAACGCGCTGTCCCCGGCCAGCTGGGCGGCATCGCGGGCCACCTGCTGGGCCAGTTCGCGGGTCGGGACCAGCACCAGCGCCTGCGGGGACGTTTTGCGCGCCTCCACCAGTTCCAGGATCGGCAGCACGAACGCACCGGTCTTGCCGCTGCCAGTCTGGGCCTGGACCATCAGGTCCTGCCCGGCGCGGAAGTACGGGATCGCTTTTTCCTGCACGGGCATCAGCGTCGTCCAGCCGGCTCGCTGGATGGCGTCTTTCATCACCCCGGGCATCTGTTCGATCGTGATCGGCGGCAGGGTGTTTTCTGTTTGTTCGGTCATTATTTTTCCTTATCTAGGTAATCATTGTAAGTGGTTGTGATTTGATTAGTCATCCAGCCGTAACTTGAGGCGGCTCGCAAAATCTTTGTATTTTTCTGACATATTCTCCCGGATGGACCATGTCTTAATTTGGTCTTGGTCAACATTAGTTTCACAGGCAACCAGCACAGCTTGCTCCAAAGCCTGGCGGTCATTCCAATGGTAATACGCTGCCAACCGGTCTTTCACACAATCTGTTGGAGAGATTATTCGCACGATCCCCGTCGCCAATTGGACCTCTCGGATTTCAGCAACCGGCTCATCCCCTATCGATGGTGGTCCCGCAATAAATTCAACAAAAAAGTCGGTTTGAGGATGTGAGAAATATTTCCCCTTTTCAAAAAAGCCCAACTCATTCATCGCCACAGATATCAATTTTCTGTCGAGCGAGTACTGTCCGATGAAATCCAGATCTTTGGATACATATTTATGGTTGCTGTAGATTGCTACGCAGGCACCCCCGGATAATACAACTTTTATCCCTTCTGCCCGAAGGTGTGTGTCAATATAGGCAGCCAATTCCCCTTGTGTCATGTCCGCAACCACCTTCATAGCGGCTTATCCTTTTTGCGTGGTCGGCGTCGGTTCATGATGAGTTCCTCCTTGACTTCAGGAGGATAATAACTCAATGCCTTCTCCAGCAAAGCGGTTAATTCTTTGAGAAAGGGGTAACGGGGGTTAAACTCAAATAACCGGGTCCGGCCAACATTCCTGCTGACCAGTACCTCACTGTTCTCCAGCCGTTCCAATTGCTTCTGAATCGCGAATAATTCGGCACCAAAAAATCTGGCAATCTCTGTAGCATAGCCACTTTCCCGTGCCGTCAGAAAGATCAGAACCTGTTCACTGCTTTTCGAACCGAAAATTGCATCCAGCATACATTCACCAATACAATTGGTTTTATAACCAATTTATTTGATTATATCACCAACAATATTAGTTAATCAAGAGCCGTGCGATCAACCAACTCACCAAATCAACCCAGGAAATACAACCCCACCCCGGCGATCAGTACCAGCGCGTGCGGCAGCGCGGTCTGCAAACGAAACATGTAACGCAGCGTCTTGCCGCCGGAGCGGTCGTACTCGCGCGTCCAGACCGAATAGACCTGCAGCGGACGCATCTCCTTCCACTCCCCGCCCTGGAAACCAGCCTCGATCTCCTTGATCCGGGCGGAGAAGAAATACGACAGCCCGCGCCAGTAAGCCTCCAGGTACCAGAAGGCCAGCGCCGCCCCGGCCGCGATCAGAAAGGCCTCGCGCCGGTCGTACAGCATGGCGGCGCCAAACGACGCGATGCTGACCGTGATAGACCAGCCTTTGATGTGCAGCCCCTTCTCGTCGATGTCTTCATAAAACTGCTGCAGCATGATGTATTCGTCTTTGAGCAGTCCGGATAAGATCTGTTTGTCCATTTTCGCTCCCAGACCACTATACCCCATCCTGACGAAATGACCGGCAATTTGCCGGCCGGATTCCCGTCCCGCCGCGCTGCTCCAGGCAGGGTTTCCCCTACCCCGAAAGGCGAGAACCCCGAATTGTGTTCCCGCCCGGTTCACGTTACGATCAGGGTGACATCCCTGTTTTGGAAATTAACGGAAGGAGAACCATGCTAAACTGGACCATTACCTTATTGATCATCGCCCTGATCGCGGCCGTGCTCGGATTCGGCGGCATCGCCGGCGCGGCAGTTGAGATTGCCAAGATCATCTTCTGGATCTTCCTGATCCTGTGGATCCTGTCGATCGTCTTCCGGGGCCGGATCGTGCGGTAGTGATGTTTATATCTGGTCAATCAGGCCGAAATCCTGATTGACCAGGCCCTGTCACATCAAAAGCGGGAGGTTTTCACCTCCCGCTTCGTTTATCTCGGCGTGGCGTTTGCTGCGCAAACGCCCTAAGCAAGGGGCTCTGCCCCTTGCGTCTAACATTCACTATACGCGCAGTTGTAGCACTTCCGGCAGCCTTCCTCATTGATCACGCTGGCATGGCCGCACTCCGGGCAGATATCCCCGACCTGCGAGATATCGATCCCGCCGCCCGTCTCCTGCGGTTCGTGTCCGGCCTTGCCGTTGCCGTTCGCAGGCATTGGCAGCGGCACGTACTCGTCCTCAAACATATCCGCGGTCGCCTCCAGGTATTCGCCGATCACCTGGGCCACACCGTCCGGCAGGGACGACACCCGGTTGGGGCCGAACCCGCTCGAGCGGCTGCCGCCGATCCCGCGCAGCTGGCGGTAGATCTCATACAGGCGTTTGCGCGGCGCCACCGGTGAGGCCAGCCGCAGGATGTAACTTAACAGCCGGCCGATCGCCTCCGAGACCGCCGCAGTCTCCGAGCCGGCCTTGGCCGTATTCAGGAAGATCTCAAAGGGCTGGTCGTTGCCGTTCTGATTAATGGTCACAAACGCCTTGCCGACCGGCGTATTGATGTTGTAGGTCCGCCCCATCAGGATGCGCGGGCGCGGTTTCTTGGTCTTGTTCCAGATCATCGGCAGGTCCTGCAGTGGCTGCTCTGGCGCTTTCTCTTTGGCGGTCTCGTGCGTCTCCAGCACCACCGTCTCGCGCGAGCCGGTCACATACACCGTGATCCCCTTGCAGCCCAGTTCCCAGGCCAGTTTGTAAGCGGTCGCCACATCCCCTTCGGTCGCCCCGGCCGGGAAGTTGATCGTCTTCGACAGGCTGTTATCGATGAAGGCCTGCATCGCGCCCTGCATCCGGACATGCTCCTCGGCGGTGATATCGCCCGAAACCACGAAAGTGTTCTCGATCTCCTTCGGCAGGCCCTCCACCCCCTGGCACGAGCCGGTGGCGATCACCTGATCGATGACCTTGTGCTGCTCTGCCTCCGACAGTCCGGAGCGGATCAGCGCCTGCTCAAACAACGGGCTGGTATAGGTCAGTTTCAGGTCGGTGCCCCGGTCATTGACGTGCCGGATGTAGGCCAGCGCGAAGACCGGTTCACAGCCGTAGCCCTCGCAGCCGGAGACCGTCGCGATCGTCCCGGTCGGGGCGATCGTGGTCTGGGCGGCATTGCGGATGCCGTGCTCTTTGATCCCGTCCACGATCACATCCCAGTCCACTTCCGGGCGGTCGTAGTCGTGGCGGTAGGCGGCCAGCGGTTGGGGCGGGGTCCAGGTCAGGTGCTTGGGGTCATAGATGCTGCCATGGATCGCCGGGAACGGGCCGCGCGCTTCCGCCAGGTCAATGCTGGTCTTCATCGTCTGGTAGCGGATGAACTCGATCACCTGGGCGACGAACTCCTGCCCCTCATCCGAGCCGTAGCGGATCCCGGCATGGTACATCAGGTCGGCCAGTCCCATCACACCCAGGCCAATGCGGCGGGCCCGCAGGGCGGCTTCGCGCAGCTGCGGCACAGAGGGCACATAGGCATTCGCCTCGACCACATTATCCAGGAAGCGGGTGGCGGTCGCCACACTCTCCTCCAGCCGGTCCCAATCGACCGTGCCGTCCGGGCCGAGGTGCTGGGCCAGATTGACCGAGCCCAGGCAGCAATTCTCATACGGCCCGAGGAACTGCTCGCCGCACGGGTTGGTGGCCTCCAGCATATACAGGTGCGAGACCGGGTTCTCGCGGTTGGCGGCATCCAGGAACAGCAGTCCCGGCTCACCATTGTGGTGGGCTTGCGTGACGATCTTGTTAAATAGATCGCGCGCCCGCACGGTCTTATAGGTCTTGATCGGCAGCCCGGCGGCTTCGGCCTCTTCCAGCGTGCCGTCAAAATCCTTGTAATCCGGCACAGTCGTATCAACGAAGCGCAGCGGCCAATCGGCGTCAGCCTCAACCGCCCGCATAAAAGCATCCGTCACGCCGACCGAAATATTGAAATTGGTGATGTCGTTCTCGTCGGTCTTGCAGGTGATGAATTCCTCGACATCCGGATGGTCCACCCGCAGCACGGCCATATTGGCGCCGCGCCGCGTCCCACCTTGGGCGACCTCGCCAAAGGCCTGGTCATACACCCGCAGAAACCCGACCGGACCGGTGGCTTCGCCAGCGGAGGATTTGACCGGCGCGTGCTTCGGCCGCAGGCGCGAAAAAGAGAATCCGTTCCCGCCGCCGGTCTGCTGGATCAGAGCGGCATCCCGCAGGGTCTGGAAAATGCCGGACTGCTTCCGGCCCATGTCATCGCTGATCGGGAGGACAAAACAGGCTGCCAGCTGGCCCAGCGGAGTCCCCGCGCCGGTGAAGGTCGGCGAATTGGGGAAGAAGCGCTTCTCAGCCAGCAGTCGATCAAAGTCCCGCGCTGTCTCGGAAAAATCGCCGCTCCAGTTCTCCTCGGCAGCGGCCACATGGTAAGCCACCCGCCAGAAGGTGTCTTCGACGGTCTCCACCGGATCGCCCTGCAGGTTGCGGCGGGCATAGCGGCGGATGAACACGCTGTGAGCGTTCTCCGTCAGGTCCACCGGAGGGAGTGCAGCGGGGCGCTTCGGGGTCTTGGGGAAGCCTTTTTCTCCGGTTTGGCTATTTTTAATTGTTTCCATTTCATCCTCCTATGAGTAAAGAACAGGAAAGATACCAGACTTGCGCCAAGTCTGTTGCCGTTGCTATTACTCGTGGTGGTTAGTGGTGCCCTGCTACTGGCTCTCTATCAGCCGGTCAAGCTCCTGGCGGACGGCATGCAGATCGTCCAGGCCGAGGTAAACGATGGCATAGCGGATATAGGCGACATGATCGAGGTCTTTCAAACCGGAGATAACCATATCTCCGATCACTCGTGAGGAGACCTCCGCCTTACCCAGGCGTTGCAGCGTCGCTTCAATCTCTCCGGCCAGTCTCTCCAGGTCCTGAGCCGAGACCGGACGTTTGACACATGCCACCCGCAGCCCTCTGAGCAGTTTCTCCCGGTCGAATTCCTCCCGGGTACCATCCTCTTTGATCACCAGCGGCGTCGCCAGGATGGCCCGCTCGTATGTGCTGAACCGCATATCACATTGCTTGCATTCTCGACGCCTTCTGACACCCCCGCGGTTGTCGTGAGTGGTATCGATGACTTTGGTTCCATGATCGCTTTGGCAATGTGGGCAGCGCATAAAGAGCCTTTTGACTAGGTAATCAGAACCCCCATATCTGGGGGTTCGCCAGTTAACGAACTATGTATGTTCCGTAATTCCTAATCAGTATTCTAACATACTTGATTTTGGCAGGCAACCAAAAAGGGCTTATTTTTCGATAACTTTAAGGTCAGGATTGATTTCTTTAACATTCGCCTTTCCCCTCTCGTGGATCCAGGTTGTTAACAACCGATTAAAGGGTTGTTTATACAATCTTCTGCTTATTTTTGGAGTAATTTTCTCCGAATTAACGCCCGGAGGAAAGACCGGCAAGCAGCCGGTCGACCTCATGCGGCAGCAAGCCTTCCCACATATGGGTCTCCACCTCCACCACAAAGCCCCCATCGGCAGCCTGACGGACGGTCACTCCCTCCTGCTGCAGCAGTTCAGCCTGGTACGAACGGCTGTGCGCGCCGCCCTTGATGCGGATCTCGCCGTTATGCCCTACCACCCGCTGCCAGGGGACATCTGCATAGTCGGGATCATCCTGGCGATTTTTGAGCGCGCTCATCGCATACCCGACCTGCCGCGCAGCCCCCTGGTGTCCGATCATTTCCGCCACCCGTCCATAGCTGGTCACCTGCCCGGCGGGGATCCGGCGCACCAGGGCATACACCTTTTGATAGAACAGTGCTGGCGGTTTTCTGTCAGGCATCACTTATTCCCGTTTATGGATCGAGAAATACTGCTCGAAATTAGGCACCCAACCCTCAGGGTGGAACTCGCCGGAAGCGACATCCTGCCGATACTGACCGCGGTACTTTCCGGCCGCGATGGCTTGCAGCGCTTCGATCAACCGGTCGACATCTTCGGTGGTGTTGTACAGCCCGAACGATGCCCGGATCAGCCCGGGCATATTGTCGCGCTTGTTGTGCATCATCTCATCCCGCACCCGGGCAGCCTCGGCCTCATCCACCCCCAGCAGGTGCAGGATCAGCGGGTGGGCGCAAAAGCAGCCGTTGCGCACGCCGATCCCAAACTCATGCCCCAGGATGGACGCCACCTTGAAATGGTCTACCTCCGCCAGCTGGAACGGGATCACGCCCAGGCGGGCAGCGGCATTGGCCGGGTTGGTATCACCAAAGATCCGGATGCCGGGCACCTCGGCCAGCCGGGTCAGGGCATACGCGCTCAGTTCAGCCTCATGGGCCGCGACAGCATCCATCCCGATCTCCATCAGGGCAGATTCAGCCGCTGCCAGGGCGATCGCCCCGACATGGTTGGGCGAACCAGCCTCATCCCGGTCGGGCGGCCCGGCCCAGATGACATCATCCAGGGTGACGATCTCGACCACCCCGCCCCCAACCACGTCCGGATCACCGCGTTCGAATACATCCCGCCGCCCGATCAGTGCGCCGGTGCCAAATGGTGCGTACAGCTTGTGGGCCGAAAGCACCACAAAATCCAGATGGCGGGGATCATCCAAAGCAAGCATCTCCACCGCCCGGTGCGGAGCCAGTTGGGCACAGTCCGCCATAAACATCGCCCCGGCAAGATGGGCTTGTTCGGCCAGGTCATGGATCGGGTTGATGAAACCGGTCACGTTGCTGCCGCCGGTCAGCGCCACCAGGGCGACGCGGCCGGCATACTCGGCCAGCCGGGCCTCGAAGTCGGCCAGATTCAGCCGGCCGTCAGGATGCAGGCCAATATGAACGACGTTTGCATGGGCGCGCCAGGGCAGGTCGTTGGAATGATGCTCCATCGCGCTGGTCAGAACCACATCCTTCTCAGGGGTGAAAGGGAACCGGCGCGCCAGTTTGTTGACCGCTTCGGTGGTGTTCTTCCCGAAGATGCAGGTGTGGTGGCGTTCATCCGCGCCGACAAATTTCAGGGTGATGCGGCGGGCCTCTTCATACATATGGGTGGAAAGCTGGCTCTTGTAGCCGGTGCCGCGGTGCACGCTGCTGTAATAGGGCAGAAAATCGTTGACCGCCTGCTGCACCGCCTTCATTGGCGGCGTCGAGGCGGCGTTATCGAAATTAATATAGCGGGTGGTGCTGCCATCCAGCAGCGGTACGAGGGTGTCGGTGCCAACAAACAGGCTGCGGTAATTCTGGATCGAGGTTTGCACGGCGTTGCGCGCTCCTTGTGTGGTGGATGATCACAAACACGGTGATTTTAGCACAACTAATGCCCCGGCTTTTTTGCTGCTCGGAACGATTACTTTAACCTGTCCGAGTCAGACGATGCAAAAGTGTAATAGTCTGCATCCTCATCGGCCTTCTCATCCGGCCGGGCTGTACGGCGCTCGCGCAGTTCCAGCACGATCCCAGTGACGATCAGCAGGATCGGGATCAGCACCAACAGCCACCACACCGGCGAAATTCGGCTAAACAGGCCGCCCTGGCCCCCGGTTTGGGTTCCCCCATCATTCGGTTGACCTGAGGCCGTACCTGAACCATCATCCTCTCCGGCCGCGGCGGCCTGTGTCGCGGTGGGCGGCAACTGGGTGCTGACCCGGGTGGCGGTCGGCTGAGGTGTGGCTGACGGTGGCGCAACCAGCGCCAGAGCGGTCAGGGTTTGTTGCGGCGCAAACAACACCGAGGTGGGCTGTGCCGCCGCGGTCTGGGTTTGAGCAGCGTTCGGTGTCGCGGAGGGCGTCAGCGGAGAGCAGTACTGTCCGGTGCTCAACCGGTAGACGATCTGGAAGATCCAGTCCTGGAAAGCCGGGTCGGCCGGTTCGCACAGGCCGGTATTGTGGAAATGGATCAGGTCCAGGTCTAGATAGGTGATCGTCACCGGGATCTCGCCGGTGAGCGAGTTATCGTTCAGGGTCAGGGTCCGCAATCCGGTCAGGCTGCCGATCTCGAGCGGCAGGGTGCCAACCAGATTATTGCCGAACATGTCCAGGGCAACCACCTCTCCTTCCGAGCAGGAGACGCCATACCAGCCGCATGGATCCGGGCTGGTCAGCCAACCAGCATTGTTCTCCCAGCCGCTGCCGCCCGCGCTCTCATACAGGGCCACCAGCGCCAGGCATTGCTCTTCTGGCATGGCTGATTGGGCCGCGCAGTCATACCCTTGCTGGACCGTACGAGCGCTGACCGGGAAAGATGTCACTGATAGCAGCAGGATACCTGCCGCCAGAGAAAAGCCGACCCACTTTATGAACCATCCTGTTTTCATCACGGCCTCCGTAACTCCATTATAGCCTCCCTGCAGGCGGATGGCGACTATTCGATGCCCGATTTCTATTCGGTCTGCTGCTTGTTCTCGCTCTTTTCCAGGATGAGCCTGACCGATCGGTCGTAGGTCAAATAATTCCAGATCCAATTCACGAACACGTTCAACCGATTGCGGAACCCCACCAGGCTGATCAGATGCAGGAACAACCAGGCGATCCAGGCCAGGAAGCCGGACATCCCGATCCGTTTATAGATCCACGCCACCGCCCGGCTGCGGCCGATGGTGGCCATGCTGCCGCGGTCATGGAATCGGAAAGTGTCCAGCGGCTGACCGTTGAGTTCCGCCATGATATTGGCAGCCGCCAACCGGGCCTGCTGCTGGGCGGGCGGGATCGTCTGCGGATACGGGTCGCCGTGCTCGTCCTCCAGATAACACATGTCGCCGACACAGTAGGCGTTCGGGAAGTCTGCCAACTGCAGGGTTGGCTGCACCGGCACCAGGTTGGCCCTGGTCAGGTCGACCCCGAGCAGGTTGGCCAGTTTCGTCCCCCGGACGCCAGCCGACCACACCAGCGTATGGGTCGGGATGACAGTCCCATCTCCCAGCGTTACTTTTCCCGCCTCCACCTCAGCTACCGGCGTGCCCAGCCGGACCTCGACGCCCAGCCCTTCGAGCTGCTTCCTGGCGCTTTGGCGCAAGCCGGATGGATATCCTCTCAACAGGTGGTCCAGCATCTCCACCAGCACCACCCGGGCCTTGAGTTCTCCGCCGGAAAACTCCCGGTCGAGCACATGGTTATACAGTTCGTACAGCGCCCCAGCCGTTTCGATCCCGGTCGGCCCGCCGCCGACCACCACAAAGGTCAGCAGCGACTCTTGCTCCTCCGGATCTTCCGTCCAGACCGCCCGTTCGAATTGGCGCAAGGCGTGGTTGCGCAGATCAACGGCATCTCCCAGCGATTTCAGATCAAAAGAAAAAGCCTCGATCTGCTGGTTGCCGAAGTAATTGCTCTCGCTGCCGCCCGAAAGGATCAGGTAATCATATTCGATCGGATGCGAACTGCCCGCCGCCTGGACGGTGATCCGGTTCTCCGAGAGGGAGACATCCGTCACCTCGCCCAGCAGAAACTTGATGTTCCTGCTCTTGCGAAAGATCGAACGGACCGGTTTGGTGATCTCGGATGGGTCCAGGGCGCAGGTCGCCACCTGGTACAGCAACGGGGTAAAGGTATGGAAGTTATTCCGGTCGATCAGCACCACATCCACTGGCTTGTTCCGAAGCGCCTGCGCGGCAAACAAGCCCCCAAACCCCGCCCCGACGATCACGATCTCTGGTTGTTCGCTCATCTATTCACCTCCTCAAAGCCCTGATCTGTTATCAGACCAATTCTATCAGGTTTGGTTCCGGCTCACTGCCAGCAAGAAAAAGAGACCCCTGTTTCCAAGGGTCTCGGTGATGCTTCAGTCTTCAATCCTTCAGTTACGGCGCGACGTACACCGTGTACTCGTAGATCCAGTCGCCAGCCGGGTAATCGGCGGTGCCATCGTTGATCGGGCTAGTAAAGGTCGCCACGATCTCGAGGTGATGCTCACCGGGAGCCCAATCGCTCAGGATATTGTAGATAAACTTGCAGCTCAGGTCGGCCGCGGCCGGGTAATCGAACACGAACAACTGGTCGAGCGGGACTTCTTCCCCTTCCAGGGTAAAGGTCAGGTCGATGTTCTCAAAGTTCTGCTCGA
>JAGVCA010000041.1 GCA_020059485.1 Anaerolineales bacterium
CTGCTGGAACTCGACCTAGCTGGCATGGCGGCGCGCGGCGCGGCTGACCCGGACCGGCTGCGGGAAGAACCCCTTTATCTGGTGTGCGCCAATGGCAAGCGCGATCTGTGCTGCGCCCGTTTCGGACGCGGGTTGTACCAGGCCATGCAGGACGCCGATGCCGCTAATGTCTGGATGTCCTCCCATATCGGCGGGCACAACCTGGCGCCGATCAATCTATTCTTCCCTCACGGGGTGAACTATGGCCGCACCACGCCCGAAAAGATCGGCGGGACCATGGCCGCCTTCCGCCATGGACAGGTCGATCTGGACAATTATCGCGGCCGGGTAGGTTACGACAAGCCGGTGCAAGCCGCCGAGCATTACTGGCGGGAGCAGACCGGCAACCTAACGCTGCCGGGATTGCAGATCGTTTCAGTTGAAGTGCTGGGGGAGGATACGTGGGACGTCGAGCTGGCTGGTACGGATAGCGGGGATGCCATGCATCTAGTCATCGCCCGTTATGAATCTGAGTATCTGATCCCGATCACCTGCGCCCAGAACAAGCATGCCCCGATTGAGCGGTTCACAGTCTCACAGCGCTAATTCCACCGATTACAAAGACTTCACGAATTTGTTTTTCTCATCCACCAGGATAAAGGTTGGTTTGATCGGCTTTTTGGTCAGCGCGAAAGCCATGATGATGATCACCTCGCCCGGTTTGATCAGATGCGCGGCCGCCCCGTTCATGCAAATACAGCCCTTGCCGGCTTCGCCTTCGATCACATAGGTCTCAAGGCGGGCGCCGGAGGTATTGGAGACCACCAGGACCTTCTCGCCGGGCCACAGGTTGGCCTTCTCGATCAGGTCCTTGTCGATCGTGATGCTGCCAATGTAATTCAGGTTGGCATCTGTCACGGTGGCATTATGGATCTTGGAATGAATTACCTGTCTTCTCATTAAGGTCAGAATTCCTTGGGTGGGATGTCGCCATATTTTATCGCGTTTTACAAATGGTAGGGGTTCCTCACCCGACCTCCGTTATAATCAGGATAGCCACAAAAAACCGGGAGATCGGAGTTTGTAATGCCATTAGATATCGTAGTCGGCGCCCAATGGGGCGATGAGGGGAAAGGTCGGATGGTGGACTTGTTCGCCGGGAAGGCCAGTATCGTGGCCCGCTTCAGCGGCGGCGATAATGCCGGCCATACGGTTACGGTCGGAGACCAGATCTTTAAACTGCACCTGGTGCCATCTGGTCTGGCCCGGCCGCACACCCTCGGCATCCTGGGGAACGGTGTGGTGGTCAATCCGGCCACCCTGCTGCACGAGATCGACACCCTGCGTCAGGGCGGCGTGACCGTCAACCCGGACCGGCTGAAGATCTCCCCGGCTGCACATCTGATCACACCTGCCCACCGGGCGCTTGATGCCGCCCAGGAAGCCAGCCGCGGCCAGGCCTCGCTCGGTACCACGCTGCGGGGTATCGGCCCGGCTTACATGGACAAGACCGCCCGCCAGGGCATCCGCGCCGCCGAGATGCTGGATGAAGAGGCTTTTGCCGACCGGGTGTCTGCCCACGTCGAAGCCGCCAACCGCCTGCTGACCGGCATTTACGGCACCGAGCCGCTGGATGCCAGCCGGGTCGCCAGCGAGTATCTGGACTACAGCCGGCAGTTGAAGCCGTACATTGGCGACACCGTCGGGCTGGTGGCGGAGGCCCTCCAATCCGAGAAGACTGTCCTGGCGGAGGGCGCTCAGGGCACCCTGCTGGACCTGGACCACGGCACGTATCCCTTTGTCACCAGTTCCAATCCGACGGCCGCTGGCGCACTGATCGGTTTGGGGGTCGGTCCGCGCTGGGTACGCGAGGTCATCGGGGTGGCCAAGGCCTTTCAGACGCGCGTCGGCGAGGGCGGGTTCCCGACCGAACTGGATGGCGAGATGGCAATCCGGTTACGCGGTACCGGCGAGAATCCCTGGGATGAGTTCGGCACCACCACTGGGCGGGCCCGCCGCGTCGGCTGGCTGGACCTGGTGCTGCTGCGCTACGCCGTCCGCGTGAATGGCCTGACTCACCTGACCCTGACCAAACTGGATATCCTCTCCGGGATTAAGACCCTTAAGCTTTGCGTGGCCTATGAACGTGATGGCCGGTCCTCTCCGGATCTGGCCCTGGGCACCTATGAGATGGGACACTATCGCCCTGTGTATGAAGACCTGCCCGGGTGGGAACAGGACATCCAGGATGCCCGTGTCTGGAACGATCTTCCGCCTCAGGCCCAGCAGTATGTCCGCCGCATCGAGGCACTGGCCGGCGTTAAGGTCGGCTGGATCTCGGTTGGGCCGGAACGCGATCAGATGGTACAACTGGTCTCTGTGGAGTGATCGCTTGCGTGTAGTCTTGATCGTGCTGTGTGCGCTTGGAATATCCCTGGCTGGCTGCAGACAGTCTGCCAACCCTGCGGAGACGCCAATCCCCGCCGAGCCGACCAGCCTGCCCTCAACGGCCACCCTGACCGTGCCGCCGACCCCCACCATCGATTGGTTCCCGGCCACCAACACTCCGACACTGCTGCCTACACTTCCGCCGCAGCCCGCCCAGGACCAGCGTCCGGATATCGGCGATTTGCTCTATCAGGATGATTTCAGCGATCCGGATAACTGGGTGGAGTTCCAGATCGTCAACAGCAGTGTCAGCCTGTTGAATCAAGATCTTACGATGGTCATCGACCAGACCGCCGGGACGGTCTACGCCTTCCGCGCCGCCCCGCTGCTGGATGATTTTTATGTCGAGGTGACTGCCAGCCCGAGCTATTGCCAGGGGGAGGATGAGTACGGGCTGATGTTGCGCGTCACCGGCACCCGGCGGGACCACTACCGGTTTGCCATCACCTGTGACGGCCGGGCTGGCGTTTTCAGGGTGGTGAATGACGGCCGCATCCAGATCGTGGACTGGACCAGACACCCATTGATCCCGACCAGTTTCCCGCTCAACAGCCGTTTGGGGGTTTGGGTGCAAGGCCGGGAGATGCGCTTCTTCATCAACGATGCCTATCTCTTCAGTGTGGTCGATTCAGTCATCGCCCGCGGGACTGTCGGGATGTTTGCGCAGGCCAGCGCGCGCGATTCGATCTCGGTCAGCTTCTCCGAACTGGAGGTTTATTCCCTGGAAGGACTGGAAGAGTGATGCCAGTCCGGGGGATGGATCTGCCGATCAGCCCGGACTGACCGCGGCCGCCGTGCAGGAGGTCGCCGCTTCATTGGTCAGCCCGGCGCGACAGTTGTTCCTCGACCGGTATGACGATATGCGCATGCGGGTTGCCGGAAATATTGTATCCCTGGCTTTCCGACGTGCACTGCAGCAACACAGGATCCCCCATGAGTATGTCCCGCCAGTCAGCTTCACCGAGCCGGATCGGATGGAGATCTCAATCGGCGGCCGGCTCGGTGTGCCGGTGGTTCAGCTGGATTCCAGTTCTGAGGAACTGCTCATGGTGGAAGTGGACCGGCCGGATGCGCCGTCTCTGGCAGCAATGCCCACTCACCGAGGTGCCCCGGTCTACCGGGGTGTGGATGTCCTGGTCTTCATCCATCTTGAGGCCGGGCTGACTCGCAGCCGCGAAGCGCTGGACCGGGCCCTCGCGGCGGGGGCGGAAGTCTTTCTGCTGCACGCCTTGCCCTCTGCCTGGTCGCAGCCGCACAACTGGACGGGCCTCGGCCGCCTGGTGATCAAATCCGATACCAGCGAGGACCTTGACCTGACCCTTTATGGGCAAGATAATCTGCGTAATTCGCTCACCCGGGCACTTTCGCTTCCGGCCCGCCGCCGCACCGGGCTGGAGGAAGGATTTTTCGCTCTGGGAGGGGTGCACTCGGCTGCCATCCCCAGCGCGCCGGTCGGAATGTTCAGCCCGGCGCTGGATGACCTGCACCTGATCCATCCTTATCAGTGGGGCAATATCCGGGTGTATCCCCGCCAGATCACCGTGGCTGGATTTGAAATAGGCCAAGTGGTTGCCGGGCCGCTATGCCGCGCCGGACAACCCCTGCCTGGAGGAAATTGACTGCCTGGCTGGCCCGCTGACGGCACTTTCACCGATTTAGGATTTATTCCACCGCGCCCGGGAATGGGCGGCGCAGTCCCCTTAATTAGTTGTACCTCTTTCGGCCAGAAACCGGTTTTGCTGTGCGCGCTTGTACAGCTCTAAGGCCAGCAGGATCGCGATCGGAATCAGCCCAATCATCATGAGCAGGGTCGGTGCAAACCACATTTCCCATGACCGGATCTGGCGTCTGAGGGATCTTCAGGGTTGTAGAGTACTTCGACGGTCTCCCCTTCCTCATATTTAGCCGGATATGTGCCGATCCCGCTGGTAAAGGTCCTGGTTTGCTCGGTCTCGGTGCGGAAGGACACCTCCGGATAGTAGGCATACGTTTCTTTGGTACTGTCTTCCAGGTCGGCGGTACCGATATATTGATTGCCTATAACCTGACCTTCGGCAACCGAGAAATTTTGGGAATCCATCCAGACCTCCCAGGCTTCATAACCGCCGATGCAAAAGAACGGCAGTCCAACCATCAGCAAGGGGATCGCAAGCAGCCCAATCCCGCCCTCCAATTGATTTCGAATTTTCATCCCGGTTCCTCCACGGTTGCAGCGCTCGGCGGTTGTGGTCCGCCGGTATCAGGAAGCACGTTTGTATTTATTGTAGACCCTATTTAAACCTGCGCAAACTGGCAATCATGGGTTTTCAGATATCGGGAACAAATTGATCCGGAGTAACATGAGGTGCATTCCGGTCATGTACCGCTGTGGGTCCATTCTGAGCAGAGGAGCAAACTACGGGTCGATCCCCGCCAGATCACTTGGACTGTACCCTGTCAATGGCCTGAAAAGACTGCCGTCCGGACTCATTTTCATGGTATTGTTGAGGTATGTGACCAATTTGTTAGGAGGTTTTTAAAATGAAACGCACGCTATTGATCTTGTCTTTGCTAGTGATCCTGGCGCTGGCTTGCGCTTCCCTGCCGTTCTTTGGCAATGAGGATAACCCGGCTGTATCGCCTAAAGACCCTGGAGATGCCGCCAACAGCGGCGGGGATGCTGGCCAGCCGGGAACGGATAGTCAGGCCGGCGGCGGCGAACCGGCAGCAGCCTGTGACAATCCTTTTTACCCGGTAGAGACTGGAAGTACGCTCTCGTACCGGGCAGCCTTTGTCACGAACCCGGATGCTGGCTTGACCCCGGAAGATTTTTCGTACTATCAGATCGTGACCGTCGAGAAGACCGACGAGACCATCACCGTCCAAATGCTTTTTGACGAGGTCAGCAGCGAGGTGAAGTGGTTGTGCGGCGAGGATGGTCTGTTTTCCAGTGAGTACGCCCAATTCAATTTCACCGATATCCTGGATGCCGAGATCGAAACAGTCAGTTATTCCGGCATCACCCTCCCGAACGAAGAACAGTGGTTTATTGGCAGTGTCTGGGATATGGACTTTGAGGTCAATATGGCCTATGAGATCGAAGGGATCGAAATTTCCTCCGTCCTGACCGGTGATTTTGCCAACGAAGTGGTGGCGATCGAGTCTGTTAGCGTGCCGGCTGGCGATTTCCCTGAAGCCTATGTGCTGGAGACTACCGGGTCGATGACCATAAATTCAGATATGATGGGCTCCCAGATGACCGTGACTGTCCCGATATCGACCACCTCCTGGTATGTCAAGGGGGTCGGAATGGTCAAGCAGGTTTCGGTTGATGAAACCGGCCAGACCCTGACTGAACTGGTTGCTTACGAGTAAATCGACCACGATCCTGACAGCAAGAACGCCGGACAGCCATCCGGCGTTCTTTTTGATATCATCATCGGCCCGGTCGGGCTGATGATGATTATTTCCAGCTTCAAGCCTTAGTTCTCGATCTGGCCGATCTCGACTTCGACCGGCTGGGTGGAAAGATCATCCGCCTGTACCATTTCCAGGAACTGGTCCACCACTTTGGGGTCAAATTCTTCTCCCGCTTTGGCTTTGATGTATTCCAGTGCATCGTCTTTCGGCCAGGCCTTGCGGTAGGGCCGGTCGGAGGTCAGCGCATCCCAGACATCCACCACGGCAAAGATGCGCGCCTGGAAGGGGATCTCCTCCGCCTTCAGCCCGCGCGGATACCCGGAACCATCCCATTTTTCGTGGTGGCAGTAGGGGATATCCAGCGCCGGCCGCAGATAGCGGATCGGTTTGAGCAGTTTATAGGCGAACTTTGGATGTTCCCGCATCACCCGCCATTCCTGGTGGTCCAGCGGACCGGTCTTGTGCAGGATGTTATCGGATACCGCCAGTTTCCCAATATCATGCAGCAGCACCCCGCGGGAGATATGCACCAGCATCTCATCCGGTACACCCATCAGGCTGGCCAGACGGAGGGTCATCTCCAATACGCGGTGGGTGTGCCCGGCGGTGGCGTGGTCACGGATCTCAAGGGCGCGCACCCAGGCTTCCAGGGTCTCACTATAAGCCACTTCCAGTTCTGCGGTAGTGGTATCCTGCTTCTGCAGCTGGGCTTTGCGCTGGATGGTGTTGGCAGCGAGGCTGTGGATGAAACGCGCCTGTAGCTTCCACACTGGTGTGATATTGATCGGTGTCTGACTGAACATTTCCAGCACACCCAGCAGCTGATGTCCTTCGGTGATCGGGATGCCAAGATAGTCATAAAAGCCTTCTTCGGTGATGAAATTAATAAAACCTTCTGAGGCTGTATTGGCGATCGTTGGGTTGTGCTGGATGGCTTTCTTGGCGTTCATCACCGCGTAAGCCAGCCCTTCTGACCGGTTGATCAATGCTTCCAGGCTGTCGCCGAAGCGGAAGCCCAGCCGGGCGATGTTGGTCAGTTGCAGCCGGGGGTTGGTGACATGCAGGGCAACCGCGTTAACATCCAGTTGGGTCCGGATATGATCGAGCAATATGTAATAGCATGTGTTCGAGCGGATCTCCCGGTTGACCGCACCTAGGATATCGGCCACCGCTTCCAGGCGGTGAGTGTATTCCTTACATGGATCTTGTTTGATGCCTTCCATAATTCATCCAAGTCCTTTCATGGGTTCCGGAGTAATGGATGCATATTTCGTACCAGAAAGGGGAGTTTAGGACGATCGTACCGTTTTGAGCTGGGCTATGGGCGAAACCGACTTTTTCGGGTACAATTTATTTGTGTATTTGTTCACAAAAGTATTAACTAGACAAAATTTCTCTAGTTAGTGCGTAAAGGACATATGCCCCCGTAAGAAGGGGACATCTGCAACTGCGAGCCTCCCGGAGAGTAGTATTTAATATACAAGGGAGAAACCCCGCAGTTGAAGAAGGAGCAGATTATGCGACACATCCCTGGCGACACCCTAGACATTAATCGCAAAGAGCGAGCCCAGACACCATCTCTGGAGATCCAGGACCGGCTGCCGACGCTCCGTATCTGTGACTTTGAGGAAGTTCGGATCCCTTTTACGCCTGAGCAGGCCATGTACGAGGCTTCCCGCTGCATCGAATGTCCGGACCCGGCTGCCTGTGTGCGTGCTTGCCCGGTCCACAACGATATTCCCTCGGCCATGTGGTTGATCTCGCAGGGCCAGTTCCTTGATGCTGCCAAGATCTATCACGAGACCAGTTCGCTCCCGGATATCTGCGGACGGGTTTGTCCACATGAGATCCTGTGTGAAGGCTCCTGCGTGCAGGGCAAACATGATGACCCTGTCGCCACCGGTGCCCTGGAAGCCTTTGTGATCGATTATGAACGCAAGTACGGCAAGAACGACCTGAGCGTTCCAGAGTGGAACGGGCAAAAAGTTGCCATTATCGGCTCCGGTCCGTCGGGGCTGAGCTGCGCCGAGCAATTAATGAAGCGTGGCTACAAAGTGACCATTTTTGAATCCAAACCTCAACCCGGCGGCCTGCTGTTGTACGGCATCCCCAACTTCAAGCTGGACAAAAATGTGGTCTTCGACCGGATCGAGGAGATTTGCGCCATGGGGGTTGAGTTTGTCCCCAATACCATGATCGGCAAAGACAAGAGCGTCGAAGAGCTGTTCAAGGAAAGTTTTGAAGCGGTCTATGTCGCGGTTGGCACCTGGGTGGACGCGCCGATGGATATCCCCGGCGAAAACTTGCCAGGCGTGTACAAGGGCACCGAGTACCTGATCCGCAACAATGTTTGTGACGAACTCTTCCCGCAAGACCTCGACCCGAACACGATCACTGGCAAGAAGATCGTGGTGATCGGCGGTGGTGATACCGCTTCCGACTGTCTCCGCACAGCTGTCCGGATGGAAGCCGAACAGGTTACTTGTCTCTACCGGCGAACCGAGGCCGAGATGCCGGGCAGCGAGAAGGACCGCAAACTGGCCATGGAAGAAGGCGCCAACTACCAGTTCCTGACCCAGCCGGTCAAGTTCATCGCCAACGACGAGGGTAACCTGGCGGCGGTGGAGTGCATCCAGATGGAACTGGGCGAACCGGATGCCAGCGGCCGACGCCGGCCCGTGGCAGTAGAGGGCAGCAACTTCATCGTTGAAGCCGATATTGCTGTGCTTGCGCTGGGTTACTGGCCGGATGAGACCATCGGCAAGTCGGACCCGGACATCGAGACCCACAAATGGGGTCTGATCGTGGCGGATAAGGAATCCCAGGCGACCAGCAAGGAAGGCGTATTTGCCGGCGGTGACGCCGTCACCGGGCCAGACCTGGTGGTGACCGCCATGCGGGCTGGGCGCAAGGCCGCCCACTCGATCGATCTCTATCTTCGGGAGAAGCGCGGGGCTCGTTTGGACGAAAAAGCCGGTTAGTTCAAAACATATTGAGGAATTTAAATGACACACTTCGGCGCAGGCCATTCGGCTTGCGCTGTTTTTTTTTGGGGGGGCACGGTGGGATCACTCCTTTTTCGTACACCTAACAAAAATGATCAGTAGTACATTCGTAAGGTGGTCGAAAACCAGCGGATATGGGATTATGCGGTCAGTTGTACCTAAACCGATTCCTGATGGAGGTAAAAAATGAAAACCAAAATTCTGATCTTTGGCGCATTGCTGATCCTGACCCTTGGTCTCGCCACAACCGCTTTTGGGGAAGAAGCCATCCCCGCCTGCACCGGCGATCAGGTCACAGGAACGTTGGTTGACTTTGATCCAGAGACCAATACCGCTACGATCGACACCGGCGAAGGCTTGTGTACGGTTGTGTTCAATGATGAATATGACCACCCGATCGTCAATCTCCTTGGTGGGTTCTTCTCGGTGTTCGATCCCGAAGACCTGGCCGGATCATTGCAGGCTACCAAAGTCTGCATCGTGCAGGATCCGTTGACTCTGGAATGGAGCCTGTATGAACCTGCCGAAGGTGAAGACTGCCCTGGACAGGAAGCCATGGTGACGGCTATCAACGAAGACGGCTCTTTCGCGCTGGTCTTCTCGGTCGAGGGTGTGGAGCAGCAAGTCAATCTGGTTGTGGACGAGTCGACTGCGGCCGCTTTCCTGGAAGCCCTGGAGAGTCTGCTCATCGATTGGGAACTAAACAATGATGGCAGTTTCTTGGATACCGGTTCAGAGATTGCCGCCTACCACGACAGCGGGATCGGTTTTGGCGTCCTGGTCAAACTGTACGCTATTTCCATGGCTTCTCAGGAAGCCTGCGAGGCCGAGCCTGTTGGTGAAGAAGAGCCGGTCGAAGACCCGGAGGCTGAAACTCCCGAGGAATCCTGCGGCGTTTCGGTAGAACAGCTGGTAATGGAATTCGAGGGTGGTGCCGGTATCGGCGATCTGTTCAAGACCTATGGCAAACCGGAACTGCTCGGTGTTGGTCATATCCGTAAACTGGTCTCTGGTGAGGACCATCCTTCCGACAAAACCAAAGGCATTTGTAATGCGATTGCCAATGGCGTTGCCCCCCAGGGCCACGACGATGTCGACTGCGGCGAAGAAGAAATTTCGCTGGCAACCGACAGTGAACCCCGAAACAACAAGACCAAAGATAAACCGAACAAGAACAAACCCAACAAGAATAACGGCAAGAACGATTAGCCACCTTGAATGATTGATCTAGGGAACAGGCCCTCTCGCAAGAGGGCCTGTTTTTCGTCCTATGGGGCTTGATGGTTGCGGGATAATGTCCAACTTCCAAACCGGCGATGATTCGACTACAATATCAGCATGAGCGACAACTGGGATCTCCTTGGACACGAGTGGGCGGTCAGCCTGTTGCAGAAGCATCTTTCCGGTGGACGGCTGCGGCATGCCTACCTGTTCTGCGGGCCGGATGGCATCGGGCGGCGCACGCTGGCGCTGCGCTTTGCCCAGGTCCTCAACCATCCCGACCATCGCTACGATCCGGATCATTCGGCTGCCAAACAGATTGCCCGGCTGCAGTACCCTGATCTGAATGTGGTCCAACGACAGGAGGGCGACCGGGATATCAAGATCGACGCGGTGCGCGGCTTGCAGCAGATGCTCTCGCTCAGCCCATATATGTCCGAACGTAAGATCGCCCTGCTGCTCGATTTTGAACTGGCCAGCGATGGTGCTTCGAATGCCTTGTTGAAGACGCTGGAAGAACCGCCTGGCCGGACCATCCTGCTGATGACTGCCGAAAGCCCGGATTCCCTGCTCCCGACGATCGTCTCTCGCTGCGAGGTGTTGCTGCTGCGCCCGATGAACCTCGCGGCGCTGGCGGATGGGCTGGCGGCTCGTTTCGGGATCGAACCCGATCTGGCGCGGTTGGCTGCGCACGTTTCCGGCGGCCGGCCAGGGTCTGCTGTTCACCTGGTGCAATCCCCGGACGCGCTCGATCAGCGCGCACGCATTCTGGATGATCTGCACCGCCTGCTTGGCAGTGGAAGGGTGGCGCGCTTTCAGTACGCCAACGAGTTTTATGGCGAAAAGGAACTGCTCGTCGAGACGCTCTCGGTCTGGCTGACTTACTGGCGCGATATTTTGCTGCAGACTACTGGCAGCCTGTCGCCGTTGATCAACCTCGACCGGCAGCAAGAGATCGGACACCTGGGCGGGCAGCTGGACACCGAAACGTCCCACCGGGCGGCATTGGCTGTCGAGCGGAAACTGCAGGAGCTGCGGACCAACATCGAACCGCGCCTGGCCGCTGAATCTCTGATGCTGGAACTGCCGACCTTGAAGAACTGACAGCACATCAGGGAGGAAATCCGGATCGCAGCCAGTCGATTGGAGTTGTGCTATACTTTTTTGTGATTTTCACTACAAATCCAGCCTGAAAGGGTCCGGATGAACCTGCCGACCAATTCCACCAGTGAGTCCCTCAATCTGCTCTACAGCATCAGCCGAGAGCTGGTCTCCGCGCTGGAACTCCGCATCGTCCTGCAGCGCGTACTCTCCCGTTCTCTCGAGATCGTGGAGGCCAGCAGCGCCAGCATCATCATCCTGGATGATAAGCAGGAACCGGTCGATGCCGCCATTATTGTGGATGGTAACGTCCACGATGGCAGCGTGGAGCGGTTGAAGTCCACTCTGGAGAGCGGCCTGGCCGGGTGGGTGGTACGGAACCGGGAGGCAGCTCTGGTGCAGGATACCAGCGTTGATCCGCGCTGGACCAAACGCGGATATGAGGATGACCAGAAGTCGGCCAAATCCTCCCTGTGTGCGCCGCTGATCGCCCGGGACCAGTTGGTTGGGGTCATCACCCTGACGCATGCCGAAACTGGTTACTATACCTCACAGCATCTCGATCTGGTGCAGGCCATCGCCGACCAGGCGGCCATCGCCGCACTGAATGCCCAGTTGTTTGAGGCCAGCCAGCGGCGGGCCAACGTGATGTCCCTGCTGGTCGATATTTCCGCTTCCATCACCAGCACGCTGGAATTGGACGAAGTCCTGAACCGGATCCTTGAACAGACTTCCCGCGCCCTGGAAGTGGATGTGGTCACCCTCGGGCTGGTCGACCGGGCCAGCGGTGATGTGACCGTCCAAAAGATCTGGGGCCAGGCAGAGATCCGTCAGGTCGGCCAGCGCTTCAGTCGGAGTGAGGGCGTGCCTGGGTGGGTGGTCAAACACGGTGAAGAGGTCAAGGTGTCCGACCTGGCGGACGATGAGCGCTTCAGGCGGGATGAGCCGGTTAAAGGCCATTATGCGGTTGCCGCAGCCCCGATCAAAACCGAGGACGAGGTCGTTGGGGTGCTGGAAGCGATCAAGCCGCAGGGTGAATTCACCAGTGATGATATGCTATTGCTGCAGGGCATCTCCGGCCTGGCAGGCACCGCGATCCGGCATGCCCGCCTGTTCCAGGAAGTCCAGCTGGCGCATGCCCGTTTCCGCCAGTTGTTTGAAGACAGTATCGACATGATCTTCATCTCTGATTGGGATGGCGGGATCCTGGAAGCCAACCTGGAAGCGCTTGAACTGACCCGCTACAGCCGGGAAGAACTACTGGAGATGCAGGTCTACCATTTTATCGAGGTGGACTGGAATGTGGTTGGCTTCAATTTCGTCAATTTACGCACTGGACAGCGCGAGACCTATGAGACCTATCTGCAGCCCAGTGCAGGGCCCAGTTTCCCGGTCGAGGTGCATGTCCACCGCGTTACGATCGATGACCAGGACGGCCTGCAGTGGATCATGCGCGATATCACCGATCTGAGGAAGTCCGAACTCTTGCGCGAAGACCTGACTTCAATGATTTACCACGACCTGCGCTCTCCGCTGGCGAATGTGGTCTCGGGGCTGGACCTGATCCGGACGATGGTGCCAGATGAGGAAGGGATCGAATCGGTCCTGCGGATCGCCGAGCGCTCGATCGGACGGATCCAGCGGTTGATCAGTTCTCTGCTGGACACCAGCCGGCTGCAAGCCGGGCACAAGATCACCACCATGCAGCCGACAGTCGTGCAGCAGTTGATCGCCGAGGCTATCGAAACCGTCCGTCCGGCGGCAGATGCCAGCAATTTCATCATCAACCTCGATCAGCCCGAAGACCCGCTGACCATGATGATCGATGCCGATATGATCCGCCGGGTGATGATCAACCTGCTGGAGAACGCCATCAAATATTCACCCGAAGGCCGGCATATCCATGTAACGGTGGAAGAGAAAGACGCGGCGCTGTCCTTCTCCGTCCAGGATGAAGGCCGCGGCATTTCTGAAGAAGATCAGGAACATGTTTTTGAACGTTTCATGCGGGCAGACCTGACCGCTAAACGCGCACGCGGTATCGGATTGGGACTGGCATTCTGCAAATTAGCGGTTGAAGGCCACCGGGGCCGTATCTGGGTAGAAAGCGAACTCGGGAAAGGCTCCAGATTTACTTTCACATTGCCGCTTGAACAATGACGTCATCATAGATCAACTGGAGAAAGGAAACAACCAATGCATTATAGAAGACTCGGACAATCGGGACTGAAGGTCAGTGAGATCTCGCTGGGTGCCTGGGTGACGATGGGATCCCAGATCGATGAAAAGGTTTCTGGCGAACTGCTGCACTACGCCTTTGAGAACGGAATCAATTTCTTTGACAATGCCGATATCTATGCCCGCGGCCAGGCCGAGACCGTGATGGGCGAGGCGATCAAGGATCTGCCGCGCGAGCAGCTGGTCATCTCCAGCAAGGTTTTCTGGCCGACCATGGAAGGTCCAAACGGGCGCGGCCTCTCGCGCAAGCACATCACCGAATCGATCCACCAGTCCCTCAAGCGGCTGGGGACGGATTACCTCGACCTGTATTTCTGCCACCGCTTTGACCCGGATACCCCGGTCGAGGAAGTGGTTGTGACCATGAACCTGTTGATCCAGCAGGGCAAGATCCTGTATTGGGGCACCTCGGAATGGCGCGCCTCGCAGATCGCCGAAGCCTACGGCATAGCCCGCCAGTATCACCTGATCCCCCCGACGATGGAGCAGCCGCAATATCATATGTTCCACCGCCGGCGGGTGGAATCCGAACTGGCCTTGCTGGTGGAATCGTACGGCATCGGTCTGACCACCTGGAGTCCACTCGCCTCCGGCATCCTGACCGGCAAATACAACGACGGGATCCCATCGGGCAGCCGCGCTTCTCTGGAAAGTATGGCCTGGCTGAAAAGCCACATCACCCAGGACCGGATCGCCCGCGTCATCAAACTGCAGGAGGTCGCCGACGACCTGGAGGTCTCCACCGCCCAATTGGCAATCGCCTGGCTGCTGCGCCGCAAGGAGGTCAGTTCGGTGATCACCGGGGCCAGCAAGCTTTCCCAACTGAAAGAAAATATCGCCGCCCGCGAGATCCTGGACGTCCTGGATGATGAGGTCCTGGAACGGATCGAAACCATTCTGGACAATAATCCGCTGGATAGCGACTAAGAACAAGCCCGACACAAGGAGAACCTGACACCATGACTGACAAGCGTATGAAAAAACTGGCTGACGTGCTGGTGAACTATTCCATCCAGGTGCAGCCGGGGGATTGGGTCTACATAAACTCGAGCATTGTGGCGCTGCCGCTGCTTAAAGAGGTCTATCAAGGCGTGCTCAAGGCCGGCGGCAACCCGACCGTCAACATTTACCAGGACGACCTCAACGAGATCTACTTCCGGGAGGCCGGCGAGTCCCAGCTGGACTTTGTTTCGCCGACCCTCAGCATGCTGTACGAGCAAGCCAATGCCCTCATCCACCTGCGCGGGGCCGAGAATACCCGGGCGCTTTCCGGCGTGGACCCGAAGAAACAGGCCCGCCGCGCCCAGGCTACCCGAGGCCTGACCGAAACGTATATGGACCGCTCGGCCAAGAAGGAACTGCGCTGGGTGCTGACCGATTATCCCTGCCTGGCCTTTGCCCAGGAAGCCGATATGAGCTTGCGCGATTTTGAGGATTTTGTCTATTCCGCCACCTACGCCGACCAGGAAGACCCGGTCGCGGAGTGGACCCGCATCCACAAGGAGCAGCAGAAGGTGGTCGATTGGCTGGCCGGCCGCAAGACCGTGACCGTCAAAAGCCCGAACGCCGACCTGACTCTCTCGATCGAGGGGCGCACCTTCGTCAACTCGGACGGGCGGCACAATATGCCCAGCGGCGAGGTCTTCACCGGCCCGGTGGAGGACTCCGCCAACGGCTGGGTGCGCTACACCTACCCGGCGATCAGTAACGGCCGCGAGGTCGATGGTATCTACCTGGAGTTCAAGGACGGCCAGGTGGTCAAAGCGACTGCCGAGAAGAATGAGGAGTTCCTGCTGACCCAGCTGGAGACCGACGAGGGCGCCAAGTATCTGGGCGAGTTTGCGATCGGGACTAACTACGGCATCCAACGCTTCACCAAGAGCATCCTGTTCGACGAAAAGATCGGCGGCTCGTTCCACATGGCGCTGGGGGCCGGCTACCCGGAGACTGGCAGCAAGAACAAGTCCAGCATTCACTGGGACATGATTTGCGACATCCGGCAGGACAGCGAGATCCGCGTCGACGGCGACTTGCTGTACAAGGATGGGAAATTCAAGATCTGATAACGAGAATTGATGGATAAGATCAGGCGAGCTTGGGTAACCCTCCTTAATCAGGGCTGGGTCTTTTGGGTTGGGCTATTGATCCTTGGTGCGTACGCCGTCTTTAGAATTGGCAGTACTTTGCCAGTACTGCAGGAGATGCGCGTAGATTGGGATACCCACCAATACGTTGAAATCTCTAAACATCGGGTCTGGGAGCGCGGATTCTGGGCGGGTATTAAGCCCTTCAGTACGCCGCTGGTCTTCAAGCTGGCAGACCAGGATCGGACCACGGTGGGGGTGTATTTCCTGCTGATCTCTACATTGAGCTGGGGATTCTTCGCAGTCCAGGTTGCCCGTAGTATGAAGCATCCCCTCGCGAAGGTAGGTGGATTGAGTTTTATCCTGGTCTTCAGCCTGATCCGACAAATCTCCGGCTGGGATGGCTTTCTGATCAGTGAATCGCTCTCGTTCTCACTGCTTGTCCTATTCCTCGGGATGTGGCTGGAAACGCTGCATGGCTGGACCTGGGGGAAGACTGGCCTGTTGCTGGCAGTCGCTTTTTTCTGGGTTTTTGCCAGAGACACGAATGCATACGTTGCCTTGATGATCGGTCTGTTGCTGGCAGTGTTCGCATTATCTGATCATCAGCACCGCCGCTACTTGTGGATTGCAGGAGGGCTAATTGTATTCTTCGGATTAAGCAGCGCAACAGCCAATCTTGGCCAGCGTTGGGTACTGCCTTTCCAACATGTTCTCACACACCGGATCTGGCGTTCCAATCAGGATACGGCTTATTTCAAAGCGTGTGGCATGCCGGTTTCCGAGGAGATGACGGAGATGGCGGGCGAGCTGTGGCTTGATGAGGATTGGGCATTGTATGGCGATTTAAGGGCCTGATACTGGAATCGGGAAAAGAATGTTATTACCGCTGGTTGCTTTCGGATCTCGGGCGCAGCTTGCAAGAACCATTGGCTGATGTTGACCTCATGCTTGGGTATTACAAAAAGCTCTACGCCCCGCGTTATGAGCAATTGCTGCCGAATCGCGTCGAGGCGTTGGTTTACCCCTATCAAAGCGGATTGATCCTGATATACCTGGCCTGGTTCGGCGCGGGATTGGCGGTCCGGCCAAATTTCCTGCGCCAGGAACCACGCTGGATCGTGCCGGTATTGATGGTTCTGTTGTTCACTCCGCACGCTGTACTGGTGTGGCATGGTGATGCGGTGGATATTGACCGGCACGCCCTTCAGGCTGGGATTCAATTTTTCCTGGGCTTTTGGCTGCTGGTTCTCTTTTCAGCAGACCTTGGGCTTGTAGCGATGACTCGGTTATGGCAGGAACGAACTGGCCGTACCCAGGTTGGAAGTTGATGCAAGTGTGAGCGTCTCATCTTCGAATTGATCGAAGAAACGCGGCGCAATATTCTGCGCCTCTTTGTAAATAAAAAAAACCGAGCGGCGTACCGCTCGGTAAGGTTCAAGAGAGTGTTGTCAGGCAGCGTGTGTCCTATTTTCCGGCCGCCAGATTGACGACTGCGGCGAACGCATTCGGGTCGCGCACAGCCATGTCGGCCAGCATTTTGCGGTTGAGGTTGATCTTGGCAATCCGCATGCCGTGGATCAGACGGCTGTAGGTCGTGCCGTTGAGCCGGGCGGCAGCATTGATGCGGGCGATCCATAACCGGCGCAGGTCGCGCTTGCGGTTGCGGCGGTCACGGTAGGCATACCACAGGCTCTTCAGCCGGGCCTCATTGGCGCGGCGGTAAAGCTTGGAGCGGGTGCCGTACTGACCCTTGGTGATCTTTAAGACTTTTTTATGCCTTTTCCGGCGAGTGAAGCCGGTCTTTACTCTAGCCATAGTTACCTCCTGCGTACCCCTGGGCGCCGGCAGCCTGGCAAGCGAGTGGTTCCGCTTGCTGTCTGCCAGTTGCGTACACCCAGCAGCCGCAAATCATCTTGGATGCTACTTCGCTGTCCGGGCGGTTGGGGTGGTCCGGTACTTGCTCATGTACGGGGCCAGCCGCCGGATGCGTTTCAGAAAACCCGAGCCTTGAACGACCTGCATCTCGCCAAACTGTCGCTTGGCGCGCTTGGAACGGCGGCGGCGGAAGTGGCTCTGTCCGCCTTTGGTGCGGACGATCTTCCCGCTGCCGGTCATTCGGAAGCGTTTGGCTGTAGACTTGTGGGTCTTCAGTTTGTACTTGCCTGTTGTTTTTTTGCGAACCATTGCTGCTACCTCTCACACTTTCCGCGCCCTGGCCGGATCAGACCGTCAGGACGCAGATTTCCTGCAACATTCTCTTGAGTCTGGCAATTTTGATTGGTTACTTTTTGCCGGTATTGGGTGCGATCACCATCAGCATATCGCGGCCCTCGAAGGAGGGTTTTTGTTCCACCACACCGACATCTTCAAGCTCGGTGGCGATCTCGTTCAGGTCTGCGATCGCGATCTCGGGATAATCCCGTTCACGGCCGCGGAAGCGGACCCGGACTTTGACCTTTTTGCCTTCCTCCAACCAGCGCCGGGCATCCCGGATCTTGAAGGATTTGTGGTGGTCAGTGGTCTTGGGGCGCACGCGGATCTCTTTGATCTCGATTGTTTTCTGCGCCTTTTTGGCCTCTTTCTCCTTCTTGGTGCGCTCGTACATGAACTTGCCGTAATCGATCACCCGGCAGACCGGTGGATCTGCCTGTGGGGCGATCTCGACCAGGTCCATGCCGGCATCGATGGCTGCCTGTTGTGCATCCCGGATGTCGACGACGCCGACATTCTCGCCGTTGGCATCGATCAGCCGCACCTTGGGGGATCTGATCTGCTCATTTAACCGATAGTTTGATGTACTTATCTCGCTTCTCCTTTACCGGCCTGACGATAGTTAAAACATGACTCTGCCGCCGGGGGCAAAGCCAACCGTGATGATACCATGTTTCAGGCGCAATCGTCAACACTCGCGCGGGGAAAAGCAGGGGGATTTGTGCGTGGTCACCTGGTGATTGGGCGCCTGGGGATGGGGATAGCAAGGTAGGGTAGTTTCCTGGCGGATTTCGTGACAGACAGCACCAAGTTGATTAATCATCTGAAGTAGGGTACGATTTATCCACGAGCGAGTGAAGATCGGACATCCTTCTGGATGGATGCCGGATGCCACTCACGTCCAATGCAGTTTCCTTTCAGCCCATCGACCATCCCCCAACAGCCATCCATCCGGAGTGTCCGATGCAGTTTGCATTGACCAAAAAGGAGTCTGTATGTCCTGAAACCCGGCTGAAATGGAGAATCACGATTACGATTGGAGGAAAAAAATGAAATCTGTAAAAGTATTCTTGGCACTGCTGCTCTCATTGCTCTTGATCGGGCTGGTGGCGATCCCGGCGGCGGCTGGTGGGCCCAATCTCGCCAGTCTCAACGCCCGGATGATCCAATGGCAGGAGCGAGACAACGTCATCCATATCATCGTGCAGGAAGACGACGGCCGCTCGATCGTCGGGCCGGCCTATGTCCCGGATGGCAAGCCCCTGCTGTTCGGGTTCGAGTGGTTTGGGGGAGACGATTTTACGCTTGAAGAACTGAATGCAGCGTACATCGACGACCCCGGTCACGACATCACCCTGGAGATCTCAGGCGATCTAGTTGTCCCCGAACACTCGCTCAAATCCTTCTACCAGGAAGCCCATGAAGCCACCCCTGGCAGGGGAGCGCCCTGGCTGTGGGACCACGACCATGACGGTCTCGGCGACCGGGACGGAGACGGGATCGGCGATCTATACGGTTCGGTCCTGTTCTTCCGCTATCCATATCCCGGCCTGAGCGCAGGGACTTACTACTTCACCTTCACGCTCTACGATGGGTTTGCCCCCTTCTATTCGGATACGATCACGGTGATCGTGCCGTAAGAGCACGCGGCAAGCGAACTGGAGGCCAGTCCATAAACTGGCCTCTTTTTATTGACTAATTTTCCATAAAACAGTACAATTGTTCTGTAATTGCACAGTAAGCGTAATCTGACACTGCCAGAGTGATCGACACTCCGAACTTCCCCCGCCGCTTACTGGAAAGGAGCACAAATGAATAAGACCTGTTTCAGTACCTGCAAAGGTAGCGGATAGACAAACCCATCCGGCTATCTTTGTTTGTTTAAGGCTGTTTACGGCGCAAACTGTTCACAGCCCGAGATCGGAAAAATATACCATCCTAAGGAGTGCACCATGTCTTACCAGAAGATCGTGATCGTCGGCAACCTCGGCCGAGACCCTGAAATGTCCTATCTGCCCAACAACGGGCAGGCGGTCACCAATTTCAATGTCGCCACCAACCGCCAGTACACGGCCAGCAATGGCGAAAAGGTCAAAGAGACCACCTGGTTCCGGGTGACCGCGTGGGGCCGCCAGGCCGAGACCTGCAATGAATATCTGCGCACCGGCTCCCAGGTGCTGATCGAAGGGCGGCTGAACCCGGATAAGGAGACCGGTGGCCCGCGGCTCTACCAGCGCAACGATGGTTCCTGGGGTGCCGGTTATGAGATCACCGCCGAGCGTGTGGTCTTTATGTCCACCCGCGGCAGCGCCGGCGGCTACGAATCCGGCTCCGGCGAACCTGTCATGGATGACGACGAAATTCCTTTCTAACCGAGCCAACCAGACCTGAAAGGATTTCTAGATGAGTGAAATGAAAGGTAAGCCGCCCCAACCACCGCGCCCGCAGATCCACATCCCGGCCGATCTCGATCCCGCCTATGCCAATCTGGTGCGGATCGCCCATACCCCTTCGGAAGTGATGCTGGACTTTGCCCGCTTGCTGCCCGGAGATGGGCATGCCAAGGTCGTCAATCGGGTGCTGGTCTCGCCATTGAGCGCCAAGCTGCTGGTCAAGGCTCTGAGCGAAAACCTGGCCAAGTATGAAGCACAGTTTGGCGAGATCGTGATCCCGCAAAAGCAGTCGCTGGCGGATTTCCTCTTCCGCCCGCCGACCAAAGACAATGAACCGGAAGCCGAATGATGAAACACCTCGAAGAGATCGCTGAGCGGATCCGGGAAGATTTCGATGCCCAGAACGATGCCCGCGACAAAGCCCTTGTCCAGACCCGCACCCTGACTCGCCACTGCGCCCATGCCATCCGCGCAGTCCACCGGCAAGAGCGCGAGAATGCCGCTGCCGAACTGGAACAGGCCGGGCAGATCGCCCGTTCGCTTTCCAGCGCGCTGAAAGGCGATTACCCCAGCCTGTATTTTGCCGGCTACACCCAGGATGCCCTCAAGGAATATGCCGAGGCCCGTATCGTGTACGCCCTGGTGGATAATGAACCGCTCCCCACCCCGGAAGACCTTGAGATTGAGTCGGCCACCTACCTGAAAGGCTTGGCCGAAGCGGCCGGAGAACTACGCCGCCGGATCCTGGATATCATCCGCCATGGGCATTCCCAGGAGGCCGAACGCCTGCTCCAGCACATGGACGAGATCTTCGCCGTGCTGGTGACGATGGACTACCCCGATGCAGTCACCTATGGACTGCGCCGGCAGACGGATGTTACCCGCAGCATCATCGAGCGCACCCGCGGCGACCTGACCGTAAGTTTTCGCCAGCATCAATTGGAGAAAACTATCCGCAAGGCCGAGGAGAATTTCCTCGTCAACAACGACGAGGACTGAACCAGGGCTGTCATGCGAGTGATCCGGGCATCCGAGATCGGCGCGTACCTGTACTGCCGCCGGGCGTGGAAATACCAGCGGCGGGATGTGCCGTCCGAAAATGTGCAGGAGATGGTCTTCGGCGCGGAGATCCACCGCCAGCACGGCCGCCGGGTGATGGCGGCGGGTTGTCTCCGCACTCTGGCGCTTGCCATGCTGCTGGCTGCTATGGTCCTATTTGTAGCCTATCTGCTCAGGATGGCGCTGTAATGCAGTACGCTGCGCTGGCGCTGCTGGTTCTGGCGGTGGTCTTGCTGCTGGTGTCCACTCGGGCGCGCCAGGCTGCTGGCCTGCCCGGCGGAAGGGTGGTCTATGAGGACACCTCCCGCTGGGAAAAATTGGAAAAACCGCTCTACGACCCGATCACCCAGCTGACCGGCCGGCCGGATTATCTCGTCCGGCAGGGGAAGCAGGTCATCCCGGTGGAAGTCAAAACTGGCCGGGCACCGGAGAGTCCGTACGATTCCCATATCTATCAGTTGGCGGCCTACTGCCTGCTGGTGGAGCGAGAGTATGGTCAGCCTCCGGAGTACGGTATCATCCATTACACCGGCCGGACTTTTTCCGTGCCCTACAATGATGAACTCAGAGAGGCCCTGATCGACCTGCTGACCGAGATCCGCCGCGACGACCAGCGCCAGAATGTCGACCGCTCGCACGACCAGCCGGCCCGCTGCCGGGGATGCGGCTACGCCTACACCTGTGACCAGGCCTTGGATGAAGGATTTCATTGACGTATAATACCGATATGGCCAAAGACCACATCTCCGGATTCAACAAGATTGCCGTGCTGGCCCATCCGATGATCGATCAGGCCGTTGCTCACGCTGCCCGGGTTGCGGCTGATCTGGCTGCTGCCGGCTGCGAGATCATCCACGGCAACCTGAACGACGAAACGCTGCGCAGCCAGGTGGTTGGAGAAGGCTTTGACCTCGTTATCACGCTGGGAGGTGATGGGACCGTACTGCGGGCCGGGCATCTGTGTGCGCCGTACAACATCCCGATCCTGCCGATCAATCTGGGCAGCCTGGGTTTCCTGATCGAGATCTCCCCGGAGGATTGGCCTGATACGCTAAAAAGATTAATGGCGGGAGATTACTGGCTGGAAAAACGCATGATGCTGCGCACCCAGGTTTGGCGCAGCGATGAATGTGTGGCCGATTTTGACGTCCTGAACGACACGGTGATCGCCCGGGGAGAAAACCTGCGGCCGGTGCATTTGCGCGCCAGTCTGGATGGCCAGGTGGTAACCACCTATGTTGCCGATGCCCTGGTCGTCTCTACCCCGACCGGGTCAACCGCCTACGCGCTAGCCGCCGGCGGGCCGATCCTCCCGCCCGAACTGAGGAATATCCTGCTGGTCCCGGTGGCGCCACACCTTTCGATCGACCGCGGGATAGTGCTGGCTGAAGGCTCGACCGTATCGGTGACCGTCCAGTCTGACCACGGCACTATCGTCAGCGGGGACGGCCAGGCCCCGCTCGCCCTGGAATTAGGGGACCGTGTCGATGTGTGTGCCAGTGAACATGTCACCAGGTTGGTGCGCTTCCAGGAGGTCGATTATTTTTACCGTAATCTGGTATCGTTAATGGACCAGAATCCCTCCGCAGGAGTTAATCGATGACAGAACAACCAATGGTCTGCTACCGGCATCCCACCAAAGAGACCACCCTTCGCTGCAACCGCTGCGACAAACCGATCTGCGCCCAGTGTGCCCGCCGCACGCCGACTGGTTACCGCTGTCCGGATTGTATCCGGGAGATGGGGAAGGTGTTTGTCACCGCCCGCTGGTACGATTACATCACCGCTTTCCTGACCGCAATGATTTTGGCCTTAATCGCTGCGCTGCTGGTTGGCCTGCTTGGCAGCGGTCTGGGCCTGTTCTTCATTTTCATCATCGTGGCTGCGGCCACTGCGGTTGGCTCGCTGATCGCCGAGGCGGTCCGCCGGGTGGTTGGCAAACGGCGTGCCCGGCCTTTGTTCATCACCGCCACCGCCGGCGTGGTGGTTGGAGGGTTGATCCCCAACCTGCCGCTGCTGGTTACCGTCTTCCTGATGGGAGAACTGGGCGGGCTGCTGGCCTTGCTTTGGCCGGGCGTTTTTATCTTCCTGGCGGCGTCCACCACGTATGTGCGCCTGTCCGGGATCCAGATTGGCAGGTAACCAGGTATGCTGCTAGAACTGCGCATCGAAAACTTCGCCATTATCGACCGGATCGAAATGGAGGTCGGCCCCGGGCTGACCGTCTTCACCGGGGAAACGGGCGCCGGGAAGTCGATCATCATTGACGCCGTCGAAACCCTGCTCGGGGTCCGGGCGGATTCAAGCGTCATCCGTACCGGTGTGGAGCGTTCGAGCGTGGAAGCTACTTTTTTGATCGGACCCAAAGTCCGAGAGCAGGTGCATGCCATCCTGCAGGAAGAAGAACTGCTCGATGATCAGGAATATGTCACCCTGGGCCGCGAGTTCAGGCGTGAGGGCCGCAATATTGCCCGGGTGAATGGCCGGACGGTTAACCTGACCCTGCTGCGCTCACTGGGAGAACTGCTGATCGATCTGCATGGGCAGTCCGAACATCTCTCCTTGCTTCGGGTCAAGAACCATCTCGATCTACTGGACCGGTTTGCGGAGAATGAGCACGCCTTGGCGGATTACCGCATCAGTTATAAGCAGTTGCAGCAGGTCCGCACCGAACTGCGCACGCTGCGCCAGGCCGAGAAAGAAGCCGACCGCAAGATCGAAATGCTGACCTTCCAGGTCGATGAGATTGCCAACGCCAACCTCAACCCGGAAGAGGAAGACCGGCTGAAAGCCGAACGCACCCGCCTGGCCAACGCCGAAAACCTGGCCCGCCAGGCTCAGATCGCGCTCCAGGCACTAGATGAGGGCGAACTGGACTCGGCCTCGGCCACTGATCGGCTGGGGATCGCGCTCGAAGCCTTGGAGTCGCTGGCGAAGATCGATACTGAACAGCAAGGCTTGCAGGCCCGCATCCAGGAATTGTTTGACGGCACAGTTGAACTGGCCCGCGACCTGACCCATTACCTGCAGGAGGTCGAGTTCGATCCGGCCCGCCTGGAAGAGGTCGAGGAGCGGCTGAACCTGATCTTTGTCCTCAAACGGAAGTATGGCGAGACGATTGCCGAGGTGATCGCATTTGGTGAAAAAGCCCAGGCCGAACTGGATGCCATCACGCATGCCGGCGAGCGGCTGGAAGCCCTGACCACCCAGGAGAAGACCCTGCTCAAAGAGCTGGCCGACAAGGCCAGAGTGGTGTCCGATCTGCGACATGCCGCCGCCGAGAAAATGAGCGCGGCGATCGAAACCGAGCTGGCCGACCTGAAAATGGAGCGGGCCAGATTCCAGGTAGATTTCAAGACCACCACGGACGAGCGCGGCCTGCCTCTGCCGGACGGCCAGCGGGTGGCCTTTGACCGCAACGGTTTTGAACAGATCGAATTCATGATTGCGCCCAATCCAGGTGAGGGGATCAAGCCGCTGGTCAAGATCGCCTCCGGCGGTGAGACAGCCCGGCTGATGCTGGCCCTGAAAAATGTGCTGGCCCGCGCCGACCACACCCCGACCCTGATCTTTGACGAGATTGACCAGGGCATCGGCGGACGGGTCGGGTCGGTGGTCGGTGAAAAACTGTGGCGTCTGGCTCGTGAGCACCAGGTCCTATGCATCACCCACCTGGCGCAGTTGGCCGGGTATGGCGAACGTCACTTCAAGGTTGAAAAGGTCATCCAAGACGGACGCACGACCACCGCGCTCAAACCGGTGATCGGGGATGCCCGCCTGGTGGAACTGGCCAATATGATGGGCGAACTGACCGAGGGCACCCTGCAGTCGGCCAACGAGATCCTGCAGAACGTCCACCGGTCAACTTCGTCCTGAGGAGGGGGAATGCGAGCAGTTTACTATTGCTATCATCTGGATGAAGCGGCTGTGATCCAGCTGGCGCTGCAGCGGGCGGGTTTCTCACCGCAGCAGGTCAATGAACTATCCCGTTTTCTGGAAGTCTTGATCGAGAGGCCGGCAGATTTCATGGTGGTCTCTTTTGGGGGCGATAAGCACGTCAACCTGAACCTGCTGCAGTCTCTTCGCTCGCAAACCACCGTCCCGCTGGTCGTGATCGGGGAGGTGATTACCGAGGATATGCAGGTCAACCTGCTGGACGCTGGGGTGGACCTGTACATCCAGCGGCCATTCAGTGTCAGGGTGTTCATTGCCCAGGTCAGGGCTTTGATGCGGCGGGCGGCCGGGATGCCCTCATTCAGCTTCCCGGTCCTACAGCAATCCGGCGTGATGATCGATCCGTCCACCCGCACCATCCAGGTTGAAGACGGCGCCCATCACCGGCTCACGCAGCTGGAGTTCCGGCTGCTGTACACCTTGATGACCTATGCCGGGCGCGTCATCCCGACCGAGACGCTGGTGGAATATGTCTGGGGATTCAGTGGAGAGGGCAACCGCAGCCTGGTGCGCGGCCTGATCCAGCGGCTGCGGTCCAAAGTGGAGCCAGATCCAGCCAACCCGCGCTACATCCTGACCGAACCGGGTCTCGGCTACCAGTTTAACCCGTATCAGGATGGCGAGTAGCTCGAAAAACACCTGGACGTTCGCGGGGATTTATAACGGGTATTACACAATAATTATACGGAATTTGAACACAACCTCGATATACTGCGCGTCAGACTTCCCTGACAAAAACAAGGAGTATGTCATGGCTAATGGAAAGTGCCCGATGTGTGGGGCAACCGTCACAGTACCGACCAACGTGAAGCAAGGTGACCTGGTATCGTGTGAGGCTTGCGATGCCGAACTCGAAGTCGTCAATGTCAAACCCCTGGAGCTGGACTGGCCCCTGGACGACTATGAGTATGAGGATGACTTTGACGATTACGAGGACGATGATTTTGATGATGACGACTTTGACGATGACGATGACGATTTTTGATCACTGCATCTGAGAAAGCGATTCCTTATCCACCGAAAAACCGAATATGAAAACAGCCGCCTGATCGGGCGGCTGAATTGTTTCCCTCTCTTTTGGTATCGCGAGCGCAACGAAGCGATCTGTGCGAAAAAAAGTCGGCCAGTTTTCTGGCCGACTTTTTACTTCAATCTTTGGGTTGCATCAAGACAAATAATCGCGCAGATCGCGGCTGCGCGTCGGGTGGCGCAGCTTGCGCAGCGCCTTGGCTTCGATCTGCCGGATGCGCTCGCGCGTCACCTTGAAATACTGCCCGACTTCCTCCAGGGTATGGTCCTTACCGTCCAGCAGGCCATAGCGGAGTTCCAGCACCTCGCGCTCCCGGTCAGTCAGGGCAGCCAGCGCGTTCTGGACCTGGTCGCGCAGCATCTCTCGGGCGGCGGCATCCATCGGCTCAAGCGCTTCATCATCTTCAATAAAATCGCCCAGCTGGCTGTTGTCGCCAGTCCCGACCGGGCTTTCCAGGCTCATCGGTTCCTCAGCCGTGCGCAGTGTTTTTTCCACCTTGGTGGTCGCCCGGTTCCAGCGGCGGCGCAGGGCGGATGGCAGATCGATCTTGCTTTCCAGCGCTTCCCGGATGGCCTCTACATGCTCGGGTTCAAGGAAACCGGATTCCAGCGCCAGTTCATCGCTGCGCGGTTCGCGACCCAGTTTTTGTGTCATCTCTCGCTGGGTGCGCATCAAACGCTGGATCGATTCCAGCAGATGGACCGGGATCCGGATCGTGCGGGCCTGGTCGGCGATCGAGCGGGTGATGGCCTGCCTGATCCACCAGGTGGCATAGGTTGAAAACTTGAAGCCCCGGGTGACATCAAACTTGTGCACCGCCCGCAGCAGACCGATATTGCCTTCCTGGATCAGATCTTCGAATGAACTTCCGCGCCCGACAAACCGCTTGGCGATGCTGACCACCAGTCTGAGGTTGGCGCTGATGATCGCATCCTGGGCGTTATTGGCGCGGAGATGGAAAGCCTTGATGTGCAATTTGAGGGCATTGAGTTCCGGCAGGTGGCGGTTGAAAGTCCGTTTGTTCGGTAAACTGCCTTTACTGCTGTAATAGTCCCGAAGCCAGGCGGCAGTCTCGGGTGGCAGCAGGTAGCAGATGATGAAAACCTTAAACACCGTCCGGGCGATCTCATCCCAATCTTCGTTGTTGGACCACATCCCGTTATCCAGATAGCCGCGGGTATAGCCCTCTCGTTTTAGCTGCCAGCCGTATTCCAACTGCTGGCCCTCTTTCAGAATCTCCAGCAGGTCCGGGGGTTCCATCTTCAGGTAACGGGTATCTTCCAGGATCGCTTTCCAATACTTGAGCAGATCGCTGTACAGGGCCTTATAGGCCGCATCTTCTCCGCCGCTGTTACGCTTGGCGATCGGGTTCTGTTTACAGGTCTGTTCGAACAGTTTTGGGGCTTCCAGGTGAGTGGCCAGCCAGAATTCATGGTCGACATCCAGCAGATCTACCTGGCCGATCTCTTTCAGGTAGAGCCGCACGGGGTCGCTGCCGGTTTCGGCGCTGACCTGCGTGATCGGGACACGGTCCGCATTCCGCTGTTGTGAAGCGCGTTCCATCCGCTGGATCTCGTCCGCTAGGGCGATCTCCTGGATGATATCCTCGTTAATTTCCAGATCGTCCAGGACTTCCAATTCGACGACGTCATCCGACTGGTCTTCTTCATCCAGGATCTCATCGGACTCATCCTCGATATCGAATTCCTCGTCTGCGTCGTGGGAGGGCTTTTGGGACATGCTGCCTTGCCTTCGATGTTAGTTGACCGGTTTCGCCTGCGGACCAAGCGCCTTGTGGATGCGGCGCAGCGCCAGGGTGTTCTGTACCATGGTGGTATTATACTGTTTTATGTCATCCGGGCTGCTTTCCTGGGCTTCCTCCATCAAGAAGCGCAGCTGCTGGTTAGTGGATTGCAGGCGGGTCTCGCGCAGCCGCAGAATGGCACGGAAGACATCTTCCAGGATGTGGTCCAATTTCGGGTTGAAATTTTCCGATTGTTCCAGGATCTTCTCGGCTTTCTCAAGCAGTTGGAACGGGATATGGTCGAGGGCAAAGCTGACCGGGCTAAGCTGGTCCTGCTGCAGCGATTTGCTGGCGGCCAGCAGTAATTCCTGGTGGATGGTGTTCTCAAAGTCGTCGATCGAGACCGGCGCCAGCTCGGCATGTTTGAGTGCCCGGTCGAGTTTATAGATCAGTTCCGGTTCACGCATCAGGATCGAAACACAGTGTTCTTCCAGTCCGTTGACCATATGGGCCTGGCCGCCGCCCGGCAGGGTCAGCATTTTTTCAGCCGTCATCTTGCCCGTCCGGGCATCCCGGTCTGGTGCGAATTCCGGCTTGCGGCGGACCGGCTTGCTAGTGACTGGCGGGCGCAGGGCCAGCAAACTGCGCTCGTCCACCTTCAGCAGCCGGGCAAGCTGCTGCAGATAGGCATCCCGCTCAATGGCGTTTGGCAGGTCCTGGATCAACGGCAGCACCTGTCCGGCGATCTCGGTCTTGGCTTTGGGGTCGGTAATATCATATCCGGCGGCGAGCGTGCGCATGACATGCTCGACGATCGGCTTGGCCTGGGTGATCAGGTCGGCCCATTGCTGCGGGTCCTGCTGCACCACCTCGTCCGGGTCCAGCCCATCCGGCAGGGTGCTGACGCGGATATCCGCTTTCAGCCGGGCTTCGGATTGCAGCAAGCCGCGGGCATCGAAGACCACTTCCGTTTCCCGGTCGAGGGTCTGCCGGGCTACCTGCAGCCCGCGCAGGGTCGCTTTCTGACCGGCGGCGTCGGCATCCAGGGCCAGGACGATCTTGCGGGTCAACCGCTTGATCTGGCGCAGCTGCGCTTCGGTCATGGCGGTGCCCATTGTCGAGACCAGGTTGGTGAACCCGGCCTGGTATGGCGCGATCACATCCAGGTAACCCTCGACGATCACGGCCTGGTCTTCGGTCCGGATGCTGCGCCGGGCTTTATCCAGACCGTATAGCAGGCTGCTTTTGTCGAACAGGGCGGTCTGAGGCGAATTGAGATACTTGGGGTTGTCTTCCGGGTCGATGGCCCGGGCGCCGAATCCGGTCATCCGCCCGCGCCCATCCCGGATCGGGAACATCACCCGGTGGCGGAAGCGGTCGTACAGGCTGCCGTCATCCCGTTCAGATGCCAGACCGGCCTCAATCAGATCGAAGCGCGAATAGCTTTTTTCCAGGAATACCGGATAAGTGTTCTCCCAACCTTGCGGGGCATACCCAAGTTCGAAAGCCTCGATCGTGGCGTCTTCCAGCCCGCGGCCCCTGAGATACTCCAGGGCGATCTGGCCTTCCGGGTTGTGGAACAATTGGTGGCGGAAGTAGGTGGTGGCGTCTTCCAGCAGCTTGCGGAGAGTGTCATGCTCCTCGCGCTGGATGGTCTCTTCGGGTGTCAGCTGACGAAGCTGGATCCCGGCGCGTTGGGCCAGTTGGCGCAGCGCCTCGGGGAAATCCCAGCCTTCCCGTTTCATGACATACTTAAAGATATCCCCGCCATCATTGCACTCCCCAAAACAGCGCCAGGTCCCGGTGTCCGGCCAGACGACGAAGGCCGGCGTCCGTGTGTTGGAATGGAAGGGGCAAAATCCGGTATAATTCTTACCTGACCGCTTTAACTGAACATCTTCGGACACAATGTCCAGGATGTCCAGACGGGCTTTGATCTCTTCGATATCGCTCATATTGTTAAATTCGGTATGGAGACAGGCGGATTCAGTCCAATTATATCATTGCTTGCTTTCCCGCCTTCCCACGAGGGGACTCGGGTGTTACAATATGCAACCGGTTGCATTAACGAGAGGTGACATGTATGTATCAATTTAAAGGCACCCCTGCCAATCATTTTGAACTTCCCGACCGCATTGACCGGCTCGGTAAACTCGCCTATAACCTGTGGTGGACCTGGCGTCCGGACGCACAGCGGCTCTTCAAGTGGATCGATGAATACCTGTGGGAAGAAACCTACCACAATCCGGTGCTCTTCCTGCGCAAGGTCCGCCGCATTGACCTGAACGCCGTGCTCCACGACCGTAACTTCATGGCCTCCTATGATGAGGTCATCCGTGATTTCGACCATTACATGGAGAATTCGGATAGCTGGTTCCACAATACCTACGCCAGCCACGAAAACCGGCTGATCGCGTATTTCTCGACTGAATTTGGCCTGCATGAAACTCTGCCGATCTATGCCGGCGGCCTCGGCGTACTCTCCGGAGACCATGCCAAGGAAGCCAGCGATCTCGGTTTACCGTTCGTCGGCGTCGGGTTCTTCTATACGCGGGGCTACTTCTCCCAGCACATCACCGATGATGGCTGGCAGCAAGCCAATGAGGTCCACATGAGCTTTGAAGACCTCCCGGTGCTGCCTGTGCTGGAAGAGGATGAATCCCCGATGACAGTCTCGGTGGAGCTCCCCGGCCGGACCGTACTGGCCCGCATCTGGGAAGTGCAGGTTGGCCGGATCCCGCTCTACCTGCTGGACTCCAATGTGGAGGGCAACTCCGAGAGTGACCGCCGCCTGACCGCCCGTCTGTACAGCAGCGATCTCGACCTGCGCATCTCTCAGGAGATCATTCTGGGGATCGGCGGCGTGCGGGCGCTGGAACAGCTCGGCTTTGATCCGGATGTCTGGCATATGAACGAAGGCCACTCCGCCTTCCTAAGCCTGGAGCGCGCCAGAAAATTTGTAACCGAAGGCAAGACCTTTGTCCAGGCGGTTGAACTCATTCGCAACAGCACGGTCTTCACCACCCATACCCCGGTCCCAGCCGGGAACGACGAATTCCCGTTATGGCTGATCGACAAATATTTCTCTGAAATGTGGCCTAGCCTGGGTCTTGAGCGCGAGGCTTTCATTGACCTCGCCCGCCACCAGGTATCCTGGGGTGAGACCTTCAGCATGCCGGTACTCGCTATCCGGATGGCAGAAGCCATCAACGGCGTATCGGAACTGCACGGGCAGGTTGCCAGGCGGATGTGGCAGTTCTTGTGGCCTGAGAAAAAGGTCCAGGAAGTTCCGATCACTCATATCACCAATGGCGTGCACACCGGCACCTGGCTGGCCCGCCGGATGGGGGTGCTGTATGATGAACACCTCCCATCAGGCTGGCGCACTCAGCTGGACGACCCGGATATCTGGGAGGATGTGCTTCAGATCCCTGATGAGGCCCTGTGGGATGTCCGCCTGCACCTCAAACGTAAGCTGGTTGCCTATATGCGAGAGCGCGCCCGTCAACAGTGGTTGAACGACAGTATCCACCCGGTGCAAGTGGTGGCCGCCGGCAGCCTGATCGATCCCTATATGCTGACGATCGGCTTCGCCCGCCGCTTCGCCACCTACAAGCGCGCCGGCCTGATCTTGCAGGATTTCGACCGACTGCTGGAGATGGTCAACAAGCCCAACCGGCCGGTCCAGATCATCTTTGCCGGCAAGGCTCACCCGGCCGACGAGCCGGGCAAGCTGCTGATCCAGGAGGTTTACCGCAAGGTCAAGAAGGCCGAGACCGGCGGACGGCTTGTCTTCCTGGAAGACTATGACATGAACCTGGCCCGCTACCTGGTGCAGGGCGTGGATGTCTGGCTGAACACCCCCCGCCGACCGAACGAAGCCTCCGGCACTTCGGGCCAGAAAGCCGCCCTCAACGGTGTGCTCAACTTCTCCATCCTGGACGGCTGGTGGCGCGAAGGCTACAACGGCAAGAACGGCTGGGCGATCGGCCAGGACAAGGAATACGATGACCCCAACCTGCAGGACGCGGAAGATCTCTCCAGTATGTACGATATCTTGGAGAAAGAGATCATCCCGATGTATTATGATCAACTCACCGGCGATAATATGTCGGTCGAGTGGGTCCGCAAGATCAAGGAATGCATCCGCACTTTGGCCCCGCGCTTCAGTATGAGCCGGATGGTCAAGGAATATACCGAAAGCCTGTACATCCCGGTGATGGAAACGGCTGAAAAGGCGCAGGGCAAAAAGAAGGGGAGCGTCAAACAGAAGTCATAACTGCCAGGAACATCCATCCAGGACCAATCCGGATGTTTGGGACGGCCGTTTTCTCCTAGAATGGCCGTCCTTCTGGTTAAATGGGATTGTGCCTGACAGATGCTCAATCGGAAGTTGAAAAAACACAGCAAAGATGGGATAGAATTACGATTATGGAAGAATTCTTGTCTGCTGAAGTTTGGCTCGGCGCAGGTGTGATCTTCATCCTGCGGGTGATCAACATGACCCTCGATACCCTGAGGATCCGGATGATGGCGCGCGGTCAAAAAGCGCTTGCATTCCTGTTCGGTGTAATCGAGACGATTATTTTCTTGTATACGCTTTCCAGTGTGTTTGAAGACCTTGATAATATCGTCAATACCCTGGCGTATGCCTTTGGTTTTGCCACCGGCAGTATCGTCGGCATGAACCTGGACGAACGCCTGGCGGTCGGTTACATCCATCTCCGGGTGATCAGCCCCAACCGCGGCGCGCTGATCGCCGAATCGCTGCGCGGCCAGGGGTTTGCGGTCACGGAATTCTCCGGCCGCGGCCGGGATGGGACTGTCTCAATGCTCAGTTTGAGCGTTAAACGCAAGAATGCCAAACGGATCCGCGCGGCGGTGGAAGAATTGGACGAGAATGCCTTTATCACTGCTGAAGACCTGACGCCCGTCCGTCGCGGCTACTGGGGGATGTGATCGTTACAGCACGAGCCATGCGCGAAGACAATCCGGACGAGAAGATCGAAACGGAAGAAACAGGCGGTTGATCTCAACGCCTGTTCGCAAATTCTTACTGTCAGGGCTTAAGAACCAGTCCCCGTATACCCATTGACGCCTTTCATCCATACCCAGTAAGCCAGCGCAAAGGTGGCTGCCCCGATCAGCGGAGAGAGGTATACCGCAGTTGAGTTCGATCCCGTATTGAGAAAGATCTGAGCCGGATAGAAGGCCACAAAGCCGATCGGGATGATGTAGGTGAACATGAGCTTGAAAAAGCCGTCGAAGATCGTCATCGGATAGGGGGAGAACTCGCGCAGGCGGCGGGCCAGGTCCAGCACCGGGTAGGAATTGTAGATCCAGAAGGACGTACAGGCCGCGATCACCATGATCGAGATCGTCACCAGCGCCGCGCTGATCATCGTCACGAGCAGCAGCAGCACTTGCGGCAGGTTCCAGACCACACCCAGGCGAATAGAGGCATAAATGAACATGGCAATCCCGAGCACGAACTGCACCACGCCCTTGATGTCGAACATCTCCGAGACATAGTAGAACATCATATTTAGCGGGCGGAAGTAATATTTGATGAATGTGCCCTCGATCACATGGAAGCGCAGCTGCCAGAAGTGGTCGAACAGGATCTGGAACGGCGAGATCGCCAGCATGTAAAAGGCATAGATGAATACCAGCTGATCGAAGTTCCACCCGGCCAGGTCCGGGATGGATGCCAGCAGCACCCAGAAGACCGCGATGGTCGTCAGGCTGGAGAACACCATCCCAATCCCACTGATGATGAAATCGTCGCGGTACTGCATCTTGGACTTGATGTACTGTGTTTCGATCAGGAAATAGATCCGCAAGTAATATCGCAGCCGCTGCATGTGTTAGCCTCCAGCCACCCGCAGAACTCTGATCGCCCGGTTGTAAAATAACCGCGCCAGCGCCAGCAGCGCCGCCACCCAGAAGAGCTGCACACCCAAAGACATTACATAGGTCATCACGGGCTGTTCCGGTTCGATCAGCATCATCAGCGGCAGGTGATACATCGCCTGGAAGGGGAGCAGTTTGAGCGTTTGCTGGGCCCAATCCGGGAAGAACTGCAGCGGGATCAGCGAACCGGACAGGAACAGGATGATGATGTCCTTGGTGGCGCTGATCCCCCAGATCGACTCGGTGTAGAACGATGTCAGTCCGATCATGTAGTCGATTGTCGTATTCAATACGAAGGAGAACACCAGCGCCAGCGGCAGGAACAGCAGCCCGATCCCGCTGTAGAACGGCACCTGGAAAACGAACACCAGAAATAGGACTGATGGGACCACCACGGTCAGGAAGTTCATCACGCTAAACCCGACCGATTGCGACATCATCAGCCACTGGAATTTAACCGGTTTGACCAGGGACATGATGATCGAGCCGGATACGATCTGGTGGGAGATCTCCCAATCGGTCCAGGTCTTCAGCGTCACCATCAGCGAACTGGCTAGAGTGATATACAAAAAGGTCTGGTCAAAGGTCAGCCCGCGCAGCGTTTCCTGACCCTGGAAGATCGAACGCCACAGGAAAAAGGCGATCGTGATATAGACCAGGTTGTTCAGGATCGAAAAAATGAACCCTGAGCGGTAGGCCAGGTAGGCCAGGAAGCTGCCGCGGGTGGTTGCCAGGTAGGCTCTCAAAGCAGGGCTCCGTCATAGATCTTCTGGACCACATTCTCCATCGAGATCTCCACGATGCGGATATCTTCCAGCTCGAACTTCGACATGACCAGATTGAGCACCTCCCGCAGGGGCGCTTTCTCCTGGTTGATGATGATATCCGTCCAGAAATTCTCATTCTCTTCGACATGGACGGCATCCGGGTCGGCAAAACGGTCCTGCACCAGGGCTTTCAGACGATCCAAAGTTGTGTCGTTGTAATCGAAGATCTGAGCTTTGAAGGTCCGGTACACGCCGAACAGCTGGTTAACGCGCTGCACCGGGCCGTCGAAGAGGAGCTTGCCCTTGTCGATAATGATGATCCGCTGGCATAACGCTTCAATATCGCCCAGGTCGTGGGTGGTCAGGATGATGGTGATATTCTGGGTGCGGTTCAGTTCGCGGATCACATCCCGGATCCTGGCTTTGACGGACACATCCAGGCCAATGGTTGGTTCGTCCAGGAAGACGACCTTGGGCTGGTGCAGGAAGGATGCGGCGATATCGCACAGCATCCGCTGGCCGAGCGACATCGTCCGGACCTGCACCGGATACAGTTTTTTCAGCCCGATCAGGTCTTCAAACAGGGCCATCTGCTGCCGGTAGGTCTGGTCATCCACCGCATAGATCTCTTTCAGGATCTTAAATGACTCGATCACCGGCAGGTCCCACCACAACTGGGTGCGCTGGCCGAAGACCACGCCCATCCGCCGGGCATTGCTGATCCGGTTGGAATACGGCTCGATCCCATTGATCAGTATCTTGCCTTCGGTGGGCTGCAGGATGCCGGTCATCATTTTGATGGTGGTGGATTTCCCAGCACCGTTCGGCCCGATATACCCGACGATCTCCCCCTCATCGATCGAGAAGGAGATATCATCGACCGCCTTCACCGTGCGGTAGTTTCCTGAGAACAGGTCCAGGAACGCGCCTTTAAGCCCTTCCCGCCGGTTCAGGAGTTTGAAATGCTTGCTCAGGTGTTCGATCTCGATCAGTGCCATCTGACCTCACTTGATTGCCGCGTACAAACTGCGAGGGAGCGGCGGCCCGCTGGTGGGAGCTGCCCATCGCAATGCCACTCGGAGAAAATATGTGAATATTGGTGTGAAAAAATTGCCCGACCGAGGTCAGGCAACGAATTTGCCGTTCTTGTAAACCACCTGCCCATCGACGTTGATCTCGGAATCCTTGCGCAGGTCGCAAATCATATCCCAATGGATCTGGCTCTTGTTCTGGCTCCCGGTTTCCGGGTAGCCCGCGCCCAGGGCCATGTGGAACGAGCCGCCGATCTTCTCATCGAAGAGGATATTGCCGGTGAAGCGGTCGATCTCGAAGTTCAGCCCGATGGCAAACTCGCCGACGAAGCGCGCTCCGGCATCGGTATCCAGCATCCGCAGCAGGAAATCCTGGTTCTTTTTGGCTTTGGCGTGCAACACCCGGCCCTCAACGAATTCCAGTTCGATATTCTCGACCACCCGGCCTTCATAGATCGACGGATACGTGAACCGCACCCAACCGTGGACCGAGTTTTCAACCGGGCCGGTAAAGATCTCGCCATCCGGCATATTGTTCAGGCCGCAGGCATTCACGAACTTGCGCCCCTTGACCGACAGCCGCAGATCGACATTCGGCCCGCGCAGCACGACCTTGTCGCGGCCTTCGAACATCTTCACATATTCGGCCTGTTCGGCTTTGACCTGCTCCCAGTAGCTGACCGGATCGTCGGTGTCGGCGTGCATCGTCCCGTAGATAAAATCCTTGTAGGCCTCCAGGCTCATCCCGGCTTCGTCGGCGTAAGCCTGAGTGGGGTACAGGGTGGTGCACCACTTCAGGTCGCGCGACAGGCCGCGCTGCATCTGAGTGGAAAGGATCGGCGACATCGCCCGGGCGTGCAGGGCCTGTTTTTCCGGGTCCACCTTGCTGAGGTGTTTGGTATCGGTCAGCGAGTGCAGCCGGATACGGGCTTCGAAGGTCTCGTAGGCCAGTTTGAGGAATTCCGGGGTCTGGATCAGTTGGGCCTCACCGGCATGCTGGTAGAAGATGGCGTCCTCGCGGGGCAGTTTGGTGATCAGGTATGGATACCCGCCGCGCGCCAGGATCCGTTCGATCAGCGCTTCCAGCATCGGCTCGGCGGCGGTGGTAGATTCGATCACCACCCGGTCTCCGGGTTGGATATCGGTCGAGTAATTCACCAGGATGTCGGCGTGTTTTAGCAGTCTAGGGTCGGTCAAAATGGGTCTCCTTGGGTGTGCAACCAGTACGTGGATTATAACCCTTAACGGGGTGAATAGTCACCTGGCCATCAGAATAGTTACCGGGTTGCCGCAGATCCAGATAAGCGCTTTGATGCTTTTCCTTGTTGGCCTGGTGCCCCGGTGACAAATCAATATTCCTGTCCCTCATGGTAGAATTTTCACAAATCGATCTGATCGAGGCAAAATGAAACAATTACTCCAGAACATGCGCGACGGCCGCTCCGAGGTGGTCGATGTGCCCATCCCCACGCCCCAGCCGGGGATGCTGCTGGTCCGCACCGGGGCTTCCCTGGTCTCGGCTGGCACCGAGCGCATGGTGGTGGAATTTGCGGAAAAATCGTTGCTGGGCAAGGTGCGCGCCCGGCCGGACCTGGCGAAACAGGTGCTCGACAAGGCCCGGCGTGAAGGGGTACTCTCCACCGTGGAAGCTGCCTTCAACCGGCTGGACCAGCCGATGGCCCTGGGGTATTCCTCTGCCGGGACGGTGGCTGGATTGGGCGAAGGGGTGACGGGATTTCGGGTCGGGCAGCGGGTGGCTTGCGCTGGCGGCGGTTATGCCGTGCATGCCGAGTATGCCGTCATCCCGCAAAACCTGGCCGCCCCCCTGCCGGACAATGTCGACTTTGAGTCTGGCGCTTTCGGCACCCTGGGGGCGATCGCCCTGCACGGGTTACGCCTCGGCCAGCCTCAGGTCGGTGAGACGGTCGTCGTCATCGGGCTTGGTCTACTGGGCCTCATCTCGGTCGGTCTGGCGCAGGCGGCTGGCTGCCGCGTCTTCGGCGTGGACCTGGATGAGCGCCGGGTGGCGCTGGCCCGCAGTCTGGGCGCGGAAGCCGTGCTGCGTGAGGGGGCGGAACAGGCGGCTGGGGTGTTCACCCAGGGTTACGGCGCCGACCTGGTGCTGATCTGCGCCGATGCCGCCTCCAACGATCCGGTGGAACTGGCTGGTGAACTGTGCCGCGACCGCGGCCGGGTGGTGGCGGTCGGGGCGGTCGGGATGGACCTGCCGCGCCGGGTGTATTTCTACAAAGAGATCGATTTCATCGTCTCGCGCTCTTACGGCCCTGGGCGTTACGACCCGGTGTACGAAGAGGGCGGGGTTGATTACCCGATCGGCTTCGTGCGCTGGACGGCCGGCCGCAACCTGGGCGCTTTCGTCCGGATGATCGGCGATGGCCGGCTGGATGTCAGATCGCTGATCAGCCACCGCTTCCTGATCGCCGAGGGCGCTGCCGCCTATGAACTGATCACCGGCAAGCGCGGCGAACCGTTTTTGGGCGTGGTGCTGACCTATCCCGACGCTGCATCGGCGGATGAAACCGCCGGGCGAACGGTTGAATTTACGCCTGCGCCCAGGCCGGACAGCGGCCGCGTCCAATTGGGCGCACTGGGGGCCGGCAATTTCGCCGGGGCGGTCATTTTCCCGGTCGCCAAACGCCGCGCCGAGATCGACCTGGTCGGGGTGGCATCCGCCTCCGGGCGCAGCGCCCAGCATGCCGCCCGCAAATACGACTTTACTTACGCCACCAGCGACGAAGCCCGCCTGATCGAAGACCCGGGAGTCAACACCCTGGCCGTGCTCACCCGCCACCACTTGCACGCCGCCCAGACCCTGGCCGGACTGCGGGCCGGCAAGCACGTCTTCTGCGAGAAACCGCTGGCGCTGACCCGCGCTGAACTGGACCAGATCCGAGCCGAGGTTGAGAAGCCCGGCGCGCCGCTGCTGATGGTCGGCTACAACCGCCGCTTCGCGCCGCTGGCTATCCAAATGAAGGACTTTCTGTCCGCCAGCCCGGAACCGCTGGCCGCCCATTACCGCGTCAATGCCGGGTTTATCCCCGCCGAGCACTGGGTGCACGACCCGGCCCAGGGCGGCGGGCGAATCTTGGGCGAGGCCTGCCATTTCATCGACTTCCTGACCTGGCTGGTCGGCGCCGCGCCGGTGTCCGCCACAGCCCAGGCCCTACCAGACCTCGGCCGCTATCGACAGGACAATGTCATCATTCTGTTGACCTTCCCGGACGGCTCGCTCGGTACGGTCAGTTACCTGGCCAACGGCGATAAAGCCCTCCCCAAGGAGCGGGTCGAGGTCGCCACCGGCGGCCGGGTGGCGGTGCTGGATGACTTCCGTGCGCTGGAGACCTATGCCGGCGGCAACCGCAAGGTTACCCGTTCCCGCCTGCGCCAGGACAAAGGCCATGCCGGGGAGTGGGAGGCATTTACCGCCGCGATCCTGGCGGGCGGCCCGCCCCCGATCCCGTATGACCACATCTTCGGCGGGATGCAGACGACCTTTAACGCGCTCGAGTCGCTAGGCAGCTAGATAGTCCCGATGGTACCTAATCCCGAACAGGTGCAGATGGTCTGGCCGTCTGATCTGCCCGCGCCTGAGGTCCAGCCGCTGCTTCCGCCTGAGGTGCTCCTCCGCACCTGCCTGCCGGGCGACCTGCCGGGTTTCTATGCCCTGATGGCTGACGCCGGCTGGCCGGGCTGGGATGCGGAGAGACTGCGATCGTGGCTGTACCGGATCCTGCCGGGTGGGTGGTTTATTCTCGAGGACTTGGATAACGGCGAGATCATTGGTACCAGCATGGCTACCCACGACCACACCTGGATCGAGCCGTTCTGCGGCGAGGTCGGCTGGACAGCTGTGCACCCCCGCCATCAGGGGAAGGGCTTGGGTTCGGTCGTCGTGGCCGCGGTGCTGGCGCGCTTCCGCCATGCCGGCTATACCTGCATTCACCTGTACACCGAGATCTGGCGGCTGGCCGCGCTCAAAATGTATCTCAAACTGGGGTTCGTCCCCTGGCTGGACCCGCCCGAAGCGCGCCAGCAATGGCAGTCGATCTGTGCACAGCTCGGGTGGCCGTTCAAGCCCGATCGTTGGCCGTAACCCGGCCAGACCGTTGATCTTTGAAAGTTTGCCCACTCGATCGATTAGATTTTCTTATCGTTTATAATAGATATGAAATTATCTAGCTATGTGCTAGAGAAAAATTGCACAAAGTAAATAAATAGGGTAAAATTGGTAAAGTTATTTGTGAAAAATGTTACTGGACGCTGTTTTTAGCCTGTGTTAGACTAAACCGGCTTGGTCTTCAGGGCGCAGCGAGGTCCGCCTGCCCCGGAAAACTGCTCCAGTACAACGACAATCTAGATACAGACAAGGTGTACCATGCTCGAATCGTATTACCCCATTGCCATCCTGATCGGGATCACCTTTGCCCTGGGCGTGCTGGTCACCGTGCTGGGACACCTCTTTGGTCCCCGCCGCCCGACAGAACGGAAAGGCGCCCCTTACGAGTCCGGGATGATGCCCTACGGCCCCGGGACCCGCCAGATGCCGATCCGCTTTTATCTGGTGGCGGTCTTGTTCATCCTCTTTGATATCGAAGTCATTTTCCTGTTCCCCTGGGCGGTGGTCTACCGCGACCTGGGCGTCTTCGGTGTGATCGAGATGGCGATCTTCGTATTCATTTTACTGGTTGGCTTTGTGTATGCCTTGAAGAAGGGAGCGTTCGAATGGGAGTAGAGCAAAAACTCGGCAATATGGGTGTGGTCACCCACCGGTTGGAAGACCTGGTGAACTGGAGCCGCACCCGGGCGATGTGGCCGATGCTGTTTGGCCTGGCGTGCTGCGCGATCGAGATGATGTCCGCCCAGGCCTCGCATTTTGATATGAGCCGCTTCGGGATGGAACTGATGCGTGCCAGCCCTCGTCAGTCGGACCTGATGATCGTGGCCGGGCGCGTTTCGCGTAAGATGGCCCCGGTCCTGCGCCGGCTGTACGACCAGATGCCCGACCCCAAGTGGGTCATTTCGATGGGCGACTGCGCCTCCTGTGGTGGTGTCTTCAATAATTATGCCATTGTCCAGGGCGTGGACGAGATCGTGCCGGTGGATGTGTTCGTTGCCGGCTGCCCGCCCCGCCCTGAAGCGTTGATCCACGGGATCGTCACCCTGCACGAGAAGGTCAAGGGTGAGAAGATGTCGGATTGGGCCTGACAGGTGATCGTGATGGAAAATGAAGCCTTGAACAAAGCAGTCCAGGACCTGGAAGCACGTTTCGGCGGCACATCCAGGATATTCCGCGGGCAAGTCCAGGTAGAACTCCCGGTCGGACAGATCGTGGCCGCGGCCACTGCCCTGCGGGATGAGCATGGCTTCGAAGTCATGCCCGATATCACCGCCGTGGATTACTGGCCGCAGACCTCCCCGCGCTTCCATGTGGTCTACCAGTTCAACTCGGTCAGCAAGAACATCCGCGTCACCGTGCGGGTCCCGCTGGACGGCAACGAGCCAACCCTCCCGACCATGACCGGCGTGTTCCCGAATGCCAACTGGCTGGAGCGTGAACTGTGGGATATGTTCGGCATCCGGGCCGAAGGCCATCCCGACCTGCGCCGCATCCTGATGCCGTATGACTGGGAAGGGCATCCCCTCCGTAAGGACTACCCTCTGGGCTACGAAGAGGTGCAGTTCACCTTTAACTACGACGAGATCGACCAGCGCAAACCGCGCCCGAAGGAATAGGTGAAGCCTTATGGCAATGCTGGATAGAATGGACGTAACCCTGGACGAACTCAAACACCTGGTCAGCGACCAGGCCCTTGAGGGTGACACCCTGCTCCTGAACATGGGCCCGCAGCACCCCAGTACCCATGGTGTGCTGCGTTTGCTGCTGGAGCTGGATGGCGAGATCATCATAAACTGCATCCCGGATATTGGTTTCCTGCATACCGGTATCGAGAAGAACATGGAAGCCAAGACCTATATCAAAGCTGAGGTGATGACCGACCGGCTGGATTATCTGAATACGATGGGCAACAACCTGGCCTATTGTCTGGCGATCGAACGTCTGGCCGAGTTGGATGTCCCCGAACGGGCTCAGGTTGTCCGGGTGATCTTCGCCGAACTGCAGCGGATCGCCTCGCATCTGGTCTGGCTCGGTACCCAGGCGCTGGACCTGGCGGCCATGTCGGTCTTCCTGTACTGCTTCCGCGAGCGCGAGTACATCCTGGATATTATGGAAGCCGCCTCCGGCCAGCGCATGATGACCACCTATTTCCGCCCCGGCGGTTTGTGGCGCGATGTGCCGGTCGAATTTGAACGGGCGGTGCGCAGCTTCCTGAAGTACATGCCCGGGCGCATCCAGCAATATGAAGACCTGCTGACCAAGAACCCGATCTTCCTCGACCGGGTGCGCGGCATCGGCGTGATGACCAAAGAACAGGCCCTGGCCTGGGGCGCGACCGGCGCGACCGCCCGCGGTTCCGGCGTGACCTATGACATCCGTAAGGCCATGCCGTATTCCGGCTACGAACAGTATGATTTCGACGTCCCCACCCATACCGCTGGGGATGTGTTTGGCCGCTACATGGTGCGGATGGAAGAAATGCGCCAGTCCCTGCGGATTATCGAGCAGGCCATCAACCGGTTGCCAATGGGTCCGTTCCGCAGCAACGACCGCAAATTTGTCCCGCCGCCGCGCTCCGAACTTGGGCGCAGCATGGAAGCGGTCATCCACCATTTCAAACTATGGACCGAGGGTTTCAATGTCCCCAAGGGGTCGGTTTACCAGGTAGTTGAATCGCCGCGCGGCGAACTGGGCGTGATGCTGGAAAGCGATGGCGGCCCGAAGCCGTACCGGATCAAATGGCGCACGCCCTCCTTCAGCCACATCCAGTTACTTTCCTGGATCGCGAACGGACATTATGTTGCCGACCTGGTTGCCATTATCGGAAGCGTTGACATTGTGTTGGGAGATACAGACCGGTGAACCAACTCCACGAAAAATATGCCAAAGAAATCGCCGAGATCCTGGCGAAATACCCGGCCGACCGCAAACGTTCCGCCGTCATGCCCCTGATCTACCTGGCGCAGCGGGACGGCAATTACATCACCAAGCAGGAGATGTCCGAGATCGGCGAGATCCTCGAGATCACCACCACCGAGGTGGCTTCGATCGTCGGCTTCTATACCCTCTACCACGACAAGCCGGGCGGCAAGTATCGCATCCAGGTGTGCACCGACATGCCTTGCGCCCTGCGCGGGGCGGAGGAGTTCCTGGTGAACCTGTGCGAGAATGTCGGCGTCAAGGTCGGCGAGACCAGCGAAGACGGCCTGTTCTCGATCGAAGCGGTGATGTGCCTAGCAGCCTGTGACAAGGCGCCGATGTTCCAGGTGCAGTCCGACGACGGGATCGAATACCACGAGAACCAGACAGTCGAAGACACCAGGGCGCTGATCGACGGTTGGAAGAAGAAGGAGGGCTAAGATGGCAGAGCACAAAGTCACCGGCCACCGCATCCTCCTGCGCCACCGCGATATTCCCGAGATCGGCAAGTTCGAGGTCTATACCGCCCAGGGCGGGTTTGACACCTTTAAAAAGGTTGTCACTACCATGCAGCCCGCCGATGTCAAAAAACTTGTGCTGGATTCCGGCCTGCGCGGGCGCGGCGGTGCCGGGTTCCCCACCGGCCGCAAGTGGATGTTTGTCGACGACAACAACTGGCCGCACTACCTGGTGGTGAATGCAGACGAATCCGAACCAGGCACCTTCAAGGACCGCGAGATCATGGAGAGGAACCCGTGGCAGTTCCTGGAGGGTATCATGTGCAGCGCCTTCGCCATCGGCGCCAACGAGATCTACATCTACTTGCGCGGCGAATTCTGGCAGCTGGCCCATGAACTGGACCGGCAGATCGGCCGGCTGCGCAAGGAAAAACTGCTGGGCGAGAAACTGTTCGGCAGTGATTATTCCTTGAACATTTTTACCCACCTCGGCGCGGGGGCTTATATCTGCGGCGAGGAGACCGCCCTGCTCAATTCCCTCGAAGGCGTGCTGGGTCAGCCGCGGCTGCGCCCGCCCTTCCCGCCGGCAGTCGGCCTGTACGATAAACCGACCGTGGTCAACAATGTTGAGACTCTGGCCAATGTCGCCCTGATTCTGGAGAAGGGCGCGGACTGGTATCGTTCTTTCGGTACCACCGAGAGCGCCGGCACCAAGGTCTTCAGCCTTTCCGGGCGGGTGAACAAACCGGGCAATTATGAACTGCCCCTTGGCGCTACCTACCGCGAATTGATCTACGAATACGGCGGCGGGATCATCGACAACAAGAAGATCAAAGGGATCATGTCCGCTGGCGCTTCCTCGGCGGTGATCATCGCCAATGACGAAGCCCTCGATACTCCGATGGCGTATGAGTCAGTTCCCAAACTGGGTGCCGACCTCGGCTCGGCTTCCGTCATTATTCTGGACGAGACCGTCGATATGCGCTGGTTGATCAATAAAACCATCCATTTCTTCAATCATGAGTCCTGCGGCAAGTGTACCCCCTGCCGTGAAGGCAATTACTGGATGCGGCACCTGACCGAGCGGATCTGGCACGGCCAGTCCGACCAATCGGATGTCATCCTGCTGGATAATGTAGCGAAGAACATGCAAGGAAAGTGTTTATGCGCTCTGGGCGAGTTTTCCACCATGGCGGTGGTCTCTTCGATCGAACGCTTCCCCGAGGACTTTAAGGCATAGCTATGGCAGAACAGGTAAAAGAAAAAATGGTCACTCTGACCATTGACGATGTGGAAGTTACCGTGCCGGAAGGCACGCTGGTGGTCGATGCTGCCAAGATGGTCGATATCGACATCCCGGTGTTTTGCTACCATCCCAAAATGGACCCGGTCGGGATGTGCCGGATGTGCCTGGTGGATGTCGGCTTCCCGATGCGCGACCGCGAGACCGGCCAGCCGATCCTGGATGAGGACAGCAAGCAGGCTATTCAGTTTGGCCGCACCCTGGTGACCGGCTGTACCCAGGTGGTATCCGAGGGGATGGTCGTGATCGGTTACTCCGATAAGGTCAAGAAAGCCCGCAGCGACATCCTGGAAATGTTCCTAACCTCGCACCCGCTGGACTGCCCGATCTGCGACAAGGGCGGTGAATGCCCGCTGCAGAACCTGACCATGAGCCACGGTCCGGGCGAGTCGCGCTTCCTGTTTGATGAGAAGAAGCACAACGAGAAGCATGTCCCCTTGGGCGAACTGATCTATCTGGACCGCGAGCGCTGCATCCACTGCGCCCGCTGTACTCGCTTCCAGGACGAGATCGTCGATGACCCGGTGATCGGTTTTTATAACCGCGGCCGCAGCCTTGAGATCACCACCTGGTCTGAGCCGGGCTTTGATTCCTACTGGTCGGGCAACACCACCGATATCTGCCCGGTCGGCGCGCTCACGACCGCTGATTTTCGCTTCCGCGCCCGGCCGTGGGAGATGCTGGCTTCGGCTTCGATCTGCACCCAGTGCGCCGTCGGCTGCAACCTGACCCTGAACACCCGCCGGGAAGCGAAGAGCGACGGCCGGCTGGTGGTCAAGCGCGTCATGCCCCGACAGAACGAGCAGGTCAACGAACTGTGGATCTGCGACAAGGGCCGCTTTAATTACCACTACGCCGCTGCCGATGACCGCCTGACCAGCCCACTGGTCCGCAAGGACGGCAAGTTTGAAGCCGTCAGCTGGGAAGAAGCGCTGGACCTGGTGGCTGAGAAGTTCAAAGCGGCTGGCACCAGCCTGGTGACCCTGGCTGGCGGGCAGCTTTCGAACGAGGATTACTTCAACCTCGGCCAGTTATCCGGGCACCTGGGCGGCAAGTCCGCTCTATATTCCGGCATGATGGGCGGCAGCCTGACCGCCAAACTCGGGATCGGACTGGATAGTAACCTGGCCGACTTGGGCGCAGGCGACGCCATCCTGGTGGCTGCCAGCGATCTGGAAGAAGAAGCCCCGCTGTACTGGCTGCGCGTCAAGCAGGCCGCCGAACGCGGTGCGGCCTTGATTGTTGCCAACCCGCGCCGCACCAAGACCGACCGCTATGCCAGCCTCAAGCTGCGCTATGGGTACGGACAGGAAGCGGCCGTGGTCATGGCGCTGATCAGCGCCATCTCGCCCAAGCAGCCCAACCTGTCTGAGGATGTCAAATCACTGGCGAAGGATGCGGCCGTCAAAGAGACTGCTCAGGTCTTGGCCGAAGCAAACAACCTGGTCGTATTTTTCGGCAGCGAAGGCACCGGCCTGGCGCAGTCTGAAGCATTGGCAAAGGCCTGCGCAAACCTGCTGACGGCCACCGGGCATACCGGCCGCCCCAATAACGGCTTGATTGGGGTGTGGGACCGCGGCAACGTTCAGGGCGCCTGGGATATGGGCTTGCAGCCCAGCCCCAGCCTGTTCGAAGATTTAAAAGCTGCCAAAGCCGCCTATGTGGTTAGTGCAGACCCGGCCGGCGACGACCCGGCGCTGAAAATGGCGCTGGTCAAGGCTGAGTTTGTGGTTGTTCAGGAACTGCACCACACCGCCACGATGGAACTGGCCGATGTCGTGCTGCCTGCCCAGTCCTTTATCGAGCGTGAGGGCAGCGCCACCAACGGCGAACGCCGCGTCCAGCGCTACTATCCGGCTGTCACGCCTGTCCCAGGGACGAAGCCAGACTACGCCATCACGGCGGAGATCGGCGTTCGGCTCGGTAAACAATTGGAGAGCTTATCAGCCGGGATGGTCTTCACCCAGGTCGTCGGTAAATTTGCCGATTACGCCGATTTGGATTATCAGGCATTGGCAGAAGTGCAGGACCAGTGGCCGATCATCGGCCGGGAAGACTTGTACTACGGCGGCACCGGCTATGCCAATAAGCAGGGCTTGGGCGTGCAGTTGAACACTGCTGCCGGGCGCGGGGAACCTGTCCCGCTCGAGATCTTCGATCTGCCTGAGATCAAAGTAGACGGACTGCTGGCCGTACCGGTCACCAGCCTGTACGATCAGGGGAACAGCATGCGCTATGCTGCCGTCATGTTCCCCCGGATTGCCGCCACCCATGTGGTGATGAACCCGACGGATGCGGACGGCTTTGGCGAACATGTCGGGGTGACCCTGAACGGGTTCGATGCCCAGGTCGACCTGATGCTGGATGAAAAAGTCCCGCCGGGCGTGGTGCTGGTACCGCGCAGCTTTGGCCTGCCGATCTCCGGCCCGACGCCGATCACGATCAAGAAGTAAGGACGCATTATGAGTGAGACAACCGGCATGATCCTGGAATGGTCGATCAAAGCGGCAGTCGTGACTGTCATCTGCCTGATCGGCTTTGCCTACACCACCTACTACGAGCGTCGTTTCCTGGCCCGCATCCAGGTGCGGATCGGTCCCAACCGGGCCGGCCCGTGGGGACTGTTGCAGCCGGTGGCGGATGGGGTCAAGCTGATCTTTAAGGAAGAATTGATCCCGCAGAAAGCCTATAAGTTCGCCTTTATGCTGGCCCCGATCCTGACGATGATGCCGGCGATCATTGTGATGGGCGTGGTCCCCTGGGGGACCGAGGTGCAGATGTTCGGACGGACGGTCGAACTTGGGATCAGCAATGACCTTAACGTCGGGATCCTGTACATTCTCTCGGTGACCTCGATCGCGGTGTATGGCATTGTGCTGGCCGGCTGGTCTTCGAATAACAAATATGCGATGCTGGGCGGCTTGCGCTCGACGGCCCAGATGATCTCGTACGAGCTGGCGCTCGGTCTGTCCTTCCTGCCGCCGATCATGCTGGCCGGCAGTATGAGCCTGGCCGACATCGTGCGCGGGCAGCAGGATCTAGCCTGGTATTTTATTCCGCTGCTGCCGACCGCCATCGTGTTCTTCATCGCCGTACTGGCTGAGGTCAACCGCTCACCTTTTGATATGCCCGAGGCTGAGCAGGAACTGGTCGCCGGGTATCATACCGAGTATTCCGGGATGAAGTTCGCCCTGTTCTTCATGGGCGAGTATGTCAAGATGTTCTCGATGAGCGCGGTCTTCAGCACGCTGTTCCTGGGCGGGTTCGCCGGGCCGTGGGTGGACCAGCTTCCCTGGCTGGGACCGATCTATCTGCTGCTGAAGATCATTTTTTGTCTGGGCCTGATGATCTGGATCCGGGCCACGCTGCCGCGCTTCCGCTACGACCGCCTGATGGGTTTCGGCTGGAAGGTGCTGCTGCCGTTCGCGCTGATCAACATCGTGCTGACCGCCCTGATCATCACTCTCTTTGGTTTATAGGTGTTAACGGAATAAGGATGCGATTATGAGCATATACAACCCGCTGCCGATCCTGAAAGGTCTGTGGACCACGCTGAAATCCGTGGTCGAAAGACCGGTCACGCTGCAGTATCCGGAAGAGAAGCGCGTCATGGTCGAGCGTTTCAAGGGCAGGCATCACCTCCGGCGCTACGACAACGGCCTGGAGAAATGCATCGGCTGTGCCCTGTGCGCGGCGGCCTGCCCGGCGGATGCCATCTTCGTCGAGGCTTCGGAGAATACGGATGACGTCCGTTTCTCCCCGGGTGAGCGTTATTCCAGCACCTATGAGATCAACCTGATGCGCTGCATTTACTGCGGCTATTGTGAGGATGCCTGCCCGACCCAGGCGATCGAACTGGGCAAAGACTACGAACTGTCTTATACCGAGAAGCGGAATTCGATCATCACCCGCGAGGGGCTGCTGGATCAGGTGCCGGATGGCGGCGCACCGACCCCGCAAAAGGTCGAGCCGGGCAAGTTTGACCGCTCGATCCCCGATATGCCGGACCCGAAGTAGGAAGGGTGTGCTAATGGATGCGAACCTGATCGTTTTTATCATTATGGCCGTTGTGGCCGTCGGCTCGGCGCTGGGGATGCTGCTGAACCGCAATGCGGTCTACTCGGCCCTGTTCCTGATCCTGAACTTTGCCACCATGGCGGTCTTTTATATCATCCTGGGCGGCCCGTTCATCGCCATGACCCAGGTGACGGTGTATGCCGGCGCGATCATGGTGCTGTTTCTGTTCGTGATCATGCTGCTGGGCGCGGAAGAACTGGCCGGCGGGCGGGTTAAGATCGACTGGCAGAAACCGGCCGCGGTCGTGCTTGGCCTGCTGTTGATGGCCGAACTGTTCGTGGTGGTCTTCTTCCGCGAAACCGTGTTCGGCGAGGCTGCTGAACTGACCGAGTTCGGCACCCCGCAGCAGATCGGTCTGACCCTGTTCAACGATTACCTGCTGCCGTTCGAGATCACCGCTTTCCTGCTGCTGGCTGCTATGATCGGCGCGATCGTGATCGCCCGGCGGGTGCGCCAGAAACCGGGTAAACAGGAGACTGAGGAGAGATAGGCTATGGTTCCGATTGATTATTACGTTGCATTATCAGCCGTCCTGTTCACGATTGGTGCGCTGGGTGTCCTCACCCGGCGGAATGCCATCATCATTTTCATGTCGATCGAGCTGATGCTGAATGCCGGCAACCTGCTGTTCGTGGCCTTTGCCCGTATGTACGAAGCCCTTAGCGGTCAGATCTTCGTCTTCTTCGTTATGACGGTGGCGGCGGCTGAGGTGGCGGTTGGCCTTGCGCTGATCGTGGCGGTCTTCCGCACCAAGAACACCATCAATATCGACGAGGCCAGCACGCTGAAGGGGTAACCCGGCGCTGCGAGGAGTAACACATGCTGCTTAGTGAAACTACGACAACCGGATTTTTCCAACTCGTCCCCTGGATCGTGTTCTTCCCGGCGATCGGCTTGCTGATCAATACGTTCATGCCCTTAGTGATGAAAGCCTTAAAGCGGGAGTGGGGCGAGCCGGCCGTGGCGATCACCGGCGTGACGGCTTCCGGGCTGGCATTGGTCGTTTCGGTGCTGCAGTTTATTTCGCTGCGGGCCGCACACGGGCACGAGCAGGTCGTCGGTGTGGCTGATTGGCTCAATATCGGTAGTTTCAACATCCCGTGGGAGTTCCGGGTGGATACGCTCTCGGTGACCATGATGCTGGTGGTCTCCGGCGTAGGCACCCTGATCCACCTGTATTCGGTCGGCTACATGCACTACGACGTGCGTTACAAAGGCGATCCGAAATCATACGCCCGCTTTTTCGTTTACCTGAACCTGTTCATCGCCATGATGATGATCCTGGTGAGCGGGAATTCCTACCTGATGCTGTTCGTCGGCTGGGAGGGCGTCGGTTTGTGCTCGTTCCTGCTGATCGGCTTCTGGTACACCAAGAACCCGGATGCCACCGATGGCACAAAAAATTCCTACGCCGCAAAGAAAGCCTTCATCGCCAACCGCGTCGGTGATTTCGGCTTCCTGATGGCGATGTTCATCACTTTCTGGCACTTCGGCACCCTCTCGTTCAGCGAGATCTTCCCCGAGGTGGCACATTACTCCGGTCCAGATGGCCTGATCTGGTGGATCGCCGGGTTCATGCTGCTGGGCGTGACCGGCAAATCGGCCCAGATCCCGCTGTATGTCTGGCTGCCGGACGCTATGGCCGGCCCGACACCGGTCTCGGCCCTGATCCATGCCGCCACGATGGTGACCGCTGGCGTGTACCTGGTGGCGCGCTCGGCCCCGGTCTTCAATGCCGTGGAGGGTGTGCATGTGCTGGTGGCGCTGGTCGGCGCGGCCACTGCCCTGTTCGCCGCCACGATCGCGGTCGGGCAATATGACATTAAAAAGGTGCTGGCCTATTCGACCGTCAGCCAGCTCGGTTTCATGGTGGCGGCGGTCGGGATGGGCGCGTATGTCGCCGGGATGTTCCATCTGGTGACGCACGCCTTCTTCAAGGCGCTCTTGTTTCTGGCTTCCGGTTCGGTCATTCTGGCGGTCGAGCGCGGCCACCATCCGCTCGAGGAGACCGGCGACGCTAAGCATACGGGACACGATTCTCACCATGATGACCATGATGCGCATCATGAGGTCTTCGACCCGCAGGACATGCGCAACATGGGCGGCCTGCGCAAGCGCATCCCGTGGACCTTCTGGACCTACATGGCCGGGACACTGGCGCTGGCGGGCATTTTCCCGTTTGCCGGGTTCTGGTCCAAGGACGAGATCCTGCTGGACGCCTCGCACTTTGAAGGCACCGCACTGGTGTACATCTTCCTGGTGATCGCTGCTATCTTCACCGCCTTCTATATGGGGCGGCAAGTGTGGATGGTGTTCTTCGGCGAACCCCGTCATCACGCCGCGGAAGAGGCCAAAGAATCCCCCTGGACCGTGCTGGTGCCGTTGGTGGTCCTGGCTGTCCTCTCGGTGCTGGGCGGCTTCATGAACTGGCCGTTCAAAGAAGGGCTGGAACCGCACGCCTTCGGACACTGGCTGGATTACACCTTTGCAGTCTCGACCGGGCATGAGGGCCACTTCCCGGAGTTCGACTTCGGCGTGGCGATCCAGTCCACCATCCTGGCGGTCGCGGCGATCATCGGCTCGTGGCTGCTCTACGGACGCAAGCCGCTCAAGGCTGGTCAGACCGACCCGCTGGCGAAAGCCCTCGGCCCGATCTTCAAGGGGATGAACGCCAAATGGTGGGTGGATGAACTCTACCAGGCGGTCATCCTGACCCCGTATGAAAAACTGGCCAAGTTCCTGTCCCAAACGATCGACTGGAACTTCTGGCACGACTGGTTCCACGAGAAGGGCATCCGCGACAACTTCCAGCGGCTGGCCCGCTTCCTGGCCGACCCGGTCGACCTGGGCTTCATTGACAGGATCTCACACTGGCTGGCGCAAGGCGCTCAAGGCTCCGGCGGCTGGCTGAGCAAGCTGCAGACCGGTTATGTCCGCAACTACGCGCTGGCCGTCTTCACCGGTGTGGTCGCGATCCTGGGCTATCTGATCCTGCTGCGGTAGCCGGTAACCAACTTTACAAAGAGGATGATGATGGACTTTATTCTACAACCGCTCAATTTGGTAACCTTCTTCCCCCTGGTCGGGGTGCTGATCCTGCTGTTCCTGAAGAAAGAGCAGAAGAACGCTGCCCGCTGGATCGCCATGGTGGTCTCGCTGGCCACCTTCGGCATCTCGCTGTGGGTGCTGGCCCAGTTCAATGCCGCCGACCCGAACCTGCAGATGGAAGTCAAAGCCATTTGGTTCTCCTTCGGCGAATGGGACATCATGTACGCCCTCGGGATCGACGGTATGAGCATCCTGCTGGTGCTGCTGACCACCTTCCTGACCCCGATCTCGATCCTGTCCACCTGGACGGCGGTCGAAGACCGGGTGCGCGACTTCATGCTGTTCTTCCTGCTGCTTGAGATCGGAATGGTCGGCGTGTTTCTGGCGCAGGACCTGTTCCTGTTCTACGTCTTCTGGGAGTTCACGCTGGTGCCGATGTATTTCCTGATCGGTATCTGGGGCGGCGACCAGCGCATGTACGCGGCGATTAAGTTCTTCCTCTATACCATGGCCGGCTCGATCCTGATGCTGCTGGCGATCCTGTGGCTGGGCAACACCCAGGGTACCTTCTACGTGCCTGATCTGGTGGCGATGGGCGGCATTCCGGATAGCATTCAGACCTGGCTGTTCTTTGCATTTGCAGCCGCCTTTGCGATCAAGGTGCCGATGTGGCCGCTGCACTCATGGCTGCCGGATGCACACGTGCAGGCCCCGACCGCTGGCTCCGTCATCCTGGCCGGTGTGCTGCTGAAGATGGGTACCTATGGCTTCCTGCGCTTCAACATCCCGCTGTTCCCGCAGGCGGCCAAAGAGTGGGCCTGGCTGATGGCCTTGCTGGCCGTGATCGGCATCCTGTACGGGGCGCTGGTCTCTTACTGGCAGAAAGATGTCAAAAAACTGGTGGCGTATTCTTCGGTCAGCCACCTCGGCTTTGTCATGCTCGGTCTGTTCGCCCTCAACAGTACAGGCATCCAGGGCGGCATCCTGCAGATGGTCAACCACGGCATCAGCACCGGCGCCTTATTCCTGATCATCGGGATGATCTACGAACGCCGCCACACCCGCGAGTTCGACGAATTTGGCGGCTTGTGGAAGGTCATGCCAGTGTACGCCGTGCTGACCCTGATCGTGGCGCTCTCCTCGATGGGCCTGCCCGGCCTGAACGGCTTTGTCGGCGAGTTCACCATCCTGCTGGGCGCCTGGGGCGCCGGACAGACGCCGGTGCTGGGCTCGGTGCTGTATGCCGGGTTTGCCGCGGCCGGCGTGATCCTGGCGGCGGTCTACATCCTGTATATGTTCGGCAAGATGTTCCTTGGGCCGCTGACCAACCCGAAAAACGAAACCCTGAAAGACCTGAACCTGCGTGAGATCGTCACGCTGGTGCCGCTGCTGGTACTGATCTTCTGGATCGGCCTGTATCCCAAGCCGTTCTTTGACCTGATGGCCCCGGCAGTTGAGAACCTGGTCGCCATCCTCGGATTGTAAGGCGCAGTGATGAGTGGATATAGTCTAACTGACCTGGTCAATACCTTACCGATCACATTCCTGCTTCTCTGGGCGCTGGTGCTGGTGCTGGTGGAAGCCTTTGCCAAACGCAGCAGCCTGACGATGGTCCTGGCAGCGGTTGGCTTGATGGCTGCCATTGTGCTGTCCGTGATGCAGTTTGGCGTCGAGTCCTCGGCGTTCAAAGGCATGCTGACGATCGATGGCTATGCCATCTTCATCTACGTCCTGGTGCTCGGATCCGGGCTGCTCTCGATCCTGCTTTCCTATGACTACAATCGGCGGATGGGCTGGGCCCGGGGAGAGTATTACATCCTGATGCTGTTCTCGATCGCCGGTGCCATGCTGATGGCTTCAGCCGCCAACCTGATCGTGGTCTTCCTGGCGCTGGAACTGCTCTCGATCCCACTGTATATCCTGGCGGCGTTCGTGCCGAACAATGCGGCCTCCGAGGAAGCGGGCCTGAAATACTTCTTGCTGGGGGCGTTTGCCGGCGGTTTCGTGCTGTATGGCATCGCCCTGATCTACGGCGCGACCGGCGCGACCGATCTGACGGAGGTCGTGGCCGCCATCCCGACGACGCAATCGCCAGTCTTCATCCTGGCGGGAGCGGCGCTGCTGCTGATCGGGCTTGGCTTTAAGGTGGCGGTGGTGCCGTTCCATATGTGGACGCCGGATGTGTATGAAGGCGCGCCGACCCCGGTGACCGCTTACATGGCAGTGGTGGCCAAGGCGGGCGGGTTTGCCGCTTTGCTGCGGGTGTTCATCTCGGCCTTCCCCTCGGTAGCGGCGGACCTGGTGCCGGTGCTCTCCGCGCTGGTGATCCTGACGCTGGTGGTTGGGAACCTGGCGGCCCTGGCGCAGAAGAACATCAAGCGCATGTTCGCCTATTCTTCGATCTCGCACGCCGGGTTCATCATGATGGCCTTCGTGACCTACGGCCAGCCCGGCCTGTATGCCGATGCGGTCACATCGGTGCTGTTCTATCTGCTGGCTTTCGCAGTGACCTCGTTCGGCTCGTGGGCGGTGGTGATCGCGCTGGAGCAGGCCGAGGGCAAGGGCCTCAACTTTGAGGACTATGCCGGGCTGGGTAGGAAGTACCCGGTGCTGTCGGCGGCGATGCTGGTCTTCCTGCTCTCGTTTGCCGGCGTCCCCCCGACGCTCGGTTTTGGCGGCAAGTTCTTTCTTTTCCGCACGGTGCTGGAGGGCGGTTACACCGGCCTGGCGATCGTCGGCGTGCTGGCTTCGCTGGTCTCGGCGTATTACTACCTGCGGGTGGTGATCTTTATGTACTTCCATGACGGCGAGCCGCAGGTGCGTAGTGAACCGGCGCTGAACCTGGTGACCGCCCTGACGGCGGTCGGGACGATCTTCCTGTTCCTGTTCTCCGGGCAGCTGCTGGCCTGGGCCTCGCAGGCGGTGCTGGCGCTGCTGTAGGGCTTTGATCCAAAATATTGCTCCCCCCGGTTGGCTGACGGGGGGAGTTTTGCTTATATGAATCAGAGCCTGCAGGTTGGTAGGGAAGTAATCATCATTATCAATTGACCCCGATTGAGGCCTGACATCGCCACAGCAGTCTGAAAGGGAACTGCATTGCACCCAACCAGACCCATTATCAAAAATGCGGATCACGCTGTCTGGGGGATAATTACCTTGTAAGTCGCCCCAATCTCGGTGAGTTCAGACCTGACCTAACAAAAAAGGGGTCAAGTAGTATTGATGCGTGCATCCGCGGGAAGCGAGATTCGAGGGATCGGTATCTGGAATCAATCAGGCCCAGGACAGATCTTGCCGGTGGAGTAATTGGGCATTGACCGCCACAATCACCGTGCTGAGCGACATCAGCAAGGCTCCTACAGCCGGCGAGAGCACAATCCCCACCGGGGACAACACGCCAGCAGCCAATGGCAGGGCGATCACATTGTAGCCAGTTGCCCAGATCAGGTTCCGTACCATTTTCCTGTGGCTGGCATGGCTCAGTGCTAAGATGCGAACGACATCCATCGGATTGCTTTTCACCAGGATCAGCCCAGCGGATTCAACCGCTACATCCGTACCGCTACCGATCGCGATGCCCACATCGGCGCGCGTCAGGGCTGGCGCATCATTGACCCCATCGCCGACCATTGCCACCTGTTTACCCTCATCCTGTAATTTCTGGACCATCTTGTCTTTGTCTTCGGGCAGCACCTCCGCAAAGAACTGATCGATGTCCAATTCCTCGGCTACGGATTCTGCAACTGCCTGGCTGTCGCCTGTCAATATCACGACTTTGATCCCCTTTTCGTGCAGCCGTTTGATCACGGCCGCGCTTTCCTCACGGATCACGTCTGCCAAGGCCAAGGAGCCAAGCACCTTCTCACGACGGATGACATGCACCACGCTCTGCCCTCTTGCGCTCGCGGCACTTTCGAATTCCCGCAGTTTTTCGGGCAGAGACAAGCCCAGATTTTCCAGCATCGCCGGGCCGCCGACATACACCAGTTCAGACTCGATCTCAGCCCGTACCCCGCGGCCTTGGATGGCTTTAAAGTTTGTGGCCTTCGGCACGGAGAGCTCTTTTTCCTCCGCCGCTGTACGAATACCCCGGGCAATCGTGTGCTCGGAATCGCTCTCAACTGCAGCGGCAAAAGCCAGGATCTCGTCATCAGACAGGTCACCCGTGGCAGCAATCTTAACCACGCCAAACTCGCCGCGGGTGAGTGTGCCGGTCTTATCGAAAATCACTGTATCGACCTCGCGCACTTTTTCAAGAGCAATCCGGTCCCGCACGAGAATCCCGTTCCTGGCACCGATCGAAGTGGTGATTGCCACGACCAGCGGGATCGCCAGGCCCAGGGCGTGCGGACAGGCGATCACCAGCACGGTCGCAACCCTGGAGATCACCTGGACATCCATCCCGACAGCGATCAACCAGGCCGCCGCAGTCAGAACGGCGCTCCCGACGGCAATATAGAACAGCCAGCCAGCGGCTTTATCTGCCAACACCTGGGTATCCGATTTACTTTGTTGGGCTTCATCTATCAGGCGCATGATCCCAGCCAGAGTAGTCAGATCGCCGGTAGCGGTAACCTCGACCCTCAGGCTGCCGTCGCCATTGATCGTTCCGCCGATGACTTTTACGCCGGGGGATTTGCCAACAGGTTTCGATTCACCAGTGATCATCGATTCGTCCACATCGGACTGGCCATCAACCACTTCGCCGTCAGCCGGGACAGACCCGCCGGGCCGTACCAGGACGCGGTCACCCGCTTCCAGCTTGGAAAGCGGCACTTCTTCCAACTCACCGTCCTCACGGATGCGTTCGGTCGTATCCGGCATAAGTTTAACCAGTTCGTCCAGCGCGCCGGACGCCTGACGAACGCTTCGCATCTCGATCCAATGGCCGAGGAGCATGATGTCGATCAGCGTGACCAGTTCCCAGAAGAAAGTGGAGCCAAGCGAGAAAATCTGCGCGGCAAGACTATAGACAAAGGCAACGATGATCGCCAGGGAGATCAAGGTCATCATGCCGGGTTGGCGCTTCCTGATCTTAGGCACTGCCATCTGGATAAAGGGAATTCCCCCGACGATAAAGACGACGACGGCAAAGATCGGTGTGATCCAGGCCGACCCGAAAAAGTTCGGAATCCTGTAGCCCAAAAAATCCTGGATCGTCGAACTGAAGACCAGCACCGGGATTGACAAAAGCGTATTGATCCAGAAGAGTCTCCTGAATTTTTCCTCGTGGCCGGTATGGTCCTTGTGCCCGCCGTGGTCGTTGTGAGCTTCCGGAGATGTGTCTTGCTCCTCGGAATTGTTCCGGGCTTGATGTCCGGTATGCTCCTGATTTGCCCCTCTACTCATCTTCAATCCTTCCTTGAATGAACGGTTATCCGCTCACCGGTTATGCTCCAATGACATCATGGGCCCTTAACCCATTTTGAGGCCTGACCGGTGATTAGTTTGATCTTTTTCTCGGTTCTTCTGGATTCTATAGGCTTTCTTTATTTGATTCACGCTCAAAAATGAAACCCGGCCGCCACGGGGTGCCGAGCGCTGGCAGCGCCCAGCGGTCCAGGCCCCACCAGCCAGCCACCCGCCAGGCGAGGATGATGAACAGTGACAGGAATAATAGAATCGGGTTGGTGCTGACCGTTCCTGAGAGCAGATAGTTCATATTCATGAAACTGCCAAAGAAGGCCGCAATGCCAGTAAACAGACCCAGGATCAGGGCGATCCCCACCAGGACTTCACCATAGGCGACCATGTGAGCGAAGATCTTGCTGTTTGGCTGGACCAGGTTTTCCAGAAACCAGGCATACCAGCCCTGGACGGCGGGATTCTCGCCAGTTGCCTTCTGCAGCGCGCCGCTGACAAAGCCGTTGAGCGCTGTACCGGCCTCGCTGCCGGTCCAGGCCGGACTGCCTACCTTGCCCCAACCAGCCTGCAGCCAACGCACGCCCAGGTAGACGCGTACGATCAGCCATAGCCAGGCCCAGCTGACACTGCTGAACAACGCCCTGGCGATTGGTGGTTCTTCCAGCCGAGTGACAAATTTGCGCTTCTGATTGTTAATAGTCATATTTCCTTTCTGGTAGTTGGTGGACTGAGATAAGAATGATAGCAGTCCTGCCCGTAAACACCTATATAGAATTGTTAAGCCTTGATCAGACCAGCTTGATTGGCGGCGCGGCAGTGATCAAGCCGATACTTCGCATGCGCCTGGTCGTTTCGCCGCGCCCCAATCACCTTCTTCGATCAGTTGATTTCCTTCAATTCCAGGTCGTGTCGTTATCTGTGATAGCCTATCTCATCTCAAAAACAATTTAACTGCTGATGGAACAAATGCTGGATTCTAGATTTTGTGAACCAAATCTACCGGTTCATAACTTTCTTCCGAAGCAATCAGCTGGCGGGCTTCATCTGTCTTTCCATAGATATTCCATAACAAAACCCCGCGGACATCGCGTTTCTCGGTATCAAGATAATAGACCACACCTTTTTCCGGCTTATTTTTCCAATCGATCACAATATCCATATTCGGGTCCAATTGGCCTATTGCCTCAAAACCCATCCCAAACATATCTGAATAGAATAGCGGCAGCCGATTATAAGGTTCGCTTGCTCCGGCCATATTTCTGCCGGCGACCTTCCCCATTTGATTTGCATTCTCAGCATGTTCGATCCGGATCCTTTTTTTGAGATGGGGAGAATAGAATTTTGCGACATCACCCGCAGCCCAAATATTGACGTCTGATGTTCGCAAGGTCTTGTCGACCAGGATACCATCTTCCACTTCCAAGCCGCAGTTTTCAGCCAGCGTTGTATTTGGCATAATCCCCAGGCCAGCAATGACAACTTCTGCCATGACTGTTTTTCCCGATCCGGTTGTGAGGGAATAACGGCCATTCGTTCGTTGAACATCCTCAACGGTTTCATTGGCATATACTTCGACCCCTTTTTCAAGGTACTGTTGTGTAATGATCTCAGCCAATTGTTCCGGATAACGCAACCCACCGACATATTCTTCCGGAAAGATCATTTTTACTGCTTTCCCATTTTGGTTCAAGGCAGCCGAGATCTCAGCACCAATGAACCCGCCGCCGATGACTGCATAAGCCTGGTGCTTATCTTTATTTTGATACAGTTCCTGAAAATCTTTCAACGATCGGAAGTATAAGATCTGTTCGCCATCAGGATCAAACGGCAAGGTCTTAGGATGGCCGCCGGTCGCCAACAGTAATTTTTCATAGTGGTATTCGTTTGACTCTTCATCCACAACAAAGCGTTCCTCGCGGTTTATTCTTTCAATGGCATGTTCTAAATGCATGTCCACATTTTTGATTGACCCGGTCTCGCGCCAAATATCATCGATTGTCGGTTTTCCTTCCTGCCAGAGACCCTTTGTCAAGGGCGGTCTGTTATAGGGCGGATCAACTTCCTTTGAGAACAAACCAACATCACCGCTATCCATATCGCGTATGCCCTCAACTGCAGAAGCAGCCGCCATGCCTCCACCAACAATCAGGTATTGATAATGTTTTTCCACTAGAAATCTCCTTTCCGCACAAGGAATCCTACTCAGCAATTACGGAAACTGCGGATATCAGTAAGACTCACAGCGTTTATTGCAGTATAGCAAAAGCTTTTATAGATATTTTCCTTTTTGCACCAATTTGTATCGAAAACTATATCTGCCCGCTGTATCCTGACATATATCACTTCGGGAATTTCCAACTATTCCTCGGCGGAGAGGAGATGACGTAAACTTGCTGACCGCTTTTCTGGAATGGGTTGAGCCAGGCCTAACCGGCAGATACCAAAACCGGGAGCCAGTGCGGCTCCCGGTTTGGACTAAGGAGAGGAGAAGAATTGTGTCGGTATTAGGGGACCAGCACGGCATCGATCACGTGGATCACGCCGTTGGAGGCTTCGATGTCGGCGATGATGACCATCGACTCGTTGATGTACAGGCTGCCATCACGGACGGAGACGGTGAAGCTGTCGCCCGACAGGGTCTCGACGGTCTGCCCATCCAGGGTTAGGGCGGTCTCGGACA
>JAGVCA010000012.1 GCA_020059485.1 Anaerolineales bacterium
AGGACACAGTAGCCGATGCGGTATCATTGTTCGACACCGAGACCTGCTCAAAGACCGTTTGGACCGTCGGCAGCAGGAACAAGGGCGGCACGATCAGGGTGATCCCAAAGATCGGCCCGCCTGAAGTTGGTGTCGGTGTATTTGTCGGGAGCGGTACCGGAGTGAAGGTCGCCGTTGGGACTGCCGGCGGGTCGGTGGGAATCGTGGGGGTATCACTGGGTGCAATCTCTTCGGTCGGAGTAGGTGTATCGGTTTCTGCTGCCGCCACCGCCTCTCCCACAGTCACAAGCCGGTTGACCGGTTCCGAGGTGTTGTCGTCTCCATCTGTCGCCAGCATGGTCAGGGTAACAACTTCACCACTGGCACCGGGCGTCCAGACAAAACTGGTAATATACGTCTGCGGCAAGCCCTCCGGCTCTTCCGTACCGATCACCTGGCCGTTGATGCTCAGGTAGACCTTTGAAACGCCGTTACCCGCCACCACAGAAGCGACCACATCCACTGGCTGGCCCACGGTTACAACTGCGCCTTCCAGCGGTGAGGCGATCTCAACCGAAATGATGGCGTCTGACGTGCCAGCGCCGCCGAGGTTGCAGGCCAGGGAGGCAAACAGCACCACGGCTACCAATCCTGCAGTTCGAAAATGCATTTGTTTCATATTCTCTCCTATCCAATCCATTTTCTCCAATATTGGTAACTATACTACCAAACTTTTTATAATCCTACGGTACCAATGCCCCATCAGATAAAAAAACGCGGCATCCCGGTCGGGATGCCGCGCGATCCCTTTATGAGCAGTAACTACTTGGCGACCGCGATTCCCAGACGCACCTGTTCATCATCAAAGTCGAATGAGTCTTCATGCGTGCGAGCCTCAGCAGGAATCTCCCCTGCCTTCATTTCCACTGACAATGTCTCACCCATGATGTACTCCCGGTGCATTCCTACCGCTTCGGCTAGCCGTTCGCTGGCGGAATAATACAGGCGGATGCGATCGGAGATATCCAGGTCAAGCTGCTTGCGAAAGTCCTGCACCCGGCGGACAAACTCCCGGGCCAGACCTTCCATCTCCAATTCCGAGGTCAGTTCGGTCGAGAGCGCAGCCAGGTAAGCACCTTCCTGGGCCACGGTCAGGCCCGCGCGGGCTTCCGCCTGGACTTCAACCTCATCCGGCAAGATGGAGTAGGTGGTGCCATCGACGGTCACCTCAACGGACTGTTCGTTCAGCAGTCTAGCCGCGACTTCGCCAGGCTCCAGAGCCAGCATAGCTTTACGGATGGCCGGAAAAACGCTCTGGTATTTGGATCCCAGCTGGCGCGGCAGGGGGTTGATCCGGTACTCAACCGCCTCCCCGGCCTCACCCAATGCCCGCACCCGCTTGACATTCAGCTCCTCCGCGAAAACCTCGGCATAAGTTTCGATCACCCGGCTTTCCTGAGCCGACCCGGCCGAGAAGGCGATCTGTGAAAGCGGTTGGCGCACTTTGATCTCGGCCTTGTTGCGGGCGGCGTGACCCAATGAAACCAGCCGCAGCACCAGCGCCATTTCCTGGTTGAGCTGCTCATCAATCACAGCGGGATCAAAGGCCGGCCAGTTAACCATGTGCACCGATTCCGACGCGTCCTGATCTGCCTTGCGCACCAGATTCTGGTACAGCTCTTCGGCTAGGAAGGGCATGGTCGGAGCTAGCAGCTTGGAGAGCGTCACCAAAGCTTCGTACAATGTGGCATAGGCAGCCTGCTTGTCCTCATCCGAATCCCCCTTCCAGAATCTGCGGCGGGAGCGGCGCAGATACCACTTTGAAAGCGTATTGACAAACTCTTCCACCGGCCGGGTGCAGCCTGGCACATCGTAGCTGTCCATTGCCGCAGTCACATCCCGCACCAGCGCATGCAGTGAAGACCGCAGCCATTTGTCCAGTGCGTTGTACTTAATTTCTTTCTTCTGGGTCGGCTGCCAGCCATCCAGGTTGGCATAGGTCACAAAGAACGAATAAACATTCCACAGGGTCAGGGTGAAGTTCTTGACCACATCTTCGACCAGTTGAGTCGAGAACTTACGGGCATTACCGGGCGGGCTGGCCGTGTACAGATACCAGCGAAAAGCGTCAGCGCCGTGTTTATCAAAAACATCCCACGGTTCCACCGCCGTGCCGCGTGATTTGGACATCTTCAGTCCATCTTCCGCCAGGATGTGCCCCAGGCAGATCACATTCTTGAAACACACCGAGTCCATGTGTAGGCTGGCGATGGCGTGCAGTGAATAAAACCAGCCGCGCGTCTGGTCAACCGCCTCACAGATGAAGTCTGCCGGGAACTGGCGCTCGAACAAATCCTGATTTTCAAATGGTGCATGCCACTGGGCATACGGCATCGCCCCCGAGTCGAACCACACGTCGATCAGCTCCGGAACCCGCACCATCTTGCTGCCGCATTCCGGGCACTCCAGCCGGATCTCGTCCACATACGGGCGGTGCAAGTCCAGTTCGCTCAGGTCTCGCCCGGCCATGGCAGAAAGCTCCGCCACAGAACCGATGCATTCCTGATGATGGCAATCCTGGCACTCCCAGACTGGCAGCGGAGTGCCCCAGTATCGTTCCCTGCCCAGTGACCAGTCGATATTGTTCTCCAGCCAGTTGCCAAATCGGCCTTCTTTGATATGCTCCGGGACCCAGTTGACTTCCTGATTGTGGGTCAGCAGCCGATCCTTGTATTGCGAAGTGCGGATGAACCACGTCCCGCGGGCATAGTACAACAGCGGGGTGTCACACCGCCAGCAGAATGGGTAAGTATGGACATAGGTCCCAACCCGGAACATCAGTCCGCGGTTCTGCAGGTCCTGGATGATCTCGGGGTCGGCTTCCTTGACAAACTTTCCGCTCCACGGCCGGATCTCCTGAATAAAAGTGCCGTCGTCCTTGACGGTCATCAGCACCGGCAGATCGTATTCCAGGGCCGCATTCATATCTTCGCCGCCGAAGGCCGGAGCGGTGTGCACCAGACCGGTACCATCATCCATAGTGACATAATTCTGCAACACGATGTAATAGGCTGGCTTTTCGACCGGCAGGAAGGTGAAGAGCGGCTGGTAACGCAGCCCTTTCAGTTTTCGCCCCTTGAAGGTCTCGAGTACTTTGACCTCTTCGTCGCCGAAAACCTTTTCCAACAGGGCTTTACCGAGGATCAGTATTTCCGTGCCGTTGTCCTCGCTATGGCGTTCGACCTTAACGTACTCTTCATCCGGGTGGGCTGCCACCGCCACATTGCCGGGCAGCGTCCACGGGGTGGTCGTCCATACCAGCAGGGATGTGCCGGGTTCGTCCACTAGCGGAAAGCGGACAAAGATCGAGGGATCCTCAGCATCGGCATAGCCCTGCGAGACCTCATGATCGGAAAGCGGGGTACCACAGCGCGGACAATATGGGACTACCTTGTAGCCCTGGTAGAGCATATCCTGGTCCCAAAAGGACTTGAGGATGTGCCAGACCGATTCGATGTATTCGTTGGTATAGGTGATGTAGGCATCGTCCAGGTCAACCCAAAAGCCCAACCGGTCGGTAAAGCGCTCCCAGTCCTGAATGTACTCAAAGGCCGACTGCCGGCATAACTCGTTAAAACGGTCAATGCCATATTCCTCGATCTGCTGTTTGCTGGTGAACCCCAGTTTCTTCTCGACCTCGATCTCAACCGGCAGCCCGTGGGTATCCCAACCGCCGCGCCGGATGACATGCTCGCCGCGCATCACCCGATAGCGTGGGAACAGGTCCTTGAAGGCGCGCGCCAGGCCATGGTGCACACCTGGTTTGCCATTGGCGGTTGGCGGCCCTTCAAAAAATACATACTCAGGCCCTCCCTCCCGCAATTTGGAGGTGCGCTTGAAGATCTCGTGCTCCTTCCAGAACTTAAGGATCGCCAATTCCATCTGGCTAACATCCAGTTTTGAATTCACTGCTTCAAACATACTGCCTCCAGTAAAAGATCACGTATTAACAAAAAACGCCTCGTCCACTCCGGGACGAGGACGAAGGCATCACTCGCGGTACCACCCAGATTCCCACGGCGGGTCACCGCCGCAGGCACTCGACCAGGAACGACTCACCAAACCAGCCCATCCTGCGCACTTGGTAACGGGGCGCACACCCCGGCTCCCCTACTCGGCTGACTGGCCTTTCAGTTCGCACTCCGGAAGGATTTTCCATCCTGCTTTCCGCCCCGGCTCTCACGCTCCCGGGTTCGCTGACGGGTTGGCAAAGATGTACTCGTTTCCATCTACGCGTTCGATATGAACAATAGGCAGATTATGCCATATCTGCCAGGCAAGGTCAAGCGATGCTCCCGGCGAATCCGGGTTTTCTGTCGTTCTTGAATATTAATGGTTGATTAATAATTTTAATTATTCACTACGAATTATAAATTAATTCAAGTATAATATTGATAAAATTAATAAATACCTACATTTTATTAAACAAATCAACCACGCCAGGAAGGAGATCCGAAAGATGAATTCACAACCTGCCCAGAGTAAAGTTGGAAACCTGTTACTAGCCCTGGCTTTCATGCTCAGTGCCCTGATCGCTGCTGCCCTGCTTGGTATTGCTGTCTGGGGCGATGTTGAAGCCTCAATGTTTGACCTCAGCTACAAAGGCGAGGAAAATCTTGGGACCCTGAGCTGCCCGGTGCTGATTACCCCCAGGGACAATGCTGAATTCTCCGCCAGTTTCTCAAATCCTTTCGACAGGAATATCAAGCCCTCCGTCAAGGTCCACATCAGCAGCGGGCATCTGACCCTGATGCAGGAGGAAAACGTCAAATTCCAGCTGGCTCCCGCCGAATCCAAACAACTATCCTGGTCGGTTGATCCTGAAGATGCCGTCTATGGCAAGATGGTCCTCGTTAAGGTCTTCCAGTTTCCCACTCACCCGATTCCTTCCAAAGATGCTACTTGCGGCATCCTGGTGCTCGATATCCCGACCCTGACCGGGAAGCAGATCGTCACTGGTGCCCTGACTACCAGTATTATCGGCCTGGTTGGCAGCACCGCCGGCTGGAAGCTGAACAATCAACTGATGACCAAGCGCCAGCGGGAGAGCTACCGGGCAATGGGGATCCTGGCAGCCACACTGATCATTGGTCTTGCCGCCAGTATTCTGGGTTACTGGCTGATCGGCAGCCTTGGTCTGGTCATCGCTATCTTGATGGCAATCAATACTATCTTTCACCTGTTGTAACCCACACCTTTCTAAGGCATTAAGCGGGCACACCTGTGCCCGCTTTTTTGATATCCTAACAACACTGTAAACCATTGGTCTCCACCGAACCGCTATAATTTAGTCATGATGGAAAACACAGCTTTAGAAACCACCGACACCCAAACCGACGAGACCAACTCGCCGATGATGGTCTATACTGCTCATGGTCTGATCTGGGGAAATATGTCCCACCATGTAAATATCCTGGCCACCCGCACCCTGACGAGCGTCACCATGCCTGAATTCATCACCCTCAGCGACGCCCAGTTCCTCAACATTGAACCAAACTATATTTCCCCCCGGCAGCCCATCAGCAGATACATGTCCCCACGGCGACCATCCTTGGCTACCACCTAACCCCGCCGCACCGCGATCAACTGGATTACGACCACACCGAGCCAAACCGAAAAATGGTCCCGGTTTCGCTCTATCTTGGCGCGCTGCAGGCCAAGGCAGCCATGCGCATCGCTCAAGTCTCCACTGTCCGTACCACTCTGGGGGCAGTTAAGGCTAATTTTATCTCGCTGTATGATCTTGAGATCTTTCATCCGAACAACCCCAAATTGGCCCCGATCCGCTCCAATTTAGGATATTTTCGGGTAAATGCCATTCTGGTGGCACACTAAACAAAAAATCCCACCTTGCCCGGATCGGAACAAATTGGGTACAATAGGCGTCAGAAGAACTATGAGACGCTATCTATTCTCTCTCCTGGCCCTGGCGGTCACTGCGCTGTTCATTTCCGCGCCAGTTTCTGCCGCAGAGGATCCAGCCGACCAGCCCTCTGCGCCAGTCTGCCTGCCCGGAGTCTATCTCGACAGCCAAAACGAGTGCAGCGTGGTCGGTCCGGCAGCTTACTTAACCAATATCGCTTACATCGAGAGCCAGATTGCGAACCAGGCAGAACGCTTCCCTCTGCTGGATGAATCCTTCGGCGAGACAGAATTTAGCTACTTCCGTGTTGAGGAAAGCGCTAACGTGATTTTTAGCAGCTACGATACTGCCGCCGCCAATACCGCTGCCACCGGTTCTCTATACAAGGGCTACACCTTCGCCGCATATACCCGGGTAGTTGAGGAAGGCGGGAAGAAACTCTTCCAGCTCTCGGACGGACGCTGGATGCGCGGCTCGGCCGCCAGTTACCATGCCACCCCCAACCGCTTCCTCGGCGTCATGCCGACAGAACAACCCGTCCGGAAGTTTGGTTGGACCCTAAAAGATACCCCCACATTGAAGGCCCCCGGTTACTATGAACCGCGCTCCGGCAATGTCATCCCCCGCTATACCCTGATTGAAGTCTTTGACCACCGCAAGGTTGGCCTCTCCGACTGGTACATGATCGCCCCGGACGAGTGGGTTTACATGACCCAGGTTGCCCTTGTCTATCCGGCCGAAGCCCCGCCCGAAGGCGTCGAAAACGGCCGTTGGATCGAGATCAATATCTTTGAGCAAACCCTGGCTGTCTATGAAGATAATCAAATGATCTTCGCCACCCTGATCACCTCCGGTTCCTCTCGCAATTACACTCGCCCGGGCCTTTTCAAAATCTATGAGAAGCACGAAAGCACCCACATGGGCGGCGATCTTGGCACCGACAGCGCTTACTATCTGATGGATGTGCCCTGGACGATGTACTTCGATGAGCGCCGCGCCCTGCACGCCGAATACTGGCACGACCACCTCGGATACAAATCCTCCCATGGCTGTGTCAATATGTCCTTCCCGGATTCAGACTGGCTGTTCGAATGGGCGGAGTACGGCGATTGGGTCTTTGCCTGGGATCCCTCCGGGCAAACGCCTGAGGACCCCAAACTTTTCACCCAGCACCTGGATGAAGACTAACTAAACATCGGCCTAAACGAGCCGAGTTTCAATACATGTAGAACGGCGACCTTGCGGCCGCCGTTTTGCTCTGGGGAGAAAATATCAGGGCAGATTGAGCACTTCCCGGATGTGCGGAAGCGCCCAGTCGAGGGTTTCTCTGTCGATCACCAGCGGCGGTGCAAAACGGATCACTGTTTCGTGAGTCTCTTTGCACAGGATACCGCGCTGCTTTAAGGCTTCGCAGAACCGGCGTGCACCGCCCGCACTTTTCTTCAACTCAACCCCGATCAACATACCCTTGCCGCGTACTTCCTTCACGTGCGGGCTGGGAATCTCGGTCAGCTGTTCGATGAAATACTCGCCCAGCTTGGCGGAGTTCTCGATCAGGCCTTCCTCAACCAGCACCTTGAGCGCGGTCCGGGCCACAGCCGCGCCCAATGGGTTTCCGCCGAAGGTCGAACCATGCTCGCCGGGGGTGAACAGCCCCATGATGTCCTTGTCGGCCAGGACGGCCGAGACCGGATAGAAGCCGCCGGAGAGCGCTTTACCGATAATGGTCATATCGCCGCGCACACTCTCGTGTCGATGGGCGAAGATCTTCCCGGTACGGCCGAGGCCGGTCTGGATCTCATCAAAGATCAGCAGAATATTGTGATGGTCGCACATCCGGCGGAGTTCGGCCAGATAGCCTTCCGGCGGCAAGATCACACCGCCCTCTCCCTGGATCGGTTCGACCATGATGGCAGCGGTGTTGGGCGTAATGGCAGCCTGCATTGCGGCGGCATCGCCATACGGGACGGACTTGAAACCGGGGGTGAAGGGGCCGAAGGCCTCTTTGTAGAGCGGCTCGCTGGAAAAGGTGACGATGCTGATTGTCCGGCCGTGGAAGTTGCCATCGCACACCAGGATCTCGGCCTCGTATTTGGGCACACCTTTGACCTGGTAAGCCCACTTACGGGCCAGCTTGAGGGCAGTCTCAACCGCCTCCGCGCCGGAGTTCATCGGCAGAGACATTTCATAACCGGTCAATTCGGCCAATTCACGGTATAGGTGGGGCAGCTGGTCATTGCGGAAAGCGCGCGAGGTCAGGGTGACGCGCCCGGCTTGCTCGATCAGAGTTTGCAGGATGCGCGGATGGACATGGCCCTGGTTGACGGCGGAGTAGGCCGAAAGGCAATCGAGGTATTTGTTACCTTCGACATCATAGACCCACACGCCTTCTCCGCGGGTGATGACTACATCCAGGGGATGGTAGTTGTGCGCGCCGTATTCATTCTCAAGGTTGATCAGGTCCTGGGTTTTCATAGTGCTCCTTGTGCTGGCTGGATCAACCAGCCATCAGACGGACGAGGATCGCCTTCTGGGCGTGCATCCGGTTGTGGGCTTGCGGGAACAACCGCGAATGCGGGCCATCGGCGACTTCATCGGTGATCTCATGGTTGCGGTGAGCCGGCAGGCAGTGCAGGACGATCACGCGCGGGCTGGCTTCGCTGACCAGTTTCTGGTTGACCTGGTATGGTGGGAAGACAACCTCGCGTTTGGTAGCCTCCTCTTCCTGACCCATGCTGGTCCAGGTGTCGGTGTAGATCACATCCGCGCCGGCGACCGCTTCATGCGGGTCGGTCAACAGGCGGATCTGGCTGCCGGACTTGGCGGCGAACTCTTGTGCCACAGCAATGCCAGAATCTGGCATACCGAAGCCGGGAGGATTGGCGATGGTGAAATGAGCGCCTAGTTTGGCGCAGACATGCATCAGAGAAAGAGAGACATTATTGCCATCCCCGACATAGGTGACGTTGATACCCTTTAGTGTGCCGAACTCTTCCAGGATAGTCAGGATATCGGCCATCGCCTGGCAGGGATGATTGTAATCGCTCAGACCGTTGATGACCGGGACGCTGGACCACTTGGCCAGCTCAAGCACATGCTGGTGGTCGAAAACACGGGCCATGATGGCATCGACATATCCGGACATGACCCGGGCGACATCGGCGATCGATTCGCGCTTGCCCAAGCCGATCTCGGCTGGACCGATGTACATAGCACTGCCGCCCAGATGTTCCATGCCGCGTTCGAATGAGACGCGCGTCCGCAGGCTGGGTTTCTGGAAGATCATGCCGAGTTTTTTATCTTTGAGCACTGGGGAATTGCTGCCCTTGGTCTTGTATTCCTGCTTTAACTCGATGGCGAGATCAAGCATATCCTGAAGAGCTTCGGGGGTGTAATCTCCGACTGCAAGGAAGTCTTTCATTTGCTGTCATCTCCTGAAGGTGCTGAATTTTGTTGCCCCAAATTCTAACATATTAGCGAGTTGAGGTCCGACTGACTAACGCTGTTCTCATTCCCGGACCGTAGCCTGCTGCAACAGCCCGGGATTTTTCACCTATCGGATTAAAAGGACAAAGAGAGCCGGCATTGACCCCGGCTCTCTTTGTCTTCATTCGGATTACTTATCGAAGTGGCTCTGGGCGATCACGATCGCGTAGAACTTGTAGCTGCCGTCTCCAAACTGCTTGAAGTACAGCAGCGCGGCACCTAAACCGTCTGCGCCCCAGCCTTCGCTGTATACGATCGCATCGGGCTGGTCATCCGGGCCAAACATCATCTCCGGTGGGGTGCCGAACAACGGCGGGAACTGCGTCCGGTCGAGGGTGAAGGTCTCGTCGCCAGGCGCGGCGGCCAGATGAGTACCGGTAATCTCAGCGAATGCTTCATCCCGGCTGCGAGTAACGCCCTCCGACTGCCAGTATCCAATCGTGAAGGGATCAGCCATGTAACCAGGCAGCGGCTGGGTGTTGCGGGAGAGGATGCTGTCCCGCACATTGCAGACCGTCCATTTGAGAGCTTCCTCCGGAGTGGTGGTATTGCAATCCAGATCGGTCAGGGTATCCTCGGCCTGTGCCTGGATCGACTCTGGAGGCATGCAGGAGACCGCCATTCCATCCGGGGGGCTATCCGGCATCTGGGTGGGCAGTGTCACCTCTCGGCCTGTGAGCACCATGGAGTGCAGAATCGCCTGGATATCAGGGTGGTCTGCGTCTTCCCCCGGGTACGGGCCGAACAGGACTACCAGATCTCCGCTGAAGGGCAACAGATAGAAGCGGCCTTTGCCAAAGTTGCTCCAGGCGTTGACCTGCACGCCTGTTTTTCCATCCACCTCTACCGGCAGCAGCGACTCGATGCCGTGATCATCGCCCGGGTTGACCAGGGCATACGCAAGGTCATCCAGCGAGGCTGACACATCCAGACCAAAATCCGAAAAGCGATGGTAGCCCAGGTCGAATTTTAAACCGCCAATTTCCCAAACAGTCTCGGCCTGTTTCGGCCCCAGGCTGGTGACAAATGCCTCCGTGAAGTTGTTGACGGAGAAACTGCCCAGATTGGTAGGGCCCTGATCTGGCACCGGAATGTTGGCCGTCCAGAAGCATGGTAGAGCAAATTTGAGGCCGGTGCGGAAATCTTCGACTGGGGTCCAGTACTGGCTGTAGTCAGGGTTGGTTTGGTTGTCCCGAACTGTGCCGGGTTGCTCACCGGCTTGGCTGTCCATGTTGGGGGACACTCCGTTCACCGGCTCCGGTGTGGACGTTTGGGCTGGTTGCTCGATCCCGATCTGGAACTGTCCACACGCGAACAATGCTAAACCTAAGATCACTAAGAATGCATTCAATCGTTGGTTGGTTTTCATAGTACTCTCCTGAGTTTACGAACTCCCGGCGTTGTGCCGGTCGCCTGATTTTTCCCATCTTGAGGGTACCTTGATTCTAGCGGTTGAGCGGTTGAAATGGGTGTCAGGCAGGTAACAGATCGAAAAAAACAGGTTACTGTTCTGTAACAACACCACCGGCCGGGATGTTGAGAGAGATGACCGTGCCCTTGCCGGTCTGGCTGCGGATACTGGCACGTCCATCCAGACGTTTCAGGATTCCTTGCACCAGCGCCAGACCGAGACCACTGCCGGGGATGCCGCGGGCGTTTTGTCCGCGGTAGAGTTCGCCCCAGACCTGGTTGACCTCCTCGGGGGGGATGCCGGGACCGGTATCGGCAACCTCCAGGGTGATCGTGCGACCATCCTCAGAGGCGCGGATCTCAATGGTGTCCCCGGGACTGGTAAATTTAACGGCGTTGTCGATCACGTTGTGGATCGCCAGAAAGAGCAGGTCACGGTCGGTGATGATCTCCGGTAGCGGCCATGGTGCCTGCGGCAGGCTGAGGATGATGGTGCGGTCAGCGCCAGCCCTGTCCCGGGCCAACTGCTGGAGGTCCTGAAGCATCTCGGCCAGATCAACACGGGAGAGTTCCAGGGGACGAGTTTCCAGGTCTGAGAGTTTACGCAGATCGGCCACCAGCCGGCTGAGACGCTGCACCTGGGTTTCGACACTGGTTAGTGCGGGGGAGTGCTGGTCGGCAGACAGGTTCGCCAGCCCGGCCATGATAGCAGTAAGTGGGTTCTTCAGTTCGTGATCGAGAAGATTTATAAAGCGACGGCGGTCCTGGGCGGCTTCATGGGTGATAGTTTCTTCGATCTGATGCAGCTGCCGGCGCACCAGAAGAATCAATGACAGGATGGTGGAGAAGGCCAGCCCAGCCAGAAAGAGAACCGTGCCGAGGTCTGCGCGCAGGTACAAGACCGGGTTGGACATCTGGGTCAGGTTGAGGACTAGACCGGCCGTAAGGCCAAGAGCCAGCGGCAGCAGGACAGGCCAGTAACGAGTGATCTTCATCCTGCGGCGCGCACCTCTGGCAAAAAACGGTAACCTTGCCCTGGCAAGGTCTCGATGTAGTCAGGATCAGCGGCATCATCCCCAAGCGCGGCGCGCAGTTCGGCAATCCGGGTATCCACGGCGCGGGTGCCAGTCGGATATTCCCAGCCCCAGACGGCATCCAGGAGCCGTTCGCGCGAGATGATCTCGTCCGGGTGGGTGATCAGGTATTCCAGCAAGGCAAAGGCCTTCGGTGTCAGGGTCAGGAGTTGACCGCCCAGATGGACGCGCTTGCCGCGCCGATCCAGAGTAAGCTCGCCAGCATGCAGCTGCCAGGCGGCAGAAAGAGGGGGGGCATCGCGTCGGGCGCGCCGCAGGACGGCCTTGATACGGGCCACTAATTCATGTGGGTTAAATGGTTTGTTGAGGTAATCATCAGCGCCTTCTTCAAGCGCCATGGCTCGTTCGGTGGATTCACCGATCTGGGTGAGGAGGATCACGGGAGTCCAATTTGCTTCGGCGCGCAATTGGCGGAGGGCCTCCCGACCGTCCAAAACGGGCATAAGTACGTCCATGATGACCACATCCGGCCGGGATTGGCGAATAGCATTCAGGGCCTGATGGCCATTGGGAGCGGTAAACACCTGGAATCCACTCCGTTCTAGGAAGGCGCGCAGGTTTTCGAGGATGGCATCCTCATCATCGACCAGGAGGACCTTGTAAGATGGCGGCTGCATTGGGATCAGGTGACTAGTCCGGCAGTGTCAGAATGACAGGGTCCGGTGCAGAATCACTGACTTCAACCGATACGCGCTCCCCTTCCACGTAATCGGGGTCGTAATCAATGATGTAAACTTCCCATACGCCGGGCGTGATCGGGATCGAGAATTCGCCATTGACATCCGAACGGCCAAAACTACGGGCGCCGTCATCTCGTTCAGCGACCACCAGGAAATTGCCAGCCGGGTCTTCGTCCTCGTCAACAACCGTGCCAGAGAGCTGCATACTGGTCGATTCATAAATAAAATCGATCGGCTCCTGTTGGGGAACGACGACAAAGGCCCGACCAACTGCCTGGACATAGCCGCTTAACTGGCAGGAGGTCAGGTTGGCAACCGGGCTTTCACAGTTCCACGAGACGATCTGGACATCAAAGGTGCCAAACAGGTCATCAGGGATGTAAACCAACCACTCACCATTGCCATCTGATTCGGAATCAGCGCGCAGTTCTTCCTGGTTGATCTGGAGAATGACGGCAACATTGATCCCGGATAGCGGATTGCCTTCGTCATCGCGGACAGTGCCAGAAATCGTTTGTGCTTCAGGGAGGTCATCTACCGGCAAAGCGGCGGGGTTGCCGTTCAGTTCAAGGAACAGAGCAGCCATCCAGCCTTCCATGGTTGGGTCGTCTTCAAAATTAATTTCTACCCGAACCCACTCACTGTCGGCAGTGCGCGCCAGGGCGGTGAGTTCGGTTCCTTCCACGAAGGTCTGGATGATGTCAAAGAAGGTACTCGGACCGGTGCGCAGGTTGAGAAAGGCTGCGCTGATCGTTCCTGGGATTGGCGGCGAAAGCGTCGGTGTTGGGGTCTGGTAAGGAGTGGGGGAAGCGGCAGGCGTATTGGTAGCCTGGGGGGTAACAGGGATCGTTTCGGTCGGCTGGGCGGTGAGGGTTTGGGCAATGGAGGTCTGAATATCCTCCGGAGAGGCCGGAGAAACGGGCAGGGAACAGGCGGAAATGAAAACAAGACTGAGTGTTACGACCAACAGTCTGGTGATCTTGACAGGTACTTTCATGTCCTTTTCCTTTCGCTTGTACTGGCCGGGGCGGGAGAGCGACGCTTTCAGCGTTCCGCGATCTCGTTGTAGGGAATCGTTAGGTAGGGCAGCATTTCTTCCGCGGCTGTGACCTTAAAGATGCGGGTCTCGCTCAGAAGAGGCGTACCGTCCTGCAAAAATCTCACCGCGACCACTTCCCAGGTCCCCAGGCCTAAGGGGAGCCGAAATAGTCCTCCAACTGGTGTGACCATCTCCGACTGGACGCTGTCTGAGGTACGGGTCGCCCGGACGAGAATCTGGGATGCGCCGTTGCCATCCTGATAAGCAACGATCCCTTCCAGGGCAGTGATCCCCTTCTCGTAGGTGAAGGCCAGCGGGCGATCCTGAGGCAGGGAGATCGTCTCCCGCCAGTGGGTCGGGAAGTGGTTCGTTGCGGTGCAGCTCCCATCCGGCTGCAGTGTGGCGATATTGCTGCCACAATTCAGGGCGACGATCTCCAGGTTGAATGGACCAACTGTGTCAGGCGGCAGATAGAACGCAAATTCTCCGGCCAGGTTGCTGACCGCCTCGGCGCGCTGTTCTGTCCCTTCCAGGTCAGTGGTCAGAGCGATCCGTGCTGCGCTGACTGCCTTGCCATCCTGGTCGGTCACCGTGCCTGTCAGAGTTTGCTCAGCCGGCCATTCTCTCACCGGAAGTGCGGCATCCAAAGCAGTGAGATCAAGGAAGGCAGAAGCCATCCAGCCCACTCGCGGTCCGCCGGCTCCCGGGGCAGAGACCTTGATCCAATCGCCGTCAGCGGTCATTTCCAACGTGAGCACGGTGCTCCCTTTTAGATAGCCGCCAAGGCTCTCGAAAAAAGTGCCCGGTCCAGCCCGCAGGTTCAGGTTGTCGCTCAATACCTCTGCGAGAACCATATACCTCGGTGTGGCAGTTGGCGCGGGAACGGTGGCGAGGGTGTCGGTATTCTGGGTGGACGGTGTCGTTTCAGGCAGCAGCCCTCCGGCTTCGATCGTGGCTGCGGCTGCTGTGATGATCTGGGCCGCAGAATCTTGTGGGCTGGCAGGGTCGACTTGCGGTCCGCAGCCTGCTGCCGCGATCAACAAGAATAGGGCCGCGAATTGAGAAATCTTCATATTTTGATTATAACCCCTGTTTAAGCACGGCATTCTGTCAGAGTCTGGACCAAAAGGGTCGATCAAGTGGTTTTCAGCGGGGGTTGGAGGGTCGCGGTATAATCGAATGACAGACAGATCAGGATGGACGGAGGTGGCATGAGCCAGGAAAAAATCAGGGTGATCGTGGCAAAACCCGGCCTGGATGGCCATGACCGCGGCGCTAAAGTTGTGGCCCGAGCGCTGCGGGATGCCGGGATGGAAGTGATCTACACAGGTCTGCGACAGACCCCGGAAATGATCGCCGAGGCTGCGCTGCAGGAAGATGTGGATGCGGTTGGTCTTTCCGTGCTTTCCGGTGCGCATATGGCCCTGGTGCCGCGCATCCTGGAACTGCTGAAAGCCAACGGGCAGGACAAAGTCGGAGTGTTTATTGGCGGGATCATTCCGGATGAGGATATCCCGCGGTTGGCGGAAATGGGGGTGGCGGGGGTGTACGGTCCTGGTACCCGGACGGACGACATCGTGCAGGATATCCAGAAATTTGCCGGGCAGAAGTCCTGATGCCGGTCGCGGTCGAAGATGTCCTGGCTGGAAACAGACTGGCGCTTGCCCGACTGCTTTCCCAGATCGAAAATGATACGGCTGAAGGCCGGCAGATATTAAACGAACTGTTCCCGCACAGCGGGCAAGCCGCCCTGATCGGTGTGACCGGTGCACCCGGGACCGGTAAATCCTCCCTTGTAAACCAGATCGCATATCATTACCGCCACCCGGCAGATGGCCGGCAGCCAAAGCGGGTGGCAGTGGTGGCTGTCGATCCCAGCAGTCCCTTTAGCGGCGGCGCGGTCCTGGGCGACCGCATCCGGATGCATTCATTGAGTGGCGACCCGGATGTTTTTATCCGTTCGATGGCTTCGCGCGGCTCGCTGGGAGGGCTGGCGCGGGCGACAGCCGGGCTGGTGCAGGCCTTCGATGCGGCTGGTTTCGAGATCATCCTGATCGAGACGGTGGGGGCCGGTCAGGCCGAGGTGGAGATCGCCCGGCTGGCCCATACCACTCTGGTGGTTGAGGCACCGGGGTTGGGGGATGATGTGCAGGCGATCAAGGCCGGGATCCTGGAGATCGCCGATATCCTGGTGGTCAACAAGGCCGACCGTCCGGGCGTGGAGCAGACCGAACGAGCGCTGCGCGGTATGCTGCAGTTGGCACATCCCGGCAAACGGCAGTACCATCATGGACGCCTGATCTCCGCCCCGGAGCCTGAAGAGAAGCCGTTGAATGAACCGGAATGGGTCCCGCCAATCCAGCGAACGGTTGCCACCGAAGGGAACGGCGTGTCTGAGCTGCTGGCCCTGATCGACCAACACCGGGACTATTTGAAACAAACTGGCGAACTGGCCCGTCGCGAGGCAGCCAGGCTGACTGCCGAAGTAGACCTGCTGGTGGAAGCCGGACTGGTGGACCGCTGGAGGAGAGGTCTGGCAAATGGCTGGTACCAGGAGGTACTTGCGAGGGTCATGAACCGGGAGATCTCTCCCCGTCAGGCAGCAGCGAAGCTGACCGCATCAAAAAGAGAGGAAGGGTAGTCATGATTTATGGAAAAAGGATCCGGCTAGCAGCAGTCGAACGGGAAGACCTGCCAACCTTTGTGAAATGGCTGAACGATCCCGAGGTGCGGGAAGGGCTGGCAATGTACCTGCCGATGTCGTTGGCGCAGGAAGAAAAGTGGTTCGAAAACATGCTGGAACGAACCGCGGACAGCCAGCCGCTGAAGATCCAGGCACAGGAAGGGCAGGCGTGGATCTTGATCGGGAATATGGGTTTGTTCGATTTCGATCACCATGCCCGCAGCGCCGAGATCGGGATCATGATAGGAGAAAAGAAGTATTGGAATCAAGGATACGGCACCGAGGCGGTCACGCTCCTGCTGCAGCATGGTTTTGAAACCTTGAACCTGAACCGGTTGATGCTGCGGGTTTATGAGGATAACCTGCGGGCGATCCGCTGCTATGAGAAATCCGGCCTGGCGCATGATGGACGGCTTCGCCAGGCTCGATACCATCGCGGGAGTTATCAGGATGTGTTGATCATGTCGATACTCAAGAGTGAGTGGGATGACAGGAAAATGATGAGGGATGTTACCGATGCGGACAAGTGACGTAAAGATTTACGGAGACATCAAGCTGTACGGCGGGAATGGCAACCCGGAATTGGCGGCCAGGATCGCCGAATATCTCGGACAGAAGCTGAGTGGCCGGCAGATCATTGAGTTCCCGAACGAAAACTTGCTGGTCAAGCTGGACGACAGCGCCCGGGGGCAGGATGTATATGTCCTCCAGTCTTTATGCCGGCCGGTCCACCGCAATATCATGGAACTGCTGATTATGCTGCAGACCTTGCGCCTGGATTCGGCGGGACGGATCACCGCGGTAGTGCCTTACCTGACCTATGCGCGCTCGGACAAGAAGGACCAGCCGCGCGTACCGATCACCGCCAGGTTGATGGCCGACCTGATCGAAGTGGCAGGCGCAGACCGGTATATGACGCTTGACCTGCATGCCGGACAGATCCAGGGTTTCTTCTCGATCCCGGGCGATGTGCTGACAGCCTTCCATATCATCACGAAATATGTTGAGGAGATAATGCCGCGGATGAAGGACCCGGTAGTGGTGACGGCTGACCTGGGCTTTGCCAAGAAAGGGCGCAATTTCGCGAATGATCTGGGCGTCCCGCTGGCATTGATCGAGAAACGGCGTTCGCGTTCCGGGGACAATACCCAGGCATTGAACCTGGTCGGTGATGTCAATGGCAGAGATGTGATCCTGGTGGATGATGAGATCGATACGGCTGGCTCTGTTTCGCAGGCAGTCAGCCTGCTGAAGCGGGAGGGTTGTCTGGATATCACCCTGACATGCGTGCACCCGGTATTTTCGTACCCCGCGGTCGAGCGGTTGGAGAGTGCCCCGATCAAGGAGATCATCTGCACGGATACCATTCCGATCGAGGATGATATCCGTCACCGGTTAAGCGACCGGCTGACCGTGCTTTCGATCGCACCGCTCCTGGGCGAGGTCATCCTGCGCGCGCATGAAGGCCGCAGCGTGGGTGAGATGTTCAATGAATAGGAACCATGCCAGAACTGCCTGAAGTCGAAACCATCGCCCGTACTCTGCGAGACGGGACGAACGAGCAGCCAGGGGTGGTGGGCAAGCGGATCACCACTGTCCAGGTGGAATGGCCGGGGATCGTGGCCTGGCCGGATGCATCCAGTTTTCAGGCGCTGGCGCTGGGACAGACGATCAAGTCTGTCGGTCGGCGCGGAAAATATCTTGTCCTGGGCTTAACCGACGATACGCTGCTGATCCATTTGCGGATGAGTGGTGATATTCATGTCACGCCGATCGACCAGACCCCGGCAAATCACATCCGGGTATGGTTTGGGCTGGATCGGGACTGGAAGCTGTCTTTCAATAACCCGCGCAAGTTCGGGCGCGTCTGGCTGCTGGAAGACCCGGCAGTCGAATTGGGAAAACTGGGGCCGGAACCGCTGGATCCCACGCTGAATGGGGCTGTTCTACACGCCATGCTGCAGTCCCGGAAACGCCAGATCAAACCGCTGCTGCTGGACCAGACCTTCCTGGCGGGTGTGGGCAACATCTACGCCGACGAAGCCCTGAACCTGGCCGGTATCCATCCGCTGACCCGCGCCAATCAGATCACCGGAGCACAGGCGAAGGCTTTGCTAGCAGCGCTGCGCAGTGTGCTGGAAGAAGGGATCCGCCGGAATGGGGCCAGTATCGACTGGGTGTATCGCGGCGGCGAGTTCCAGAACTATTTTCGGGTGTACGACCGGGCGGGAAAACCGTGCCCGACATGCGGGACACCAGTCGTGAGGATCGTGGTCGGCCAGCGCGGGACACACCTGTGTCCCGCATGTCAGCGGGCTGCCCGGGAGGTGTAGGCAATGGATGCCCTAACGTATATTATCGCCTTGATGACCGCTATCGTGTTCACGTGGGTGGGGTACTTCCTCGGGAATTTCTTCCCGATATTTGGACAGGCAAAGAAAGCCCGTCAGGCGCGTCAGGAGGCTGGCCGCTCGCTGGTGGACCTGGGTCCGTTGCGCCGCGCGTTCGGCCGACTGCTGGATTGGCTGCTGGAACGGGAACCTCAACCTGAAGCCGAGACGGAACTTGATACCAGGGTTCCATCAGAGGCAGGTACGTCAGACCCGGGTCAACCAGAAGCAATCAGCACCACGCCAAAGCAGAGTGTGATGCCGGCGATGCCCGAAGAGCTTGGAGATGATGCGGTGTCGTTATGGCACGACCGAAGGCAGCGTAAATTGATCGCTCAGGTTGGAAAGGACCGGATCGATCTGGACCAGGATCTGAGCGAAGCGCAGCGGAGCGCCCTTTCGATGCTGCTGGTCGATCTGCAGGACCGGGTTGGGGTCTCCGCCACCATCCGTGAGGCACTCGCTCAGGATGCGAACCGGGCGGTCGCCGAACAGGACCGTAAACGGCTTGTCCCGAAAAAGGATGAGGAGATCAAGCCGCCCTCCTTAAACCCGCTGCGAACCTTTGTTAATTATGTCCAGGCGGATGCCCCCAAACTGGAAAGTGCATCGCTCTCGATCCCGGAACAGATCGACGCCTATCTGCAGGACCTGATCGAAGGAACCCCTTTAGCCTCGCGCGGCATCTCTGTGGCCGATTGGCCCAAGCGCGGGGTGGTGTTCATCGTTGGGGTGGAGGTGTATGACGACATCCAGCGCATCCCGGACCCGGAAGTGCAGAAAGCGATTCGGGCGGCTGTCAAGATGTGGGAAGATTCTCGGGAAGAGGAGTCATAACCGGGGATAGCCCGGCTTGAGAAGCATCATAAACGATTTGAGGAGGAGATCCATGAATTTGGTGAATTTACTGATTCTGGTCATTTGTCTGGGCATCAATCTAGCTTTGGTCGTGGCGGCAATTGCCTACAGAAAGCCAGGTCAGGTTAGTCAGTATGTCAGATGTCCCTATTGCGATGAAAAGATCCGTGCCAAAGCCCTGGTCTGCAAACACTGTGGCAGCAAGATCGAGGAAGTAACCTCAGATGAAGAGGGAGAGCGTGATCAACCCCACGCAACGGGATTGCCCCAAATTGCCCAGTTCGGGCATATTCTAATGCTCCTGTTTTCTTCAGTTTTGATCCTGGTCTATCTGGGTGTGACGTTCTCGTCCTTGCACAATCACGATTCGGATTACTCAGACATACTCAGAGAATTTACATTGTCAGAATATTCAAATGGGGAAACCGATCAGATCTGTGGCGATGGTTATTACGAAACAGACAGATTATTATCGGTAAGTGATTGCTTTTTCGAGACAGGCGAAGCTCGGCGAGCCCGGTGGTCGAGTGCAATCATTCATGTACTCGTGATGTTGGTATTGGTCGCTTACGGGTATGGTATCTGGTGGTTTAGATTGAGGAAACCGGTCATCTCAACAATTTTGTCATTTCTTGCGTCAATTCCGTGTATCATGATGTACATCCTGTTCTCTTTGCAGATAAATTCTTTGTAAAATCGACTGGGTTCAATGGCCAAAGAGTAAGGAGATCGACCCTGACTCCAACCGCTCGACCGAATATTGCCCCTTTTCATCTTTTACCAGCCTGCCCTTGCGGGTATAGCAGTCATGCTGGAAAACGAGGACTGCTTCGCTCTCATAAGCCCATTGCTGCCAGCGGGTCTTGGTGCGGATGGTTTCGAGTGGTTCGACGTCGTAGGCCGTCACCCAGGAGGTACGGGCAAAGTGCAGGGCGTAGGAGGCCAGGTCTGAGAGGAAGAATACCGGCGGCCCGTCCTCGGGCTGGATGATGACGCTCTGGTGGCCGCGGGTATGTCCGCGTGTGACCACCGTTCGAACGTGGGGGGTGAAATCTGTATCGCCGTGCAGCAGTGTCAATTGGCCGCTCTGCCACAAGGGGACGAAATTTTCAGGCAGATAGGTGCCGCGGGTGCGGGCATCCGGGTGAAAGGCGTCGGCAAATTCCATCCGCTGGACAAAGTATTCCGCCCGGGGAAAGGTCGGTTGGACCTGATCGCCCTCGAGGAAGGTGTTGCCGCCGCAGTGGTCGGAGTGTAAATGGGTGTCGATGACAATGTCGATGTGTTCCGGAGCCAGGCCGTGCCGAGCGAGGTTTTCCAGTAAGGTGCCTTCCGGCCATTCCAGCCCCCACAGCCCCTGGGCTTTCTGATCCAGTTTATACCCCATCCCGGTATCGATCAGGATGTTCTTGCCCTCGGACCGGACCAGCAGGCTGTTCAGGTCCATCGGGGTACGCTGCTGGGGATCGACCGGCTGGTGATCGATCCATAACGGGCGCGGGACCAGCCCCATCGCACCGCCTGGATCTACCCAGACGCGTCCGGTCGGGATCAGCTGCCATTCCATCGGGATCAAACCTCCTCCAAGAAATGCTCGGCCAGCGCGCGTTCGAGGCGAAGGCGGAGGGCGGTTTTATCGACCTGCGGGAGGAAGGAAAAGTCGGCCGCGTTCAGGATCATCTCACGCAGATGGAAGAGAGTCAACCCTAACTGCCGACAGGCCAGTTCGTACTCGTTGGAAAGGTCGATATCGGAAATGCCAGGATCATCGGTGTTCAGGGTCATCTGCAAGCCGGCCGCGTGCATCGCCACCAGGGGGTGCTCAGACAGAGTTCTGACCACCCCGCTGTGCCAGTTAGAGGTCGGGCAGACCTCGAACGAGATGCCCCTCCCGCCAGCCAATGCGGTCACCGCCGGGTCCTCCAGGACGCGGACACCATGGCCAATCCGTTCAGCGCCAAGCTGCTCGATCGCCAGCCGCACGATCTCGGGACCACCCCACTCGCCGGCGTGCACCGTGATGTGCAGACCGGCCCGACGGGCCTCTTGGAAGAGATGGGCGAACTCTTCACCCGGATGGGAGGCTTCAGCGCCGGCCAGGTCCACGCCAAGGACGCCGCGGCTGCGGCTGTCGGCGGCCAGCCCGATGACCTCCGTTGCAAGGTCGAGGCTCTCGTGGCGGTTAACGCTGACGATCAGTCCCACCTGGATCCCGAAGCGGGCAGCGGCATCCGCAGCGGCCGCCATGACCAGATTGATGGCTTCATCCAGAGTGAGATCGTTAATCCTGGTCAGGGCGACCGGGGTGAAGCGCAGCTCAAGATAGTGGATATTGTCGCCGGCGGCATCCTCGACGGCTTCGTGCACGATCCGCTCGATAATCTCGGCTGAGCGGTAAAACTGCCGCAGCACGGTAAATTTCGAGAGGAAGTTCTCAAATGTGAAGGGATCCGGCGGAGAGACCTGGACAAGTTGGCGAAATGCGTCTGGCTGCTGCCAGGGCAGGTCGAGCTGATGATCACGGGCGATCTCGAGCATGGTCTCCAGCCGCAGTGCACCTTCCAGATGCCGGTGCAGGTCAACCTTTGGCAAGGCGCGGAACCAGGTATTGGATCTGGCCTCGGCTGGGTGTGACTTTTCGGCGGACAATTTGCTGTGTTTCCCTTTCACGCGCCTGCCAGAAGAGATCTGGCGGGTTGGTGCGCTGCCAGTATTGTAGGGGTGAACGCGAGAAAAGGCAAACCGGCAGGCAGGTTTTTATTCCTCGATCTGCTCGTAGGCTTCTTCCGCGAATTCCTCCTCCTCGGGTGTTCCATTCGAGTCCTCGGACAGAAGTTCGCGGCGGGTTTCCCGGATACGGTCGATGGCGACCAGTTGGTCCATTTTCTGGCCTTTCCGCCGGCCGCGGTTGCCAAACATTTTGGTGACCACATCCCGCTGCATTTCCTTGAACAGGTCCTGGAAAAGTTCTGAGGCCTGGGTTTTATAAGCCACCAGTGGGTCACGCTGGGCATAGGCTTCCAGGCCGATCTTGACGCGCAGCGCTTCCATCTGGGTGATGTAATCGATCCACAGAGATGAGATCACCCGCAGGAAGATCTCCCGGTAATATTCCGAGAGCTCAAAGCGGCCCAGGGCTGTGATGAAAGCGTCGTAGTCGTCCGGGTGGATGTTCTTAATCGCCAGGTCGGTATACTCGGACAACTTACCGTCAGGCAGCAGTTCGGCCAGGCTGGTGTGGACAGGCTCAGGCAGGTCTGAGATCTGCCAGTCTGGCTGCAGCTGCCGCCAGACCTTAAGGCCAAAGACCTGCACCCGGGCCAAATGGGCATTCTGGAGATGCTCGAGGGCCATTTCCCGGATGTCCTCGATTGCCATGCTCTCTACCTTATCGCTGAGATGCTGCCAATAACTGAACCAGGGGACATTGGTCAGGCTGCGCTTGCCGCCTTTGGCAAAAACACTCTTCGGTTCCTGACGGGCGATCCCCATGCCGATGATCAGTTGAGCTTCCAGCCAGCGCGGGTAGAAAATCTCGGCTTTGGCGAGCACGGCCTGGCGAACAGACTGCCAGGCAGACGGGTCCAGGTCCCAATTGGCAGGGGACAGGCCGTCCAGGGCATTGGTCAGCAGACTGCGGGTTTCCGGCAGCAGCTCGGTCTCGGCATTGGCGGCGATCTTTTTTCGATCAATGAAGATCTGGATCTGGTTACCGACCGAACGCCAGACATTTTCCTTGACGATTTGCCGATCCACTCCGGATTCGGCCGGGATTGGGCCATTGAAATAAGTCTGGAGTTCGGCAGCTAGGGCTTCGATGAAGCGGTCGTAGCGGAACAGGTTCTCGAGGCGTTCGATCGTGCCGCCAACCTGGGTCTCCTGGTCGATCCGGCTGCGTTTGCGGTCATAGATCTCGACCACGCGGGATTTGATGGCTTCCTCCACTGCGTCCCATTCCAGAGCTGCCAGTTCTTCCGCATCCAGAGCGAGTTCATCTGGCAGCAAGCGGTTGACTGCACCGATAATCCGTTCGGCAGTCTGCACATTCAGGCTGTGGTAGAGTTCGTCCTCGACCAGGCTGTGGGCCGCGTCCAGATTCTCGATCATCAGGGTAGAGTTACGCATGCGGGCGGAGGGGCGGCTGCGGCGGTTCTTTTTATTGTATTTGCCGCCTTTCTGGGCCTGCGGCTGGTCCTCTTCTGCCTCGTCGTCTGTGACGAGCGCCTGGTGCACGGTCTCGGGTTTGATCTCCAGTCCCGCCAGTTCCTTCAAAACTGCCAGCACATCCTGATCGCTGGGCTGCTCGGTCTCATCAACATATTGCAGTTCGTCAAAGTAAGCGCTGATGCTTTCGAGCCGGTCTTCGTAATAGGCATCGAGCCGTTCCTGGAAGCGTTGGAGGACCTCCGGGATGTCATCCAGGATCTTGTTCAGATGGGCGTCGATCGCCCGGTTGGCGAGTGTCAGCAAGGCATCGACAGCCTGCTGCTGGGTGCTGATCTCGTTTTCGAGCACTTCTTCCAGCAGTAACCGGTCAGCCAGAGAAGGATAATAACCATCCTCAACCGCGAAGCTGGGCTGGATCATATTGAGCCAGGAGAGCAAAATCGGAAGGCGCTCCTGGGCAGTGCCCTCGCTGAATCGGGCGTTGATCTCGTTTTCCATCAACTCCAGGATGTCATCGCTCAAGTCTTCTTTGAGAAAGATGCGGTCGCGCTGCTTGTAGATCGTCTGGCGCTGGGAATTGAGGACGTCGTCATATTCCAGGACGTGCTTGCGGGAGTCAAAATGAGCGCCTTCCACCCGGGTTTGAGCGCTTTCGATCGCCCGGCCGACCACGCCGAACTCGAACGGGACCTGCTCGTCCATGCCCATCCGGGCCATAGCCATCTCGAGCTGCTGGCCGCCAAACAGGCGCATCAGGTCATCCTCGGTCGAAATGTAGAAACGGGAAGAGCCGGGGTCTCCCTGACGAGCGGCACGGCCGCGCAACTGGTTGTCGATCCGCCGCGCTTCATGCCGTTCGGAACCGATCACGTGCAGCCCACCGAGGGCGACGACCTTTTCCATCGAGCGGACATAATGGATGAACGCTTTGATCTGGTCGGCGTAGATGCCGTAATCGGATTCAGGAATGGCTTCAAGGGCGCGGGCCTTCTCAGCCAGGGTCAGGTTGTAATAGCCCTCAACGTCATGCTTTTTAAGCTCGCGGTTGATGCGGCGCATTTCCTCTTCGCCAAGCTCGCCGCCCAGCCGGATGTCGACACCACGGCCGGCCATATTGGTGGCGATCGTCACCGCGCCAAGCTGCCCAGCCTTGGCGATCAGCTTGCTTTCCTTGGTATGCTCACGGGCGTTCAAAACCTCGTGCGGCACGCCGCTGTGCAAGACCTTTTTCAAGGCGTCGCGATAGCCATCTTGCAGATAAAAGACATGTTCGAGCAGGAAGTCGATGTTCTCATCCGAGAGGTCGAGGGTCAGCCCGAGGTCAGTGGCAAACTTTTTCAAGTCATTGTTGCGCAGCTGGTCAAGGGGTTCATCGAGGAACTTGAGTTGGCTGATCACACGGCCATCTTCGATCCGGTTGTTCTGGTGCAGCCAGGCATGGCGCAGCAGCAAAACCCGGGCCAGCCGCTGAACGTTGACTGAACTCAGCCGTTCGGAGAGCCGCTCGGAATTCTCGACCGAAGTGGTGCCCACCAGGATCGGACGGCCAATACAGTGGATCTGGATGATCTCGCGCACGATGGCGCGCAATTTGGCTTCGGTAGTGCGGTAGACCATATCTGGGTAGTCTTTGCGTTTCCAAAGATACGGCAGCTTGTCCGGGTCGTCCATGCGGGCATAATAGCGATACCGGTAATCGTTGCTGTCAGTATCTTCCACTTCAATGATCTCGGCTTCCGGGTGAGCGGCGCGGTATTCCAGGTTTGAAGGCAGGGACAGAGTTTCCAGGCTGTAGATCTTGCTGAACTCCTCCGCCTCGGTCATGGCGGTACCGGTCATGCCGGCCAGTTTAGTGTACATCCGGAAGTAATTCTGGATGGTAATGGTGGCGTGGGTGATATTCTCACTCTGGACCGGGACCCCTTCCTTGGCCTCAACGGCCTGGTGGAGACCGTCCGACCAGCGGCGTCCGGGCATCATCCGCCCGGTGATCTGGTCAACGATGATCACCTGGCGGCTCTGGACAATATAGTCCTTATCGCGCCTGAAGAGGTGTTCGGCGCGCAGGGCCTGCTCCAGGAAACCGAACAAACGCGCCTGCTCGTCGGTGATCTCTTCCGGGTTTTCGGGGTCGCGCAGCGCCATCCCCAGCAGACGCTCGACCTCGACCTCACCACTCTCGGTGAGGCTGATGGTGCGGTCTTTCTCGTTGATCTCGTAGGCGTCTGGTTTGAGTTTTTTGACCACCTGGGCAATCCTTGTGTAAGTGGCGGCATCATCAAAGGAAGGCCCTGAAATGATCAAAGGCGTGCGGGCTTCGTCGATCAGGACATTGTCGATCTCGTCGATGACAGCATAATGGTGCCCGCGCTGGACGCGGTCGACCAGACGCATGCGGCCATTATCGCGCAGATAATCGAAACCAAACTCGCTATTGGTGCCGTAGGTGATATCGGCTAGGTAGGCTTCCTTGCGGTCGACCATTTCAAGCTGGTGCTGGTCCTCGGTGGGAGATTCACGCTCCAGGTTGACCAGGAAGGCCTTCTTGCCGCCCTCGGTGCGGGAGCCCATCTGCAGAACGCCGACGGAGAGACCGAGGAAGTCAAAGATCGGGGCCATCCAGCGGGCGTCGCGCCGGGCGAGGTAGTCGTTCACGGTGATCAGGTGGACACCTTTGCCGGCCAGCGCGTTCAGGTAGAGCGGCAGAGTGGCAACCAGGGTCTTGCCTTCGCCAGTACGCATCTCAACCACGTTTCCCCGGTGCAGGATGATCCCACCGATCAGCTGGACATCGTAATGGCGCAGGCCGATGGTGCGTTTGCTTGCCTCGCGAACGACGGCAAAAGTCTCGATCAGAATACTTTCAAGGGTTTCTTCGAGTGGCTCGCCTGATGCCAGGCTGGCATCGATCAGCCGGCGGAATTCATCGGTTTTAGCGGCCAGTTCAGCATCAGAGAGCGTCTCCAATTGTGATTCGAGAGCGTTGATCTGCTCAACCGCGTCGGCATACTGCTCGATGATCTTTTTATTGGGGTCACCCCCAAGGCGTCCGAATATTTTTTTCAACATAATGGTATCTCCAGAGGTCAATTATAGCATGTGGGGATTGCCCGCTGCCGGGAGTAAAAATATGAGAATTGTAGGAATTACAGGCGAAGGTTTGAGTGATTCTCAAAGATGCCGGTGCATCTCTCCGGATTGATTTCGGTTGGTCAGGCTCCGGGCCACTGATCGATCAGCCAACGATTGACTGCTGGCATTGCATTCAGATAATAGCGGAGATCTGCATGGCTGGCGTCTGGAATATCCTGAAATCGCAGCGGGGCGTTTGCCGCGATCAGTTCCTCGGCGCGCGATGCCACAGGCTCGAATGGGAAGACCTCGTCCAACTGGCTGTGAACGGCAAACAGCGGCATCAAAAGGCTTTTCGCGGTGAGATGGTCCGGGATCGGTGAGGCCACAGTTACGCCGGCGGAGAACATCCCCAGCTGCTCGGACGCCAGGTACCACACGCCCATCCCGCCCATGCTGAAACCGGCTACCGCGCGCTGGTTTTGGTCGATGTGGTAATGTAGCTCGAGGAAATCGATCAGGTCTGCCAGATCCGTGGCGGCTTCTGCGGTAGCCCAGTGGCGGCTTTTGCGGTCCGGTGCGACCAGCAGCGCCTGACGCTCGGAAAATGCCGGCAGTCCGAATAATTCAAGCATCTCCCTGCCAATGTAACGGTACGGCCGTCCGCCCCAATGCAGCAGCATGATCAGCGGGACGCGCTCACCCTGCGTGTGCCGGAACGGCACTGAAATGGCGTAAGTTTGTTTGCGGTGTTTTTCCAGGTGGATCCCGGCAGAGGTTTCAGGCATGCCTGATTATACCAAGCAGAAATGAAGACGGGATGAGAGGAGCGGGGAGAAATTCCTCCCCGCTCAGATTTTTCCTTAGCGGTGAAGTGCAGGTGCAGCCAGGAAAGAAAGTCCTCGCTCGGTAAGCGCTTGGGCGGTGCGGTTGGTGGCCTCGAACTTTTCCTGGAAATTCAGATACAGTCGGTCCCAATCGCCGGATTCCTTGACCTCGGACTTGTCGCGGAAATAGTCCAGAATGCTGGAAGATTGGGGGAGCGTGGCCTCGATCTCCGGGTCGCCGCCCTCGTGCTTGGCAGAGATATTGGCGACATGGCTGGCCAGGTCCAGCAGTTCATCCCGGCGGTTGTATGGCTGGATTACGATGTGACGGAAAGTTTCCGTGATGTGATGCTCGAATCGGACAACGTCCTCAAAATCAAAGTCGCGGCGGAATTGAGCCGTGATCTCCATGGATTCGTTGTCGATGGAGTTGGACCAGTTGAAGCCGACCAGAGGGGAGGATCCGTCCTCGCGGGCGAAAAGTTTGGCGCCGATCAAGGTCCATAGTGCGGCATACGGATTATCATTGCCCATAAAGACCGAGATCTTGAACTCAATGTCGATACCGAGACGGTGCAGCATATAGCCCAGGAAGACCGTGCCGGGATTGATATTCAGTACCTGGCGAACGCCGTATTTTGTATAGTAATACAAGTATTCATCGATCCACTTGAGCGCGTGACGATTAGGCTGACCGACCCCACCAAAATAGCCGGTGATCGTGTCCGGACCGCCGAGATGAATATTGGAGCCATCCGTGCCTTTGGTATCGAGCGTCTCAACCCAGCTAGAGCCCATGATCTTCATCGCGGCGATCACGGCCTGGAGGTCGCCGTCCAGTTCCTGTTCTTTCATCTTGCGCACCCGGATGAAGCGTCCGGGCATCAGTTTCCGGTGTTCGATCGCTTCTCTGGCGATCTTGATCAGCCACGGGAAGTACTGCAGAGAACTGATCTCAAGCGTGACAGCGTAATCATCCTTGAAGTCGGTCGATGCGGCTTTTGCGCCCAGGACTTTCCTGCGGTAATCCGCCACACTGATGAAAGCCTGATTGTCGCGCTGCTCGGTCAGCCAGAGCAGGTCTTCGTAATAGTCGGGGGTGGCGGTTTTAACACCTGCCAGCAGATTTTCCAGTGTGCCGGCCTCCTCGGCCTGGACGTTGATCTCCTCCGGGGTGCCGTATTTGGCAACCACATCCAGCAGGTCCCCGATGACCTGCGAATCGGGGTCGAGCAGAACGGCATTGATCTCGGCAAGTTTTTCTGCACTGATCTCCAGCCGATTCCTGAGTTCCTGTGACATATCTAACCTCTCCTGTGGGCGAATTTCAGGGTCTGGCCTTCTATGTGAGTGACCGATCCTGGTATTCTAAGGTTAGCGGTTCACGTCAAAAGTGGCAAGTGACATTTGTCCTGAATGGCTGTCACCAGCCACAGTCTTAAAGAATTGGATTCTTTAAGATTGTGGGCTGGGAGGGGTTTGCCGCTTGATGCTATAATGAAAGTCCTGCGCTCCTGGCGTCCAACTGACCGATCCCAGACCGAGGCCGGCATGTCCGAATTTGTCCATCTGCATGTGCATACCCAATACTCCTTGTTGGATGGCTTTAGCCAGATCCCCAAGCTGGTGGCACGCGCCAAGGAAATGGGGATGCCGGCAATGGGCATCACGGACCATGGGACGATGTTCGGGGTAATTGATTTCTTCAATGAAGCGAAATATCAGGGCGTAAAACCGATCATTGGGGTGGAAGCCTACCTGGCCCACGCCCGCATGACCGATAAAACCCCGGAAGACAAACGTTCGACACATTTGCTGCTGCTGGCTCAAAATGAGACCGGGTATCTGAACCTGCTCAAGATCGCCTCAGCTGCCCAGCTTGAGGGCTATTATTACTACCCGCGCATCGATCACGAATTCCTGGCAGCCCACTCTGAAGGGCTGATCTGTACCTCTGGCTGCATGTCGGCGGAGGTGCCCAGGGCGATCCTGGCAGAAAATCCCCAGGAAGCTATGCGCCGGCTGGACTGGTATTATGAGGTCTTCGGACCGGAGCGGTTCTTCATTGAACTGCAGAGACATGAGATCCCGGAACTGCCAACATTGAACCGTCAGTTAATCGAGATCGGCCAACGGTACCAGGCCCGGTTTGTAGCCACCAACGATGTCCATTATGTCGATCAGGCGGATGCCGCCTGGCAGGACATTATGCTGTGTGTGCAGACCAGCAGCCTGTATAGCGACCCCAAACGGATGAGAATGTCGGACCCGTCGTATCATCTGCGCAGTGCAGCGGAGATGGAAGCATTGTTCCGGGATGTGCCAGACGCTTTGAGCAATACACTGCTGATCGCCGAACAGTGCAACGTGAATCTGAAACGCGAAGGCTATGTACTGCCTGAGTTCGAGGTCCCGGATGGGCTGGACGCTAAGGACTACCTGCGGCAGTTGTGTGAAGAAGGGATCACCAAACGGTACGGCTCGGAAGCGGGTTCTGAACGCGTTCAGGAAAGGCTGAACTACGAACTGGAAGTGATCCATACCATGGGCTTCAACGCCTACTTCCTGATCGTGTGGGACCTATGCCAATATGCCCAGCAACAAGGGATCTGGTACAACGCCCGAGGTTCGGCTGCCGGTTCGATCGTAGCCTACGCTCTGGAGATCAGCCTGATCGATCCGCTCGAGCACGGCCTGATCTTCGAGCGGTTTCTGAACCCGGACCGGGTCTCGATGCCGGATATCGATCTGGACTTCCAGGATGACAAGCGTTATAAAATGATGGAATATTGCGCCCAAAAATATGGCGAGGACCGGGTCGCTTCGATCATCACATTTGGCAAATTGAAAGCCCGGGCAGCTGTAAGGGATGTCGGCCGAGTGCTGGATATCCCGCTTTCGGAGGTCGACCGGATCGCCAAGCTGATCCCGCCGATGCCGCTGGATATCACCATCTCGCAGGCGCTGGAGCAATCCAATGATCTTCAGCAAATCTACAAATCAGCTGAGTGGGCCAAAGAACTGCTTGATACTGCCAAAGAGGTCGAGGGATCATTGCGGAATGCCGGGACGCACGCTGCCGGGGTAGTGATCACCGATAAACCAGTGGTCGAGTATATCCCGCTGCATCGACCCACCAGTCAGTCACTTGACACACCGATCCATGCGGTAACGCAGTTTGAAATGTCGACCATCGACAAGCTCGGCTTGCTGAAGGTCGATTTCCTTGGATTAGCCTCGCTGACGATTATGCAGCGCTGCTGCGAGATGATCACAGAGCGGCATGGTGTCAAACTGAACCTGGATAATATCCCGCTGGATGACCCGGAAGTCTTCAAAATGCTGGGGGAGGGCAATACTGCCGGCGTGTTCCAGTTGGAAGGCAGCGGCATGACCCGCTGGATCAAGGAGATGAAGCCGAAGGACCTCTCGAATGTGACGGCGATGGTGGCGCTTTACCGGCCTGGGCCGATGGAGTTCATCCCGATCTACATCAACCGGATGCATGGGAAAGAAGAGCCGACCTACACCCACGAGGCGCTGCGCGAGATCCTGGAGGAAACTTACGGGATCACGGTCTATCAGGAACAGATCATGCGTACGGCAATGGACCTGGGCGGGTATTCGGCATCAGAAGCGGACTTCCTGCGAAAAGCGGTGGCGAAGAAGAACGAGAAAGAACTGCTTGAGAACCGGGAGCGCTTCGTCAACGGCGCCGGGGAAAAGGGTATCCCGGTGGAGGCGGCTGAAGAGATCTTCCGGCACTGGGAGACTTTCGCGCGCTATGGCTTCAATAAGGGGCATGCTGCTGACTATGCCGTACTGGCGGTTGAGACGGCCTATCTCAAGCATTATTACACTGTCGAGTATATGGCGGCATTGATCTCGGTCTATCAGAATGATACCGACAGAGTGGCTTTCTATGTACAGGATGCCATCAATCAGGGCATCGAGGTACTGCCACCGGATGTCAATCACAGTTATTACGATTTCTCGATCGAGGATGACCTGGGAGATGGTTCAGCGATCCGTTTTGGTCTCGGCGCGGTGAAGAACGTTGGATATGGACCGGTGGAGGAGATCCTGGCAGCACGGCAAGAGGGCAAATTTGAGGATTTGACCGACCTGGCAAACCGGGTGGACCTGCGAAAGGTGGGCAAACGAGCACTGGAAGCGCTGATCAAAGTAGGTGCGCTGGATGCCTTTGGGCCGCGCATGGCCTTACTGGATGTGATGGACCGGGTGATCGCGATCAGCGCCAGCAAGTTCCAAGCCGCAGAAGCCGGGCAGTTGTCCTTCTTCGGAGATCATACCGGGCTGGTCCAAAAGATCCGCTTGCCGGAGATCGATCCGTTCTATAACCGCCGTGAGCAGCTGAACTGGGAACGTGAGCTGGTCGGGCTGTATGTTTCCGACCACCCGTTGCGCGAGACGGCCAAAGCGCTGGACGGCGTGATCACCCATTATTCCACCGAACTGATTCAGGTTGAAGATGACCAGCCTGTGTGGGTGTTTGGAGAAGTAGTGCGGATCTCCAAGATCATGACGAAAAAAGGCGAAGAAATGGCATTCGTTCAGATCGAGGATGTGCGCGGTTTCAACCGACTGGTGTTGTTCCCGCGGGTTTGGGAGCGGCTGGCCGGCATGTTGAATTACGGCAAGGTGATCGTCGCCGGCGGTAAGGTGGACCATACGCGCGGCGAGCCGAGCATCCGGGTGGATGACATCAGGGTCGAGCTTAAGCTGGACGCCGAACATCTGGAGCAGCTGCGTCAGACCGTACAGCAGGAACGCGATCGCTATGCCCAGGAGATGGCTGCCAGACTGCAAGCAAGCGGACCGTCCGCAGTGACGCCGCCTCGCAAGCAAAAGCCAATTTCGCCGCCTGCCACGCGAAAAACTGAAACCAATCAGCCTGCCGAACATGAATTAACGCAGCATCAGGCCACCCCAACAAAGCAGAGCCCGCCGCCGCCAGATGATCACTTACCACCGGAACCGGATTTCCCGCCGTTCTTTGGGCAGGAAGTGCAAGGCAAGGTTTCTGACCAGGAGAAGTATTCAGCCAATCCTCCAGGACAAACCGAGCAAACCGTTGCATCCCAGGCTGACAATCCTCGGACTGCGCCTGCTAAGGCCGAGAAGGATATTGAAAGGCTCCCCGAACCGGCTGTTGCGAAAGAAAAATCAGTCCCGATAGAAGCGGAAACAGAGATGAAAGAATGGACCGAAAAACCTGATACGCAGCCGGCTGGACCAGATCCGGATCTCCGGCAGGAGATCACAACAGAACCAGTGCCGCCAGTAGCTGCCGGTCCGCAGGTCACACAGCCGGTGGGAGAAGCGAAGCGTCCGCCGCAGATGCTGACTGTTGTGATGCGTTCGCTGGGAGATAAAGAGCGCGATATCCTGCGGATGCGCCGGGTGTACGGGATGCTGATCAGCGACCCGGGACCGGATCGGTTCGCTTTCTACCTGATCGAGCGCAACCGGGGCTACCGGCTGGAATTTCCCAGCGATTCGACCTTGCTGAGCGATGCGCTGCGACGCAGGTTGGAAGAGTTGATTGGCGTGGAGAATGTGATCGTCGAGCCGATCACGCTACAGTAGGCAATCCCATCGAAGAACTCGAGCCTTAAAACACAAAAGGGACAGGTCCAGGCCTGTCCCTCAAATTTGACTCATTTGATTTCTATGCTGCGGCTTGCTCGCGCCGGCGTCCGCCCCAGGCGATATAGGTCATCACGATCCCCAGGAAATACAGCACAATCAGCGGGATCATCACGATCCCCATGTTGATCGGGTCCACCGTTGGGGTGATCATGGCCGACAGGATCGCAATCGCAATCACCGCGATCCGCCAATTGTCCCGCAAGTTTTCCGGTTTCAGCACCCGCATTGCGGCCAGCACGTACGCGATCAACGGAAACTCGAACGATACCCCGATCCAGAACATTAGACCGGTCACAAACCGGATGTAGGAAGACGGGCGCGGCAGCGTCGGGATCCCCATGAAATTCAGCAGCACCGGCAAGGCGGCATCCAGCATGAAATAATAGGCAAACGCCATCCCACCCAGAAAGAACACGAAGATCAGCGGGATCGCCAGGATCCCGATCACCCGTGCCCGGCGGGAGAGTCCCGGTGCAGCAAACAGCATCACCTCAAAGGCAATATACGGCAGCGCAGCCGCAAAACCGGTCAGCAAGGCTACCCGCATCACCACCCCGACTGGCTCGGTGATCTCGATCGCCTGCAATTCCTGGATTCCGCCGATCGGCTCGGAAATCCAGTCCAGGATTTGGTTAATGAACAGGAACGCCAGCACTGTGGTGACCATGAACCCAATCAGCGCCCTGAAGATATGCTTGCGCAGCTCGTTCAGATGGACCAGGATCGAAGAAGGGTCTGAAAAACTGGTCTCCAGCACATCCGAAAGCGGCGAGTCCTCCGGTTCTTCCGCAAAGAAATTGATTACCGGTTGGAAGATCCGTTTGAAGAACCGCCCAATGCTGCGGAACACCCACCAGACCGCGCGAAACGGTGCGGTCAGCACGTTCCAGATCGCTCGAAATACCTTACGCATCTTTTTTGTCCTCTGGCTCTTCCGACTTTGGTTCCGAGGTCCCGGATTTCCCTGTCCCCCCCGAGTCGGTCTCTGCTCCGCTTGCAGATTTAAGCTCCTGGCCGATCTCTCGCAGTTCTCCCTGATCAAACTCACGGGCAATCGTCCGGACTTCCTTCAGGTCATTCTGCATCTCTGCCCGAATATCTTCCAGTTCGGCTTCGCGCATCAGCGTGGTCGGCAGTGAACGTACTTCCTTGCTCACTTGTGTCACACCACGCCAAAATTCTGATTTTCGCACGGTGCTGAAAAATCTCCCGAGCTTCTTCCCGGTGGCAGCAATGTCCTTGGGACCCAGTACCAGGAAAATGATCAGGAATACAAAGATGAGTTCAAGTGGTCCGACGCCAAGCAGATCCATCGAGTTGCCCTGTTGAAGACAAAGTGAACACCTCGGGACCGGTATGCACAAGCCAATCCCGAGGAATGCTCTCAGCCTGCCGGCTGACTACTTCGCTTCTTCGCCGTCCTTGTCTTCGGCCTGGTCTTCTTTTTCTTCCTTGTCGTCGCCCTTCAGACCTTCACGGAAAGAACGAATACCGCCCCCCAATTCGCCGGCGATCTTGCCAATCCTGCCAACGCCAAACACCAGTAAGACGATCACCAAAATGATGATCAATTCGGTTGGGCCAAGTCTAGCCATGTGTGCCTCCAAATATTGTGGCCTCTAATGTCTGCGTATTTTCACCGCAGCAAATTGTGCCATCTAGTACAAACAGAATCGTACCATGAATGGTGTTTTTCCTCCAGAAATTCATACACTTGTTCAAAGAGTAGTGAGCCAATCCTCTCATCCTTCGATCAATCAACACTCATCCCGCGCAGCAGGATCTTACGCGCATGAGGCTGGCGGCGGTGCTCAAACAGGTAGACACCCTGCCAGGTGCCCAGGCTGAGCTGACCATCATCGACCGGGATCGACAGGCTGGTGGTCGTCAGCATCGCCCGCATGTGCGAAGGAGAATCGTCCGCTCCTTCCAGGGTGTGCCGAAAGTAAGATTGTCCCTCAGGGACCAGATGATCCATGAATGCCTCCAGATCCTCACGGGCACTGGGATCATAGCTCTCATTCACCACCAAGGAAGCAGAGGTGTGCTGGATAAAGATGTGCAGGATGCCGTTCCGGATGCCCCACTCTCGGATCGCGCCCTCCAACTGCGGTGTGATGTTATGCAGCCCTTTACCCCGGGTCTCTACCTGGATGGTTGCCTTATGCCATTCGAACATATCTCTCCATTCACTCAAACGGGTACCGGACACCGATCTGCCGCCGGATCTCGTCCATCACCCTCAGATTGGCCAGCGAGTCGGTATGGCTCATCAGTGGACTCTCAATTTCCCCTGCCCGGATGCGCCGCCCGGCTTCCTCGATCTGGTATTCAAATCCCCCTCTGCGGAACTTACCTCGGAATCGCTCGGGCTGCCGGCCATAGCGTTCCAGGTGAGCAGATTCGGCTTTAAAGAACCAGCTCTCGATACTGATCTTGCCCCTGGTGCCGAAGACCTCCATTCCATTGGCAGAATGCCCTCGGAACATGGTACTAAACTGTGAGATCGCGCCAGAGGCGTATTGCAGATTGACCGCCAGACATTCGTCCACCCCTGTACTACCCACAACAGCCTGCGCCTGAATGCTGGTCGGGTTTGCCTGCATGACTGATTGTGAAACGGCCAGTGAATAGATCCCCAGATCGAGCAGACTGCCGCCAGCCAGGTCCGGATCGTAATGCCGTCCTCCTGCATCAAAAGCCATCCGGGCATTGAAGCTTGAGCGCATCATCAGCACTTCACCGATCTCCTCGGCCTCCAGCCAGCCCCGGACCCGCCGGAAGGCTGGCAGGAAGCGCGTCCACAATGCCTCCATCAGAAAAACCCCTTTGGCCTGAGCCAGCGAGACAAGTTCTTCTGCCTGAGCCGCGTTGACCGTCAGCGGCTTTTCGACCATGACCGGTTTCCCGGCCTCCAGACACAGCCGGGCGTTCTGATAATGGGAGTTGTGTGGCGTGGCGATATAAATGGCAGCCACCGCGGGATCGGCTGCCAGCGCTTGATAATTGTCATAGAAGGACGGTACACGGAAGCTGTCGGCCAGTTGGCGCGAGCCGCTCTGACTGGCGACCGCATACAGCTTCGCATCGGGCACAACCGTCAGATCTTTGGCGAACTTTTCCGCGATCCGACCTGGACCGATGATTCCCCAGCGCAATAGTTCAGTCATAATTTTTCCCTTAATCATTTTTGGTCAAATAAGTGAACTCTACTTGATCATCATCTTAAATATAAAGTAGTTGATCCCACTATTAGTATATACCTGGTTTCGACACCCGCAGTTATTTATCTAGGCTGGACAATGGACTCCAGTCGAATTTTTGAGTGAATCTCACGCTCCCTAAAAAGAGATCCCTGAGGATAATCTGATGGCATGCTCTTAGGTACTGGCTTTACTATTCGCTGCGAACAAAGCCTGTTAAATAAAAAAGGACACCCGCAATTCTGCGAGTGTCCTTTAGGTACCCCCACGGGGATTCGAACCCCGGTCTTAGCCTTGAAAGGGCTACGTCCTAGTCCCCTAGACGATGGGGGCGTGCTTTTGACACCGAGCAAGAATTTTACCAGATAGGCAGAATCAGGTCAAGCAATCCCCGCACTCACGGCGTGCCATTGCGCATCAAGTCGTAGTGCTCAACCACCCCCACCCGGTCCACCGGCCAGTACACAAATACCGCTTTCCCGATGATATCGTCAACTGGCAGCGGGCCCCAGGCCCGCGAGTCAGAAGACACATTGCGGTTATCGCCCATCACAAACACCATCCCGGGCGGCACAGTAGTCTCTCTCATGATATTCAAGGGCGGTTCGCTGACGTATGGCTCATCGAGGGCAACCCCATTCACATACACCGTCCCGCCCTGCACTGAAATCACATCCCCCGGCAGCCCGATCACCCGCTTAATGTAATCTTCTACCGGGTTGGGTGGGCCGGGAAACACGATCACATCCCCCCGCTCGATATCCCCGATCAGATACGCCACCTTGCTGACAATGATCCGATTATTGTGGGTATAGGTTGGTTCCATACTTGGCCCATCGACCCGCACCCGGGCCGTGAGTGCGTTGATGATCACGAATAGCACAAATGCCAGGAATACTGTTTCGATCAATTCGCGCAGTGCCAGCGCCCAGCGGGAAGGTTGCACAGTTATTTCGGTCTGCTCGGTCGGTTCCGAAGTCGGGAAGGGAGGCAGGTTTTGAGGATTGTCCAATAAAAACTCCTTTGCTCCCCAGGATTATAAGGTTCCTCCCCCTTGCCCGCAAGGGGCGCATCACCCCCCCTTATCCCTGCCGGTTGGCTATATGCAGGTCGAGCAAGTCCTTCGCCCTGGCCTGCACCGCCATCATCACATCATTATCCGGGGATTCCGCCATCAACATACCCAGGCTTGCTGGTTGCCCAAACCGGATCCTCGGCGATGAAAGCGGTCCGATGCCCGGCCGGTTGAACTGCTGCAGCATCTGGAACAGCTCAGCTACCCGCTGCCGGTAGCGTTGGTTTGGCTGGACACGCGCCACAGGATGGTTGAAGAACTTCGGGTTCAGGATCCCGCTGATCACCACCGGCAGGAAGAGACTGGCCGGTGCCCGGCGCAGCATCACGCCCAGACTGGGCGACCAGTCCCGAATCCGCTGCCTGGCACCAGACAGCCAGTCAGGATCGGGGTCGGTTTGCCCGGTCGGATAGATTAGCAGGATACCGCCTTGCCGCAGGTGACTGACAGCCTCGCGCAGCACCCTCACCCGGCTCTTGGCGGACATGTCGGTATACAGGATGAATTGACTGGTGTTTGGCATTTCCGTGAAGTAGGGCACACCGCCAACCACCACCTTCAGGTCATCGCGCGGCAATAAGGAGGTGATCACCATCGTCTCGTAATAACCAGGATGGTTGGACGCCAGGATCACCGGCCCGTTGGGCGGGATGTTCTCCAACCCTGCCACCGATTGTGGCTGACCACACATCTCACACAGCCAGCGGCTGGCCGCCTGCAGCGATTCCGATCTGATCATCTGATCGAAGACCACCGCAGCCTCAATGATGTTCCCGAACAACCGGCGGCAGACCCGCCGGGCCACCCGGCGGGTTCCTTGGGTGTCAGGCAGGTTTAACACATATAAGATCCCCTGGACACTTGTTTCGAAGAGATGATCCCGCAGTTCCCGTTGGGTCATCCGTCAATCGACTGGGGGGCGTTTCTCGGAGAGGATCCGCAGATGCTTCTCCATCAGGATTTTCCCCCGCTCGATCAAGCTTTGCAAGATCAGATCAGCATCACTCCTGGCTGTCAGGTTCAGGTCCCGCAGGTCTACTGCGTGATCAAACGTGATCAGCGGCACCAACCCCAGTTTCTCCTTGAAGATCAGCTGGCGCATGACCTGAATGAACTCCATGATCCGGCGTTTGCCAACCCCATCTCTTTTCAGGAAGGTCAGCGGGGTATTGGTGTATTTCTCGTGGAGCACGCCGCTGGTCACCACCGGGACAAACCTGGTCTCCGGCACCCGCCGCAGCATAATGGCAAGGCTCTTGGACCAATCGTTGACCGCATCCAACGCACCAGGCAGCACAGCCGGGTCCGGGTCGATATGCCCGGAAGGGAAGATGAGCACCGCACCCCCATTCTCCAGGTGCCGGATTGACGATTTAACCACATTAGCCCGGACGATATCGTTCGTCCGGGAGGAAGCGATCGTGCTGTGCCTGGCAACCGGCAGGCTTTGCAGGAAAGGCATCCCTCCAACCACCACTTTGGCATCATCCCGGGTGCTATTGGCAATGATCGAAACCCCGTCCACGATGCCGGGGTGGTTTGATGCGATCAGTACCGGGCCTTCTTTCGGGAGCAGATCGGCCCCGACTGCCTGTGTATCTTCCACGAAATGAGGCAGCAGGCGCCGACAAGCCTCCGAAAGTCCGTGTTCTGCCACATCCTGATCAAATTTGGCAAAGATCTCGGAAAAAATTCGGGCAGGTTTATAGAATAACTTGCCCAAGGTATCCTGCCAGAAATCCGTCCTGGGCAGGCTGAAGGCACCAAGGATCTCCCAGGTAATGTCCCGAGTCAGGTTATCAACGTCTGCCGGCTTTATCTCCATCACTCACCTCGGCTCAAGGATTGCTTTTTTCCTCGATTTATACACCAGTCGGATCGGGGTTCCCAAAAAACCGTAAGCCATCCGGAAACGGTTTTCCAGGTATCGTTTGTAGGTGAAGTGCACCAGTTCGTGGTCATTGACAAAGATCAGGAAGGTCGGCGGATCGGACCGCACCTGAGTGCCGTAGAAGATCTTGAGCTGGCGGCCGGCTTTGGAAGGCGGCGGATGGTTATCCATTGCATGCTGCAATACCCGGTTGATCTCTGCTGTGGTCAGTCGCGCCAGCCGCTCCTCCTGAACCTGCAGAGCGGTTGGCAGTACCTGGTCCACGCGTTTTCCCGTCAGCGCGCTGATGAACAAGATCGGGACATAGTCCAAAAAATTCAGCGCCGCCCGGACATGTTCAGTGTACTCGTGCATGGTGTGGGTGTCTTTTTCCAGCGCATCCCATTTATTCACCACCACAACCACGCTCTTCCAGGCTTCCAGGATAAAACCGGCGATATGGGCATCCTGATTGGTGATCCCCGAGATGGCATCCACCACCAGCAGCGCCACATCTGCCCGTTCGATCGATCGCATCGCCCGCAAAACGGAATACTTTTCGACGCCCGGCTCGACCTTGCCGCGCCGACGGATGCCGGCGGTGTCGATCAATGTGATCGGGATGCCGTCAAATTCCATGTATTCGTCAACTGCATCCCGGGTTGTCCCTGCGATCGGGCTGACAATCGCTCGTTCCTGGCCGATCAGCTTGTTCAACAGGCTGGATTTTCCGGCATTCGGCTTTCCGACAATCGCGATCTTGACGCTAACGTCTTCTTCCTCTTCCTGCTGGTCTTCCGGGGAAATATCCAGGGCTGCCACGATCGCATCCAGCAGGTCTCCGGTTCCCTGGCCATGCTGCGCCGAGACCGGGTAGATCTCTCCCAAGCCCATTGCATAGAATTCCAGTGCGTCATCACGCCGGGCTTTATTGTCACACTTGTTGACCACCAACAGTACTGGCGGGAATAATTCGCCATCCCGCACCTTTTGGTTGCGGCGCAGGATCTGCGAGACCTCCTCATCCGCCGGGGTAATGCCACTCTCGACATCCACCAGGAACAACACCACATCCGCATCGCGGATGGCCACCTCAGCCTGCGCCCGGATCTCGGCGATGAAGTCACGCGATCCAATCGAGAGCGGCTCCCGACCTTCTCCAACCTTGACCCCGGTCGGATCGATCCCGCCGGTATCGACAACGATGAACTCCACCCCCGACCACTCTGTCCGGAAGTGCAGCCGGTCACGGGTGGTGCCGGGGATATCGTCAACAACCGCCAGCCGCTCACCGGCCAGCCGGTTGAACAGGGTGCTTTTCCCAACATTTGGGCGACCCACCAGGGCAACTACAGGGATCCTTATTGGCATGGGATAGCGTCCTTACGGCGATCTGGTCGGGGTTGGTGTTGGCGTGGCATTCGATTCGGTGATCACAACTTCAATTGTATCAGGATTGATCGACACCACCTCAACATCATCAGGCAGTACATCCCATTCCAATTCCACAAAAGCGGTCCCGGCTCCGAGCCCATCCAGCGAGACAAACACAAACACATCCTCAGCCGTCAGGGTGTTCATGACCGGTTCCGGTCCCACCAATAAGACCTCGACAGTCTCCGGTGATAATCGGGCGGCATACCCACTTGCCAAGCCGGTGATGCTGATCGGCACAGATAAAGAAAGGTTTTTCAACTTGGGAGAGATACCGATCGAAACCGCCACTGTCTGCTGGTCCCCAGCCTGGATCACTCCCGGGGGAAGTTCCAGCCCGATCTGAATGACAAAACTGGCGGTTTTATTCGTCAGCACAATCGGCTTGGTGCTGACAAAGCCAGGGATATCGGCAATATCTTCTTCGTTTTCTGCATACAGCGTGACGATCAGTGGATCGACATCGATCGAGGTCCGCTCATATCCGCTGGCCGGTTCTCCCAGCGTCTCAACGACCACGGCAACATCCCGATACTGCCCGGCTTGCGAGATCTCCACAAAAACTTCGGCCACAATGGGATTAATCTCCACACCTGAGATCAGATCCTGATCATCGTTGACCGGCTGCAGCTCGACTGTGGTGTTGAAATTTTGCCGGGACTGTTCCAGGGATACCGTCCCCAAGACCTGGGTCACAAGCGCCACCCGCGAGGCTGGCCCGGAAACCTCCACCCTGCTGATGGTGAACCCGGCATTGTCCCGTTGAAAACCAGGCGCAGGTGTCCCAACCTCTTTCAGCACCAACGGGATATCATCTCTAACGACATACTCATCCACATTGACCGTGATCTCGGCCGGTTGCACGCTCAGTAGTTGTGCCGGGGCAGCCAGCAGTTCGATCTGGATCGGGACTGTATGGGTCCCAACGCCCAGATTTGCGAAATCTACCGTCGCCCGGATCAGGTCCGGATTTTCTGAGATCGCCTGCCAGACAGATTCAGGCGCTCGCAATGTTACCCGCACAGTAGTCGGCGGGGCGGTTAGCAAGACCTCATCGTCTGCCAGTCCCACCACTTCCAGGGCCACATTTGGTGAAACCACATCCTCCCGGTTTGGGTCATCGGCATACACAGCCGAGACCCAAACCGCCAACGCCAGCAGAAACGCCAGCAGCAAGGTGTCACGGTTGTTCCAGATGAACATCAAAGGGTTGGGAAGGTCAATTCTGTTCTGCATCTCAATCCTCACCACTGCGGCTGGGGGTTTCTGGCGTTTGGCGGCCCAATATCCGGGCAACCAGCGATTCGAACCAGTTCAACTGTGCGGTCGAGCGGTAGATCGCTCGGAGGATCCCTTCCAGGCGGCGTCCGTCCAGTCTATGGATCATGCGTCCACCAGTGGCGATCGAGATCGCCCCTGTCTCCTCCGATACCACCACCGCCACGCAGTCGCTGACTTCTGACGACCCCAGCGCTGCCCGGTGGCGCAGACCCATCTTGCGGTCTGCAGACAGATTCAGCACGCCGCTGGCCGAGAGCGGCATGACACATGCGGCTGCCACCACCCGATCATCGATCACGATTACCGCGCCGTCATGCAGCGGTGTATTCGGGTAAAAGACCTGCAGCAGGATCTCCGTCGTAACCTGGGCATCCAGCTTCACACCTGTCTCGGTATATTCCTCCATCGAATCAAAACGCTGCAGGATGATCAGAGCGCCATGACGCCGGTTCGACAACCGCTCCGCAGCGTGCACGACCGCCGCGATGGTATCGTGCAACTCTGACTGGTCACGGGCATTTGGGATCAACTCACTGGCACGGCCGAGCCGTTCCAACGCCCGGCGGATCTCAGGAGCGAAGATCACCGGGACTGCCAGCAGCAAGGTCGGCAGCGCCGCCGAGATCAGGAAGGAAAACGCCGGCAGATCGAACAGGGTGGTCATCAGGCTGATCACAATGATCAGCAGAATGATCCCGCGGATCAAGACAATCGCCTGGGACTTGCGTAAAAAGATCAACAACGCGAAGAAGACCGCTGTTACCAGGATAATGTCAAACACACCCTCCAGGGTAAGGCGTTCAAATATGAACAGGATGTTATCGATCACGTTTCTCACACCGAGTTCTCCGTTTGCTGGTCCGCTGCGCCTCCCAGTTGGCAAGCGCTAGATCGGACGCAAAACTCTGTCGATCCGGAGTTGTTTAAAAAAGATCAAGGTTTCAGGCGGCTGGCTTTCCCGGGCCGCTTCTTTCCAGGCATCGATCTCGAGCTGTTCAACTGTATGGATTCGATAGTTCATTGGCTGCCAAAGGCGCGTATCAACTGCCTGCTCAGGGTCCACGAACACCAGCAATGCTTCGGCCTGAAGTTCCTTCGAGGCCTTTTCGATCGCTGTCATTAATACTCTTAACGCCGAAGGTTTGTCGATGGTTTCATCCAGCCAGA
>JAGVCA010000026.1 GCA_020059485.1 Anaerolineales bacterium
ACCCTTGGTTTTGTTAGTTTGTGGTGAACTAAGCATATACCAAGGGTCTGTTTTCTGTCTACTTCCCCTTATTGATTAAATTCGGGGTGTGTCATGTTTTTATCTAGAGCGACAACACGCTCGCCCCCACCTGATACACCCCGATCAGACCCAACACCACCGCCGAGACCAGCACCAGCCGGCGACGCATCTCTGGGCTGAGAAATTGCGTCGTCCCCAGCAGCAGGATGATCCCAAGATTGCCGATGGTCAGCACACCATAGAAGGCTGCCAGCAGGGCGATGCCATTCGCCGGGGACTCTCCCCACGCCTCCAGCAGCAGCGGGCCGAGCACCAGGCTCCAGCCCAGGTATGGCGCTGGGTTCAGCAGGTTGACCACCACCGCCTGCAGCAGCGTGCGCGGCGGTTTTTCGCTCTCGGTCCCCTCCTTCGGCGGCTTCCGGTACTGCAGGTAACTCATCCACCCCAGGTAGATCAGGAAGATCCCCCCGGCACCCTGCAGCCAGCGGGTCCAGCCCTCCGGCAGGCTGTTAAGCAGGAACAGTACCAGCAGGATGATCGGACCGTCGCTGAAGAAGGGAGCCAGGGCGGCAGGGAGTGTACGCTTCCAGCCAATCCGCGCCACACTGGCCAGGAAATAGGCTTGCATCGGTCCGGGCTGAGCGGCAGCCGCAAAGCCAAATCCGGCGCCGATCAGGATGGTTTCAATCATCGGCAGGCTCCCCACGCCGGTAAAAACCCGACCCGCAATTGATCACGTCCCGACCACGATCCCGCCATCCACCCGCAAGGTCACCCCGGAAATAAAGCTGGCTTCATCGGATGCCAGGAACAGGTAGGCATTGGCGATATCCACCGGTTCACCCATCCGGCCGAGCGGGGTCTGCGCCACCATCCCCTCCAGGACCTTTTCCGGCATCTGGCGGACCATTTCGGTCAGCGTGAAACCGGGGGCAACCGCGTTCACCCGGATCTTGTGGCGGCCCAGTTCGCGCGCCCACACCTTGGTCATCCCGACCACTCCGGCTTTGCTGGCGACGTAATTGGTCTGGCCGAAATTGCCGTCCAGCCCGACGATCGAGGTGGCATTCAGGATCACGCCGCCGCCCTGCCGGATCATCACCGGGGCGACCGCCTGGGCACAGTTGAAAGTACCTTTCAGATTGACATCGATCACCAGGTCCCAGTCCTGCTCGGACATTTGCTTGACCAGTTCGCCGTCCTTGACCTTGACGAACAGGCCATCGCGCAGCACACCGGCGTTGTTGATCAATACATCCACCTGACCAAACTTCGCCACCACTTCATCGACCCACGCCTGGACCTCTTCGCGGTCGGCCACATTGACCTTGTAGAAAACGCCGCCGATCTCCTCTGCCACTTGCCGGCCGTCTTCTTCGGCCAGGTCGCAGATCACAACCTTGGCCCCCTCCTGTGCAAAGCGGATCGCCGTAGTTTTTCCAATCCCGGCTGCCCCGCCGGTGATCAGGCATACTTTGTCTTTCAATCTCATAGCTCGCTCCTCGATCCGCAGCAAAATCGTCGCTTGCGGGCATTATAGCCCGGTTCAGGCCAATTCTTTCATCATATAGTAGCGGGCATGCCCGGCCGGGAAGTCCGGCAGTTCGCCAAAGACCCGGTAGCCGCAATTCTGATAAAATCCCGGCGCCTGGAAGGTGAACGTATCCAGATAAGCGCGTGTGGCCCCGCGCTGGCGGGCTTCCTGCTCGGCCATCTCCAGCAAGCGGCGGCCAAAACCCAGCCCGCGCACATCCTCATGCAGCCACATCAGATCGACATACAGCCAGTCCCAGTGGGTAGCGGCAATGATCCCGCCGAGCTTGTCGCTATCCGGGCCGAGCAGCACAAAGCACATATAGCGGGAACTGTCATCCCCGGCCTACTGCTCGTTATACGCGCCGAGACCAGCACCGATCAATCCCCAATCCGGCGATTCAACCACTTCGATCGTATAATCCTTTTCCACGGTGTACTTCCTCCTCAAGAAAGTTTGGTTGTAAGTATTTTAGTGATGATCGATATTGATGTCAATCAGCCTGCAAGCCAGTCCGCGCGCCGGTAGAGTGTGGCATAATACCAATAGAAAATCCACGACCTGTTGAGGAGGTCCCGATGTCTGGTCCCCGCACCGTCCGCGCCCCCCGGGGCACTACCCTGCACTGCAAAAACTGGCTGATCGAAGCCCCGTACCGCATGATCCAGAACAACCTCGACCCGGAAGTGGCTGAGATCCCTGATCAGTTGGTGGTGTACGGCGGCCGTGGCCAGGCAGCCCGCAATTGGGAGGCTTTCGACGCCATCCTGCACACACTGGAGAACATGGACGAGGATGAGACCCTGCTGGTGCAGTCCGGCAAGCCGGTGGCGATTTTCAGGTCCCACACCGACGCGCCGCGCGTCTTGATCGCCAATTCCAACCTGGTACCGCACTGGGCCACCCAGGAACACTTCGATAAATTAGCCGCCAAAGGGTTGATGATGTACGGCCAGATGACCGCTGGCTCGTGGATCTACATCGGTACGCAGGGCATCCTGCAGGGCACCTACGAGACCCTCGGATCGCTGGCAATGCAGAAGGGCTGGCCTTCGCTGAAGGGAAAGTTCACCCTGACCGCCGGCCTGGGCGGTATGGGCGGGGCCCAGCCGCTGGCAATCACGATGAACGAGGGCGTCGGGCTGATCGTCGAGATCGACCCGGCCCGGGCACAGCGCCGCCAGGAGATCGGTTATGTGGATGTGGTCGTGGATACGCTGGAAGAAGCCATGACCCTGATCGAACAGGCGGTCGAGGACGAAGAGCCGAAGTCAATCGGCCTGATCGGCAATGCCGCCGAAATCTACCCGGAACTGGTGCTGCGCGGCATTACCCCGGATGTGGTCACCGACCAGACCCCGGCCCATGACATTTATTCCTACATCCCCACTGGCCTGGCAGTCGAGGCAGCCGCAGAACTGCGCCAGGCCGACCCGGACGAATATGCCCGCCGCTCGGTGGCCTCCATGATGACCCATATCGAGGCTATGCTGGCCTTTCAGCAGCGCGGCGCCGAGGTCTTCGATTACGGCAACAATCTGCGCCAACGAGCCTTCGAGGGCGGTGTCCAGAACGCCTTCGACTTCCCCGGATTTGTCCCGGCCTATATCCGGCCGCTGTTCTGCGAGGGCAAAGGGCCCTTCCGCTGGGTCGCGCTCTCCGGCGACCCGGAGGACATCTACCGCACCGACGAGGCTGTGATGGAGATGTTCCCCGAGGATGCCCACCTGCACCGCTGGCTGAAGATGGCCCGCGAACGGATCCCGTTCCAGGGGCTGCCCTCCCGAATCTGCTGGCTGGGGTACGGCGAGCGCGTCCAGGCTGGGTTGATGTTCAACAACATGGTGGCGGAGGGCGAACTGAAAGCCCCGATCGTAATCGGGCGCGATCACCTCGACTCTGGCTCAGTCGCCTCTCCTAACCGGGAGACTGAATCCATGCTGGATGGCACCGACGCGGTCTCGGACTGGCCGATCCTGAACGCGCTGATCAACGCCGTCGGCGGGGCCACCTGGGTGTCGTTCCATCACGGCGGCGGGGTCGGGATCGGGTACAGCCAGCACGCCGGGCAGGTGATCGTGGCCGACGGCACCCCGGAAGCCGCCGCCCGCCTCGAGCGGGTGCTGACGACCGACCCGGGCATGGGCGTCGTCCGCCATGCGGATGCGGGCTACGAGCAGGCCATCGAGGCGGCCAAGAGGCACGGGATCAAAATGCCGATGCTGGAAAAGTAGGTAGTAGTCAGTAGGTAGTAGGCCGTTATAGAAATGAGTAGGTAAGACCTCAAACTTGACAAGGTGATCAAATGGCATCCCAAAGTTACAAAGACCTTCTTGTCTGGCAGAAATCTATGGACCTGGTTGATCGCATCTATCGGCTGACAGAAATATTTACAGCAAAAGAAATCTACGGTCTGACCAGCCAGATTCGGCGATGTGCGGTATCAATCCCTTCCAATATTGCAGAATGACAAGGGCGCAACTACCCCAAGGACTTCAAGCGATTCCTAAGAGTATCGATGGGCTCACTCGCAGAACTTGATACCCAGGTCGAGATCGCCATCAGACAATCCCTCCTCGACCCTGATCAAGGCAAGCAAGTTTCAGAACAGATACAGGAAATCAGGCGAATGCTTTTCGGTTTGATCAATAGCCTGAAATGATCAAATACCATGACAATCAACTGCCTATTATCTACTGCCTACTATCTACTGTCTACTACCTACTACCTACTATCTACTTCCTACTGATATGTTCCGCTCCGCCGTCCACCTCTTTTTCATCGACAACGACCACATCCTGCTCTCCCTGCGCGCCAACACCGGCTACATGGACGGGCATTACAGCGTGGTTGCCGGGCACCTTGAGCCGGGCGAGACCGTCCTCCAGACTGCGGTGCGCGAAGCTTCCGAGGAGGCCGGGATCGTCATCCTCCCCACGGACACCGAGGTAGTCGGGGTCATGCACCGGCGAGACGGCGAAGAACGGATCGACTTCTTCGTCCGCGTCCACCGTTGGGTGGGCGAGCCGTTCAATGCCGAGCCGGAGAAATGCGGCGGCCTGGCTTGGTTCCCGCTGGACGCCCTGCCGCACAACATCGTGCCGTATGTCTATCAGGCGCTGCTGAATTACAAAGAAAATAAGTGGTTTGATACGTTTGGGTGGGAGTGAGGCGGAGTCACCAGGGCACCGAGTCACTTAGTCACCTGGTCACCGGGGCAACAATGGGCGGGCAAGCGATCTCCTCGCCCCCACGCGGATTTTATTGGAATGAGATATAAAAACACCTGGCGACCAGTCTCCCGATCACCAGGTGCCAAATCACCAATCACTTACTTTCAGGCATCCACCTGCTCTTCAACCTTCTTCTCCGCTTTCTTCTGCTGCCCGGTCTTGCGGAAGGTCATTTCCTCGCCGTTCTCGGCCACATCCACCTCGACGATATCGCCGGCCCCAAACTCGCCTTGCAGGATCCGGATCGACATCGGGCTTTCCACAAATTTCTGCAGGGCGCGCTTGAGCGGGCGGGCGCCGAAGGCCGGGTCGTAACCCTGTTCAGCCAGCCACTTGCTGGCTGCATCCGTCAGACGGATCTCCAGGCCCTGGTCGGAAATCCGCTGGAGGATCTCCTTCATCTGCAGTTTGACGATCTTCTGCATATCCTCCACGCTCAGCTGCGAGAAGGTGATGATCTCATCGATCCGGTTGAGGAACTCAGGCCGGAAGGTGTCCTTAAGCGCTTTCTCGATCTTCTTGTGCGCCTCGCGGTCCTCATTATTGTCGCCGGGCTGCAGGAAGCCGAGCGAGCCCGACTTGCGGACGAACTCGGTCCCCAGGTTGCTGGTCATGATCAGCACCGTATTGCGGAAGTTCACCACCCGGCCCTGACCATCGGTCAGGCGGCCGTCGTCCAGGATCTGCAGCAGGGCGTTCCACACTTCAGGGTGGGCTTTCTCGATCTCATCGAACAGGATCACCCGATACGGCCGGCGGCGGACGGCTTCGGTCAGCTGGCCGCCTTCTTCATAGCCCACATATCCCGGGGGCGCTCCGAACAGCCGCGAGGCAGTGTGCTGCTCGCGGTACTCACTCATGTCGATCCGCACCAGAGCGTCCTCATCGTCGAACATAAATTCGGCCAGCGCTTTGGCCAGTTCGGTCTTGCCGACGCCGGACGGCCCGATGAAGATGAACGAACCGATCGGCCGCTTGGGGTCTTTCATCCCCGAGCGCGAGCGCCGGATGGCGTCCGAGACAGCGGTGATCGCTTCGTCCTGGCCGATGATCCGTTCGTGCAGCCGGTCTTCCATCTTGAGCAGTTTCTCGGCCTCGGTCTCCATCATCTGGCTGACCGGGATGCCCGTCCACTGGGCCAGCACTTCGGCCACATCATTCTTGTCCACGACCTCATCGAGTTCGTGTTCGGCTTCCCATTTCTGGCGCTTCTCGCGGTATTCCTCTTCCATCCGCAGGCGCTCGGCCTTCTTCTGGGCGGCGCGCTCGTAATCGCGCTCCAGGCCGGCCTGCTCTTCCTCTGCCAGCGTGCGGTCGAGGTCCTGCTTGAGGGTCTTCAGCCCCGGCGGCAGCGAGAACAGGGCGATCCGCAGTTTGGCGGCAGCCTCGTCCATCAGGTCGATGGCCTTGTCCGGCAGACGGCGGTCGGTCAGATAGCGGGCGGAGAGCCGCACCGCCGACTCCAGCGCTTCGTCCGAGAAGCGCACCTTGTGATGCGCCTCATAACGGTCGCGCAGACCGTACAGCATCTGCAGGGTATCCTCCTCGCTCGGCTCTTCCACATACACTGGCGCGAAGCGGCGTTCCAAAGCAGCGTCCTTTTCGATGTGTTTCTGGTATTCATCCAGCGTCGTCGCGCCGACAGCCTGCAGTTCGCCGCGCGCCAGGGCCGGTTTGAGCATGTTGGAGGCGTCCATGGCACCCTGGGCTGCGCCAGCCCCAACCACGGTGTGCAGTTCGTCAATGAACAGGATGATCTCGCCTTCGGCGCGCTGCACCTCTTCGATCGTGGCTTTCAGCCGCTCTTCGAACTCACCGCGGAAGCGCGAGCCGGCGATCATGGCGCTCAAGTCCAGCGAGATGACCTTCTTCCCGCCCAGGATCTCGGGTACATCGTTGGTGGCGATCTTCTGCGCCAGGCCCTCGACGATCGCGGTCTTACCGACCCCGGCCTCGCCGATCAGCACCGGGTTGTTCTTGGTGCGCCGCGAGAGGATCTGGATCACCCGCAGGATCTCGGCATCCCGCCCGATGACCGGGTCGAGCTTGCCTTCGCGGGCCATCTGGGTCAGGTCGCGGGAATACTTATCCAGGGTGCGGTAGCGGGTCTCAGCCTGCGGGTCGGTGACCCGCTGTCCGCCGCGCAGTTGGTTGATCGCCTCCAGCACACGGTCTTTGGTCACGCCAGCGCCCTCCAGCAGGCGGGCTGCCGGGGTGCTGCGCTCGCTCAGGATCGCCAGGAAAATATGCTCGGTCGAGATATATTCATCCTTCAGGCGGTTGGCTTCTTCGTTGGCCAGGTCAATGATCCGCTTGACGCGCGGCGTGATAAAGATCTGGCCGGCGCCCCCGCCGAAGATATTGGCTTTCGGGCTGGTACGCAGGATATAGTCCAACCGCTCGGTCAGCATGTTGCCGTCTACGTTCAGGATCTCCAGCAGCTGGCCGATCACACCTTCTGGCTGCTCGATCAACGAGAGCAGGATATGCTCGGTATCGATCTGGTTGTGGCCGTAGCGCTGGATGATCTCGGCAGCGCGCTGGGCGACTTCCTGGGCACGCTCGGTAAATCTGTCAAATCTCATCATAATGGTTTTTCCCTTGTTAGAAGCCCATCAAAATGGACCGGTAATCATCAATGGATATACACTTTCTGTACCAGTTCAGCGGCAGGGTGCAAACTCTTCCCGCCGGCCAGGTATAGAAAAAATTATATCATCGGCAAAATTAGCACACCGCTAACAGCCTGTAAGAATCATGTTTGAATCACGGGGTTGCCGTTGGTACGGCAGTCAGCGTTGGCGTGGCCGTTGGTGTCTCGGTGATTGTAAAGGTCATAAACTCCGGCACCCAGCCGACGCGCCCTTCCGCATCCTGCACCTCGATCCACAGCCAGCCTTCGTGGATCTCACGACCGTAAAGCACTTTGAACGGGACATTCCGCCGCAGCACACCGATCTCCGGTCCGCCAGGATACGCCAGCAACGCCAGGGAACTGCGGTCTTCCAGGATCGCGGTCTGAGGCGTGGGCGTGTATGTAGCCGTCGGCACCAGGGTGGCCGTGGGCGTCACGGTCGGGGTCAGGGTGGTAGTCGCTGTGGCGGTCGCAGTTGGAGAGGCCGTGCTGGTCTCGGCAATTTGGGTTATTGGCGTCAAGGTAGGCGGCACCAGCGGGTCGAGTTGGGCATAATTAACCTGGTTGATCCTCAACTGCACAGTGCGCTGCAGTCGGCGGGCGATCGCATCCTGCATCTCAACGCTGTTGGCATAGCGCATCGGGGTAGTCACCAGCAGGGTCACCTCGATCACCAGTAGATCCTCCTCGGGATCCTCCACCCAGGTGAGCGAATCGAGCTCAGCGCCGATCTGATCAACTTCCTCCCGCACCACCTGGTTGATCTCCCGGTTCAGGCTGGCTTCCTGCACAAAGCGGTAGCTCGTCCAGCCCAGCGGCGCCAGCAGGATGATGATCAGCACGATCGAGATCTGCAAACTGCGCGGGATAGTTTTTCCTTCCTGACGGCGGCCGAGGTTAAAACCGGTGATATAGAACAGGAAGGTCGAGGAGGCCGCGATCGTGACTGCGTTGGTCAGGAAGAGCAGCGCCGCGCCGCGGGCAACCTCCCAGTCTCCCAGGGCGATCCCGATTCCGATCACACACAGGGGTGGCATCAAAGCCGTGGCGATCGCCACCCCCGGCAATGCTGCTGAAAGATTAGGCTGCACCAGTGCAAAGGTGGCCGCCAGCCCACCGGCCAGGGCAACCCCCAGGTCGATCGGTGTCGGGCGGGTGCGGGAAAGCACCTCCGCTGGCAGGTCCTGCACGGAAACGAATGGCAGTAGGTTGTTGAACCAGGTGATCACGATCGAAAGCGCCACCGCCAGCAGCGCACCGCGCAGCAAGGCCGTACCGGCATCCCGCAGCAAGGTTGTGTCGCCGCGGATCGAGGCCAGCCCGATCCCCAGGATCGGCGACATCAAAGGGGCGACCAGCATCGCACCGATGATCGTGGCAGCCGAATCGATCAGCAGCCCAAATGTAGCGATCATACACGAGAGCAGCACCAGGACAAAATAATCAAAATCAGGGGTGGAGGATTCGCGCAGTTGGAGCTGTACCTCGGCCACGCGTTCTTTGGTCACAGGCGGCAGCAGCCGGCGGCCATAGAAGCGCACTCGCAGCTTCAGGCGAGACCAGAGATAGTCTGCCTTTTCGCGCAGACTCATTCCCTGCCAGTCCGGCTTCTTCGGAAAGTGGTTATCAAAGCGGTTTCGCCGATCCATCCTACCCTCCGGTGTCCTCAGGAATGACGCCGTGCTTGGTCCGGACATGCTGCCGCCGGATCAGATTGCAGGACAGGCAGTCCGACCGCGAGCACAACAGCGCGGTCGGGTCAGCCTGGATCAACTGCCGGGTGGTCTCGATCAGTTCGTGCAGCGGAATCGCCTGGACCTCGGCTTGCCCGATCTGTGTCCGGCGCGTGAAGGGATCGATCAAAGGCTCGATCGCATTGAATCCGTCCGAGCAGTACGGAAAATTTGCGCAGGTCACGACCATATCGCTCAGCAGCGCCCAGCGGGTGTACATCTTGCGTCCGGCCAGCCGCTCCCCCAAGTGAATACTGGTATTGGCGGTATGGTCCACTCCCAGCAAGAGCACCCAGCCGCTCTTATCATACATGACCGCCAGCGGCGCAAACGGCTCGGCCAGCAGCTGGCTTTCCAGATACGGCCGGACGTTGACCCCGGCGAATGAGAGCACCGGGTGTCCTGAACGTGCAGCATCCGGGTGTTTGCGGACCGCCTCGGCAATCGCGCCCATCAATTTATCGGCCGGCATGTCCGGATAGAAGAACTCCGCCATCTTGTTACGGTCGTTGTGACTGCCGTAGAACAGCGCATTGTCCGGTGGGCCATTCTCTGGCACCACCATGGTCTTGTAAGTAAAGGTTGGCACAACCAGCTGCTCGAAGACTTCGATCAGTGCACCAGCAACCGTCTCAGCCCCGCCCTGCACTGGCCCAAGCGCGCGCAATGAACTGTGCGCGATCACCGGCCGGTTGGGAGGGATGCGCAAGCTGCGCAAGGCGCGCACCACATCCCGGTAGCCCACCGGGCGGTCTGCGTCTCTCTGGGTTCGTTCAATCGGAGGTTGGGTCACACCAGCATCCTCAACGCGGTTCTATCGGCCTTTCCAATCCGGATCGCGCTTCTCCAGAAAGGCTGTCATACCTTCCTTCTGGTCCTCGGTGGCAAACAACAGGTAAAACGCCCGCCGCTCGTCCGCCAACCCATCGCGCAGATGGCTCTCAAATGCGTGGTTGACCATCGCTTTGGCAGCCTGCACCGCCAGCGGAGCACGGGCCGCTATCTGATCGGCCAGCTTGATCGCATCTTCCAGGTAAGTTTCTACCGGGGAAACCTTGTTGACCAATCCGTAATGGAGCGCTTCTTCGGCGGTCAGGTGGCGGTTGTTCAGGACCATCTCCATCGCCAGCACTTTTCCCACCGCCCGGGTCAGCCGCTGGGTACCCCCGGCCCCGGGGATCACGCCCAGATTGATCTCCGGCTGGCCAAAACGGGCCCGTTCCGAGGCGACGATCATATCCAGGCTCATGGCCAGTTCGCAGCCGCCGCCCAGGCACCAGCCGGAGACTGCCGCGATCACCGGTTTTTTGATCGTCATGACCGCATCGAACAGGTCGATCCGTCCGCTGCGGAGTATTTCCACTGCCGTGGCATCCGCCATCTCCGCGATATCTGCCCCGGCAGCAAAGGCTTTCTCATTCCCCGCCACTACCATCGCCCCGACATCTTCATCAGCGTCAAAGGCTTGCAACGCCTGCATCAGTTCACGCAACAGGGCGGCATTGAGGGCATTAAACGCATCCGGGCGGTTGAGTGTGATCAGACCTACCCGTCCGCGGGTTTCCACCAGGATATTGTCAAATTCTTTCATTGTCCTCTCCTGTCTGTTATCCGGGCTGTCGCAGCAAGCCGGCAACCTTCGGTCTGATTATACGTCAACTGGCAAAAGACGACTGTCCCGACAGCCTGCCGATCAGGTGCTCTTCAAGGTGTGAACTTCCACTCCTGCAGGTCCGTCAGCGCTTTGTGGTTGGTCATATCCAACTGCAACGGAGTGACGGAGATATAACCGTGCTCGATAGCGTAATAATCGCTGCCTTCGTCCAGGTGGGCGGTAGGATACTCACCCCCGATCCAATAGAACGGTTTGCCCTTCGGGTCATGCATCACCACCAGTTCATCCTTGTAGATCCGCACCCCTTGCCGGGTCACCCGCCAGCCTTTGATCTCCTCATCGGGCAGGTGCGGGACATTCACATTCAGCGCCAGGCGAGGCGGCAGGCCATTGGCAATCACCAACTCAGCCACACGCCGAGCCGCCCGGGCGGATGATCCATAATCGCGCTCTCCCTGGAAGGCGCTGGTAGTGTGAACCGAGACGGCAATCCCAGGCACGCCGCCCAGCACGGCTTCCAGCGCGGCGGTAACAGTCCCGGAATAGGTGACATCATCCCCGATATTGGCGTGCGGGTTGATCCCCGAGACGACCAGATCGATATCCTTGACCAGGCCGAGCAGCGCCAGGGCGACACAATCTGAGGGAGCCCCGTCGGAGGTCAGCGCCGGGTTGCCGTCCGCCAGCCTGGTGTCGTGCACCCGCAGAGGCTTATGCATGGTCTTGACATGACCGGAAGCCGACCAATTGCGGTCCGGTGCCAGCACGGTCACTTCGCCGAGTTTTCGCATCTCCTGGGCCAGCGCCAGCAAGCCGGGAGCCTGCACCCCATCATCATTTGTCACGAGTATTTGCATATCAATCCTGTTCTATTGCGAGAAAAATGGTATAAATTGCCTGAAACGGAAACCAAATCGTCCGGATTTTGTTATTATACATGCATCACTGTCCGGGACTCCCAAATCCCTCATACTGACACATCACTCTCTCTACAGGAGCAGTCCGAAATGCAAAAACAGCCACACACCTGGCTCCGCTCAATTAAGTTATTCTACTCCCCGGGGACTGTGACCCCGCTGCTGGATGAGGCCGCCTCGCGGCTCCTGCCTGCTTTCACCGCGCTTGGTCACACCGTCCAGGAAGAACCGAATGCTGACACCAAGGTCATCCTGACCACGGCTCGCTTTGGTGAGTTGCTCAGCTGGCGGGATGCACTCATGTTCACCGGCCGGAAGAAATTCAAACTCAGCCACGTCCCCCGCACGATCACCATGGTGCACATCAACCCGCAGGAACTGGATGATATCCTGACGCATTTCGAGCATGCCCTGGCCAGAGACCCCTTCATCCGGAAGGACTTTGAATTCCAAGGGATGGCCGAGACGGCGCCAGATGTCCTGGTGGAACAAGGTCGGAGAGGTGGACCAATGCTCTCGCTGATCCGCCTGATCCAGTCCCAGCTGAAATGCATCCGCATCTTGCTCCTGGTCGGAGACGACCACCCGGAGCGCGTTTATCACTTCGACCTGGTCGGCGCGCATCCCTACACTGAAATGGACGAGGACAAAGACGAGTTTTACCGCGATATCGTCCTGCGGACCGCGACCTACGAATCAACCTACGAGGTCACCAAGCACGAGGTAGTCGGCGATCTGATCCCGCGCAACACCTGGCTGGAACTGTCCTCGGTCGAGGCCATGCAGCGCGCCGGGCAAGAGATGGGTAAACGGAAGTTCTTCACCGATATGCTCCGGATCGTGGACCTGGTGCCGGTCCCCGCGCTTAGCGATGCCATCGCCGACCAGTACAGCGAAGGCTGTTTTTCCACCTGGGATCCGGAGATCTCGGCGTTGATCGCCACCGTCACCGGCAGCGCCCGCCCGGTGGACAAGGGCAATATCTCGCATAACGACCTGGCCGCCATCGTCGGCATCCGTCAGGACGGACTGGGCGCGCAGGTGCGCCACATCGAGCATGGCGAAAATATCTCCCCTTCTTCAGAAGCCGTCGAGATGATCGACATGGACCTGGTGCTGCCGCGGGTCAAGGTGCCTGATCAGCCCGGAGAACACCCGGTAGTGCGCTCCAAACTGCACGGCCACCGCGGCGTGCAGGCCTTCAACCCGCAATTGATCGAATTCGCCCCGCTGGACCCGCCCTTCTACGATTATCTGGTGTCCTGCGCCACCGAAGCCCAGGCCCGGGCGATCAAATCGGCTTTCAGCCGGGCTGAGAGCCTGCAAAACCCCGACGACCACCGCCTGGTGGCCTTCACCATCCTGCCCGGACACGGGATCGTGATCACCGAAAAGTGGCATCCGGACAAGGTGCCCTTCCAGTTGATCTGGGAATATATGGATGCTGGCTATCTGGTCATCGACCGGATAGTGCCCCAGGGCCGGATTTCTTTCGAACAGGTTCGGCCAGACCGGATGGAGTTGGCCGAATAACCCCATGACTTTCTGGGATACCGGTAGTTTCGAGCACGAAGATGCCCTGATGTGGGTCTCGGAGCTGGAAGAGACGGAAGACTTCCAAATCCTGGCCGAAGCGTTTGAGACTGTGCTCGACCAGGATGGTGAAACGCCCGATGAGATCGACTGCGTGATCGCCATATGCGCCGCGGAAGTGGTCGCCGGCCTGTTGGGATCGCCAGCCGATGAACTCCCGGTTGAAGTATTGGTCTGGCTGGAGGACAAGCACGAGCCAGCGGAAGAATTGATCCAGATGGCCCGCAGTTCACTGAAGGTCGTCCTGCGCGATTCCAGCTTGAAGCAGTTATGGCGCGAACGAGATGCCTTCCCTGAATGGATGGATACGATCCAGGACCTCACCAGCCGCCTGGAGGAGGAGTAGCCGGAAAAATTCTCCATGAGTATTGGTCTGGAGAATAATTGACAAATTAGAATATTTGTTCTATTATTGATTCTAACCAACTCTTTAGGAGAGAATCATGCCCCACAAACATTGCATCACCCATATCGAGATCCCCGCCGAAGATACCGCCGCTGCTGGCCGCTTCTACCAAAACGTCTTTGAATGGAATCTGAAAGAGTTCCCTGAAATGGACTACACCACCTTCGAGGCCGAAGGCGGCACCGGTGGAGGGTTCACCAAAGTGGACGACACCACCCCCATCGGTAGCGTGCTGCTGTATATCAACACCCCCAACCTGAAAGAAAGCCTGGAAAAGGTCAAAGCCAACGGCGGCTCGGTGTTGCTGGAAAGCTACGTGATCCCAACGGTCGGCACCATGGCCACCTTCAAAGACCCGGCTGGCAACACTATCGCCCTGCTCGAGCCCGAGATGCGTGAATAAGACCGGACACGGAATATCAAAGAAGCCAACGCATGGTTCACGCTGGCTTCTTGCTTTATCAGTAAAAAAACGGTCAGGCAGCCTGCAGCCGCTCGCGCAGCACTTTATGCAGGATCCCTCCGTGCCGGTAGATCAGCACATCCACAGCCGTATCCAGCCGGGAAACCGCCTCAAAGTTGATCTCGGTGCCATCCGCTTTGCCGGCGCGCACCTGCAGACGGTCGCCAGGCCGCATCTCATCGCTCAGCCCGCTGATCGAGATCGTCTCGCTGCCGTCCAGTCCCAGGGTGGTCGCGTTGTGCCCATCCACAAACTGTAGTGGCAGTACGCCCATCCCCACCAGATTCGAACGGTGGATACGCTCGTAGGACTCCGCAATAACCGCCTTTACGCCCAACAGCAGTGTGCCCTTAGCCGCCCAGTCCCGGCTGGAACCGGAACCATATTCCTTGCCTGCCAGCACTACCAGCGGGATACCGGCCTGCTGGTACTGCATCGAGGCCTCAAAGATTGTGGTCTTGCCGCCATCGGGCTGGTAGCGGGTAAAACCACCCTCCACGCCCGGGACCAACTGGTTCTTCAGCCGGATATTGGCAAACGTACCGCGGGTCATCACCCGGTCATTGCCCCGGCGGGAGCCATAGGAATTGAAATCCCTCGGTGCCACATTCTGGGCTTGCAAATACTGGCCTGCCGGGCTGTCCGCCGGGATTGCGCCGGCCGGAGAGATATGGTCGGTGGTGATCGAATCGCCCAGCAGTGCCAGCACACGGGCCTCCCGGATCTCGTTCAGAGCGGGCATCTCACGGGTCAGGCCGGTGAAGAATGGCGGCTCCTGGATATAGGTGGAGGCTTCATCCCAATCGTAGATCTCGCTCTCGCTGCCCGGGATCTCATTCCAGGTCTGGTTGCCAGTAAAGACATCCTGGTAACGCGCCACGAACATCTCCGGCGTCACGCTGGCCTGGATCGCCGCGCGGACCTCTTCCAGTGACGGCCAGATCTCGCGCAGAAAAACCGGCTTGCCGTCCGAACCAGTGCCGAGCGGCTCGCTGCTCAAGTCGATGTCAACCGTCCCGGCCAACGCAAAAGCCACCACCAACGGCGGCGAGGCCAGGTAGTTGGCCAGCGCATACGGGTGGATCCGGCCTTCAAAATTTCGGTTACCCGAAAGCACTGCGGCCGCCACCAGGTTCTCGCTGGTGATCGCCCGCACTACTTCGCCAGGCAGCGGGCCTGAATTTCCGATGCAGGTCGTGCAGCCGTATCCCACCAGGTTGAACCCTAATTCGGCCAGTGGGTCCATCAGGCCGGCCTTCTCCAGATAATCCGTCACCACTCGCGAGCCGGGGGCCAGGCTGGTCTTGACGTACGGCTTGACCTGCAAGCCGCGTTCGACTGCCTTGCGGGCCAGCAGCCCGGCACTGATCATCACCGCCGGGTTGGAAGTATTGGTGCACGATGTGATCGCCGCGATCACCAGCGAACCATGCCCCATCGTCTCACTGTGGCCGTTGGAACCAAAACTGACCTGCTTGTCCAGGTCTCCCGGTTTGAGTTCAAAGCCGCGGTCGCTCTTCGGCGCCAGCAGTGATTCGCGGAAGGTTAGTTGCAATCCGTCCAGCGAGATGCGATCATGCGGCCGCTTGGGCCCCGATAGGCTGGGTACGACCGTGGTCATATCCAGCGATAAAGTGCTGGTGAATATGGGGGCTGGCGACCCGGAAGTGCGGAACAATCCCTGCGCCTTGCAATAGGCTTCCACCAGGGCGACCTCGGCCTCTGTGCGGCCGGTCAGGCGCAGATAATTAAGCGTCTCATCATCCACCGGGAAATAGGTGATCGTCGCCCCATTCTCTGGCGACATATTGGCGATCATCGCCCGGTCGGCCAGCGCGAGTGCATCCAGTCCATCGCCGAAGAATTCCACAAATTTACCTACCACGCCGTGCGCACGCAGTATCTGAGTGATCGTCAGAGTCAGGTCGGTCGGGGTCACGCCCTCCCGCAGGCTCCCGGACAGTTCAAACCCGATCACATCCGGTATCAACATATCGATCGACTGGCCCAGCATGGCGGCCTCCGCTTCGATCCCGCCGACCCCCCAGCCGACGACGCCCAGGCCATTGATCATGGTCGTGTGCGAATCCGTCCCCACCAGGGTGTCGGGGAACGCCACCAGCTCGCCATCGATCTCGCGGGTCAGTACCACCTTGGCCAGGTATTCCAGATTGACCTGGTGCACGATCCCGGTGGCCGGCGGTACCACCCGAAAATTGTCAAAGCTTTTTTGACCCCAGTGCAGGAACTCATAGCGCTCGCGGTTGCGCAGAAATTCGATCTCGGCGTTGCGCTGCAAAGCATCCACGGAAGCGAAAAAGTCGACTTGAACGGAATGGTCGATCACCAGATCGACCGGGATTACCGGGTTGATCTCAGCCGGGTTACCGCCCAGCCGGGCCATCGCCGAGCGCATCGCCGCCAGGTCCACCACTGCCGGGACGCCGGTGAAGTCCTGCATCACAACCCGCCCAGGCTTGAACGGCATCGCCTGCCGCTCGGTGACTACCGGCTGCCATTCGGCCAGATTGGTCACATCCTGAGCCGTGATCTCGACCCCGTCCTGTTGCCGCAGCAAGGCTTCCAGCAGGATCCGCACCGAATACGGCAGCCGGCTAAGGTCAGTATTCAGCGCGTCCAGTCGGTAATAAACGTACGAACCATGAGGGGTCGTCAGGACATCTTTGGCTTTAATGTCATTAAGCATGTCTGATCTCTCCATTCGTGTATGGATATAAATGCAGGAAGCGTATTATAACAGCAGGCGGCAGCTATTCATTCGCCTGGTCTGTGGACTGGATCAGCTCGATCATCTGACCCTCGGGGTCGCGCAGATAAGCAGAATAACCCCAATAATATTCCTGGGGCGGCACATCAATCCGCAATCCGGCAGCTGCCAGCCGTTCACACTCCAGGTCCACATCCTCAACTGTAAAAGCCGTATGGTTCTCCGGCGGCAGTTCACCGTCGGCCGGTTGGTACGCCTGATGCAGGAACAGCTTGACCTCACCCAGCATGAAGATCGCCATCCCCTCCGCGCGGACCTCCGGTTCCTTGCCAAGCAGTTGTTGATAAAACGCCGCCATCTCATCCAGTTTATTGGTGAAGCGGGCGATCTCGGTCAGTCTGGTCATCGCTTCTCCCAGTAAGCATATTGGTAAAACGGGGTGAACCCCAGTTTTTCATACAACCGGACAGCCGCAGGATTGTCATCCATCACCTGCAGAAAAATGTTTTCAGCGCCCTGGCTTCGGCCCCAGTAGGCCAGCGCCCGGATGACAGCCGAGGCCAAACCCTGCCGGCGTTGGCCTGCATCCGTGACCATGCAGAACACCCCCATCCAGCCGCGCTCCGCCACACCCAGTCCGGTCGCCGCTGGGATGCCGTCGACGTGCGCAAGCACAAAATGGGCCGGTGGACCAATGCGCGATAGGATCCCGCGGCGAACAGGCAGGCTCTCCGCCGAATACCCTGCGAAGCCAGTATAGACCTCAAACCATTCATCCGTCAGGGCTTCTGCACCGGTCAGCGCCCAGGAGGCCGGCCTTGGCACCGGCACGAGCACATCCGAACTGGCCGTCATCACTGTCGTGTGGGCGGTCTGGGTGTATCCCCGTGCTGCCAATACTTCGAACAGGTCCTCCGGCTGAGCGGCCGGGCACACCTGGAAACGGGGCACAATCCCCAGACGGTGGTAAAACGCCTCTGCCAGCGCCAGATAATCCTCCAGCGGCTGCGGGCCTGGCAGACGGTTGGGCCAGACCGAATTCACTCGCCGGCTGTCGCCGCCTGAAAACCGCAGCCGCCAGCCGCCAATATGCTGTTCGATCTCCGGCCGCCAGGCATTGGCAGCCAGCTCTTCGATAAATCGGATCGGTTCGGTCATCATTGCTCCAATCATTGTAATCGCTAAACCGGTACCAATGTACCATTAAATGAATAGTCTCTAGGCGGGACAATAACAGAACTGAAAGTTTTGGACTACCAGATTCGTCTATAATTAAAGAAATTGATCTATTAATTTTAATTGGAGTGAAATTATGTCATCAAAATCCACAATATTACTGATCTTTATCCTGGTGGGATTGATCCTGCTAACGGCTTGTGGCGCTCAAAGCGCGCAAACGCCAGGCAGCGACCAGGTTTCTGACCCCGAGTCCCAAAAATTGGCGCTCAAAGCCGCCGACCCCGCCGGACCTTCGGCAGTACTGTCCGATCTGTCTGGGCAGGTTGAGGTCCAGCAGACCGCCGACCGCAGTTTCGTTTCTGCCGTGGCCGGGATGGAAGTCTTCCTGAACGGTCAGGTGCAGACCGGCCCCGACGGCCGCGTCCGCCTGGACTTTGCCGATGGGACCATCGTCCGCATCAGCCCAAACTCACTCTTCACCCTGGTAGCCATTGAAGAAGAGAATGATGGCACCTTCAAGCAGCTCTACATGCAGTCCGGGCAGATGTGGGTAGTGCTGAATGGCGGCAGCCTGCAGGTCGATACGCCCTCTGGCGTGGCTTCCGTGCGCGGCTCCTACATGATGGTGGAGCGCGATCCGGAGACCAGCAATCTCGTTACCACCTGCCTGGAAGGCACCTGCACGCTGGAGGTTGACGGCGGCGAGATCGTTCTCGGCGCTGGCGAGAAAGCCACCTTCTCAGGTGAAGGGATCGAACCCGGCGTGATGAGCCAGGAAGAGATCCAGGAATGGCTGGACACCACCCCCGAAGCCACACTGGTGCTCGACCAGGTCCCCGGCTCGATCAGCGATTTCGCCTGGGAGGACTGGAACGGCAATGGCTTGCAGGACGATGACGAACCGGGCGTTGCTGAGGTGGTTGTGACCTTGTATTCCAGCGCTGGAGATCCTCTGGCCGATACCCTCACCAATGGTGATGGTTTCTATCAGTTCGAGGAAGTTTTCGCCGGCGAGTACTACCTGCAGTTTGCTCTTGAAAGCACGCTCTTCACCGTGCAGGATGCCGGCGAAGACGATGCTCTCGACAGCGATGTCGACCAGGAAGGGTTCACCCCTGCCTTTGAACTGGCCCCGGGTGAACACCGCACTGATCTGGATGCTGGCCTGGTTTATCCGGGCTATGCCGGGATCTGCCCGTTCACCGGGCTGCCGACCGATGCCACCCTTCTGGAGAACCGGCCGATCTTCATCTCGATCTCGCACTTCCCAGCCTGGGCCACCCGCCCTTCCACCGGTCTGAATTCCGCCCCTGTCGTTTTTGAGACCCTGATCGATCAGGGCATGACCCGCCTGCAGGCGCTCTTCTACTGCGGCTACCCGGAAAAACTGCCCGAATCGGATGGTAGCGGCCCGGCTACCTATGACATCAGCGGTGTGCGCTCCGGGCGCGTCTTCTATGCCGAGCTGGCCGAGCTGTTTGGGGCCGGTTTGATCTTCGGTGGCGCTGACCCGTCCGTCTATGAGCAGATCGCCCCCTACCAATGCGGCGTGGTCGATAACACCAACAACCCGACCAATATCGGCGGCCTGGGCTTGGATATCGAGAGCCTGGAAGGCATCGCCGAACGCTGCAAGCACCGCTACGGCAACCCAGACTTCAATGTCTGGACCTTTGGCCCGCCGCCATCCGGTGGCGAACCAGCCGCCCGGTTCCTGATGCACTACAACTACCTCAACCAGACCCGCTGGGATTACGATGCCGAGGCTGGCGGTTATGTCCGCTACCAGAACGACCCGGAAACCCCGGAAGAGTTCACCCTCAGCACCGATAAGCTCACCGGCCAGGCAGTCGTCCGCCAGAATATCATCCTCCTGGTCACACCGCACGGCGTCCTCAACTCGGCCGGCACGATCATCGAGTTCGACCTGACCGATGAGCGCGGCTTTGCCTGGCTGCTGCGGGATGGCGCGATGTACAAAGCCTGTTGGAGCGCGGTCTTCAATGATTACCCGACCGAATCCAACCGCTATCGCCCGTTCCTGCTGTATAACTGCGACACCAAGGAACCGCTCAACTTCGCTTACGGCAGCACCTGGGTCAATGTAGTCTCTCCCGCGATGTGGTTTGAGACCGAAGGCGACACCTTGGTTGCCAAACAGCCTTTCCTCGGCTACGGCCCGTGACCGGCTGACCTGAACCAATAACGAAAAACTCCTGGAGTGATTCAGGAGTTTTTTTCATTTCAAGTGGTTGCAGCGCTTAGACCACCCCGGCGTCAGGCACCTCGACAATCCCGGTGGGCGCATTTTTCTCGAGCAGCGCCAGCGTTGAACGCAGCACCTCGATCTGTTCTTCTCTCCTGCCAGGACTCCCCAGCGGTGTGAGGGCCATGTAGGGGGTCACCGTGGCTCGCGGCGGAGCGGTCTGGCGGACCTCCGCCAGATCCCAGCTGGTCAGCGTCGCCGCGATCCGGTTAACCTCCAGCGCTCGCGCCACCAGCCCGGCGGACTGGATCGAGAAGCGGCCGGCCGGCACGATCAGAGCGGCGTGGGCATGGTGCTCTCGACTCGCTTTCAGGATGGCCGGGACCAATTCCTTAACGATCCGGATAGCATGCGGCTGGAAACCACAGTAACTGACAAACACCGGCGCCAGGCTGCCGACCACACCCTCCGCCACCAGGTTTTGCAGGAGGCGGACCGGGATCAAGGGTTCCGGGTCCTGTCCGGCATACATCAGGTTCAGGTCCGGGTGCGAGAGCGCCAGTTTCTCTAGTCGAGTGGCGGTCGGGATCAGGCGGATGCTGTAATCTCCCAGCGGGCGAGTATCGAATGGCTGGTGCTTGCCCGGGTAGTATGCCCCGCTGGTGGTGACCAACAGCAACCGGCTGTCCGCCGGCGGATGCTATTGGAACTGGGGGAGATCCGGTTATTGGGTGAAGCATACAGAGACCAATCAGCGATCCCGGTGCTTTCATAGGTCGCCAGCCAGCCTTCCTGGAAATCGCGCAGCCATTCCAACGGATTTTCAAGGATCTCCATGTCGGTCATGTTGCGGCCAGAATGTGAATTGGGGAAATGGATATTCATTCGGTGAAGGCATCTCAGTGGTGCGATAGCGGTTCGGTCACAACATTATAGAACCATTCCACCCGCACCTGCCTAACGGTTTTGAAGGGTTGCGAAATTGAAAAGAAACCATACAATCCGAAGTCCCTGCTGGACGCCAACTTCAAAACATTTGTTCTGGTATAATCGTCTTCACAGCCAGCCGCCCGCCAGACATCAGGGAGAACCGCATGGCCCTTGACTTCCAGGAAATCCGCAAACAGATCCAGGAACTTACGCAGAACGCGACAGAACAGCTCGAACATCGGCAACGACTGAGAGAGACCGCTGCTGCCATCCTGGAAAAATACGCAGACCAACTTGAGTACCTGAGCCAGAAAGCCCTCAGCGCGGCCGCCCTGGACCCGATCCGGTTCCGCTGCGCCCTCCCGACCACCGAATCCCTGACTGCCAGCTATCCCCTTCCGGCCCTCCCCGCCCAGGCTGTCCTGATTGCGGCCGACGGTTCGCAGATCAACCCGGACCGCCATCTCGGGATCGATTACTGCCTGGTCAATATCGGCGCGATCCAGATGACGCTGCGCGATCCCGCCGCGCCGCAGATGAATATCCAGACCCGCCTGTTCTACGGCCAGGAAGCCTTCAATATGTCCGAAAAGGTGGTGGCCCTGATCCGCGATATCGGCGAGCGGGCCATCCTGGCACAGCTGGCGAAAGAAGCGGGTGCGCCAGTGATCACCATCACCGATGGACCAATCGAACTATGGGGCGGCGATGTCGCCCTCTCGGCCACCGAGCAGAACGAACAGAAAGGCGACCGGTATTTTAACAGCTATCTGGCAGCCCTGGACCAACTCCACAGCCTGAACGCGGCCACTGCTGGTTATATTGACCGGCCGCGCACCGACTTGCTCGTCCGCCTGCTGGAGATCGCCCCCGAAGATAAAGAGGTGCGCGAGGCGGCCAAAAACCGCTGGCTGACCGGGATCATCGACACCGAACTGCTGCAGGCCTACCTCGGTCCGGGAGCGCGCTCGGCCATGTTTGGGCTGCTGACCCGCTATGCCAAGTATTATCAGGATCAATTCGCGCTGCACTTTTTCTATCTGAACGTCTCGCGGGATGCCGATAAGCCGGTCCTGGCACGGGTGGAAGTGCCGGCCTGGGTCGCCGCTCAGCCGCAAATAATCGACGCATTGCACGCCGTCCTGGTGCAGCAATGCCAGGTGGTGACCACCCGCGCCTACCCCTATCTGCTCACCCGGGCCGATGAGATCGCCGTGGTCAGCCGGGACGAGCGTGACCAGGTAGACATGCTGATCGCCCGCGAACTCCGCCAGCGCGGCCTGGACGTCATGGGCCAGTCCGAGAAGCAGCTATCCAAGCAAGCCCGCCAGAAACCGAAAAGGAAGACGAGGTGAACATGAACGAGATCAAGATCGGCCGATTGCTGCGCGCCAGCACCGCCCAGTTCGTGGTCGGCTGCCAGGTGCGGCAGCTGGAAAGTCCCGGATTCGGTAACCTGGTGCGTGTCCCGGTGGGCGGCGGCCTGCACATTTTCGGGCTGATCAGTGATATGCGCATCGAGGACGACGGCCTGGTGCGCCAGCTGGTGACCACCGAAGGGATCGACGAGGCTGTCATCGCCGACAACCGCATCAACCGCAATGTGCCGGTCGAACTGACCGTGCTGGTGACCGGCTACCGGCAAAACGGCGAGATCCGCCACCTGCTGCCACCCCGCCCAGCGCTCAGCCTGGATATGATCTATCTGTGCGGCGCGCACGAACTGGCCGAGTTTACCCAAGCCGGCCGGTTTGGCTATTTCCGCCACCTACTGCGAGCTGAGGATGTCGCCGTGGCCGAGCTGCTGGCTGCCCACATCACCCAGGTGGCTGAGACAGTCGGGGACCGGGAATGGGTCTCCCGAGCGGCTCGCGAGTTGATCTCGCTGCTGCGCGACGACCACGACACCCTGATGGCCGTACTTGGCGCATTATCGGACGCCGTTCCCCAACTGGACGCACAGGAGTAAACCATGGAGGAGAAAAAATTCATCGGTAAGGTGGTCGGCGGCGGGCTGAAGGACAGCCTGCAGGTGCGGCTGGAGATCCCGGCCGAGCAAGTCCAGGAAGGCGCGTTTGTGGTCATCGAGAGCGGCAACTGGCTGTTCCACGGCCTGGTGACCGACCTGCAATTGGGCGCCACGGACCCGCGTTTCGCCGACGAGCCGATTGACAACCGGGTGGCCGGCTATCTGGCCGAGCAGCTCTACGGGCAAACCTTATTCACCAACCTGGAGGTGCTGCCAGCTTTAATGCTCGAGCGCGGCCCGGAACCGGACAGCCCGGCTTATGCCCAATGGGCCAGAGAAGTCGACGCCGGCCTGAAGGACCGGCCGACCCCGCGCCCGGTCAAGACCATCCCGCCGCACCATGCCCCGGTGCGCCTGGCCCTGCCCGGCGATATCGCTGAGATCTTCGGCCGCGCTGAGGATAAGGGTAACTTCGTAATCGGCTACACCCGCGAGCAGGGGCACCCGGTGGTGATCAACATGGAAAAGTTCGTGCAGCGTTCGTCGGGCGTGTTCGGCGCAACCGGCACAGGCAAATCCTTCCTGACCCGGATGGTGCTGGCCGGCTTGATCCACTATGACAAGGCCTCGGTGCTGGTCTTCGATATGCACAACGAATACGGGCTCGACGATGTCGCTTCCGACACCGGTGAAGGTGTGGTCGGTCTGCGCACCAAATTCGGCAGCAAGGTCCAGGTGGTCGGGCTGGGAGCGGGAGCAATGATTCGCGGCAAGACGCCTGACTTCAACCTCGAGATCCCCACCAGCGAGGCCCAGCCGCAGGATATCGAGATGCTGACCCGCGAACTTAACCTGAAGGAGACCACCCCGACCACCCTGGAGGCGCTGGTGGCCGACTTAGGTCCGCGGGACTGGTTCGCCGCCTTCCGCGAGATGAAACACGGCGCGATGATCGAGACCGAGGACGGCAAGAAGGTCCCTGCCCCGGACTCGATCGCCTACTGGGCCGACCAGCGCGGCGTCAACCGGATGGCCGCCGAGGGCTTGCATTCCAAGCTGGGACGGGTCTTCCGTTCCCCCTACATCGTGGACAACCCAGCCGCCGACGGCATCAAGGAGATCGTCAAATTGCTGCAGGCCGGGCGGCATGTGGTGCTGTCCTTTGGCAAGTTTGAGAGCGACCTGGACTACCTGCTGGTCTCCAACATCCTGACCCGCAAGATCAAGCAGGTCTGGGAGGAGACCACCAACGCCTTCCGCACCTCCGGCAAGGCCGAACCGCGCCCGCTGGTGATTGTGGTCGAGGAGGCCCATAAACTGCTCAACCGCGAGATGGCCGCCCAGACCACCTTCAGCACCATCGCCCGGGAACTGCGCAAGTATTACGTCACCCTGCTGGTGATTGACCAGCGGCCCTCCCAGATCTACGACGAGGTCATGTCGCAATTGGGCACGCGCATCTCCGGCTGGTTGGGGGACGACGACGACATCCGGGCGGTGCTCTCAGGCCTGGCCGGGCGGGACGCGTTGCGCGGCATGCTGGCCCGCCTGCAGCCGAAGGAAGAGGTCATGCTGATGGGCTGGGGCGTGCCGATGCCGCTGCCGGTGCGCTCACGGCGCTATGACGAGGATTTCTGGGCCGATCTGCTCGGCAAGAAAAACCCGGAAAAGAAATCTGCGGATGAGCATATGAAAGATCTGGGGTTTTAATGTAGCGAGGTTGTGAAATAGGTGGCGACGCGAGGATAAAACAGATTGCCACGAGGAGAGGCGATGCGCAACATCGCCTCTCCTCTCGTAATGACATGCTAATGTTTTGTCATTGCGAGCACGCCGCCGCCAGGCGGCGGGCGAAGCAATCTGTTGATTTATACCGAACCGTATCGCCGTTTTGTTTTACGTTGCCTGATATAGGGTTTTGAGGATCTGCGGCGCGGGGTCAGGCCGGCTTCCAGGCGGTCACTCTGGCGCTGTAGACCGCCTTCTGCGGGTCGAGGCTGGGCTGCTCGGTCTGCTGCATTTGGGCCTGCACCTCCGGTTCCAGCTGCCCGATGGCTTCATCGATCATCCTCTGGTCCCAGTAAGTCGCCTCCACGGTTACATCCACAAATCCAGCCGCCTCGATCGCCGCGACGTAGTCCTTCACATCCCAGGCGCCGGCCACGCACCCGGCCCAGGCGGCCATATTGTTCTTGACCGCCGCCGGCAGGTCGCCATCGGTGACAATATCGCTGACCGCCAGCTTGCCGCCCGGACGCAGAGCCCGGAAGGCTTCGCGGAAGACCTGCGGCTTGTCCGGGCTGAGGTTGATCACGCAGTTCGAAATGATCACATCCACCGAGCCATCCTGCACCGGCAGATGCTCGATCTCGCCCAGGCGGAACTCGACATTCTCGGCCCCGACCCACTTCTGGTTGGCGCGGGCTTTCTCCAGCATGGAGGGAGTCATGTCGACACCGATCACTCGGCCCTCCAACCCCACCTTTGCCGCCGCCAGGAAGCAGTCGATCCCGCCGCCGGAACCGAGGTCGAGCACAGTCTGGCCGGGCTGCAGGGCGGCCACCGCTACCGGGTCGCCGCACCCCAGCGAGAGCGCAGTGACTTCTTCCGGCAGGGAGAGCACGTCCGGGTCCTGATACAGCCGGGAGACCTGGTCAAGCTGGGTCACGCTGGCATCGCCGCCGCAACAGCCGCCTGAGCCGCAACCGCAGCCGGTGGACTTTTCTGTGCCGGTGGTGTCCGCGATCTTGCCATAGCGGTCGCGCACGGCCTGGCGGATCTCGTCGGGGGAAATGGTTGTTTTGTTCATTCTTTGTCTCCTTAGTATTGATATTCATCTATATGTGTTGGTAAAAAAATACGCCCTTACTTTTTATTAGGCAGGATTAGCTGGATCGGTTGGTTGGGGGCAAAGTCTTCGGCGACCCGGCAGCATCCCTGAGCCAGACGTTCCTGATTAAGGGTGTACAGTACTTGTTTGCCGCGTCGCTCAGAATGTACCAGCCCAGCCTGTTTCAGCACCTTGAGGTGATGAGACACGGTCGGTTGAGCCACGTCCAGTTGTTCGACGATATCGTTCACGCTGAGGTAGCCACAGCAGCAGATCGACATGATCTTCTGGCGGGTTTCGTCTGCCAGCGCTTTGGCGAATTCAATCGTGTCAATGTTCATCGCGTTCCTTATATTGATATTCATCGATAGGAACAAATAATAATCGATGCGCATCAATATGTCAAGACCTCCAATCCGATTTGGACCAATTAACAGGGATTTTGAGCACCCAAAAAAGAAAGTTAAAGAATAAATTAATATAATTCAAATAAGTATTGATATTATTTATTTTTAATGATAGTATTTCAAAAATATTACGACTATAGTTAAAGATATCGAGCCGAAGGATAGAAAAATGGCAACAACTCAGGAGAAAACCCCAATTCTGACCCCGATCATGCGCTGGTTCATGTTCGCCATGATCCTGGCCAACATCGCCGCCTCCATGTACCCGATGCTGCTCCCGATCTACCTGACCCAGCTGGGCGCCAGCATCCAGCAGGTCGGGCTGGTCTTCACCGCCACCTCCCTGGTCAGCCTGCTGCTGCAGATCTTCGGCGGCTGGGTCTCCGACTCGATCGGCCGGCTTAGATCGATCGCCATCGGCAGCATCGGCGGCGTGATCGGTTTCCTGGCGGTCGCCATTGCCCCCACCTGGCAGTGGATGCTGGTCGCCATGGCGGTCAGCATGTTCCCCGGCGCGCTGGTTGGCCCCTCGTTTGGTGCTTTCATCGCCGAGAACTCGGCTGAAGAGCACCGCGGCAAGGTTTACGGATTCACCGGCACGATCTTCCAGATCACCGGGGTGCTCGGACCGCTGGCCGGCGGCTTACTGATGGGCCGCTTCGGCTTCCGGCCGATGATGCTGGCCGTCTGTGGGCTGTACGGCCTGGCCGCGTTGCTGCGCATCTGGATGGCCTCGACCATGAAAGAAGAAGCCAACGCAACCCGCAGCAACGATCTCTCATTCGGCTCTTTTAAAACCAGCATCAGCAAGATGTGGGCACTGATGGTCGGCGGCGGGGTCCTCACCTGGATCCTGGTGACCGACGGGGTGCGCGATGTTGCCTTCCGGTTATCCGGCGAACTGCAGCCACTGTACCTGGAGCAGATCGGCGGGCTCGGCGTGGAACAGATCGGATTGCTCGGCTCGATCTTCGCCATCGCCACCATGATCACCCCGATGATCTCCGGGCGGATGGTGGACAAGACCGAAGAACGCTACCCGATCATCATCGGCTTCCTGTTCATCTTTGTGGCCTTCTTCATCTTCCTGAACAGCGCCGCCTTCTTCGGCTTTGCCGCTGCCTGGGTCACCTTCGGCCTCGGCGTCGGGATGCTCAACCCGGCCTACCAATCACTGATCTCCAAGGTCGTGCCGCAGAACATGCTGGGCGTCTTCCAGGGCGTGTTCTACAGCAGCATCGGCCTGATCTCGCTGCCAGCCCCGTACATCGGCGCATACCTGTGGGAAAACTTCACCCCACGCCTGCCGTTTGAGATCACGGCCGGGGTCGCGATCCTCTCGGTGATCCCGATCTGGTTCAAGTTCAAGATATCAAAGCAGGAAGGCGAGAAGGAAAAACCCGGAGCCGTTCTGGAAGCGGTCGAACCCAGTCTGCTGCTGGATCCCGAATCAGGCGACTAACTGCCGCTATGTCAATTGGGGATCGCGACAGTCGCTCACCAGCACAGATTAACGCAGGATGTGAAACCAGAGAAGCATACAGGAAATCTGATTTCGCACTTGACAAGGCCAGAGGTTTAGACTATAATCTTTATTAGATATATATCTAACATAGATGGAGGTCTAATATGAAACGAGATAAAACACTTCTCAGCATCCTGTGGATGCCCTTCTCCGCAATTCTTCGGCGTCTCGTGCAGGCCTTCGTCCAGGTCCCAGCGGAAGAAGATCTCGACCACCTGACCATCACGATCTCCACTCGCTGACGCCCGCCGATAACACGCTCAACGTGAGGAAGAAAATGAAAACCAATTCAGAAAAAACTACCCCCTTGTTGTCGCCAATCTTGCGCTGGTTCCTGTTCGCCATGATCCTGGCGAACATCGCCGCCAGCATGTACCCGATCCTGCTCCCGATCTACATGACCGAGATCGGCGCCAGCGTGCAGCAGGTCGGGCTGGCCTTCACCCTGTCCTCAGTCGTCATGCTGGTCCTCCAGATCTTCGGCGGCTGGGTCTCCGACTCGATCGGGCGGCTCAAGGCCGTCGCCATCGGCAGCGCAGGCGGCGTTCTCGGCTTTATCGCCCTGTCGATCGCCCCCACCTGGGAATGGATGATGGTCGCGATCATGGCGATCAGCTTCCCGCGCGCCCTGGTCGGTCCCTCCTTCGGCGCTTTCATCGCCGAAAACTCCACCGCCGAGAACCGCGGCAAGGTCTACGGCGTGACCGATTCGATCTTCCAGATCACCGGTGTGATCGGCCCGGCCCTGGGCGGCGTGCTGGCCGGCTTGTGGGGTTTCAAAGGCATGCTGCTGGTCTCTGCCACCATTTACACCCTGGCCGCCGGGCTGCGTATCTGGATGGCCACCACGATGAAACCCAGGACCGGTGAACAGCCCGCTCAGACGCTCTCGACCGATTCCTTCAAATCATCCTTCCGCCGGATGTTCGCCATGATCATCGGCGGCGGGCTGCTGACTTGGCTGCTGGTGACCGATGGCGTGCGCGACACCGCCTTCCGCCTCTCCGGCGAACTGCAGCCGCTCTACCTGGAACAGATCGGCGGCCTGAGCGTCACACAGATCGGCTTGCTCGGTTCGATCTTCTCGGTTGCCTGGATGTTCACCCCGATCCTCTCCGGCAAGCTCTCAGACCGTTTTGGCGAGCGTTTCCCGATCTCGCTCGGCTTCCTGCTGATCTTCTTCAGCATGCTGATCTTCCTGAACACCGCCGTCTTCCCGGGTTTCGCGCTCTCCTGGGTGGTCTCCGGGATCGGGGTCGGTCTGCTTAGCCCGGCGTACCAATCGCTGGTCTCCAAGGCCGTCCCGCACAACATGCTCGGGATCTTCAACGGGGTATTCCACAGCAGCATCGGCCTGATCTCGCTACCAGCGCCCTACATTGGTGCCTACCTGTGGACGAACGTCTCACCCCGCTTCCCGTTCTACATCACTGCCGTAGCCGCCCTGCTGACGATCATCCCGACCTGGTTGTTCTTCAAAGCGCCAGATCAGCCGATCACAGTAGAGCCGATCCCCGCCGCCGACCCTATACTGGCTCTGGCCGAAGCGGGCGACTAATTAAAATTTTTGCTGAGCCGGGAGTTCCAAACCCCGGCCCAGCCTGCCATAATCCTCCTCTCCATACGACTGCCGGATCTTTCATGGTCCGGCAGCTCTCATTCTGCCGCCTGGATGCGCACATTCGCCAGGCGAATAAACTATGCTAAAATGTGTCCGTGTCTAAAAAAATCAGCTTGCTAAGCGCACTGGTGTTCATAGCGCTGTTCGTTGTGCCCTCTGCTCTGGCCCAGACCGTCGCCCCGGTACGGTTGGGTGGCTTGAATATCTCCGAGTTCCCTAAGATCATCACCTACGCCGATATCCGCAGTCCACAGGGATTTTTCCTCTCTGGCCTGCCGAGCAACGCCGCCACAGTCTTCGAGGATGAACAGCCGATCCCCGCGATCCTGACCGAGGTCCGGCCCGGCGCGCAGATCGTGGTGGCCTACGGCGGGGGAGGAAGTTTTGGGATCATCAATCAGGAAGTCCGGACGCGCTTTGATGCCCTGCGCGGTTGGCTGCTGACCTGGAGCACCACCCAAATCGAACCCGATCTGGATACACTCAGCCTGGTCGTCCCTGAGGGGGTGGTTGTCAACCACGAGGTGGACCCGCAGTTATGGATCGAGGGCTTACAAAATTACGTCCCCAATTTCAACCAGCCCCCCAACCCGCTGGAAACGCTCTCCGCAGCCATCGACAACGCCCTGGACCCGCTGGCCCGGGAAGGGGTGGGGCGGACGGTCCTGTTCCTGACACAGGGCATCCCCGAGGAGCAGCAGGCCGCCTTGCAAAGCCAGATCGATCGGGCCACCCAGGCGGGCGTCCGGGTCCATATCGGATTTATCAACTCGTCCAGCCTGTTTGAAGGCAGCGATGCGGTCCGTCTGCAGGCAGCTGCCTTCCAGACTGGCGGCCTTTATTTTGCCTTCTCCAATGATGAGCCCCTGCCGGACCTGAACCAGATGTTCGAATCTTCCCGCCGGGCATATTTACTGGAATACCGCTCGCAGATCAACACTCCCGGCACCCATACCATCACCGTGATGGTGAATTCGGACAGCGGGGAACTGCTCAGCAATACGATCTCTTTTGAAGCCAATCTGATGCCGCCAGCCCCGGTGTTTGTCGGTCTGCCGGCCCAGATCGTCCGCGTCTACCCACCTGAGAGCGATGTGACCCCCGAAAACCTGACCCCATCCTCGCAGACCATCGAGGTCCTGACTGAATTCCCGGACAGCATCCCGCGGCAGATCAGCCAGCTGAACCTGTATGTAAACGACACCCTGGCCGCCGAGCGGACGGAAGCACCGTTTGACAACATTGAACTGGACCTCTCCCCATACGCCGCGACCGAGATCCTTGAACTGCGCCTGGAAGTGGTCGACGAGCTTGGTATGACCGGCAGCAGCTTGACCTTGCCCCTGGAAGTGATTATCTTCGAACCGGAAGGCGGCTTTTTCTCCTCACTTGGCCGGAACGTCCCTTGGATCATCGGTGGGGTCGTAGCGCTCTCCGGCGCTGTGCTGTTCCTGGTCCTCGTGCTGGCCGGGAGGCTTCGCCCTCGCCGGATCGGCGAACTGCGCCAGCGGCGCAAAGCTGCCGCCGACCCGGTCACTTCTCCAGTCCGGGATCGGAAAACCAAATCTGAGCCGCTTCAGCCGACTGTGCTTGAGCGCCTCTCTCAGCGGCTGCCTGCCGCTGCCAGGATCCAATGGCCCTCCCGCACCAGGCCAATCACCGATCCATACGGGCACCTGGTCCGGGTTTCCGAGGATGGTGAACCAAAAACTGAAAGCATGTTCCCGATCACCGTCCTGGAACTGACCTTCGGCTCCGATTCCCGCCAGGCTGTCATCCTGCTGGATGACCCCGCTGTCGCCCCGGTCCACGCCCGGTTGTGGCGGGATGACCAGGGCGATTTCTTCATCGAAGATTACGACACCGTCTCGGGTACTTATCACAATTACCTGCCCGTCAAGGAGAATGGCTCCCGGCTGGAACACGGCGACCTGATCCACATTGCCACCACCGGTTTCCGCTTCACTTCCAGCAAACCAAACCGGCTCCGGAAACCGACTGCAACACCCTTGTCTGACAACGGAAAAGAATCATGATCCCCGCTGAAAAAGCCCACCTCAAGATTGCCGCCGCCACCGATCCCGGCATGAAAGGCAAAAACAACGAGGACCAGTTTTCTGTCTCAGCTTATCAACTGAACCACAATGACCGCACACCTTCGATCTTTGCCATCGTGGCTGACGGGATCGGCGGGCATCGTGCTGGCGAGGTCGCCTCCAGCATCGCGGTTGAAATGATCAGCGATGCAGTCGCCACCAGCAATGGCAGCCAACCCCTGGCGATCATGGAATCGGCCATTATCCAGGCCAGCAAAGCCATCCAGGCGCAAGGCAGCAACAGCGAAAACCATTTCGGGATGGGAACTACTGTGGTCTGCGCCTGGATCATTGGTGACCAGTTATACACTTCGCATGTCGGCAACTCCAGGCTTTACCTGCTGCGCAATCGTAGATTGGTGCAATTAAATCTCGACCACACCTGGGTGCAGGAAGCGGTCGATGCCGGTGCGCTGACGGAAGAACAGGCTCGCTCTCACCCGCATGCCAATATCATCCGGCGCTATCTTGGCGCGGAGGTCAATCCGGAGGTGGATTTCCGGATCCGCACCGACCGCCATCAGCAGCACAGCGAGGACCACCAGGGATTCCACCTGCGCCCTGGGGATAGGTTGATGCTGTGTTCGGATGGGTTGAATGACATGGTCGATTCTCAGGAGATCGCCGCTGAACTTGCCCACGCCGACCTGGACACCGCTGCCCAGGCGTTGGTGAGCGCCGCCAACCAGCACGGCGGCAAGGATAATATCACCCTGATCGTCCTGGAAATGCCCCCCGGCAGCAAAGTCAAATCCTTTTGGCAAAATCTGAAGGACACTGATCCGCAGGTGGCAATTGCCTATGCCGGCCTGGTATTGATGGGTCTGGCCGTGCTGGCTGCCCTGGTGATGTACCTATATCAGCGTTTCGCCGGTTAGGCACATCGGCTCTTAAATCTTTTTCCCCCAATGGATCCCGACCGTCCCCAGCATCCGCCGGACGAAACCAACCTCAGAGAACCCGGCCCCTTCAAATGCCCCGGCCAGCCGCTCTGCCGTCAGGAACTGCTCGGTTGAATCCGGCAGATAGGTGTAGGCCTCCGCATCTCCCGCCACCAACCGACCCAGGAATGGGATCACCCGATGCAGATGGAACTGCAGGAACGGTTTCAGCCAGTTATCACGCGGCGGGGTAGTATCCACACTGCCGGCCCGTCCGCCGGACCGAAGAACGCGGCGCTTTTCGGCCAGGGTTTGCGCCACCGAGGGGACGTTCCGCAGTAAAAAGCCCGAGACGACCACTTCTGCACAACCGGCGGAAAACGGCAAGTGCATCGCATCGGCGATCACCCAGGAGATCCGCGCCGCGCCTGGGCGCTGCTTCCCGGCCAGCAGCATCTCGGCCGTAAAATCACTCGCCACCACCAGGGCGTCTGGCTGTTGGGCTTTGATCTGCAGGGCCAGGTCGCCGGTCCCCGCACCCAAGTCCAGCACCACGCTGCCCGGCCGAATTTGCATTTTCCGGATCAGTTCCCGCCGCCAGCGGACATCCTGGCCAACGGTCATCAGACGGTTCAGCAGATCATACCGCCGGGCGATCCGTCCGAACATCCCCTGAACATACGCGGCGCGCTGCTCACCTTTTAGGTGGGTCATAGTGCAATCCCTCTCATCTTGATTTCGTTTCTTCCTGGAACTGCCAGGGCGATACCTTCCGGTGCAGGACATCGACCGCAAAGTACATCCCCAGACCAAGCAGGCTCATCGCCAGTACGCCGGCATACATCTTGGGATAATCAAACAGCGTGCTGCCATTGAAGTAAATGTAATATCCGAGCCCTCGCTGGGTGGCAGTCAGTTCCACAATGTACAGCACCGCCACGGCTGTACCGATCGACTGGCGTAGCGCGGTCAGAATAGCCGGGATGCTGGCTGGTAGATAGACAAACCGGAAAAGCCCGCGCCGTCCTGCCCCCAGGCTGCGGACCGAATAGAGCAATTCGGGACGGATGGCAGCAGCCTGATCCCGCACCAGCACCAGTATCTGGAAGAACAGGATCAGAAAAATGATCACGATCTTGGAGAGATCCGAGATCCCCAGAAACAGCAGCACGACCGGCACCAGCACCACTTTCGGAATCGGGTATAGCAAATAGATCACCGGGGAAAGCAGTTCATTGAGCCGCTTCGATTGTCCCAGGATCAAACCGGCCGGAGCCGCCAGGGCCACCGAGATCAACATCGAGGCCAGCACCCGCCAGAAACTCGCCAGGAAATGCCCGCCCAGCTCACCGCCGGCCTCCCGCAGGAAAGTTACCAATACCACCAACGGGCCAGGCAGGATGGCAGCATCCACCAGCCAGGCGCACACCTGCCAGAAGATGCCAATCACCAATGCGGCCGCCGCCACCTTGCGCCCGCTCATCCTGCCGCCTCGAGCCTGGCTCGCAATTGGCGGCACAATTGGTTGTATTCCTCAGTTTCGCTGTAGCCGATTCGGACAGAGTTGGGATTATCGATGATCACTGGGCTGTGGTTGGGCGGGTTGCCCAGCAGCAGGATGCGCTCACCGAGCCGGGCGGCTTCTTCAATCGCATGGGTGACGATCACCGTCGTCAGCCCTGCCTCCTGCCGCAGTTCGCGCACCAGCCGCCCGAGGCTCTGGCGGGTCGGCGCATCCAGCGAGGCAAAGGGTTCGTCCATCAACAGCACGTCCGGGTCTGTCGCCAGGGTGCGGGCAATCGCAGTCCGCTGGCGCTGGCCGCCGGAGATCTGTCCGGGGTATTTGGCCCCCACTTCCGCCAGTCCCAGCCGATCAAGCCAGCCCATGGCAGCCCTGTCAATATCGCCGACCACCTCACCCTGCGGGGCATGGCGGCCATCCGGACCGTAGAACTTCCTCAGCCGCAGGCCCAGATTGGCGTTCTCCGCCACAGTCGCCCACGGGAGCAAGCCATAATCCTGCAGGATCAATCCGGTGCGCGGCCTGGGTTTGTCCAGAGCCTCGCCCGCCACCACCACCCGGCCGCGCTGTGGAAAGCGCAGCCCGGCCATCAGATAGAGCAGTGTGCTTTTACCGCAGCCGGACGGCCCCAATACGGCCCAGGCTTCACCCTCGCCGATCTGCCAATCAAAGCCCTCGAATACAGACTCATGACCTGGGTAGTGGAAATCTACGGAATGGAACTCGATCATAACTGGAATACACCCGGGGTGAAATGCGGCAATGATAACAGATAATACTGTTGAGAGTAAGTCGGCCCAAGCCGGCAGACACTAGCCCTGGCTAACGGCGCGCTGGTAATGGATCCGCCACCGCAACTCCCAGGTCTGGCCGCCATCTTCGGAGCGTTCCCAGTCCCAGTCAAGCGAATCCGGCCCGATATTGTAGAAGGTCATCCGGAAGAGCACGCGGCCGTCACTATCCAGCGGCCGGTTGAACAGGATCATTTTCCCATTCGCAAACTCGCCGGTCAGGTGGATGTATCCCCCCTGGCTGTCCACCCAGGTTTGCTGCCAGACCTTCAGCCGGGCGTTGAAGGCCGAGATGCTCATCCCCCTGAAAACCATCGACGGGGTGCCGTCAAAGTTCTCCTCGATCACGCAGCCGCTGTAACGGGATCTGACCGTATTTCGGCCCCGGCCGTCCTCTCCCCAGGTCAAATCCCACTCACCCAGCCAGAAATCGAACTGGCGGGCTTCCGGCGCTTCACACGGCTGCAGTTGTTCGGTCATCCCACACCTTCCAAAACACAAACCCCGGTCTCAACCGGGATTGTAGCATTTTTCAGACCATTCCTGTCCAATTCTCATAGCGTTCTCATGTCATGGGTTAATCGATTCGGTCAGGGCGGTCTTCGCCGCTAGCCAGAGATCTATTACAGATAGACATCCGGGGATTCCGCTCGTGTTTATTGGTCAGAAGATTGACCGGTTTTCGGCTTATAATTCGATTGAACAAGCGCCTACAATCTCAGGCTAAGTGATATGAAAAACGTCTCAATCCCCAAGAAAATCCTGATCGTCTTTATCGTGATCTACCTGCTCCTGGGCGTTTTTATCGTTGGGGAGTATGGCATCAGTATCGATCACTCGCAGGAAACTGACCGGGCTAAGATCGCACTGCGCCGGTATTCACTCCAGGATCCAGGCGACCCGATCGAGGAATACCTTTCCTTGGGGGTGAACCAGTATTACGGCACCTTCCAGATGAGCCTATATCTGCTGGTTGAGAATTCCCTGCGCCCACTTCTGAACACACCTGAATACCATATCCTGCACTATCTGTTCTTTGCAACTTTTGTGGCCGGGATCTACGGCATCTACATGCTTGCCCGGCGCTGGGTTAGCGATTGGGCCGCACTGACAGCAGCCTTATTGTTCGGGTTGCAGCCGCTGTTCTTCGGACACAGTTTCATCAATCCGAAAGATATCCCCAGTATGACCATTTTCATCCTGACGATCGTTGTCGGACTGCGATTTTCAAATAAGTTGACCGGGTTTTCGTTCCCCAGGCGTTCCACCACTCTGGTACGGGTTTGGCAAAGAACCCAGGAGAAGTGGGCATCACTCTCCGGCAGACAAATGCGTTGGCTCAAAAGACTGTTCTGGCTGGGAATCACGCTGCTCGTCCTGCGGATCACCCGTCTCCCCGAATTGATGGTCCCCTCACTCGTGGAGACGGCCTATGACGCTCCAGATAGCAGCTGGCTGGGCCGATTATTCGCCCGGATAGCACCCAACTCTGCCACCATCCCGGCGGCGGATTACGTTGACTATGCCAAAGTATTGTTCTGGAAAGGGTATGAAGCCGTCCTGATCACTGTCGTGTTGATCGCTGTCGTTATCTTTGCCTGGCAGGATGTGATGGCGCTGTTTGGAAGGAAGGCACTGAGGAATATCTGGCACAACGCGATGACACGCCATTGGCCGAATCTGAAGGCACTGTTCAGCAGAAAAACACTGATGAATTTTTGGCACAACGCACTGACACGCCATCGGCAGGAGTACCACCA
>JAGVCA010000017.1 GCA_020059485.1 Anaerolineales bacterium
ACCCTTGGTTTTGTTAGTTTGTGGTGAACTAAGCATATACCAAGGGTCTGTTTTCTGTCTACTTCCCCTTATTGATTAAATTCGGGGTGTGTCATGTTTCTTGCTGTTCAACGGCGTGTTTTTTTTTGCTTCTTTTCAACATACATCGCCCGGTCAGCGCGGGAGATGATGGAGTCTGGCTGGTCACCCTCCTGCACTAATGTCGCGCCCACCGAAGCAGACAAACTTCCCCAGACATGCGGCTCCGGCAGTTCAGCGGTATGGATTCCCAACCACGCTTTCTGGGCCAATTTTTCCAAAAGCATTTCATCGACATCCCGCAGAAGGACGATGAATTCATCCCCACCCCAACGGGCGATCATGTCATCACGCCGGAATAGCGATTGTAGTGTCCGTGCCACCACCTGGATAGCAAGATCACCGGCATTGTGGCCCAACTGGTCATTGATCTGCTTCAGGTTATCAAGGTCCACAAAAAGCACTGCGAAAGGATTCCGACTTCGCTCCCAGCGCACAAAAGCATCGGTCAATGCTTGCTCGGCTGCCCGCCGGTTCAGGACACCGGTCAGTGGATCTGTACTGGCGGCTTCTGCTAGGAGCCTGATTTGCGTCCGGGCAGCCAGGTCTGGCGTAATGTCATCAAACATCTCGACCGCTCCGATCAGCTCTCCCCACCGGTCATAGACCGGGTTGGCCTTGACCCGCACCGGGACGCGATGCCCTTCCTTATGCTTCATGAAGACATCCGTCTGTCGGGTGGCGCCATCCTCCATTGTGCCTTGCAATGGACAGCCGTCACCACACAGCAGGCGGCCCTCAAAATCCACATGCGTCAGCAGCCCATCGCCGCACGCGCGGCCCATTACCTCTTCAGCCGTGTAGCCTGATAGCCGGTGAGCGGTTTCATTCCAGTAAACGATCCGGCGATTCCGATCAACCAGATAGATCCCGCTCTCGATCGAATCGATCAGATTCTTGTAAAACTCATCAGGCAGGTCATAAAAACGGATTACCTCTTCAGGGAAGTCCTCAGGAATCATAGGCCAATTATACGTCAATCCTATGCCGGTGGACAATCGATCAGTTAGATGCTTGCAGATATTACATTGTCCCTGGATAGAGAGGTCATGCCGGCCCTGCCGCATGAGGTGATGCGGGCTGCTCTGGAACACCATATGCCGGAGCGCAACAAGAAGTTCCTGCCGCTCAACTTCCAGTCCCTGGAGGCCGGGGCAAACTTTGCCAAAGAACATCTGAAACAGACCGCTTGAAGATTACTTCCACAAAAACCAGCCCGAGTACTCGGGCTGGTTTGCTATCTGTGCTTGATCTCTTTTCACCACAAGGTCTGGTCTGGGAACAGGCTTTATTGATCTGCGGCGATCAGCAACGCAATGATCTCCTCGAAACCATTTTCCTGCGCGACCTCCAGTGCAGTTTTATTCCGAAAATCCACGACCTTCAGGTCAGCCTGATGATCGACCAGCCAGGCGACCATCTCAGGCCGATTCTTCCAAACTGCCCCTATCAAGGAATCTCGAACGTGGTCCTGAGCGCCATGATCCCAAAGCAATTGCATCGTCCCAATATCGCCGCTCATCGCGGCGTGGAACGCCACCGGGATTCCGTGTGCCCCGCCAGAGGTAGCCAGCCCCGGATCCGCTGCGAGCCGATTTTTGACCTCCTCTCTCAATCCAAGCATGGCCGCAGTGGCGAGCTCCAGTTCCGCGCCTTGCGCCAAAAGGAATTCGGCGATATCCCGGCGGCCCATGTGGCCGGCAGCGCCGAGCGCAGATTCGTCTTCAGCCGGGTTATAGCCATGGACCAGGAGCGGCTGTTCTTTGGTTTTTTGTTTCACCAGGTCTAGATCGGAATGGCAATCGATGATGTACTGGTTGATCTCTTCTTGAGTTGGGGTGGTTGACATCTATCCCTCCGGAGAAATGGTTAATAAGGCTAATTAAATCATATTTTAGATGAAATTTGGAGGAAAAAGCAACCGGTCAGGTTTCCATCGGCTACCCCCGCAGTAACCACCGGGAAGAACAAACTCGTCATCGGGATTGAGAGCGTCGGTGGGTAGCTCAACCTTGAAGCGGCCGTCACTCCCTGATGGTCAAGCTGCCCAGACACGACCGCCCCCTGTTCGGGAAGTGCAGTCAGGTACGCCTGCTTCCCTGGATGGCTCAGGATAAATCCGCCAGCCATGTTTCAGCGTGCGCTGGATACACAGCAGCGCGCTCGGGCCGACCGCAGCCGCCGCGCTGAAGCCGATCAGAAAACTTTTCAGGAGGACAATCACGGTATTGTCCTTAGAACAAAAGGATCCCGGAAACGAAATGCGCTCCCGGGATCCGTGTCGTCAGGGTATTGCTGGATCAGGCTTTGTGATTCAGCGCCGCGTGTGCGGCCGCCAGGCGGGCGATCGGTACCCGGAACGGCGAGCAGGACACGTAGTTCAATCCGATCAGGTGGCACCACTCGATCGAGTTCGGGTCACCGCCGTGCTCACCGCAGATACCGCATTCCAGGTCCAGGCGGGTGCCACGGCCCTTTTCCACAGTCAGCTTCATCAACTGGCCGACGCCATCACGGTCAATGGTCTGGAAGGGGTTCTTCTCCAGAATGCCGTCTTCCACATACTTGACCAGGAAGTTGCGCTCGGCGTCGTCCCGGCTGTAGCCGAAGGTGAACTGGGTCAGGTCATTCGTGCCAAAGGAGAAGAACTCAGCCTCCTCGGCCACCTGGTCGGCGGTCAGGCCGGCCCGCGGGATCTCGATCATCGTCCCGAACTTGTACTCGAAGGTGGTGCCCTTCTCGTCCATCACCGCCTTGGCGATCCGCTCCAGCTTCGGCTGGATCAGTTTCAACTCATTGACATGGCCGGTCAGCGGGATCATTACCTCAGGTTTGGGCTCAAAACCGCGCAGCTTGACATCCGCCGCGGCTTCAAAGATCGCCCGCACTTGCATTTCGACGATCTCAGGCATCATCACGCTCAGGCGGATGCCGCGCAAGCCCATCATCGGGTTGCTCTCATGCATTCCCTGGATGCTGGTCAGCAATTCTTCCTTGGCGACATCCTGTTTGCCCTTGATCCGGTTCTCGATCACCTCTTCCAGCAGCTGCTCCTCATCCGGCATAAACTCGTGCAGCGGCGGGTCGATCAAACGGATGATTACCGGCAGGCCGGTCATCGCTTCAAACAAGCCGTCAAAGTCGGCTCGCTGGAAGGGCAGCAGCTCATCCAGGGCCTTGACGCGCTCGGCTGAACTTTCTGCCAGGATCATGCGCTGCACGATCGGCAGGCGTTCCGGCTCGAAGAACATGTGCTCGGTGCGGCATAGGCCGATCCCACGAGCGCCGTAACTGCGGGCGCGGCGGGCGTCTTCCGGATAGTCGGCGTTGGCCCACACCTGCAAACCGCGGGTCGGCCAGCCTTTGGGAGCTGTGCGGATCCCGTCGGTCGCAGTGAATTCGTCTGCCCAGTTCAGCAAGGTCAGCAGGTCGGTCTGCTCTTCCAGAGACGGGGGGACCGTCCCGATCTGGCCCAGGAAGACCTCGCCGGTGGTGCCGTCCACCGAGATATAATCACCTTCCTTTACGGTGATATCACCGGCAGTGAATTGCAAATTCTCACTGTCGATGCGGACCGTGGAGGCCCCGACCACGCACGGAATCCCGAACTGGCGGGCCACCACTGCCGCGTGGGAGGACGCGCCGCCCTCGCTGGTCAGGATGCCTTTGGCAGCCAGCATACCGTGTACATCGTCCGGCTTGGTGAAGCGCCGGACCATGATCACAGCCTGACCTTCTTTCTTGGCTTTTTCTTCGGCGGTGTCAGCGTCAAAATACACCCGACCAACCGCCGCACCGGGAGAAGCGTTCACGCCCGTGGCGAACATCTTGCCCTCAGCCTCGGAAGCGCGCTTCTCTTCAAAAATAAACTGTGGGTGCAGCAGGGTATCGACCTGTTCAGGTTTGATGCGACGGACGGCCTCTTCTTTGGTGATCAAGCCTTCTTCTGCCATATCGACCGCGATTGTGACCGCCGCCTTGGCGGTCCGCTTGCCATCGCGGGTCTGCAGCATCCACAATTTGCCGTTCTCCACGGTGAACTCGACATCCTGCATCTCACGGTAGTGCTTCTCCAGTGTGGCGCACACTTCCAGGAATTGGTTGTAAGCCTGCGGCAGTTCGTTCACCATTTCGTTGACGTCGGAAGCATTGCGGATCCCGGCCACCACATCTTCGCCCTGGGCGTTCATCAGGTATTCGCCCCACACCTTTTCCTCACCGGTGGAGGGGTTGCGGGTAAAAGCCACACCGGTGCCGGAGTTGGCCATATTGCCAAACACCATCGTCTGGATGTTGACGCCGGTCCCAAGGTCGTGAGCGATCCCGGCGGCATTGCGATAGTCGATCGCCCGTTTGCCATTCCAGGATTTGAAGACTGCCTCGGTCGCCAGTTTCAACTGATCGTAGGGATCCTGCGGGAATTCGAAGCCCTTGAACTCCTTAATCACCTCTTTGTATGTCTCGGTGAGGGCTTTCCAGTCCTGCGCGTTCATCTCGGTATCCAGCTTGTAGCCTTTCTTGGCCTTGTAGCTGTCGAACGGATGCTCGAATTCATCATCATCAATGTTCAGCACGACCGAGCCGAACATGTGCACCAGGCGGCGGTAGGCGTCATAGACGAAGCGGTCATCGCCGGTCAGTTCGACCATTCTGGCCGCAGTCTCATCGTTGAGGCCGATATTTAGGACGGTATCCATCATCCCGGGCATTGAGAACACCGCGCCGGAGCGGCAGGAAACCAGCAGCGGGTTCTCCGGGTCGCCGAACTTCTTGCCGGTCAAGACTTCAACCGCCTTCATGGCCTCCAGTTCCTGGTTCCACATCCCTTCCGGGAAGTTCTGTCCTGCGGCCAGGTAGGCATTGCAGGCTTCCGTAGTGACAGTAAAACCGGGAGGTACCGGCAGACCGATGCGGGTCATTTCGCCCAGATTTGCGCCTTTGCCGCCCAGCAGCGAGCGGGCGCCTTTCCAGGATCCGGCATGCTTTTCAGCCTGGTCCACTTCGTTAAACAGATAAACCCATTTGGTTGACATGATGTACGAACCTCCAGTTAGTTTGTATGATTGCATGATTTCGTGCGAGGCACAAATCCTGCCAATTTTACCGCGAAACTTGATTCTGATACAGACCGGGAAGTTGTCTTTACAACCTCTTAACCTCTTGGGGCCGGGTTGGCGGCAAGCGCTTCCTTGAATTTTTATCCGTAGTGGTTTATACTCGCGTGACGTTCGGGGCGTAGCGCAGTCCGGTCAGCGCACCGCGTTTGGGACGCGGGGGTCGGAGGTTCAAATCCTCTCGCCCCGACTGAAAAGAAGCCTGTCCGTACGGACAGGCTTCTTTTTCTGGGGATCGTACGGGTTTGTTGGAGAATGGCGTTGCCATTCTCCCGTAAGTTCGACCTACGGTCGAACGACATCCGCTCGCCCCAGCAAACAATGGACCGGCTTGGCTTTCTGGATCGATTACGAATCTTTATAGGAGTATAATTATCAAAATACGCCTATTATAGAAACAAGGAATAAAGATGAAATCCCGGTATCACTGGTTTTTCTTCGAAGTTGCCCTCATGCTGATTGCCTTGCCCGCCTGCAACCTACCAACCGAAGACTTGATCCTTTTCAAGCCCACATCCACCCCCCCGCTGCAAAGCCCCACTCCGGTCCCAAGGGAGACAAGTCCCACCCCGGGCTCCAAAGAACCCGATCTCACCCATCATCCCCTCTACTGGTTCGGCCCGCTTCCCCCAATGCCGACCTACACAGGGCGAGAGTTCATCGGCTCGGAAGATTTCATGAGCCTCTTCGAGCCAGACGCCCCCTGGCAGGTCGTTTCCGGTAAGATCCAGGTCTTTAAACTGTATGGCGAATGGGTCAACAATCACCCCGGTGATGCCGCCCTGCGCCAGGTGGTCGCAGACCTGCAACGGCGCGGGCTGGCGATAGCCATCGAAGTCGGCCCACTCGACCCGACCGACTGCGGATTTGGGATCGAAGGCTTTGCCACCATCGACGCAGCAGTTGAAAATGCACGAGCGATCAAATCTGTTGGGGGCACTCTGGATATCATCGCCCTGGATGAACCGTATTACTACGGCCATTTTTATGATGGGGAGAACGCCTGCCATTGGAGCGCCGAAGAGATTGCCGTTGAAATAGACGAGTTTATCCAGGCAGTTCGGAAGATTTTCCCGCAGGTCATGGTTGGCGATACCGAACCGCTGGCTGGGCCCGCTGGCGCTCAGGAATACAACGACTGGCTGGATACCTTCTATCAAGTCAACGGCTATCACCTGGCTTTCCTACACATGGATATCGACTGGTCAAGACCACAATGGCCGGCCGAGGTCAGCACGATTCAGCAACATGGCGCTCTGATCGGTGTACCGATAGGGATCATTTACAATGGAAATGCCTTCGACGAAACAGATCAAACCTTTCTATCCGCCTCCGGTGAGCGAGTTTTGAAACTGGAAAATGCCGCCGGCGTGCAGACCGACCATGTCATCTTCCAATCGTGGAACGACAAGCCCGACTATGTCCTGCCAGCCTCCGAACCATACACCTACACTGGTTTTATCCACCGATATTTCACCGATAAGGCAAATATAGGTTATGCCCGGGAAGGGGAGGGAGCCAACCTGGCAATTGGAAAGCCGGTCCGCGTCTCCCGATACATGGGTGCGTTGGTAGCTGCATTGGCCGTGGATGGCGATTATGGTACCCTGTGGAATGCAGGGGACGGACCGGTGCAGTGGATTGAAATTGACCTGGGTGCAGAATATGATCTAAAAGAGATCCGCCTCTTCATCAGCCAGTTCCCCGAAGGTCAAACCACGCACCGCATCCTCGCAATGGGATCTGGCACCGGCAATACATATACCGTCCTGCATACATTCGATGGGCTTACCATCGATGGGGAGAAACTGGTCTTCATTCCCGACTCACCGATTACAGGCATCCGGATGGTGCGTGTTGAAACTGTGACCAGCCCATCCTGGGTGGCTTGGCGTGAGATCGAGATCGTCAGCGCAGACGAGTGAAAGAATTACCAGGCAGGCATCTCTGATATCAAAGGTAAGAGTCATGCGTTGGGGCACAATCTATTGAACTGGCGTATGGAACTTGCATCTCCAACCATAAAGGCAAAACGCAGGTTCAGATTGCCAACTTATGGTACATTAGAAGAGTAACTTTATCCACATTCGACAGGGACTCTTTGCCATGAGCGTAACCGACTCAACCGAATCCAACCCCATCCCGCGCGTCCGGATCGTCCGTCCGCTGCTGCGGATCTTCACTATCGCCGCGCTGATCGCCACGGTCTTCACCATCTTCACCCCCCTCGGCCTGACCTTCGGCCTCGGCTCCAATCTGGGCGAGATCTTCTCTCCCCCGGCCCAGCAAGGCAACCTATTCTTCCCCACCCCCACCAATCGGCCCCGCCCCCGCATCGGCATCGTCGTCGGCCACTGGGGACGTCCCGACGATGTCGGCGCAGTCTGCCCGGACGGCCTGACCGAGCTGGAGGTCAACCTTGAGATCGCCACCCGCGCCCAGCAGATCCTGCAGGAGGAAGGCTATGACGTCGACCTGCTCAAAGAGAACGACGAGCGCTTGACCGGTTACAAAGCCCTGGCGTTGATCTCCATTCACGCCGATTCGTGTGTGTTCTACAATCTGGAAGCCACCGGTTTCAAAGTCGCCTCGGCGCTGGGCACAGCCCGCCCGGATAAGGCCAGCCGGCTGGTATCATGCGTCTTCAGCCGCTATTCCGAAGTTACTCTATTGCCTTACCATGCCGGCGTGACTGACGACATGACCAGTTACCACGCCTTCGATGAGGTCCATTCCGACACCGCCGCCGTCATCATCGAGGCCGGTTTCCTCAACCTCGACCGGGTGATCCTCACCCAGCAGCCCGACCTGATCGCCCGCGGCATCGCCGACGGCCTGCTGTGCTATATCCGCAACGAGGATGCCTCTCCCCCGGGTGATGCCCTTCCATGACTGAACCGCTCCCTAATTTCCGCCAGGCGATCCGCAACGCGAGGGATGCCTATGAAACCGGAGACTACCACCAGGCGCGCCGCTGGGCCAGCCAGGCCGCCCGGTTAGACCCATCTTCCGATATCCCCTGGCTGATCCTGGGTGCGCTCTCCAAACCGGAGAGCGCGGTCCGTTATTTCGGCGAAGCTTTGCTCCGCAACCCCCAAAACCAGCATGCCCTTCTCGGCCTGCGGCGGGCAGAAAAAGCCCTTGCCGAGGTCCCGCAGACGGCTGAGGCTGGCTTGCAACCGGCCTTTTCCCAGGCAGCCCCGCGCCAGCAGGCAGTAAGCCGCAAGCAATCGCCGCTGTTCTGGTTTGGCGCTTTGTCGATGGCGGCGATCCTGCTGGCCGCCTACCTGGGCGGGTTCTCCTCATTGCGCACGATCGCGGCTTCGGCTCACCTACTGCCCACCGAAGAACAGCCGCTGCGGCTCTCGGTGCGCGGCAACCCGCTGACCCCCACGCCAACACCTACCTTTACGCCTACCCCGACCCCCACGCCCACACCTACCTCAACCCCTACGCCTACGCCGACACGCACCCCGAAACCGACCGCCACCAAACCGCCAGCCATTGACACGGGCAGCCAGGCCAATCTCCCTAATTTTTCCGAAACCGGTGAGTTCTGGATCGAGGTCGATCTCTCCTCCCAGACCCTGATCGCGCATCGCGGAGACGAAGAGCTCAAACGGTTCGCGGTTTCCACCGGGACATGGGCCACACCAACCGTAACCGGCAACTACCAGGTATATGTCAAATTGACCTCCACCACCATGTCCGGCCCGGGCTACTACCTCCCCGGTGTGCCGTTCACGATGTACTTTTACGGCGGGTACGGCATCCACGGCACTTACTGGCACAACAACTTCGGCACGCCGATGAGCCACGGCTGCGTCAATATGCGCACCGACGAGGCTGAATGGGTCTTCGAACGCTCCTCGGTCGGCACCTGGGTGGTCGTCCACGAATGACCGGCAAGATCGGTTCCCAAGCGGTTTCCCGCCGCGGCTTTCTAAAATACGGTGGCACTTTCGTTGCGGCAGCTTTCACCAGCGCGTATTTCCCCCTCCTGGCAGCCGCTCAGGAGGGCCCCGCGCTCGCCCTGGGCCGGGTGGTCAACGGCGCGCTGGGGATCTTCGAGCAGGCCTCGTTCCGGTCCCGCCAGGTGGCCCAGCTGTGGCAGGACATGGTCGTGCCGATCGCCGAACAGATTCAGGGAGAAGCCGACGAGCGCTTTGGCCCGGAATGGTGCCGGGTCGGTGGTATGGGCTATGCGCACGCTTCCGGCTTGCAGCCAGTCGAGATCAAGTATCAGCAACCGGTAGACGAAGTCCGTTTCACTGGCAGCCTGGCCCAGGTGACCGTGCCCTTTGTCGATGTCTACGACACCTTTTCCACTGAGAGCGTCCGCCTCTACAGGTACTACTTCGGCTCGACCCACTGGGTCACCAAGGTCGTGCAGGATCGCGACGGCACAGCCTGGTACCGGATCTTCGACGACAAATTCCCGGAACGGGAGCGCTGGGCGCCGGCCAACCGGTTGCGGCTCATCCCGGACGAGGAGTTGGCCCCGCTCTCGCCAGAGGTCCCCGCAGGCGATAAACGCATCGAAGTGATCCTGGAAGAGCAGCGCATGGCTGCCTATGAAGCCGACCAACTGGTGTTTGAAACCAGCATCTCAACCGGCGATTACGTCACCAACCCTAAATACGAGACACCCACCGGGGATTACCTGATCGGCCTGAAGCGCGCCTCGCAGCATATGATGCCCTGGGACCGCACCTTCGGCTCGTACGACCTGCCGGGCGTGCCCTGGGTGTGCTACTATGGGCAGCGGTCTTACGCCTTTCACGGCGCATACTGGCACAACGGCTTTGGACGGATCCGCAGTCACGGCTGTGTCAACCTCTCGCCCGAGGATGCCCGCTGGGTCTACCTGTGGACCACACCTGTAGTCCAGCCTTACAACCAGGTGCAATACCTGGAGAACAGCGGCACCCGCGTCCGCATCATCTGAACTTTTCCTGCCGGTTTTATATAGAATTAATAGTCCCGCCCAGCCTGTTAGGGTATCATTTCCTTAACTCAGGAGCATTCAGTATGACGCAGAAGAAACACATGTTTTCAGGCCTCGTGGTGGACGAGGGCGACAACCCGGTGGATGCCGTCTTTGTCGGTGACGACCCGATGTATGTGGTGGACGATGCCGGTTTCCGCCGCCATATTGATGCCGGTAAGATCGACCGGGCCGTGCTCAAGGTGATGGCCGATATGATCGAAGGCCACGAGGACGAACTCAGTAAACAAGCCGCTACCATGCTCGGCCAGGATGATCTGTTCAGTCAGGCCATGCTGGAAAACCAGCTGCTCAACATTGGCGACCAGCTCGACCAGATGCTGGCCAGCGGCATCCCAGAAGAAGGGCGGGCCTACCTGGGCATGATGGGATTCAAAGTCCGCATCAATCTGCATGGCGACCTGATCGAGGTCGTCCAGCCTGGGATGATCGCACCGGATGAAGAATAGTCCCAACCGATATTAAAAAGAAGGCTCCTCACGGGGCCTTCTCTATTTCTGATTCCTCCCGGAGCTTACTGGATCCCCAGGTAGGCATTCTGCACCATCTGATTTTTGCGCAGATTTTCTGCCGTGTCCTCAAGCACCACCTCACCGGTCTGGAGCACATAACCGCGGGAGGCTACCTGCAGCGCCATCAAGGCATTCTGCTCAACCAGCAAGATCGTGGTGCCTTCTTGATTAATTTCTTGAATCGTATCAAAGATACCCTCAACCAGGATCGGCGCCAGACCCATCGAAGGTTCATCCATCAGCAGCAATGAAGGCCGTGACATCAGTGCCCGGCCTGTAGCCAGCATCTGCTGCTCGCCGCCAGAGAGGGTCCCGGCCACCTGTTTGCGGCGCTCCTTCAGCCGCGGGAAAATCCCAAAGATCCGCTCAAGATCACTGGCAATATTGTCTTTCCGGCTGTACGCGCCCATTTCGAGGTTCTCCTGCACCGTCAGCCGGGAAAACACACCCCGCCCTTCCGGGACCATTGAGATACCCTTGTACACCAGGTCGTGCGCGGGGAATGATGCCAGATCCTCCCCTTTAAATTTGATCGAACCCTGTCTGGGCCGCAGCAATCCGCTGATCGTCCGCAGGGTCGTCGTTTTCCCAGCACCATTCGCGCCGATCAGGGAGACGATCTCACCCGCTTCCACAGATAGAGAGACACCCTTTAAGGCGTGAATGTTGCCGTAGTAAGTATGAATATCATTGACTTCGAGAAGTGCCATATCCTCTCCGGGTATGCTTAGTCGCGGGACAAAGAAAGTCCGCTTGCTGCGCCGCGCCCCAGATACGCTTCGATCACTTTAGGATTGCTCTGGATCTCTTTGGCATTTCCTTCTGCAATCTTGGATCCGTAATCAAGCACGGTGATCTGTTCGCTGATCTTCATCACCACACGCATATCATGTTCGATTAACAAGATCGTGGTGCCAAGTTCGTCACGCAGCCGTTTGATAAAGCTGGTCAGTTCTGCACTCTCGTATGGGTTCATCCCAGCCGTAGGTTCGTCCAGCAGGAGCAGTTTAGGTTTGTTCGCCAGGGCACGGGCGATCTCCAGCCTGCGCTGGGCACCGTAAGGCAGGTTCCGGGCCAGGATATCACCCTCTCCGGACAATCCCACAAATTCCAGCAGCCGCTGTGCTTCTGTAACCGACTCCTTCTCCTCTTTGCGGTTCTTCGGTGTATGCAAGACCGCATCGATCATCGTGGCCTTGGTGTGGGCATGTTGGCCAACAATGATATTCTCGATCGCGGTCATATTCGAGAACAGGCGAATGTTTTGGTAGGTGCGGGAAATGCCCAGGCCGGTGATCTTGTACGGCGGCATACCCTGGATCGGCTTGCCGTTGAAAATGATCTCACCTTCCTCGGGCAGATAAAAACCGACCACACAATTGAAAAAAGTGGTCTTACCGGCGCCGTTCGGTCCGATGATGCAGCTGATCGAGCCCTCTGGCACCTCCAGGCTGAAATCGTTGACCGCCAGCAGCCCGCCAAATTTCTTCGTCAGAGAGCGGGACTCAAGGATCGATGACATGTGGTATGCGCAGTCCGTCAGTCGGTCACGGGCTGCGGGTCCTCCTCTCGTAGTTCTAGTTTTCGTCGTTGAGAGGGTATAAAGCCCTCAGGCCGTGCAATCATCATGATCACCAACAGTAATCCATACAACAGCAGGCGGTAATCCGAAAATTGTCTCAGGACATCCGGGAGTGTGATCAGAGCCAAAGCGCCGACGATCACTCCGGGAATGCTGCCGATCCCGCCGATGATGATCAGCGAGAGCACATTGATCGAAACAAACAAATTGAAATTATCCGGGAAGATCGAACCCTGCCAGGCTGAAAAGATCGCCCCCGCCAGACCGCCTACCAGAGCACCGGAGCCGAACGCGAGCAGCTTATATAGCGTGGTATTGATCCCCATCATCTCGGCCACATCTTCATCTTCCCGAATTGCGATCCATGCCCGGCCGATGCGTGAATGGTTCAGGCGATTGGAGAAAAATGCCACCACTGCCACCAGGATGAAGATCATGTAATAAAAGTGGATCCCGGAATCCAGTACGTAGCCAAAGATGACCGGTTTGTCGATCCCGACCACTCCTTGCGAACCATTGGTGAAACCCCGTAAATTGTTCAACAGGATCCGGATGATCTCGCCAAACCCGAGCGTGACAATCGCCAGGTAATCCCCGCGCATCCGCAGGACAGGGATCCCCAGCAGCACACCAGCCAGCGCGGCCAGCAATGCCGCCAGCGGCAACACCAGCCAGAACGAAAGGTGGATCCCGAATTGGCCCGAAGCCAGCAAGCCGTAGGTATAGGCACCGATGGCATAGAAGGCCACATATCCCAGGTCGAGCAGACCGGCAAACCCGACAACGATATTTAAACCCAGCCCGAGAATGATATACAGGCCAGTGAAACCGATCACCCGGACCCAGAACGCCTGTCGTTGGAATTCGATCACTGGCAGAACCAGCACACCGATCACCAGCAGGATCCCGACGATCATGACGGTTTGACGGCCAAAACGTCTTGTAAGATTGCTGAAAAGTTTGTTTGCTTCGTCGATCATCCCGCCACCTACATCTTCTTCTCGGTCAGTGCTTCGCCCAGGATACCAGTGGGTTTAAAGATCAGGATCAGCACCAGCAGCCCGAATGCGACTACATCCTTATAGATCGCCGGCAGGAACTGGATCCCGATCACCTCGGCCAGACCGAGAGTGTACCCGCCCAGCATCGCGCCGGGGATATTCCCGATCCCGCCCAATACGGCGGCCGTGAAGGCCTTGATACCAGGGACAAATCCCATCGTATTTCTGATCTGCAAGTAAAACATTCCTTGCATCACGCCAGCCAATCCAGCCAGCGCTGACCCGATCAGGAACGTCTGGGAGATCACCCGGTTGACATTGATCCCCATCAGGGCAGCAACATCCTTGTCTTCTGAGACGGCCCGCATGGCCTTCCCCAACCGGCTGAACTTCACCAGCAGCCACAACCCGACCATGGTCAACATTGAGATCACCAGAATGATCACCCGGCTGTAGGTCACATAGACTTCGCCGAGGTAAAAACCATCCGTTGTAAAGATCCCGGGGTATGTCTTGACCTGCACACCGCCAAAGTCCTCCAGCACACCTATCACCGCTTCCTGCCAGCCAGGCGGGAAGATCGGATTGCCGGCGATCCGCAATCCCATCACCTGTTCACCCATTGCCGGGAGGATGCGGACAAATTCCTGGAGAAAGATCGAGATACCGATCGCGCTGATCAGCGGCGCTAGACGGGCAGCCCTTCGGAGCGGGCGGTAAGCCAGCCGCTCAATAGTGACTCCGGTGAGAGCCGCTCCAGCCATCCCGGCCAAAAACGTGAGAATAATTGCAGTGATCGGCGAACGTTCATACAGCCCGGCGTCGACCATCCGATTCAGGGAAAATAACCCTATGTAAGCGCCCATCATGAAGATCTCGCCATGAGCAAAGTTAATCATGGTCAGGACGCCATAAACCATTGTGTACCCCAGAGCGATCAAGGCATAGAAACTGCCGACTGTCAGGCCGTTGATGAGTTGTTCCGCGAAGCGAGTGAAGTCGAATTCCATTTTTCTTACCTCGAATCATCAGATCAGATGGTTATGGTGTCCAACGAGGTACACAAAAGTATAAGCCAGTTTCGTAATAATCGAAGGAACTTAGCACCTTCAATACCCGGATCGCTTGGGTCGAACCGCCGTGTCGCAGGAAAGCATCCAGGCTGTTGGTCAATCCGTCTTCCTGGGTCGCGTTCGCCAGGTCCACATAACTTCGGACGGCGACATCATCGTACCACCCCCACAGGATCATATCCACATCAAATTCCGCCGCCACCGCATCCGTATCCATGGCAGTGGCAAGCGTTGCCGGGATCTTGACGATCGTAACTTGCTCCAATCCCAACGGTTCCAGTTCCGCCAGCAGGGATTCATAGGCATTAGCCTGCACATCCAGCACAGCGCCGCCTTCATACCGCCACTCGGCCACCCCGATCACCAACGGGCTGATCCCGGCAGCCTGGGCCTCTGTTTCTTTTTGAACCACCGGCAAGATAAGGAACAAAAGCAGTAAAAACCCGAACCTCTTCACCATGCGGAGAACCGGTTCGGCAACGCTGCCCCTGGTTGTCGGCTGGTTATTTTGGTCAGTCATACTTCCACCAACTATTCGGGGGAAGCAGGCATTTGCCTGCCTCCCCCACTATTCAACTTACTGATAAAAAGTTTTATCCACTATTCGCCGAAATCGACGGTCTTGACCTCAATGAAGTCCCCATCCACAACTTCAAAGACGGTGATGGAAACTTTAGCCAGGTCACCGGTCTCGGTGAACTGCAGCGCCCCGGTCACACCTTCATACGGGGTGGCGCGGATCATCTCAGCCAGCGCAAAGCGCGGGATCTTCAGATTGCCATCTGCATCCAGGAAGGCGACCTTCTCGGCAGCCTGCAGGATGATCGTGGCGGAGTCGTAAGACCCAGGGCCGTAAGCAACAGGATCGCCGTACTTCTCTGCGAACCGGGTAGCCCAATCCTCAGCGCCAACCGCACCGGCAACCGCACCAAAGGTAGCAAACGAGCCTTCTGCTGCGCCGCCGGAAGCATCGATGAACGTCGGCTTGGATTTGATCCCATCCGGCCCAAAGAAGATGCCCTCGAAGCCGGCTGCCCGCAGCTGGTTGATCAGCAGCGCGCCTTCGGCATCCATACCGCCAAAGTACACGGCTTCCGGCTCACCTGCCAGCACTTCGGAGATCACCGCGCTGTAATCGGTCTCACCGCGGGTGATGCCTTCGAAGGCGGTCACAGTCCCACCGCCAGCCTCAAACTTGTCGGAGATTGCCTGGGCGATGCCTTCACCGTACAGGCTCTGGTCGTGCATGATGCCAAGGGTGGTCACGCCCTTGTCCTCAGCCAGGAACCCGGCGGTTACTTCCGCTTGCAGGTCATCATTCGCCACAGTCCGGAACAGGTTCTGGTAACCGCGGGCGGTAATGATAACTGCGGTGGACGACGGGGTGATCATCACAACATTATTCCCGGCATAAATATCTGAGGCCGGGAAAACTGAACCGGAACACATCGGGCCGATCACACCCAGGACAGCCGGGTCAGCCGAGAACTGCTCGGCCACTGTCACAGCCGGGGCGCCTTCGCAGCCATCATCACCGGCTTCAACGATGATCGGGAACCCCATCAGCTCGCCGCCAAAGTCCTCGATCGCCAGCTCAACACCGTTGACCATGTCCTGCCCGTAGACCGCATAGCCGCCGGCCAGGGCAGACGAAACTGCCAGCTTGATGGATTCGCCCGGGGCAAAGGTGATATAACCCCACGGATCTTCTTCCATCATTTCATCGCCGGTGTCACCGGTATTGCCAGTATTGCCGGTGTCACCAGTATTGCCAGTGTCACCAGTATTGCCAGTGTCACCGGTATCGGTGGTGTTTCCGCCGCAGGCCGCAAGCAACAGGACTACGATCAGCAGCAGAGAAAAAAGGGTATATCTCTTGATCTTCATTTGCTCCTCCAAATGGTTTGGTTACTCTTCTTCAAAGATTAAAGGGACATTAAAATTTGTAATTTTTGGTGGCTCACACTCCTTTCGTCCCCACCTGTCTGGTGGCGTAAGAACCGGTTATCATCCAAAAATTGGCTACATCTGGCTCTAACTGGCCGGGGACTAAAAATTTAAATGCACATTTTACTAGAAATATGGCGGCTGGTCAATCAATCGATTGCCAATCTCACCCTTCTTTTTAATGTTATTTTAATCTTTCAATTAAAATACATTTTTCATTATCCACTATTTTTGTGATATTTCAAAGCGCAAATCGTTATTCTGGTAAGATTGCCACCAGCCTGGAATCAAATTACCTCTCTCTCAAATCTTATAAGGCGGTCAGGATGGACCCCGAACTCTATCACCACCACCACATCACCTATCTCGAAGACCTGCCCTACTGGCTCAGCCTGGCAGACGAATGTGGCGGGCCGATCCTTGAACTGGGCTGCGGCACCGGGCGGGTACTCACCCTGCTGCGGTCAGAGGGCTTCCAGGTCTTCGGCCTCGATCTGGCCCCAGCCATGCTTTCCTACCTGAAGCAACTGGACCCAAACGCACCCGTCTGGCAGGCGGATATGACCACCCTCAACCTCGGACAGCGCTTCCCGCTGATCCTGTTGACCTGCAACACCTACAGCACTCTTCCAGCCGAAGGCAGACGGGTTCTGCTGAGCCGGGTTTTTGCTCATCTGACGCCGGGCGGATGTTTTGCGGCCAGCCTGCCCAACCCGGCCGATCTGGCGGAGATGGGCGACAGCGATGAGGATGGCGTCGAGGAGATCTTCACCCTGCCCGAAACCGGCACACCCGTCCAGGTCAGTTCCAGCTGGGAGAGCGCCAGCGATACTGTCACCATCTTCTGGCACTATGATCGCCTGCTGCCGGACGGACAGGCTCAGCGCACCACCCACCCGATCCGCCACCAGCTGGACCCGGCCAGCGCCTACATCCAGGAGATGGAGCAGGCCGGGTTTACGGTCACTGCCAGGGGTGAGTTTTACGGCAATCTCTACCAGCCCGAGGCTGATTTTCTGATCCTGGAGGCGCACAAACCGGCTAAATAAACTGATAGTTGACGTCCACCTCAACACCCGCTATACTTATGCCACACCGGAGGTGCACATCTTATGCGAATAGCAGCCGCACAACCGAATAAAGTCAGGACCAGGCTCTAGAACACGCGCCCAGCGCGTGTTTTTTTTATCACAACCAAAAGGAGAATTTCTCACATGGACAACGGAATGATCCGCAAGTACCAGAAAGCCAAACTCTACGCCGAGGAGCGGGAACGCTTCAAATTCAAGAGCCTCACTGTCGAGGTCGATGGCAAGAACAATCCTCACCAGGTCTCGTATCAAAACGGCGAATGGCAATGTGACTGCGATTATTTCATCGGGCGCGGCGAATGCACCCACACCATGGCAATTGAATTGTTGTTGAAGGATATGCTTTAGGCAGATTCCCCGCCCATCATCAGAAGCAGCTTCTCTGCACTCAGGGGAGCTGTTTTTTTATCGCCGACATCACCTGTGCGGCAACCTGAGTGTCCCGTTCTGACCGTTTTTCCGGGATCACCGGTGAGAACACCGTCCCGAACGAGATCACATATTTTTCCCCGGACTCAGATACCCCGACCGGCAGCACCACCAAGCCGGCCTTGCAGAGGTGCGCGATGAATTCGCCTACCCCCTCCGGCGGATCGCCGGGCTGCTGACCATTGTCCCGGCCTTCGGGCGCCAACCCGATACAAATCCCCTCGCCCTTCGCCAGCCGAATGGCGCGCAGCACCGCCATGGCTCTCTCCCCCACCTCGTGCGGAGCCGGGGGCATCGGCGGCATAATGATAAAACCGTAGCAGGCGGCCACACGGGAGAACAACACTCGGGTCAGCGGCGTGACCAGTGCATTTTTCCACCGCTCATCCGGGAATGTCCAGGCAGAGGTCATCACCCAATGGATATCCGCCTCTACATCCGGGTCCCGGCGGACCCCAAATGCCGCGCTGATCCCCAACCCGATCCACCAGGCCCCAAATCCGGAACGGCTGTAATGGTTACAAACAACGAGACAACCCGCGCGCGAGGGGATCTGCTCCAGGCCCAAAAACTCAATTTCTGGCCGGCCATCGGCTACCGCCGCCAGCGAATCAGCCAGCACGGAGCGCGGGCGGCCGAGCAAAACCGCACCGCCTGCCTGTAACGCAAGGCGCGGGGGTATCCGGTAATTGGGCCGCAGGGTCATACCTGGCTTCTGTGCTATCATTGGCGCAATTTTACCTTTCAGCGGAGGACTGTGTGGTGAAAATCAGAACCTATTTCCTAATGAATATCTATTGGTTCGGTTTGGCCTTTGTCTGGAACGGACTGCACCCGATCATTTTGCCAGCCATGCTGCTTGGCCTCGTGCCAGAAACCCAGAAAAACACTTACCTCGGCATCCTGACCTTCTTCGGCCTGGTGATCGCCATGATCATACAGCCGCTGGCAGGTTCGCTCTCCGACCGGCACGGTGCGAAATGGGGGCGGCGGCGTCCCTGGATGCTGGCCGGTACGCTGGTTGCCCTGCTGTTCCTGGCCGGGATGGCGGCCTCCAGCATGTGGTTCATCGGGATCGCGGCCGCTTACCTGCTCCTGCAGATCGCCATGAACACCGCCCAGGGACCTGCCCAGGGACTGATCCCGGACCTCGTCCCGCCTGAGCGGCGCGGTTTTGCTTCCGGGATCAAAAATTTATTCGACATGGGCGGGTTGGTCGTTACCTCTCTGGTTGCCGGTCAGTTGATGGGCAGCGGTAACCCGGCCTTGGCGATCGCCATCATCGCGGCGGTACTGGCGGTCAGCACCGCCATCACCCTGGTCGGCACTCCGGAATCCCGGCCGGTACCCCAGCCGGAAACCAGCGACCGCCCCGAATCCTCTCCCACGCTCGATTTCCTCCGTCTCGACCGGAAGCAATATCCTGACTATGCCCGGCTCTTATCCTCACGGTTCCTGATCCTGCTGGGGATCTACGCCGTCCAGGGATTCGCCCAATACTTTATCCGCGACCGGCTGGGGATCCCAAATGCAGCCGAGGTGACCGGCAATCTGATGGCTGCCATCGGTGTCACCCTGACACTGCTGGTCTTCCCCGCTGGCTGGCTCTCAGACTGCTTTGGACGGAAAACTCTGAATATCTTTGGCGGCGGTCTGGCCTCCGTGGGGATCGTCCTGCTGGTCTTTGTCCAGGATGTGACCATGCTGTATCTGGTCGGCGGGATCATCGGGATGGCCACCGGGATCTTCCTCAGCGTCAACTGGGCGTTGGCCACCGACCTGATCCCCGAAGCCGAAGCCGGCAAATACATGGGTCTATCCAACCTGGCGACAGCCGGTGCCGGGGCCAGCGCCCGGCTGGCCGGGCCGCTGATCGACCTGATCAACAACTTCCAGCCCCGAGAATACCTCGGCTATCCGGTGGTCTTCACCCTGGCCGCCATGACCGCGCTGGCGGGCACGCTGCTGCTCGGCAAGATCAAAACCAAATAGTCTCGAGAAACGAACGCCATTCTCGGGGTTACAATTAGCAGCATTTATTAAGCAACCAGATCGCAGGAGTGTCATTTTGAATGAAAAAACGAGTTATCAGGTCTATGGGTATCGCTGGGTTGTGCTGGCCGCCTTCATGTTCATCCTGGCCGCCAACCAGCTTTTGTGGATCTCTTTCGCCCCGATCACCAGCACCGCTGCCGCCTATTACGGTGTCGACGATCTGGGCATTGGCCTGCTCTCATTGAGTTTTATGGCCGTCTTCATCGTTTTCTCCATCCCCGCCTCCTGGGCGATCGACACCTACGGCATTCGGGTTGCCGTCGGCATCGGCGCTGCCCTGACCGGCATCTTCGGCTTGCTGCGCGGTTTCGCATCGGATTACACCTTTGTGCTCATCACCCAGATCGGGATCGCTATCGGCCAGCCCTTCCTGCTCAACGCCACCACCACCGTGGCCGCCCGCTGGTTCCCAGCTGAGGACCGGGCTACCGCCGCCGGCCTGGGTTCCCTGGCTTCCTATCTCGGGATCCTCACCGCCTTGGTGCTGACCCCCTACCTGACACTCCGTTCCCGGATCGATGGGATGCTGCTGATTTACGGCGTAGTGGCGATGGTCGCCGCTGTCGTGTTCTTCGTGCTCGTTCGGGAGCGTCCGCCAACGCCCCCCTGCCCCCCGGAGCAGGAAAAACGTTCGCTGGTCTTTGACGGCATGAAGGAATCCCTCCGCATCCGGGATTTCATCCTGCTCATGCTGGTCTTTTTCGTCGGCCTGGGGATCTTCAACTCGGTCACCACCTGGATCGAGGATATCGTCCGGCCGCGCGGCTTCTCGATCATTCAGGCCGGCAACATGGGCGGGTTGATGATCTTCGGCGGGATCCTCGGCGCGCTGGTCATTCCGATCCTTTCGGACCGTGTCCGAAAACGCGTACCCTACCTCATCCTGGCTGTGGCTGGCGCCACCCTGGGTCTGGTTGGGATCACCTTTGCCCCCAGCTACTGGCTGATGATGATCTCGTCCTTCATTTTCGGCTTCTTCCTGCTCAGCGCCGGACCGATTGGCTTCCAGTACGGGGCGGAACTGACCCACCCCACGCCGGAAGGCACCTCGAACGGGATGCTCCTGTTAATGGGCCAGGTATCCGGGATTGCCTTGATTTTGAGTCTCGATGCCTTTAAATCCCCTGATACCGGCTCAATGACCGCCCCGCTGGTCGTGATGATCGGGCTGCTGGCTGGCTGTCTGCTGCTGACCACCCGGCTGCATGAACCAAAGATCTTCCTGACAGAAAATTAAACCTTAACCGCCGCTCCAGGAGACAATATGAAAACCCAGGACATCCTGCCCGTCGCGATCTCGATCGTTGTGATCATCCTGATCGCAGTACTGCAAAAACAAAGCCGCGTCTTTGCCGCCATCACCGCTACCATGCCGCTGAGCGTGCCCCTGGGCATCTGGATCGTGGCCAGCGCATCCAAGGACGATAAACTCGCTCTCACAGAGTTCACTGCAGGCACTTTCACCGGGATCATCCCGACCGTTGGGTTCATCGTGGCCGCCTGGTTGGTCGCCCGCACCGGTGCGCCGGTGGGGAAGGTGCTGCTGGCGGGTTACGCCACCTGGGGTGTCATGACCTTGCTGATCGCGGGACTGCGGCGGTTCTTGTTGTGAGCAAAGTTTTGTGATGTCTGTGAAAAATTCAGTTTAACCACAGATAAACACAGATGGACCCTGACGTGGGATCAATCAATGCAGGTTTTCCCAGTTGGTAAGGATTATCTCAGAGGGATTGGTAAATAAAACTGGATGGCCGGCACCAATTCCAGCGCGATCTGAAACCCACCCCATCCGTGTTTATCTGTGTTCATCTGTGGTTTAAAAGGTTTTATTTAACGATCCCACCTTCGGTTAATTTACGCAAATCACTGAGCGCTGCCTCCACCTCTTCGGCGGTCACCGGACGTCCTTCGCTGACATGCTGCAAAGCGCCAGCCCGGGCTTTCTCCACCGCCAGGTCCCGGATGGGCACACCCTGCCCCAGCGCTTCCTTGACCAGCGCAGCCCCGGCCTGATAGCCGATCACCGGGTTCAGCGCCGTCACGACGATCGCGTTACGCGCCAGCCAGCCCTCGGCCTGCGCTTGATTGGCGGTGATCCCCACCACACATTTGTCGGAAAATGCCGTGAGCGAACCGATCACGACCTGCATCATCTCGAACAGGTTATGGGCGATGATCGGCATCATTACGTTCAATTCCAGCTGGCCAGCCTGCGAAGCCAGGGCTACGGTCGTGTCGTTGCCGATCACATGATACATCGCCATATTGGTCATCTCGGCCAGCACCGGGTTGACCTTCCCCGGCATGATGCTCGACCCCGGCTGTACCGCCGGCAGGCGGATCTCGTCCAGGCCGGTGGCCGGGCCGGAGGCCAGCAAGCGGATGTCGTTGGCGATCCGGGTGATGGTCAGTGCCAGCGTCCGCAAGGAAGCGGAGAAATCGGCCGCATCGGCCATCGACTGCATGCTTTCGAACAGATTATCGGATTCGCGCAGTTCCAACCCGGTGACCCGCGACAGGGCGGCCACCATCCGGGCGTGATACTCTGGGTGGGCATTCAGCCCGCTGCCGGTGGCCGTCCCGCCAATCCCCAGCCGGCGCAGACCCTCCCCCGCCCGGCGGATGCGCTCGCCATCCCGCCGTACCGCCAGCGCATAAGCCCCAAATTCCTGCCCCAGCCGCACCGGGACAGCATCCTGTAAATGCGTCCGCCCGGACTTGACAATCCCGTCAAATTCGGCCGCTTTGGCATCCAGCGCGTCCGCCAACCCGTCCACCACCGCCAGCAGTTCATCCAGCCGCCACAGCGCCCCCAGCCGGATGGCGGTCGGGATGGTGTCATTGGTCGACTGCGCCATGTTGACATGGTCATTCGGATTGACCCGGTACTCGCCCAGCCCGCCGCCCAGGATCTGAGTCGCCCGGTTGGCCAGCACCTCGTTGGTATTCATATTATGACTGGTGCCGGCCCCGGCTTGAAACGGATCGACCACGAAATGCTCGTCCCAATGCCCGGACATGGCTTCCTCCCCGGCCCGGATGATCGCGTCCGCCTTGTCAGCCTCCAGCAGGCCCAGCTCGCGGTTGACCTCGGCGGCGCAGCGTTTGATCGCCGCCATCGACCAGATGAACGCCCGCCAGGGCTTTATCCCGGAGACCGGGAAATTCTCCACCGCCCGCTGCGCCTGCGCCCCCCACAGCGCCCCCTCCGGGACGCGCACCTCACCCAGCGAGTCTTTTTCGATCCGTGCTGCCATTGATGCCACCTCTGATTGGGAGTTATTGTGTCCGAATTATACTTGAGGAAAATCAGTTACTGAGTAACGAGTCACCGGGGGACGAGGGAAAAGAATAAATAAATCTCACCTGCGAAGCAAGTCGGCTCACACCCTAATAACCAGCGGCCTGCCCTTTCCCTCTCCCTTGTTGGGAGAAGGCGGTGAGGGAGTCCCAGGGAATGAATTCCCTGGCGAAACCGGGTTGAAAGCCTTCCCTGATTCCCCCTGCTAGACTCACCCCACCACCCCATCTGTGTTGATCTGTGTTCATCTGTGGTTTAGCTCAAACGCTATCCCTGCTCGTAAGCTGCGCGCAGCCCGGCGATCTCCAGCTTGCTCATCTTGAGCATCGCCTCCGTTGCCCGCTGCGCCGCTTCCGGGTCCGGGCCACCCGTCAGTTCATACAACGCCACCGGGACCACCTGCCATGACAACCCGAACTTGTCCATCAGCCACCCGCACTGGCTGTATTCGCCACCCTCGCCGAGTTTCTCCCAGTAATAATCGATCTCCTCCTGGGTATCACAGTCCACCACGAACGAGATCGAGGGATTAAAACTGAAGACCGGCCCGCCGTTCAGTGCCACAAAGCGCTGCCCGTTGATCTCAAATTCGATCGTCATCACCGTTCCGGCCAGACCGGGCCCGGACTCGCCATAGCGCGCCACTTCGTAGACCTTGGCGTTTTTGAAAATGCCGGTGTAGTGGGTTACGGCTTCCTCTGCCTGGTCGTCAAACCATAAAAATGTTTTTAGCGGATGCATGACAGTCTCCTATTCGGATCTCCCAAATCGTTTGGCCGCCCGCGCTCTGGCCTTCTCGGCTTCCACTTCTCGATCACGCCGCGGCGCTGAGGTCTCCAGCGCGGCCAGCAGACGGGCGGAGGTGGCTGCGATCTCGCTCACAGCCAGGTCGAAAGCTGGCTGGTTAGCCTCCGAGGGCTTGCTAAAGCCGCTGATCTTGCGCACATACTGCAAGGCCGCCACGGTGATCTCTCCGTCCGTGGCTGGCGGCTCAAAGTTGTACAGTGTTCGAATATTGCGGCACATGCGGATTTCCTCTCACGTAGACTTATCAGCCAGGGAAAGCCCAGCAGACTGCAAGGCTGGGAGCAGCACCTCGATGCCCTTGGGACCCATCCCGTGCAGCGCCAGCAGTTCTTTTTAAGTGAACCTGGTCAGGTCACCCAATGTTTCGATCCCGGCGCCGGCCTATGCCCGTCGTGCCGGTGCGGATAAGCCTTCCGGGAGCGGTGCAAATTGGTTCTCTTTGTTTGAATCAGTCATCCTGAACCTCCTGCCATCGCGCCGATGATCCGGAACGGCTCTGCCCCGGAGATGATCTCCTCCGGCAGCGGGCGGTCGAGCGGCTCGTTCGACCAGTCTTCCCCACAGATGAAAAACCGGACGAAAGCCCGCCGCTGGCGTGTGACATGATCTCGGACCGTGCCGCGCAGCATCGGGTACTCGCGTTCAAGCACATCCAGCACGCTGGCAATCGTCGGCTGGCCGTCCACCGCCAGCGAGATCTCCCGCCCGGAATTCGCCAGCCGCCACAGGTGCGTCGGCAGGATCACCCGGATCATGGCAGGACCTGCGCCTCGACCGACAGCACTGCCGGCAGGTCGCGCACGATCGAAGTCCAGTGATCGCCGGAATCCGCCGAAGCATACACCTGGCCGCCGGTCGTCCCGAAGTACACCCCGGCAGAGTCAAACGTGTCCACCGACATGGCGGTGCGCAGGATGTTGACGTAGCAATTCTCCTGCGGCAGGCCGCTGGTCAGTGCTTCCCATTCCTGGCCGCCGCTGCGGCTGCGGTATACGCGCAGTTTGCCTTCCGGGGGATAATGTTCGGCATCGCTCTTGATCGGAACGACATAGATCGTCTCCGGCTCGTGCGGGTGGACGACGATCGGGAAACCGAAATCGGAGGGTAGGTTGCCGCTGATCTCGGTCCATTCCTCACCGGCGTTGTCGGTGCGCATCACATCCCAGTGCTTCTGCATGAAGAGCACATCCGGGTTGGATGGGTGCATGGCAATATTGTGGACGCAGTGCCCGACATCAGCCTTTTCTTCCGGGATCTCGTAGCGCGAGACCAGCCCGTTGGTGGCCGGTTTCCAGTTCTCGCCACCGTCATCGGTGCGGAACACGCCAGCCGCCGAGATGGCGGTGAAGATCCGGTTTGGGTTGCGCGGGTCGATCACGATCTTGTGCAAACACAGTCCGCCAGCCCCCGGCTGCCACAGGTGTCCCTTGGCCTCGCGCAACCCGGGCAGTTCCGCCCAGCTCTGGCCGCCGTTCGACGAACGAAAGATAGCCGCGTCCTCCACGCCAGCGTACACCAGATCACGGTCGTGGGGGGAAGGTTCCATGTACCACACCCGGGAAAACTCCCAGGGGTGCTGGTTGCCCGAGAAATCCATATGAGTGCCGGGGTCGCCCTCGTACTGGAACTCGTTGCCGACCGGTTCCCAGCTCTTGCCGCCATCGTCCGAGCGCTGGATCACCTGACCAAACCAGCCGGTGGACTGCGCCGCGTAGATCCGGTCCGGATCGGCCGGTGAACCTTTGATATGGAACAGCTCCCAGCCCGGGAACAGCGGCCCCTCGACCGACCATTTCTTCCGGCCCTCATCCGAGGTCAGGATAAAGCCGCCTTTGCGAGTGCCTACCAGAATCCGTACTTTGCTCATGCGATCCTCCTGAACAGGTCTCCCCGAAAGTGGCCCAACAGGTTATAGAAACGAAAAAGCTCGGTGATGTGGCGGTCCGGGGTTAAGATGGGGTTGCCGCCATATTCTAACAAATCGGGTCAATATTGTCAAACATTTGTTCTACGATTGTGAAAAGAAAAACAGGGCGCACATACTGCGTACGCCCTGCTGTTTTCTGCTAACGCATGGTTCAGGCTGGTTCAACCGCCGCCTCTCCCGCCTTGACCTTTTCCAACTGGTCGTGGTCGGGCAGCAGGTCCTCCGCATTGCGGATTCCCGGGATAAAGTACCCGCTCAGTCCGACGGTGCCGGCAGCCAACCCACAGAAGACCATCAGCAAGCCCATCCCGACACCCGGGCCGCTGCCCACCAGCCCGCTGAAGATGCCGGTCAGGCTGCCGCCGGCGGCCATCGCCGGTTCCATCACAAAGTCGGCCAGCGCGCCGGCGATCAATGGCGCGATTGGCTGGGTGGTCCAGGCGATCAACCGCCGGGCAGAAAACACCCTTCCCTGGATATCCGGTGCCACCTTGGACTGCCAAATCGCCTGGTTGGAAGTATTGATCAGCGCGGCAAATACGGTGATCAGGATCCCGGCCGGGATCCACAACGTCAGGCTCTGACCGATCCCCATCAGCACCGCGCCAAAGTAAGATGAGAACATCCAGCCCAATAGCACACCGTGCACCCGGCGTTTAAAGCCACCCCACACGCTCATCAGAATGCCGCCGGCAAGCCCTCCGATCGCCATCACAGACTGCACGGTGCCGAAGACCAATTCATTGGTATTTGTGCGGGCCAGGATCATCGGGGCCATCAGGGTAAAGACCATCCCGCTGAACAGGTTGCCGAACAGGAAGATCAACTGCAGCCCAAGCAGGCTGCGGCGCTCAAAAATATACTGGAAGCCATACCAGGCCTCCCGCCAGATGTTCCCGCCAGCCTTCTGACCTTCCACGGTTTTCTCCGGGGAGGGGATATAGACCACCAACAACGCGCCGATGGCGAACAGGAAAGTGACCATATCGATCAGCAGGATCCCGTTGAATCCGATCAAGGGCAGCAGCGCTCCGGCCAGGATCGGCGCAAACACGCCGGGACCGGCTTCCATCACGGACATCAGCCCGTTCGCCCGGCCGTACTGCTCCTTCGGCACCATCGTACTGATTGCAGCCGAATAAGCCGGCCATTGGAAGGTGTTGCCGATCCCAATCAGTGCGCTGACCAGGTACAGGTGCCAGAACTCCAGCACCCCCAGGCTGAAGGCCACGAACACGACCAGGCTGCCGATCCCCGCGACCACATCACTGACCATCATCATCAGTTTGCGGTCGTAGCGGTCCACCCACACGCCCGCGATCGGTGACATCAGCAGGAAAGGCGTGATAAAGGCCACCTGCATCCCGGCCAGAGCCATGGCACTCCCGGTCTGCTCGTACACCCACAGGGTCAGCGCAAACTGGGTCATACCGGAAGCCAGCACCGACACGATCTGGCCTAGCCAGACGATCAGAAAGCCGCGCATGCCGCCCGGCCCGCTCCGTTTTTCCATGTTGGGATTGCTCATTATCGATCTCCTGCGAAACTTAATCGGATCTATAAATTAGATTTTATATTAAACCTATTTAAAATAATTTGCAACAATTTACTAAAAAACCAGTCTTTTTCTAAACCGATATTAATTATTATTAATTTGATCCGGAAAACTAAAAAGTAGAACAATTTTTCCAACAAGCTCTTGACTCTCCCCTTGCGGGAGGGTGTACAATCTGAATGCTGTTGGCCAATAGCACCCTGAAAAAACAGCACAAGGGACAAAAAAATGCTCAAGATCGGCGAGTTCGCCCAACAAACAGAAGTGTCCGTCAAGACACTCCACCATTACGACAGGCTTGGTTTGCTCAAGCCTGCCTGGAAGGACCGCTTCAGCGGGTACCGCTACTACCGCGCGGACCAGGTCCCCGACCTGAAGCGCATCCTGACCCTCAAAGACCTGGGCTTCTCGCTTGAGCAGATCCTGACCATCCTGCAGGAAGACCTGACCATGCCGCAGCTCAGGACTATGCTGCGGCTGAAACGGACGGAACTGCTGGAGGAGATCGAAGTCAGCCGGGCCCGGCTGGCTCAGATCGAGACACAGTTGGCCTGGATCGACTCTGCCTCGTCAGAGGGCATACTTCAACCTGATGTGCTGTTCCCGGTCAAACCTGAATTGACCGCCGAACCGACCCAAGACAAGGAGTGCAAGACCATGCAAGTTAAGATCGAGAAAAAGCCTGCTTTTACTGTGGCAGGCATGGAATACGTCGGCAAGAACGAGAACCAGGAGATCGCGGCCATGTGGGCCAACGACTGGCCGCACATCAACGCACTGCCGCACAAGGCCGACCCGGACGTATGTTACGGCGTGTGTGGGGACATGGATGAGGACAACAGTTTCCGCTACGTGGCCGGCTTTGAGGTCTCCCAGACAAAAGACCTTCCCACCGGGATGGTCAGTTGGGAGATCCCGGCACAAACCTATGCCGTCTTCCCGTGTACATTGGAAACCATCCACAAGACCTACGAGTACGCCCACGGCACCTGGATGCCGGAGAACGACTACAAACGCGCCGACGGGCCCGACTTCGAACTCTATGACGAGACCTTCGACCCCGAATTCCCCGCTTCGATCTTGTACGTCTACATCCCGATAAAGAAGTAAGCCTTCGTCAATAGCAACAGGGACGCACTTAAGTGCGTCCCTGTTTGTTGTGGTGCAGACAGGTCAAGGGACCGGGCAGATCTGGGAGTTGACCGTATCCTGAGCCGAAGTTCCTGCGCCATTGTATGCCTCAACCGCATAAGTGTATGCCGAGTTCTTATGCGGGGCATCATCATCGTAGGTGGTGACATTCGCACCCAGGGTCGCGATCAGACCACCGTCACGATACACCCTGAAACCACTCTCATTTCCAGAGTTATCCGTCCAGTTCAGGGTGACCGACAAGCCAGACCCATCACAGACCGAACTGGTGATCTGGAGATCGCTGGGCGCATTGGGAGCAACCGGCACCATGGTCGCGGTGGGTGTCGGTGTTGCGCTTTGCACAATGATGCTGACCCAAAAGGCCAGAGCGGCATCGTCGCCCAAACCGAACGTCTCACCTTCGGCATTTCTCAACATCCAGGTACCCAGGTGTTCACCACTCTGACTTGGTGCCGTCATATCTACGCTGAACGTGATCGCACCGCCGGGCTCTACGGCTTGTGGGAAACCTATCGAGGCGGGTGCGCCCATCCGATTTCCCGCCAGGAAGGTCAGGGCATACTCAGTTGTCCAGTTGCATGTCCCGGCATTCACCAATGTCCAGCTTTTCGTGAAGGCCATGCCTGGCAGGAAAACAGTATCATCCGGGATCGTTTCACCAGCGAAGTCAATTCTGTCTGTGCAAGCTTCACCTGGCTCTGTAGGAGTGGGGGTGGCCGTCACCTCTTCCGGTGTACTGATGGCAGTCGATTCCTCCGTTGGAGGCTCTTCTATTTCAACCTCGCCACCGATCCTGACCCGGACAGGCTGTGAGCGGACTTCAGCGCCAGCAGCCGTGCGCGCCATGACGATCAGGGTATAACTGCCCGGCTCATCCGGATCCCAGATCTGTGAAAAGGTGCTGAGCCGCTCGACCTGGGTGGCCGCATCTACCCGGATCTGGTCGCCATTGACAAGGAGAACCATTTCACTTACGCCGTCTGCTGCCGATCCATGAGAGATCACTTCCACTGGGCCGAGCGGTAAAACCGAGCCGTCCAGAGGTTGATCAATCCAGGTCCGGATGGTGGCATTGCTGGCGCTTTGAATTGGCAAGGTACAGGCTGTCACTGACAGCCCCACTATTGTTAAGATTACCAGACTTCTCCAATAAACTTTTGCTCGTTCTCTTTTATCCCTCATCTTACTCGTCTCCCTCATATTCAACCCCTCTGATCCTCAGGGTGATCGTTCCCTCCCCATGATCCTCATCACAGGAAACGGATACAATTTCGTCCAGCGCCAGCCATTCCTCAGGGGAGCGGCTCAAGTAAAGGATATCCCTGTCGCACCATTGATCATCTCCGCTTCTGCCATCATCCTCTTGAACCAAGATCCAAATCCTCAGACTTTCTAATTCGTTCCGGAAAGGTATGATGTACACATTCTGGTTTTTCCCAAAATCAGCCTCGGGATTACGATTAAAGAAGTAGTAGCCTTCGCCATTCTCGTACTGATCAATTCCCAGCCAAAAGTCTTCCCAATGATAGGTGCGATCCTGTTCCAAGACAGTTGTATAAGGCGGGGGAGCAATATACAGCTCAGGTTCAGGATCCCCGTAACAGTCCTTGCACCAGGTTCCCATGGGAATATTTGGATGCCCATTCCATTCTACGGTATAACCATGATCCTCGGTTTCACCACTCTTTAGCAGGAACGAAAGAAAACCATAAGCCTCAAGTTTATTGTTCAGCACGCCATCCTTCAGATTGCCGGTTTCCAGAGTCTCCATGGTGATCTCCAGTGCGATCTGGCATGGGGTGTTGTAGTGAAAATCTTCACTGGGCGGAGATTCGATCTCTCCATACACCCCCCGGCTGACGGTGGTCACATAGTACGTTGCCGTTGATTCACAATTCCCCATCAGGGGCGCGGTGTTATTCACATACGGATTGTACTCTTCCAGATAAGGCAAGTTCTCAAAGAACAGCCTGTCCCTGGTTTCAGATGGCAAACGCCGGTACACATAGAACCCGGCCAGGCTCTGCCCTTCCGGAAGCTCGATGCTGTCATCATAGTCCCACATCAAGGATGGCTCAACGATCGAGTAGCATCCCCGGGTGTCGCTGCACTCATGCCTGAATTCGACAGCCCTCAAGTTGGTGGGAACTGGGATCAGGAATGATTCCAGATGGCCGGAGCGCGTCTGGTTATTTGCCAACCCCTGCAATCGGTAAGCAAGTGCGTAGGTGCCTGTATCTGGTCCCGCCGCGTACACTTGTCCATTCCAATCTTCCGGTGGGTGAGAACGGATGAAACTACCCAGGTTGGACAAATTTCCTCCCTGCCACCCCCAGCACTCTCCTTCAAAGGTCAACGGTTCCTCCGATGGCAGCACCAATCGCCGGCTGCCGTCGAATCCGAAGAAAGCCGCCAGGTCAATGGCTTCATCCCCGGGCTGGATGAAGTTATTCTGACCCGCCGGGAAACGCTGATACGGTTGTCCCATGAACGACATGTAACAGTACAACCGGTCATACTGCTGGGCCGTGCTCATTTCCGCCATCCCGATTTCGACCGCGCTGGCATTCGCGAGCTCCAGGGGGCAGTCAACTTCCACGATCTCAGATGCCCCGCTGAAGGATTCACCGCCAGCATTGAATGCGGAGATCAGATAGCGGTACTGTCCGGTGTCCACCGGGGTATCCACATACACTGCTGTTTGACCACTGCCATCCAGATCGCCCAGCTCTTCCACCTCAATCTGGATGCCGCTAGAAAGATTCTTGCGATAGATCCGGAAGCCCGCTTCATCCTCATTATCGTCCACCCACGCGAGTCTGACCTCGCAGGATGAGCTGTTGGAATCCACTTGAGGCACTGGCGGAACTACCGGTGCGATCCCACCTGTGCTGCGCAGATTACAAATCCCCGGGGCAATCTTACAGATCAGGCTTGGATCCACAGATGCCGGGATCACACTCACCCAGCCGGGCAGCGAGATCGGCGTCAATGTCGATCCACCGCTACCCGGGGTTTGGCCTGGCGGTTGGGTCCCGACCGGCGGGACCGTATCATCCTGTTCCTCATCCCCTTCCGGCGCCGATTGGCCGGCTGGCACCCGTACAGTCACCAAACTGCCCGGCGTGATCCCCCCAGGGTTGAGTTCGTCCAGTTCACCAGGATCTGTGCCGTACTCCTCCGCCAGGCTCTCAAGCGTGTCGTCTTCATCCGCCAGGACTTCAATATCCATCACGCCTGGCGGTTCGTAGGTCACCGCTTCCAGCACCAGCGGTACGGATTCGTTCGAATATCCTTCGGCATCCGCGGCCCGCAGAAAGATGGTATAGCTGCCGATCTCGGACGGTCGGAAGGATTGGCTGGCCAGGAATTCTTCATCTGGTTGTGGATCCGGATTGACCTGTTCACCGATCAGAGTTCCATTCACCCAGAACTCAATAGATGCGATCCCATTCGGATCACTCGCACTGCCGCGCACGATCACCGGATCTTCAAGCACGATGACCGAATCCGGAAATGGGCTAGAGATTGACACATTTGGCAAGGTTGGCAGTTCACTCTGGGTGATCAGCAAAAAGAATATCACTGCAATGACGATCGTGATCAAGAATATTGCTAACACCAATAGGAAAATTAACCTGCCTGGTCGATTAGATCTCAGCATGTAATACCTCCTGGACTGAGGAATGACTAAGGGGGAGGAATGGATTTGGGATGAAAAAAGAAATCGGTTTTTCTGGACTAAATTAGTCCGCTTTTGGCATTATACTCATAATCGGGGTTTTTGTAAAATCAGGATCTGAAGCGCGATCAGCCAGGTAACGCCGATGTGGGAACATGGAACTGGACCGGCATTGAAAGAGTATCATCCCGGGCGGGGAGCAAGTGCCTGGCTGGGCGCAGTAGAACTCCCCCACCCGCCAATGCTTATCCGGGACCGAGCGCATTCCCGGATGGAGCACCTTGTGCCATTTTGATTAAAAAAAGAACAGCCTGCTGTTAGGTCAGGCTGCAATTCTGCGGAGAGGGTGGGATTCGAACCCACGGTGGTCCTAAGACCACAACGGTTTTCGAGACCGCCCCATTCGTCCACTCTGGCACCTCTCCGATTGTTAAACGCAGGGTATTATACCGCTTTCAGCCTGTGAATCAAGCGCCGGGCTGCACCGGTGTGCCCTTATCCTCCTGGCGCGGCTGCGAACTCCCGGAGGGCGCCGGTTTTTCTGTTTCCTGTTTGGCCTTCTCAGCCTTGCCCTCTTTCTTTTCCTTCCGCGGCCGTTTCTCCGGCTCATCATGCAGCGCGACTTCCAGCACCTCGTCCATGTGGCTGACGAACACCAGGTTCAGGTCGGATTGCACCTTTTTGGGCACATCCACCAGGTCTTTCTTGTTCTTTAGCGGCATAACAACCGTCTTCAAGCCATTCCGGTGTGCCGCCAACACTTTATTCCGCACCCCGCCGATCGCCAGCACCCGTCCCCTCAGCGTGACTTCGCCGGTCATGCAGACATCCTTGCGCACCTTCCGCCCTGTAAATGCGGAGATCACGGCGGTCGCCAGCGTGATCCCGGCGCTCGGCCCGTCCTTCGGGATCGAGCCTTCCGGGACATGGATATGCACATCCAGGTTCTCGAATATTTCTGCTTTCAGGCCCAATTCCCGGGCGCGGGATTTCATGTAGGTCAAGGCTGCCTGGGCAGATTCCTGCATCACCTCGCCGATCTGGCCGGTTACCTGCAAGCCGCCCTTCCCTTCGGTCAGGGCCACTTCTATCGGCATGATGTCGCCACCGGCCATCGTCCAGGCAATGCTGGTCGCCACGCCGATCTGATCTTCCGTCTCCACATCCGTGGTCGAAAACTCCGGCGGGCCGAGGTATTTCTCCACGGCTGTATCCGTAATCCGGCTGGGGAAATTCTTTTTCTCCGCCTTCAGACGGGCGATCTTGCGGCACACCCGACCAATCTCACGCTCCAGATTTCGCACCCCGGCTTCGTATGTATATTCATTGATGATCCGGCGGATCGTCTTTTCGGTGAACGCGAGTTCACCTTCCTCCAGTCCGGCTTCATCCAGCTGGCGGGGCACCAGGAACTTCTTGGCGATCTCAACCTTCTCTTCCTCAATATAGCCGGGAAACTCAACCACTTCCATCCGGTCGAGCAGCGCCCAAGGAATATCGCTGCGGTGGTTGGCCGTGGTGATGAACAACACTTTCGACAGGTCATAGGGGATCTCGAGATAATGATCCGAGAACTCCTGGTTCTGCTCCGGGTCCAGCACCTCTAGCAGGGCGGCAGCCGGGTCGCCCCGGAAACCAACCCCCAGCTTGTCCACCTCATCCAGGATAAAGACCGGGTTGAGCGTCTCGGCGCGTTTCATCGTCTGGATGATCCGGCCGGGCAGCGCGCCGATATAGGTGCGGCGGTGACCGCGCATCTCGGCTTCATCCCGCACCCCGCCCAGCGAGATGCGCACAAATTTCCGTCCCAGCGCTTCCGCGATCGATTTGCCCAAGGTGGTCTTGCCGGTCCCGGGCGGGCCGACAAAGCACAGGATTGGCTGGCGGGTCCGGTTGGGTCTCAGGCTGCGGATGGCGATCGATTCCAGGATCCGGTCTTTCGGCTTTTCCAGCCCAAAGTGGTTCTTTTCCAGCACCTCGGTGGCGTTGAGCACATCCAGGTTGTCCTCGGATGTCTCTGTCCACGGCAGGTCGAGGATCCAATCAACATAGGTGCGGATCACCCCCACCTCTGGCGACATCGGGGGCATCTGGTACAGCCGCTCAAATTCTTTCAGGGCGGCTGCTTCAGCCTCTTTGGGGAGCTTGGCATTCTTGATGCGGGCATGCAGTTCCTGCAGTTCCTTGCTCCACGGGTCTTGTTCGCCCAGTTCGCGCTGGATCACCCGCATTTGCTCGCGCAGGTAATTCTCCCGTTGGCCGCGCTCGACCTCATCCTGCACCTTGGCATGCAGCTCGTCCTCGATCTCCAGCACACCCAGTTCGCGGATCAGCAGGCTGTTGACCTGTTCCAACCGGTCGGAGGGATCCAGGCTGAGCAGCAGCTTGTGCCGGTCGTCGAGGTGAACGGAGAATGAATTCGTCAGCATATCGGCCAGCCAGCCCGGCTCGTCGATCTGCATCAGGTAATTCAGGGCTTCATCCGGGATCGTACGGGTCAGTTCGGCATACCGTTTGAACAGACGCATCAGGTTTCGCATCAGGGCGGAGTCCTGCTGGGTCGGACGGGCACGCTCCTCGATCACGCGGGCCCGGGCATACAGCACCGAGTCCTCCCGGAACATTTCAACGATCTCCACCCGGTAGCGGCCCTGGACGACAACCAGATTCTCACTGTGGGATGTCGAAAACATCTCACTGACGGCTGACAGGACACCGACCGGCAGAAAATCTTTCTTTTGGATGGAATGTTTGCGCGGATTGCGCTGCGGCAGAGCCACCATTACCTGATCCTGCTGCCCGGCCGTCTCGATCGCCACCATCGTAGCCGAACGGCCCACCGGAAGCGGGACCACCATGTGTGGAAAGACGATCACCTCCCGCAGCGGCAGGACGGGACAAACAAGTATGCCATCCGGGTCCGGCGCAATATTGGGGATGTTCTCGAGCTGTTCAGCGCGTTGGTGCAGTTCCTCAGTATCCAGGTCGCCCTCGATCTGAGAATACCAGTCTTGGTCGGTCATACACACTCTCTCCTGGCGAATATTCCGCTATTATACCCAGAATTAATCCAAATCCCTGCGAAGTTCTCCGACCAGGTACAGACTGCCGGTCACCAGCACCAGTCCATCTGGCCCGGCGGCCGCGCAAGCCTGCGCCAACGCTTGGCCTGGTTCCACCGCAACCCCCGCGCTGAGGGCATAACCGGAGGCCAATTCCGCCAGGTGGGCCGCATCCGCCGCCCGGGGATGACCGGCCTGCACCAGCACCAGGCCGCTGGCCAGCGGCAGCAGTTCGGCAAACATCCCGGCGATATCCTTATCCTCCGAAGCGCCGAAAACGACCACCGGTTTTTGCTCCGGATAAAATTGCCGGATGGTCTGTGCCAGCCGCCGGGCAGAGTGGCGGTTGTGGGCGCCGTCGAAAACCATCTGCGGCTGACCAGGGAAGACTTCAAAACGGCCGGGCCAGCGCACTGTGGCAAAACCCTCCCGGATGGCCTCCAGCGGGAGGGCCAGGCCGCGGTCAGCAGCTGCCTGCAAAGCGGCAAAGGCTGCCGAAGCATTCTCCACCTGGTGCGGTCCCAGCAGCCGGGTGGTCAGTTCAACCGGGATGCCCTTCGAAGGCAGCATACGGAAGGTCTGTCCCTCCAGAGAGGCAGATAGCGGTGTGACCTGATACTGCTCTCCCACCAGGATCAAAGGGCTGTCCTTCTCCGCCGCGATCCGGCGGAGGACCTGCAGCGCCTCGTCCTCTTGCGGCGCTGAGACCACCGGTACACCGGGTTTGATGATCCCGCCCTTTTCCGCCGCGATCAGCGCCAGGGTGTCTCCGAGGATAGCGGTATGGTCGTAGGAAATATTGGCGATCACAGAGACCAGCGGGGTGAGGATATTGGTCGAATCCAACCGGCCGCCCATCCCCACTTCTACCACCGCACACGCCACCCCGGCCTGTTCAAAATACCAGAAGGCCAGTGCAGTTTGCAGTTCATAGGAGGTCAGGCCGGGCAGGCGCGGCGCAACGGCTTGCAGTGCCCGCATCCCCGCAATGAAGTCCGCTTGCGGGATCGGCTGGCTATTCACCTGGATCCGCTCCCGGAAGTCTTGAAGATGCGGCGAGGTGTATAGTCCGGTAGTCAATCCGGCTGCTCGCAGGGCGGCGTCACAGTGCGCCGCCACCGAACCTTTGCCCTTCGTCCCAGCGATATGGATGCTTGGAAAAGAATCCTGCGGGTTCCCCAGCAGCGCCATCAGGTCAAACATCCGGGCCAGCTCAAACCGTTCCGGGGCGATCTGCTCCTGATGGGTCAGGCTGAAATCGACGTAACTGAACAGATAATCAAGTGCATCCTGGTAGGTTTCGATCTGCATATCCGGATTGTACTGTCTGCGCTTCCAGGCTACAAGGGGATATTTAATTAAGGCTTAACCCACTGATAACATATCCAACCTTGAAAAATTTGCACAAAGGATTTATTATTAATCTAGCATTAACAAATGCGAACCAATCACTATGAGTAAAGGAGAAGAAATGAAACACAAGAAGGCATTTTTGCTGATCGCAGTTGTGGCCATTCTGGCACTGGCGCTCAGCGCATGTGGTGGTGAGGCTGAACTCGGCACCGAAGAAAACCCGATCGTCTGGGTGCTGGTCCCCTCTTCGGAGGCTGAAGGCGTCCTGACCGGCTTCGAAAGCTTCGCTGACATGGTCTTCGAAGAGAGCGGCCTGGTAGTCCAGCCGTTCGTGGCCACCAACAACGCTGCTGCTATCGAAGCGCTGTGCAGCGGACAGGCTGACATGGGCGCGCTGAACACCTTCTCGACCGTCGTCGCCATCCAGCGCGGCTGCGTTGAGGTTGAACTGGTTGCGGTCCGCTTCGGCAGCCCGTTCTACAACGGCCAGATGCTGGCTGGTGCTGAAACTGGTGTTGAGACCATCGCCGATTTCGCCGGCAAGACCTTCTGCCGTGACGACGAGTTCTCCACCTCCTCCTGGATCATCCCGCTGCTCGAGATGCGCGCCGTGGGCATTGATGTCGAGAGCGAAGTCACCACAATCGACACCGGCGGTCACCCGCAGAACGTGATCGGCATCCTGAACGGCGACTGCGAAGTTGGCGCCACCTACGTGGACGCCCGCACCGCTGTTGAAGAGGACTACCCGGATGTGATGGATCAGGTCAACGTGATCGCCCTGTCCGCCGACATCCCCAACGACGGCGTGCAGTACGCCACCGAATTCCCGCGGGAACTGCGTGACCAACTGAACCCGGCCCTGATCGCGGTGGCCGGCTCTGAGGCTGGCGCCGAAGCGCTGAGCAGCGCCTACTCCTGGGACGGGCTCGAGCTGAGGGACAACTCCTTCTACGATCCTTTCCTTCAGGTTCTGGAAGCCAGCGGCTTCGACATCACCACCCTGGTTGAGTAATTCCGGGGGTTGGTAGTATAATCTAGAGGGGGGGAACGGAAACCGTTCCCCCCCTCTTTTTGAACCCAAAACCCCGTTGGGCAGGCAGGACATCCTCCTCCAGCCCCGGCATCTAGGAGGTCCACACTATGCTTGAGATCCGCAACCTGACCAAGATCTACGATGATGGCACCAGGGCGCTCCATAACGTCAGCTTCACCGTTGAGGAAGGCGAATTCCTGGTCGTCATCGGACTGAGCGGTTCCGGTAAGTCGACGCTGCTGCGCTGCATCAACCGGTTGATCGACCCGACCGAAGGCGAGATCATCTGGAATGGCGTTGATCTCGCCAAGTTAGCCGGCGAGGATCTGCGCAAGGCCAGAAGGAAGATCGGGATGGTCTTCCAGCATTTCAACCTGGTCAAACGCTCCAGCGTGATGAACAACGTGCTCTCCGGCCGGCTGGGGTACACCCCAGCCTGGAAAAGCATCATCGGCCGTTTTTCCGCCGCTGACCGGGAAAAGGCATGGACCGCTCTGGACCGGCTTAATATCCGGGATCAGGCCCATAAACGGGCCGATGAACTCAGCGGCGGCCAGCAGCAGCGCGTTGGCATCGCCCGCGCCCTGATGCAGGAGCCGGAGATGATCCTGGCGGACGAACCGGTCGCCAGCCTCGACCCGGTCCTGGCCCATTCGATCCTTCGCTATCTGGAAAAACTCAACCAGGAAGACGACATGACCATCCTGTGCAGCCTGCACTACCTGGACCTCGTCCAGCGCTATGCCACCCGGGTGATCGGCCTGAAGGAAGGGGAGATCGTCTATCAAGGCACCCGGGAGGAGATCCGGGCCATGTCCGACCAGGAGTTCAAGGACATCTACGGCGAAGAAGCCGAACGGGTCGGCGAGCTGGTAGGCACCACCGGAGCTTAGGGAGACAGACATGAAAACCACACGAAGGACGAAACCCGCCAGCGATGAAGAGTTGAAACCCAGCCGGATATCACCTACTCTGGCAGCCATCATCTCTGCGGTCATCCCTGGTCTGGGGCAAATGTTCACCCGCAATTTCCGCCGCGGCCTGGTGCTGCTGATCGGGTTTTTCAGCGCTGCAGGGCTGCTGATCTGGCGCTTCATTCTGGTCGCTCGGCGGGATGTCGGGTTTGTTGATATCTTCACCAAGGGCATCCGCCTGCAGCCTGTGCTGCTGTTCCTGACCCTCGCCACGATCGTGCTGTGGATCTGGATCATCGTCGATGCCTATCTTTCCGCCAAGCGGCCGGTCGGACGCGCTGTGGGACTTTTCCTGATCCTGATCGTCGTCTATTTCAGCCTCGGCTGGCAGATCGGCCAGGTCGACCTGGTGGCGCTGGTCACCCAGATAGATGATGCCGAGAGCCAGGTCAATTCGATTGCCTGGCCCTGGTCTCGGGCGATCACCACCCCCGAAGAATACCTGGAAGCCCGGGCGATCCTCTGGGTCCCCTGTACCGACGATACCCCGCCCCAACCGCCCCGCGAGGGAGACGAAGCCTACCTGGAGATCACTCCCAACTGCGGTGACCTTGGCGAGGTAGATGGCAGCCGTGGCACCCCGATCACACTGCGCGGCTATGGCTTACTGCCGAATGCAGAGGTCCGCATCCTGTGGAACGATCCCCTCAAACAGGTCTTTACCCACCGCGAGGCAGGCGAGTTTATGTTCTTCCCGGCCGATGAGAATGGCGAGTTTGAGGTTGATATCACTTTGCCTTACCGGCTGGTGCCGCCGACCACGATCGGTGCGCAGGACTGGACGATCATCGCCCAGCAGGTCTCCAGCACCGGAAAACCTGAGCCCAGTCTGGAACTGAAGCTGGCAGTCGAGAAAATGATCGAAACCATCTTCATCGGCATGATGGCGACCCTGTTCGGCATCATCTTGGCGATCCCGTTCAGTTTCCTGGCAGCCCGAAACCTAATGTCCGGGACTCGGATAACGTTGGTGATCTACTACCTCGTCCGGATGGTGCTCAATCTGGTGCGCTCGATCGAACCGCTGATCTGGGCGATCATCTTCGTGATCATCGTCGGTTTGGGGCCGTTTGCTGGCATCCTGGCCCTGACGATCCACTCGATCGCCGCACTGGGCAAGCTGTACTCCGAGTCGATCGAATCGATCGATTCCGGGCCGATTGAAGCCGTCCAGGCCACCGGCGCTAACTGGACCCAGACTGTGATGTATGCGGTCGTCCCGCAGATCATCCCGCCGTTCGTGTCCTTCACGATCTACCGCTGGGATATCAACATCCGCATGTCCACCATCATTGGCTTTGTCGGCGGCGGCGGTATCGGTTACCTGATCTCCCAGTGGATCAGCAAGACGGACTTCAAGGCCACCGGCATCGCCATGTGGTTCATCGCCGTGACCGTGGCGATCCTGGATTACGTCAGCGCCGAGATCCGCGAGCGGTACGTGTGATCTAATCGGAACGGTCTACGCGCCCCGGCTGTACAAACAGCCGGGGCTTTTTTGATGTTACAATCGCCCGCATGACCAAACGTACATCCTGTTTCACCCGCCTGTTGCGCTGGGGATCGATCATCGTCTTTCTGGTCTTCCTCCCCCGCATCATCACCACCCTGGCGGCCGTCCCCCACACCTACAGCCTCGACGATCTGCCCGAGACGGAATACGGTGTGGTGCTGGCTGCCGAGACGATCAACGGGCGGCCTTCCGCCGTGCTGCGCCACCGCATCGAGCGCGGAGTTGACCTCTATCTGGCCGGCAAGGTGCAAACCCTGGTGATGAGCGGCCGGGACCCGGAACCGGCCATCATGCGTGAGTACGCCATTTCCCTGGGCGTCCCGGAAGCGGACATTCTGCTGGATGACGGCGGCATCCGCACCTATGCCACCTGCTATAATTCGCTCAACTTGTTAGGTCTCGAAGAGGCGGTCTTCGTCACCCAGCCCTTCCACCTACCGCGCACCCTGTTTCTGTGCCGCGCCCTCGGCATCGAGGCTTCCGGAGTGGCGGCATATCACGGCCGCTACTGGCGGGGCTCGTGGATCGCCTGGAACATCCGTGAGACCCTGGCCACCATCCTGGCCTTCCAGGACCTGTACATCCAGACACCCGACACGAGTGAATATGCCAGTTATGCCCAGGGAGAGACTCACCATGATTAACCGACCAACCGCCCTTGCGATCGTACGCGAACATGTTCAGAACGAAAACCTCGTCCGGCACATGCTGGCAGTGGAAGCCGCCGTGCGCTGGTATGCCCGCAAGTTTGGCGAGGACGAAGACCGTTGGGGCATCACCGCCCTGCTGCACGATTTTGACTGGGAGATCCACCCCGACCTGGAGCGCCACCCGCAGAAAGGTTCAGAGATCCTGCGCCAGCGCGGCGTGGACGAAGCCATGATCGAGGACATCCTCAGCCATGCCGACCACACCGGCGTGCCCCGCAACACCCCCCTGCGCAAAGCCCTGGCCGCCTGTGACGAACTGACCGGCCTGATCACCGCCACCGCCCTGGTGCGGCCGTCAAAATCGATCCTGGATGTCGAGGTCAGTTCGGTGAAGAAGAAATGGAAAGTCCCCACCTTCGCCGCCGGAGCGGACCGGGAGGAGATGGACCACGCCATCGAGGACTTTGGGGTGGAGAAGTGGGAGCACGTTGGCAACGTGCTCACCGCCATGCAGGGCATCGCCGGGGACCTGGGCTTGGCGGGTACAGACGCAGCCTAAAATCCCGACCCTCCGGAGCTAAAAGCGGCGCACTTCTGCGCCGCTTCCCAAATCACTAATTACCGATCACGATTCACTTTTTCTTCTTCGTCGTCTTCCGCGTCGTCGTCTTTTTCGCCGCCGGCTTTCTCGTCGCCGCCTTGCGCGCCCGGGTCTTCTCAGCCTTGGCATCCAGGTCCATGGCGATCTGCTCGGCCTTGGGCTCAGATTTCTCCTTTGGCGGTTCTTCCTTCGGCGGTTCCGGGCGAGTGCGCCTGCTGGCCGCACCCTCACCCAGCACCCCGTCCGGCACCGACCACGGCACCGTCAGCCAGGTGACGCCCTCTTTCAGGTTATCGATCACCGAATTGCCGCTCGCCGGCCGGGTGCGGATCTTGGCATCATCCAGCCGGATGCGCTTGGCCGCCAGCCGGGCCAGGTGCACCCCGACCTCAAAATTCGGTTTGTTCTGGGCGATCCCCACCAGACGTTCGTCTGCGCCCAGTTTCCAGCCGATCACGCCCTGGCCGTAGCGTCCCTGGGTCGGGAACTGGTCAGCCTGCACACGCTTGGCGATCCCTCCGCTGGTCAGCAGGAAGACCTCATAGGCCGGGGTGAATACCACCGCGCCGACGACTTCTTCATCCCCTTTCAGCTTGATTCCATTCACGCCCGCCGCCAGCAAGCCCATCGGCCGGACCTCTTCTTCCGAGAAGCGGATCACCATCCCGCTGGAGGCCGCCAGCATGATCTCGTCCTGCCCGCTGGTGATCAGCACCCAGCCGATCTCATCATCATCCTTGGTGCGGGCCAGTTCAAAGGTCTGGGCCGCCGGGCCGGGTAGTTCGCTCAGGCTGGTCTTCTTCACCAGCCCCTGCCGCGAGACCGTCATCACATACCAGTCCTCGCGCTGCAGCGCCTCCGGCGGCAGGCTGAACATCGCCGTCACTTTGGAGCCATTGGTGAACGGCGAGACAGACGCCACTTTGGCGCCCTGGTCGGCCAGTTCGGCCTCCGGGATGGCGTGCATCGCCACTGCGGCCGTTTCCCCGCTGGCAGAGACGAGATACAGTGTATCGCGGGTATTGCCCTCCAGCACCAGCCGGGCTGCCGTGCTGCCCCACAGGCGGGCATCCTTGCCTTCCGGCGTGCGCGAGATTCGTCCCTCAGCATCCAGGTTGACCCACGTCTGGTGTTCCGGCACCAGGTCACTGGCAGTCAGCATATCCCTCAATTTAGCGCCTTCGGCCAATTCGACGATCTGCGTGCGCCGGCGGTCGCCAAATTTCTCTTTGATGGCGGTCAGTTCTTCCCCCACCACCGTGCGCATCCGCTTGGGTGATTTCAGCAGCCCTTCCAGATCGCGGATCAGCTTCTGGACCTCGCGATATTCGTCCTCGATCTTTTTGCGTTCCAGCGCGGCCAGACGGCGCAACGGCATATCCAGGATCGCGGTGGTCTGCTCATCGCTGAGTTTATAGGTTTTCATCAGATTGGCATGGGCGCTCTCTGCCGTGCGCGATCGTCTGATCAGATCAATGACTTCGTCCAGATGGTCGAGCGCGATCCGCAGTCCTTCCAGGATATGCAGCCGCTTCTGTGCCCGGTCGAGGTCATACTCGCTGCGGCGCTTGATGATCTCCAGCCGGTGGCGGATATAGACCATCAGGGCGTTCTTCAGGCTGAGCAGGCGCGGCTCGCCATCCACCAGCGCCAGCATAATGATGCTGAACGTATTCTGCATCTGGGTGCGCTTGTACAGCCCTTCCAGGGTCTTTTCGGTATCGGCGTTCTTGCTCAACTCGATCACGATCCGCATCCCCTGGCGGTCGCTCTCGTCCCGCAGATCGCTGATGCCTTCCAGGTCGCCATCCCGGGCCAGCTTGGCGATCCGCTCGATCAGCGAGGTCTTGTTGGTCATGTAGGGCAGCTCGGTGATGATGATCCGCTGGCGGCCGCGGGCCATCTCTTCCACATGGGCGCGGGCCTGGACGGTGACCCGCCCGCGGCCGGACCCATAAGCATTGGCCAGCCCGCCCTCATCGTGTGTGCTGCCGAGGATCACACCTCCGGTCGGGAAGTCCGGGCCTTTGATGAACTGCATCAGGTCATCGACATCGATCTCGTCAACCTCTGTCCAGTTCTCCAGCAAGTAGATGATCGCATCGGTGACCTCGCCCAGGTTGTGCGGTGGTATGCTGGTGGACATCCCAACTGCGATACCGGTAGCGCCGTTCACCAGCAGATTGGGGATCGTCCCCGGCAGCACGCTCGGTTCCTGCAGCGAGGAGTCAAAGTTATCCAGGAATTCGACGGTCTGCTTCTGGATGTCTGACATCATATCCATGGCGCTGGTGGCCAGCTTGGCTTCGGTATACCGCATCGCTGCCGGCGGGTCGCCGTCCACACTGCCAAAGTTGCCCTGCCCATCCACCAGCGGGTAACGCATCGAGAAGTCCTGCACCATGCGGGCCATAGCGTCATACACGGCCGCATCCGAATGGGGATGATACTTACCCAGCACTTCACCGACCACGCGAGCCGATTTCTTGTAACCCGAATTGGGCCGTAGACCCATGTCATACATCGCATACAGGATGCGGCGGTGCACCGGTTTCAGTCCGTCCCGGGCATCCGGCAGTGCCCGCGAGACGATCACGCTCATGGCGTAATCCAGGTATGCCTGCTGCATCTCGGCATCAATATCGATCTTGCGCACCAAACCGATTTCCATTCAAGACTCCTACATATTAGAACATGCGTGCTATATTTGTATTGTACGACGATTTTGCCGTTCCGTCAAAGTCGCCCGTTAAACTGCTGGCCGACTCGTTGGCAACAATTAATTACTATAACATCGAATGCCGGAGACCGGCAAGGTTTACCCCTTAAAGTTTCCAGCCGCAAGCCAACCGATCGTCATCAGGAGAAAAAAAGCCCGCAGCGTCAACTGCGGGCTTTGCTTGATTGGGTACTTTGCAGGTTTAGTCGCCTGCGGCTTCGACAGTCTCGGCATCGGCGTCTGGTTCTGCTCCGGCTTCCAACTCACCGTCAGCTTCCGTCTCACCGCCATTTTCCATCGCGGCCAAAGCAGCCGCTTGCTGATCTTCGATCCGCTGAAGATATTCCATGTGCAGGCTGAAACCGGTGCCTGCCGGGATCAGCTTACCCAGGATGACATTCTCCTTGAGACCAAAGAGCGGGTCCTCTGCACTCGCAATGGCCGCACCGGCCAGCACCTTGATGGTGTGCTGGAAGGAAGCCGCCGACAGGAACGAATCGGTTGTCAGGGAGGCTTTTGTGATGCCCAGCAGGTCATCCATATACCGGGCTGGCTGCTTGCCTGCAGCCAGCAGCTCCTGGTTGGACTTGATCATATCAAGCCGGTTGACGTAATCGCCGGGCAGGTACTCGGTCCCCCCGGGGCTGGTCACGATCACCTTGGACATCATCTTGCGGATGATGACCTCAAAGTGCTTGTCATGGATGTTCTGTCCCTGCGAGCGGTACACCTTCTGCACCTCGGAAAGCAGGTACATCTGGCAGACTTCCCGGCCCTGGATCCGCAGAATGGCATGCGGATTAAGCGAGCCTTCTGTCAGCGCCTGGCCCGGCTCAATCGAATCGCCGGTTGAGACGATCAGTCGGGTGTTGGACGGGATCTCATACTCGCGTTCTTCAGAAATCTCGTAAGAAACGATCACCTGGTCTTTTTCAATCCGCACCCGGCCGCCATTCTCGGCGGTCAAGGTTGTATCGTCATTCTCGGCCAGCACATCGCCTTGCTTGACCTCGCCGCCGTCCTTGACCTTGACTTTCCAGCCCTTACCGACCTCGTAGGTGTCAGAGACCATCTCGCTATTACGGACCAGCACCACACGCATGTCGCTATATTTATCGGACTGGACCACCTCAGCCTTGCCCTCGATCTCGGAGACCACGGCCTCACCCTTGGGGGCGCGGCGGGCTTCGAACAACTCCTCCACACGGGGCAGACCAGTAGTGATGTCCGAACTGGAGGCAACACCGCCGGTATGGAAGGTCCGCAGGGTCAGCTGGGTTCCTGGCTCGCCGATCGATTGGGCTGCCACGATACCAACCGCAGCGCCTGCTTCGACCATCTTGCCGCGGCCCAGGTCCATGCCGTAGCACATGACACAAATACCGCGCTTGCTCTCGCAGGTCAGTGGCGAGCGGACGAACACCTCCTCCACCTCGGCACCCACGATCTTGCGGGTCAGGTCCTTATCCAGCAGCACATTGCGTTCGACCAGGATCTCTCCGGTCTCGGGATGAGCCACCCGCTTGGCGGTCACGCGGCCGGAGATGCGTGTGCCAATGCTCTGGTCTGCGATCTGGTCATCCGAGCGGATCCAGATACCATCCTCGGTACCGCAGTCATTCTCGATCGTGATGACATCCTGGGCAACATCCACCAAGCGGCGGGTCAGGTAACCGGCGTCTGCCGTACGCAGAGCGGTGTCGGCCAGACCCTTGCGGGAACCGTGGGTGGAGATAAAGTACTCCAGCGTGTTCAGGCCTTCGCGGAAGTTAGAGCGGATCGGCAGCGGGATAATTCGCCCGGCCGGATCAGCCATCATACCGCGCATCCCGGCCATCTGGGAGATCGTGCTGAAGCCTCCCTTGCCAGCCCCAGAATTGGCCTGGATTGCCAGGTTGCTTTCCGGGTCCATGTTAGCCTTGACCGCATTGGTGGTGTTAGTGGTTGCCTGTGTCCAGATCTCGATCACGCGCTCGTTCTTTTCCTGAGCGGTCAGCAGGCCGCGGCGGAAGTCACGCTCCACGATCTGTTCAGATTCCATCGCCTCGGCGACGATCCCCTGCTTTTGGTCCGGGATGGTAATGTCCGACACCGCCATGGTGATCCCGGAGCGGGTGGCGTATTTGAAACCGATCGCCTTGATCTTGTCAGCAACATCGGTGGTGGTCGCTTCATCCGTCAATTCGAGCACTTCGGCAATCAGGTCTTTCACACCGCCCTTGTCCAGGGTGCGGTTCATGAACTGCACATCCGAGGGCAGGATCCGGTTGAACAGCACACGCCCGACAGTCGTCTCGATCAGGCGGTTTTCCATTTGTTCCAGGCGGT
>JAGVCA010000016.1 GCA_020059485.1 Anaerolineales bacterium
GCATTCGGCTCGCTCGGACGGAGCGATCAAGACAGAACGTGGGCGGCTGCGCCGGGCGTGTCTTGAGAAGCTGTCGCCTTCAGGCGACAGAGTCGTCACAGTGAAGGATTTTACTACAGGCGGATTAATCGCCGCTAAACTTTTGAGCCGGCTGGGGTCGCCGATGCGGCGGATGAGCGTTTATTTCAATCGATCTGCCTCTCAAGATGCCGGATCTCTCACATTTATCTAATGAATTCACGATCGGTTTCGGACAAAGATGGCATACAATAGGCTTGGAGCAATCGCCATGAACCTCAGCCGTTTCCGGATCTCATTTTTCACCCTATTAATATTGGTAGCCGCCTGCCGCACCAGCCTGACCCCCCCGCCGGCGCCATCCGTCACAACCTTGCCAGCCACAGCCACAGCCGCCCCCACGGCTGCACCGACAAGCACTCAGGAACCAACCGCGCCAGCGCGGCTGGAAGAGTTACATTCCCTGATGCCGGGCGGCTGGGAAGACCGCACGATCTTCCTGTCCACTATGACAGAGACGGGACAGTCTAGCCTGGAAGGCTTGCAGGGCGCGTCGGTTTATCTGATCGAACTTGAAATCGCCGCTCCGGACGGCCCGGTCCGCGGGCAGATGCAGGTCCTCTACACCAACCGCGAACCGGCAGCTCTGGATGAGGTCATCTTCCGGCTGTTTGCCAACTACAACGGCGGGGCGATTGAGGTCTCGGACTTGCTGGCCGATGGACAGCCGGCCGAGAGCCGCCTTGAAGTGGAAGATACTGTCCTTCGGGTGATGCTCGGCGAACCGCTCGATCCCGGAGAGCGCGTGGTCCTTGATCTGGTTTTTAGCCTGGCCATCCCCAACGATTACGGCGGTAACTACGGCCTGTTTGGTTATCTCGATGGCGTCCTGGTCCTGGATACCTTTTACCCGATGATCCCGGCTCACGATCAAGCGGGCTGGTACACGCGTCTACCGGCGTCCAACGGCGACCATACCTACAACGACGCCAGTTTCTACCTGGTACAGGTCTCCGCGCCGGATGACCTGACCCTGGTTTCCAGCGGCTCGCCGGTCTCGGAGCACACAGCTGGCGGCCGTCAGGTTGTCATCTTTGCGGCTGGCCCGGCCCGCGACTTCTATCTCGCGGCCGGGGCTGAGCTGGTCCCCGGTGAGGAGCAGTCCGGCCAGGTGACCGTCAGTAGTTATGCCCGTCCTGGCTGGGAGCAAAACCGCCTCGTCGCCCAAAGCACCGCCGTTCAGGCCATCGAGACTTTCAGCCGCCTGATCGGGCCGTATCCCTACCGGGAATTTGATATTTTCAGCATGCCCATGCTGGCCCTCGGGATTGAGTACCCCGGTGTGACCGGCATCCTCTCGGGGCTGTACGAACCCGGCCAAACTGCTTTCGGAGTAGACAACATCCTCGTGCTTGAGAACGTCGTCGCCCACGAGGTTGCCCACCAGTGGTTTTACAACGCGGTCGGTAACAACCAGCAGGACCACCCCTGGTTGGATGAAGCTCTGGCGCAATACCTCACTTACCTCTATTTCCAGGAGACGTATGGTCCGGATGTAGCCCTGGCGTATACCGAGGATTGGCAGCGCCGCTGGGACAGTGTGGCCGAACAACCGATCCCGGTCGGGCTGCCGGTTGAGGACTATTCAGGCGCGGCATACAGCGCTATTGTCTATGGGCGCGGGCCGCTGTTCTACCTCGATTTGGAACAGCAGCTTGGCCAGGATGTGCTGCTGGCAGGTCTGCGGGCTTATTACGCCTCTCAGCTTTGGGAGACTGGTGAAACCGGGGAGTTGCGCGCCAGCCTCGAAACCGCCTGCGCCTGTGATCTCTCAGAGAACTTTGAGGAGTGGATCTACCCGGTCGATGGATCTGATAACTGATGACTGACAACTGGCAGCAACTTGCTGCTTACTGCCCCACCACCATCATTCGCATGGCCTCATAGATCCTTGTCACCGGATACTCGCCCGCCAGCAGCCCTGAATACGGTCCTTCTGCCGTCACCGGCACATTTTCACCCGTATGGCTGCCGGTGGACCAATCCACCCAGAAGGTGGTGCCCTGCGGGGTTTGGAACGGCCCGTCCTGCCGGAAATTGCCGGCTCCATCCTGGTTCAACGACATCCCGCCGGTCTCGTGGTCGGCTGTGACGATCAACAGCGTATCCGGCCGCGCCAGCGTGAAGATCTTCGTCTGTGTGACGGCCGCGTCCAGCCCGATGGTGAGCTGCATTACCTCTTCGGCCTGATTGTCGTGGGCAGCCCAATCGATCTGCCCGGCTTCCACCATCAGGAAGAACCCGTCCGGGTCCTGCGAGAGCACCGCCAGGGCGGCCGCGGTCATCTCCTCCAGGCTCGGACTGAATGGCGCGGCCAACTCGTCCCCGGCAAACAATCCCAGCAGTTTCCCGCCTGGCGGCAGGTCCAGACTCAGCAGTTCTTCCCGGGTGCAAACATGAACATACCCCGTCTCGACCGCCGGTGAGACCAATCCCTCTCCGGCCGGCTGCCGGCCATTCCCCGTGAAGCAGCCGGCCTCATCCCATCCGAAAAAGTCATCCTCGCCGCCACCCAGCAACACATCGATCTCCAGGGCCATCATTTTCCGAGCGATCTCCGGCTCATCATAACGGGAGTTGTGGTGCACGGCAAAAGCCGCCGGGGTGGCATGGGTCAACGGTACAGTTGTCACCAGGCCGACCGCCCAGCCGTGCGCCTGGGCCAGTTCCAGAATGCTTTCCAGCGGCTGCCCGGCCGGGTCCATCCCCAGGACCTGATTGTTGGTCAGCTGCCCGGTGGCCATGGCAGTCGCAGAGGCGGCCGAATCGGTGACCGGGCTGTCCGCCGAGGCTGTCTGGGCCCAACCATGGATCAGCAGACTGTCCATCACCAGCGTGCCATCCATACCCAAGGCCAGCCAGGCAGCGGCTTGACGATGCGCCGCGCCCATCCCGTCGCCGATGAACAGGATGATCCCCGGCGGGCCGGGGTCAGATGTCGGGGTGGGAGGGGTGGTTTCGGTGGGGGATAGCTCAGGCGTTGGCGCAGATACGTCTGTCGGTGGTGGCGCGGTTGGCGCAACCGTCGTTGGTTCCGCTGTGGCGGTGATCCCAGGATTGCGCTCAGGGCTGACTTGCGGGCTGCACGCGCCCAGAAAAACCAGCAGCGCCAGCCATGCCAGGATCGATCTGCGTAACATGGTGCGATTGTACACCATGCCGCCAAAGATGAATGGATCAGCATCGGGTCGGTTTCGGGATCAGGCGATCTCTTGCAGGAAGGCCAATGCCTCTCTCGCCACCTTCTCCGGCTGCTCGAGCATCACCATGTGCCCGGCCTCCGGGATCACCGCCAATTGCGCCTGACGGATCCCGCTTTCCAGCTGCCGGTTCAGGTCGAGCGGCGTCATTTTGTCATTATCCCCGGCGATCACCAGCGTCGGGGCTTTGATCTTCTTCAGGCGATCGGTCATATCGAACTTGCTGCATGCCAGGTAATCACCGTAGAGCACCGCCGAGCGCACTTCGCCCAGTTGGTTTCGCAGCTTATCAAGGAATTTAGTATCTGTGCCTTTCATCCACGACCATTTGACGATCTGGTTGATCGCGGCGGGCGTGCCGCCGGGAGTGGAAAGCTTGGCCAGCAGGTCCTGGTTGACCGCCAGCCTAGCCCCGGTTGCCACCAGGATCAGCCCTTTAACCATTTTGGGGAACTCCACTGCCAGGGTCTGGGCGATCGCGCCGCCCATCGAATGCCCGGCGATCACAGCCTTTTTAATCCCCATGGCCTCCATCCAGGCAACCACAGCCCGGGCGTAATTCAGCACCGATTGCTCGCCCAACCCGCCGGATTTACCGTGACCGGGAAGGTCGGGGGCGTATACCTGATAATTGCTCAGTCTGCGGAGGTTGTGTGGCCAGTGGAGATGGTTGCCGCCCGCGCCATGGATCAACACCACAGCAGGCTGTTTGACCCCATTTTGTTTCGAAGCGAAGTAGTATACATCGCCTTCGGTCGGCATCATTTTCCTCCTGGGATAATCCAAGCAGTACCATTGTACCAGTGATTGCTTTTGGCTCAAAACACCATTCCTAACAGGACTGAAAGGTGATGGGCTTCCCGCTTGCTGGCCGTTGTCCATCTGCAGGTTCGACCACCCGACTGGAATCAACCATCCGTGTGGTTCTGTGTGCATCTGTGGTTATTTTCGTCCAGGCCATAAGGATACCCGACTACCCGACCACCTGACCACGCGGTTACCCTGTACTTATGCTAAAATGGTTTGGTTACACCCGATCAGCTACCAAAGGTACCATTTATGGCAAGAAACGTCATCCGTTCCGTCAAAGGCACCCGGGATTACTACCCCGAGGAGATGGGCCTGCGCGTCTGGCTCTATCAGAAGATGCGCCAGGTCAGCGAGTCTTTCGGCTACAGCGAATACGAAGGCCCGATCCTAGAGACCTTTGAACTCTACGCCGCCAAATCCAGCGAGGAGATCGTCGAGAAGCAGTCCTATGTCTTTGAAGACCGCGGCGGCGAGAAACTCACCCTGCGCCCGGAACTGACCCCCACGCTGGCGCGCATGGTCGCTGCCCGACAGCCGCAACTAACCTTCCCGCTGCGCTGGTGGTCATTTGGCCCCTTCTGGCGCTACGAACGGCCGCAAAAAGGCCGCACCCGCGAATTCTTCCAGTGGAATATTGATATGCTCGGTGATGATTCCCCTGAAGCCGATGCCGAACTCGTCGCAATTGCCGCCACCTTCCTCAAGGCGGTCGGCCTGAAACCGGATGAGGTTCAGATCCTGGTCAACAACCGCAAGCTGATGGATGCCCGTCTGGCGGCCTTCGGGATCGCCCCGGACAAGCGCCCGGAGGTCTTCAACCTGATCGACCGCCGCGACAAAATGAGCGCCGAGGACTGGCAGGCCTACGCGCGTGAATTGGGCCTGAATGGCCAACAGATTGCGGATATCACCGCCCTGATCAGCGACCAGGATCTCTGGCAGCAGTCGGATGAGCTCGTCCGGATGTTTGCCGCCCTCAAAGCCTACGGCATCGATGAGTATGTCAGCTTTGCCCCGCATATCATCCGCGGGCTGGTGTACTACACCGGCACGGTCTTTGAGGCCTGGGATACCCGCGGTGAATACCGGGCCATCTTTGGCGGCGGGCGTTACGACAATCTGGTCGGCGATGTTGGCGGGGACCCGGTCGGCGGCGTCGGATTCGCAGTCGGCGATCTGATCATCGGGCTGCTCCTGCAGGAACTGGAGCGGCTACCTGTATTTGGCGCAACGCCTGCGCCGGTTTTCTTCACCCTGTTCGACCAAGCGCTGCTGTCTGCTTCGCTGACGCTGGCCAACCGTCTGCGGCAGGAGGGCCTTGCTGTCACCAGCCAGCTCCAACCGGAAAAACTGGGCAAGCAGTTTAAGTATGCAGACCGTATCGGTGCCCGGATCGCTCTGGTGCTTGGCCCGGACGAAGACCGGGATGCGACCATTGCAGTCAAGGACCTCAAGACTGGTGAGCAGGAGACCATCCCGCAGGCGCAGTTGATCGAAAAACTCCGCACATTGATCTAGCCGGACAGGACCCCCTCCTGACCTGCCTCGGGATTACCAAACGCGTTAATCTACGGTTTTCCTGGTCGACCACCTGACCATCCAACTACCCGGCTACCCGACCACCCCTCCCATCCGTGTTCATCTGTGTTTATCTGTGGTTTCTTAAGAATTATCCTTGAATGCCATCCATCTCCATGATAAAATACACCGCACTTTGGTGGATGTAGCTCAATGGCAGAGCGCCGCACTGTGGATGCGGTGGTTGAGGGTTCGATCCCCTTCATCCACCCCAAAAAAACAGGCCCGGAAAAAACTCCGGGCCTTTTCTATTGCGATTTGGACTGTGCCAGCGTAGCCCGTTTTTCGGCTTTCGTCTTGGCCAGGATCTGCTGCCGCCGCTGAAAGGCCGCCGCAAACTCCGCCCCGAACAGAATCAAGACCCCCACCATATACACCCACAGCGCCAGCGTCAGGAACCAGGTCAGGCTGCCGTACAGCAAACCCGAAGTCTCCACCACCACCGCCGTGTACACCCGGAACGCGAACTTGGCCACGATCAGCAGGACTGCCGCCGAGAAAGCCCCGGTGAAGGCCGCACTCCAATGGACATGCTCGTTCGGGAAGATCCGGTACAGCAGCATCATGACCACCGTCAGGGCGGTCAGCTCCATCACATAGCGTAAGGTTTCGCGGCCAAACCCTGAATTCTCCAGCAGCATGTTGGCGAACGGGCCGATCACAAACGAGGATACGAACGTCACCACTAGCGCCAGCACCGCCAGCAGGCCCAGCAGCCGCCGGCTGAAGAAATTGCGCGGCGAACTGTCCCAGATCTTGCTTAGCGAGGTCTCCAGCGTGCTGAAGATCGACGACCCGCCCCACAGCAACCCGATCCCGGAAACCAGGCCGACCGATCCACGCGCCTGCCAGGTCTGGTCCAGGACCTCGGTCAGGTTTTCTGCGCCATACGGAAAAACCCCTTGCAGGTAACCGGCCAGCGCCTGGCGCGAGGCCGAGGAAGGAAAGAACAGGCTGGCCGCCGACACCAGGAACAGCAGCAGCGGGAACATTGAGAACAGGGTGTAATACGACAATGCAGCGGCATGTTTGGCGCAATCATGCTCGGTGAAAGAGGCCATTACTCGCCGAGTGAAGCGGATGATCCCGCTGCCACGGGAGATCAGATATTCAACCATAGGGGGTATTATAGCCCAGATTATCGACCCACTCGCCGACAGCCCGATAGCCGGACCAGCCATCAAACCTTTGGTAAACTTGTCACTCAAGGAGCATAATCACCATGACCACCTCCCTCTTTATCACAGTCCCGCCGGATGGTTCTCCCGGGATGCCTGTCCCGGCCGTTACCGGGGTACAAATGCGCGAAATTGATCGGATCGCGATGAACGACTTTAACCTCGGGATCCTGCAAATGATGGAAAATGCCGGCCGCAGCCTGGCTCAGATCGTGATGGAGGTGAATGTGGAGCGGAGCCACGTGCTGGTGGCAGCCGGGTCCGGCGGCAACGGCGGCGGCGGACTATGCGCGGCTCGGCATCTGCACAACCATGGGCAGCAGGTTGCCATCCTTCTGACCCGCCCTCCCGGAGAATTGACCGGCGCGGCAGCCTCTCAGCTGGCTGTCCTCCAGTCGGCCGGAGTAACGGTGATCCCTGAGGAGGATATCTCGGATGCCCTAGCCCAGGCGGGCACGATCGTGGATGCGCTGATTGGCTACAGTCTGTCTGGCCCGCCAACCGGCCGCACTGCAGACCTGATCGGGCAGATCAATGCCGCCGGCTGCCCGGTTTTGTCCCTTGACCTTCCCTCTGGTTTGGACGCAACCACCGGGTCAGCCCCGGGTGTCTCTATCCGGGCGCGCCGCACCCTGACTTTGGCGCTCCCCAAACCGGGGCTGACCACTCCATCTGCCGGTCAGCTTTTCCTGGCGGATATCGGGATTCCGCCAGAAGTGTACCTCCGGCTCGGTATTCGATTGCCGAGCTTCTGGGGCCGGTATCATATCCTCCCCCTGCAGCGTGTCTGAGACCAGGCTTTCAGCTTTGTTACTGGCGTTTGGCATGTTTTTAATGTAAGATTCATCCATGCATCCCACCAAAGCTGCCGAGCTGTACGACCAGATCAACCTGGTTGTTCATTGGCTGGCCCTGATCGTCCTGGCGCTCCTGCTGGGAGAGGGGGCAGCGGTCAGCTCGGTTAGCATCTTGTTCCTTGTGCTCTCCACCGCCTGGACCCTGACACTGACGGTTTTTGCCATCTCCAGCCGCCGCCTGCCAAATCATCCGGTCTTCTGCCTGGCGGCAGATTCCCTGTTAGCGTCGCTGTTTCTGACCATGGTGCTCTATCAAGGGACCGGTTTCTACTGGGCCGGTCTGCTGCCGATCCTGACCGCCGCGGTGTACTATCGCTTCCAGGGTGGTGGGCTGGCTGCTCTGGTCGTCATCCTGATCAATGGAGTAGTGCTCACCACCCAATTGGGCAACGCTCAGGCTATCGCGGCGCTGGTGATGCCGGCGGTGGTGTTGGGCCTGACCGGCCTGGCCGTTGGGATGGTCGCGCAGCAGGTTGGCTACCTGGTCCAGCACCGGCAGGAGATCGTACAGGAGAAAGCAGAACGCAGCCGTCAACAGGAACACGACCGCATCCGGGCGTTGTACAAGGTTACATCCACCCTGACCGCCACCCTGAATTTCCAGATCGTGCTCGACCGGGCGTTGGATGTCGCCGCAGATGTGTTGATCGAGAAGGGCAAGGACAACCTGTTGGTCAGCGCCGTACTGCTGTTCTCGGAAGACCAGCTGTACGTTGGGTCTTCCCGCCGCCTGACCCCCTCGGACCAGAAAGTTACTCTCCAGGCCCGAGAAGGCCTGATCTTTGATAGCTTGCGCTCCGGCCAAGCACGCGCCATGATCGGCCCGGCTGCCGACCCCGAATTGCTCCGGATAGTCGCCTTGCGCAGCTGTGGGTCGGTTTATTGCTATCCTCTGCGTAACAACAAGGAGATCTTTGGCGCTCTGGTCTTTGGTCATCCCGAACCTGATTTTTTTGATCCCACCCGGAGTGAGATCCTTGAGATCATCGGCCGCCAGGCGGTCGTGGCCTTGCAGAATGCCATCTTGTACGGCGATCTGGAGCGGGAAAAGGAACGGATCATCAATATCCAGGAAGATGCCCGCAAGCAGCTCGCCCGTGACCTCCACGACGGACCCACCCAGTTGGTCGCGGCGATTGCCATGCGGGTCAACTTTGCCCGCCGCATGATCGAGCGCGATATCAACGCCGCTGCCGATGAGCTGTATAAGGTCGAGGATCTGGCCCGCCGCGCGACCAAGGAGATCCGGCACATGCTGTTCACCCTCCGCCCGCTCTCGCTGGAGACCGGCGGTTTAGTGCCGGCGCTCGAATCGATGGCCGAAAAATCCTTCGAAACTTACGGCCAGCGAGTCTATATTGAGGCCAGTTCTGAGGCGGTCGCAGCCCTGGAACTGAACAAGCAGGGCGTGGTCTTCTATATTGCCGAAGAAGCCATCAGCAATGCCCGTAAGCATGCCGAAGCCGAATCGATCACCGTTCGCCTCAGCCAGCCGGATGCCGAGATCAGCCTGCTCGAGATTGTCGATAATGGCGTCGGCTTTAACGTCGGTGAGGTCGATGCAGGGTACGCCCAGCGCAGCAGTCTCGGGATGGTCAATATGCGCGAGCGTACGGAACTGCTCAACGGCGTTTTTCAGCTCGAATCGGCGATTGGAAAGGGCACCCATATCCGCGTCTGGATTCCGACCACCGAAGCCGCCGCTCAACGCCTGAAACGTGGGCAGCCCGAATAAACTCCCGCTCTGGCTGCGCTGGTCCGGCCTGGCTTTGGGTGCAGTCACCTTCCTGTGGTTCCCAATTGAAGATACGAATACCGCTGTCCTGACCGTGCTGGCCTTGCTGTGGTCCGGCTGGGGGGTGGCCTGGTGGGGCATCCGGCGGCCGGCGACAGTTTCATCGGGTGGCCGCGCCGCGGCTGCCGGCGCACTGGCTGGGCTGCTCTCTCTGCCGGCCGGGCTGCTGCTGGTGATCATCAAAGCCGGGCTGCACGCCCACGGCTTCCTGGATTTCTCAACCACTCAGATGGGTAATTTTGCCACCCGCACGCCGCTGTGGGCGGTGGTCGGCGCGCTGGTCGGTTGGCTGGTGTACCGCCTGATCCTTTCCCGGGAAAATCCTTCGACTCGAGAATGAATTCCACCCTGTCCAGATAAGGGAAGTCCATCGGACTGACAGCCGCGCTGGCACGGCTACTTTGTTTGCCAGGCTTAGGTCCGCCTTGACTTCTCTCCCAACTTTGGCTATACTTGCGCCCGCTCTGGTGATCGCACCGGGGATAAATTATCTGAGGGACGAAGGTAACTGGCAGGCTGGCATTCTGGCCGCTGTGTGAGAGGCGTCCCGAGGGAAGGTAGATATGGATAGAATCACAGTTAAGGCCACGCGCCGGGATATCACCGGCAAGAAGGTCAAAGCCCTCCGACGCGTGGGCAAACTCCCCGCCGTGATCTACGGCCACAATGTCGAACCGCTCGCCATCCTGCTTGACCTGCGCAGCACCACCAAACTGCTGCGGGAAGTCAGCCGGGCCACCATCCTGACCATTGATGTGGAAGGTGAGCAATTCACCACCCTGGTGCGCGAGCGCCAGCGCGGGATCCTGTCCGGCGCATACGAACACATCGACTTCCTGGCGATCTCGATGACCGAGACTGTCCGGACGATGGTGAATATTTTCGTCGAAGGTGTCTCCCCGACGATCGAAGAGTTTGGCGCAGTCATCATGACCGGCGCTGACAGTATCGAAGTCGAGGCCCTGCCGGGCGACCTGCCGGAATCGCTCAAGGTGGATGTCTCCACCCTGACCTCCATCGGTGAAACCATCACCGTGGCCGACCTGGTCCTGCCCAAGGGCGTCACCGTGCTGACGGATTCCACCGAGATGCTGGCGGTTGTCACTGTCCCGGCGGCTGCTCCTGCCGAGGAAGAGGAAGAAGACCTCGATCTTGATGAGGACGCCGAACCGGAAGTCATCGGCCGCGAGGACGACGAAGAAGAGGAATAAACAATCCTTTTCTGCTGTAAAACAAGAAGACCCTGCAGGATTTCTGCAGGGTCTTTATCATTATCACTGTAGTGAGTTGAGGGCGTGAAGCGTCTGAAACAGAAAACCACAACCTATGCCTGTGGAAGCAGAGAGCTTCCAGCCCTGGAATCAATCAATTAGCTATAGTTGTGACAGGCTGCCAAGGTGGTTCAACCCCCCACCTCCTTCCCGGCCCGGAGCCGCGTGGATCGCAGATCAAGCAGGCGGCTTGGGATGAGGCTAAGCATGATCTAAGCTCGCGGTGCGTGAAACAGGCTTGAACAAAGGGAAAGCAGCGCCTTGAGGCGCTGCCAGTAGAAGAGGCTGATAGCCTCAGGGCACCGGCATAGATGGTAGCCTTGACTTTATTTGGAATCCCGGGACTAAGCAGCGATGGTTGCCAGATCCTCGATCGGATCGACCAGCGCTTTGCGGCTCAGGCTGACCCGCTGCTGCTCGTGGTCCAGGCTCAGGACCAGCACCTCGACCTTCTCTCCTATCGTGAACACATCAGCCGGATCTTCCGTATTGCCGTATTCCAGTTCCGAGATGTGCAACAGTCCATCGATCCCCAGCAGGTCGATAAAGGCACCAAACTCGACCAGATTGACGACATATCCATTGACCGCCTCACCGGGTTCAAGTTCCTCCAGTCGTCGGGCAGCGATCGCTTCCCGGTTTTCGCGGGCGGAAAGGATCAATTTCTTCCGGCGAGGTTTGGCTTCGATCACGTTCAGGTAGATCTGCTCCCCGATCAAACTTTCCTTGAGTTCCTCAGCCAATTTGCGGCTGGGCATGCGGGAGACAGCCGGGAAGAGCGAGGCGGGTACAAACCCTTCCAGACGCCCGAAACGCACCAGCAGCCCGCCCTTATTCCGGCCGGTCACCTCAAGGGCCACCACTTCCCCGGATTCTTCCAACTGTTTGGCCCGGTCCCAGTCCTGCTTTTCCTGGCCGCGCTGGATCGATACCCGCGGTTTGTGCAAGAGCGAGGGCGGGCGCAAGACATACACCTGGACCAGATCCCCGACATCCAGATCTTCTACGATATCCGGGTCGGTCTGGCGCAGTTCGGATGGGGTTACAACCGCATCGGTCTTGGCACCAAGATCGACCAGGATCCTGTCTCTGTCGATCTGCATCACTTCGGCCTCGAGGAAGTCGCCTCGTTCCGGCCGGCGGTAACTATACTCCTGTAACAGCTGCTCCAGATTGGACCCAGCGGTCCGGGTGGTTTGGTGCTTGGTCATTTTTCTCCTTTATATCTTGTGATATCTTTATCTGGTGGATTTCTTTATCTTCTTTTTATCTAGATTTCCTGAATCGTTTCGTTGATTTTTCGCCGCGCGTCGGTGAGCGGGACATCGTAGCAGACTGCATATTCGCGGGCAAAACGCTCGGTGATCTTTTCAACCGCGTCCTTCTCGGTCATATTGAGCGCTTTATGTTCGCGGAGGGCCAGCACATCCCGCAGCAACCGGGCCAATTTGAGGAACGAGCCATCCTGGAAAACTTCCCGGATGAACGCATTCCTGGACTTGTAGTTCTCGGCCATCTCTTCCGGCTTGGACCTTAGTGCGCGCATCGCGCGGCGCAATTTACGCTTGTTGACCACCCGCCGGATCCGGGAGTTATCGGCTTCCTGGACTGGCAGCCAATAGGTGGCATTTTTAGTCTTGACCTTAAATGTCTTGACCTTCTCACCGTGGACTGGCCGCTTTTCGATCGATTTGATCTGCCCGACACCATAAGCATTGTGGACGATCCAATCACCGACATCATAGATCAGATCACTGGACATGTTTACCTCCAACTTCGGTAGTTGACTGTCAGATCAGGGGCAATGACTCAGGGACGCAAAAAGGATCTGGTCGAAAAACCAAATCCCATCAAGCATCAGCAACAACTGATAACTTATTGGCAAAATCGGAAACTTGTGAAACCAACTTCCCCCGTGGCGGCGCTCGTCCACCGGACAATTTTAAGTTGATCCTTTCTGATTTTCTGAGGCGCTTCACGATTGAAGCCCTGATTATATGACTATGCGCAGATTATAACACAGCCCCGTTAATATGTCAAATTCGCCTCGCCTGGAGCATATTCCCACTATCCAGATGAGCCGTCGATAGGCTGCAGGGTTGATTCTTCCCCCTTTTCCGTTACAATCAGGAGAACCGGCTGGTACCTATTGACGGAAGGAGGGCCGATGACGGATCAAAAGAGAAGAAATACCTGCCTGCTGGCAGCAATGGGGATCCTGGCAGCCTGTTTGTGTGCCTCGCTCCTCCTGGGCGGGGGCGGGTACTACCTCTACCGGACCGGCGGGCTGAATCTGAACGAGGTCCTTGGCTTTGTCGGGATGGGGCCAGGTGAAGTCCAGATCTCCAATTTGTCGGATAGCACCCTGGAAATGGTGATGACCTATATCGACGAAGAGACCGGGGAGGAGCGCAGCGGCGAGTCTGTGCAACTGGCCCCATACGACATCCGCATCCTGCCCAACCTGACCCCGCGTGAGTACCAAATTGTGATCAATTCAAACCTGGGGCTGCCGCCTGGCGGTGAGTGCCGGATCAATTTAAGGGGTGGGGATACGGTCAGCTTTGTGGCCGTGCCAGAGGGCGTATTGGTGTACCGGGATGGCGATAACGTCTCCAGCAGTGATGAGGTCAACCTGCTGACATCGCCAGTCTGCCAGGGAGAGTGATTATGGAGAAGAAAACCCGGAATAAACTATTGTTGATACTGGCTGTGCTGGTCCTGCTGGCACTGAGCTGCTCCGAAGTGATTGTGCAGAATGACACCGCCAGTCCAGTCAGGGTAATCGTCGCCATGCCAGGGGAAAGCTCTCCAGAGACCACTGTAATATTGGCAGGTGATGCCGAGATCTTTCTCAGTGATATCTCAGGAACCTATACCATCACGGCTGTCCTGGACGAGGCCTGGCGGGACAATCTGAGAGCCACCCGGGATGAGATCACTCTGATCCTGCTCGGCAACCTGAACACTATTGACCAGGAGGAAATCAGCCGCCTGACGAGGGCATTGGGCAAGATCAACGATCTTCTAGATAAGGACTTGAACCCGATCTCGTGCTCAGGTGAGGTGAATGATGAGGTCAGCGGCAATGTGACCATCGGGATCCATTTGTCCGGGGTCGGTTTGGCGATCCGCTGCGATTAAGCCAGAAAGGCGCAAACATTATTTACCGAACATTGAACACCTCCATGAAAAGATCGCTGATCTGCCTTGTCTTGATGTTAACTGCCTGCCAGGGACCTGCGGTCACGGCTGTGATCCCAAGCAGCACCCCGTTATCGGCGACAGCCGCGCTGCTGCCAAGCGAAACGCCAGAACCAACGCCTGCCGAGACGCCGGTCCCCTCCCCCACGGCGGTGCCGGTGGTGCGCTTCGCGGTGATCGGGGATCTCGGCGAGGCCGGGCCGGCGATGGAGCTGGTGGCGGCGCTGGTGGATTCGTGGGCGGTGGATTTCATTATCACCACCGGGGACAACAACCCGCCGATTGGATCACCCCAGACGATCGACGCCAACATCGGCCAATATTTCCACAATTATATCCATCCGTATTCGGGTGAATACGGCCGCGGGGCGGAAACCAACCGGTTCTTCCCAGCGCTGGGCAACCACGACTGGATCTGGCTGGAGGCCCAGCCATACCTGGACTACTTCGAACTGCCGGGCAACGAGCGGTATTACAACTTCAGTTGGGAGTTCATTGATTTCTTCGCGCTCAACAGCGATTGGGCCGAACCGGACGGGATCGTGGCGGACTCAGTACAGGGTCAGTGGCTGCAGGCCACGCTGCCAGAAGCCGGCGGTTCCTGGCAGGTGGTGTACTTCCACCACCCGCCGTATTCCTCCGGAGATTACCACGGCCCGACCGCCCATATGCAGTGGCCGTTCCGGGAGTGGGGCGCGGATGTGGTCTTCTCCGGGCACGACCATATCTATGAGCGGCTGGTGGTGGATGACCTGACCTATTTCATCGTCGGGCTGGGCGGCGGGTCGCGCTATTTGCTCGGCGAGACCTATCCGGGCAGCCAGTTCCGCTACCGGGATATGTTTGGGGCGCTGCTGGTGGAAGCGACGCCGGAGAAGATGGTTTTCCGGTTTTACACTGTACAGGGTAATTTGGTAGATGAGAGCGTGATCGAACGCCAGAATGGGAACCCATGAATAAAAAACTACTTCAACCTGACTCTGCCCCAAAAAGATCCACCCTGAAACGATTCGCCTGGTTATCGTTGGGGGTTGCTTTCCTGTCAATCCTGTTGAAGCTCGCAGCATACCTGCTAACCGGCTCGGTCGGGCTGCTTTCAGATGCGCTGGAAGGGGTGGTAAATATTTTTGGGGGACTGATGGCACTGGCCATGATAAACCTAGCCGAGAAACCGGCGGACGACGAGCACGCCTTCGGCCACACAAAAGCAGAATACTTCTCCAGCGCGGTCGAAGGGCTGCTGATCTGCATCGCCTCGGTCAGCATCATGTACACGGCGGTGGAGCGGATCATCAACCCGCAACCCGTCGAACAATTGGGGATCGGCCTGGCGGTCTCGGTGGCGGCATCATTGCTGAACCTGGGCGTGGCGCTGATCCTGGCACGGGCTGCCCGGCAGCACAACTCGATCACCCTCAAGGCCAATTCCCAACACTTGATGACGGATGTATGGACCTCGCTGGGGGTGGTGGTGGCCGTAGGAATGGTCAGCGTGACCGGCTGGCAGATCCTTGACCCGCTGATCGCGATCGCGGTCGCCCTGAACATCATCATCTCCGGGGTCCGGATCATCCGGGAGTCCGCTCAAGGGCTGCTGGATACCGCCATCCCGACCGATGATCTGGAAGCAGTGGCTGAAATTTTCAAACAGGCGGAGGAAGGGATCATTTTCCACGCTCTGCGTTCGCGCATGTCCGGGATGCGGAAGTTCATCTCATTCCATGTGCTGGTGCCGGGTGAGTGGACGGTGGAGAAAGCACACCTGTATGCCGAAACGATCGAGAGCGCCATCCGCGAAAAGATCAGGAACGTAACCGTTTTTACACACATCGAGCCGAACAATGACCCCCGCTCCTGGCACGATATCGAGCTGGATTATCACACCCCGCCGGAGGATGCAAGCAGTACTTCAGATGAACAATGAATCAAACGATTGGCGGACCACCCCGACAAACTGGTTCAGTCCGGCGGGCTGCCCGAAGAGGACCCGCCAGTTGGGCTGGTGCATCCCACTTTGTTGGAGGTCGATATCTTCCCTGGTGTGATTCCAAATCCAGTCTATCTGTTCCCCCAACATCAGTAATAATCCGTACCTATCCGAGGGGATAACGATAAGGATTCTAAATGGATGACAGCATAACCTGGCCGACCCGGCAGGGTTATTGGTATCATATGGTCACCCGCACAAGGAGACTCCCGATGCAGGAAACTGCCCTCCAACCGATGATCGAGTTCCGGCCGCCCAGCCCGTTCTGGCAGAATTTCGGTACCTTTCTGGCGCGGGCGATGGGCTGGCGGATCCTGAACAACCTGCCAGACGACCCCAAGATGGTGCTGCTGTTCTTTCCGCACACCAGCAATATGGATGTGCTGGTAGCAATCCCGGCGGCATTTGCGCTGGGGCTGAAACCGAACTGGCTGGTCAAGGACGATATCTACAAGGGGATCATGCGGCCGCTGCTGGACCGGGTGGGGGCGATCCCGATCAACCGGCACCGGAGCGAGAACAAGGTCGGCCGGATCGTGGAGGCGGTGCAGTCCGCCGAACGGGTAATGCTGGCACTCTCGCCGGAAGGGACTCGCCAGCGGACCGAGTACTGGCGCTCCGGCTTTTACCATATCGCCCTCCAGGCGCAGATCCCGATCCACTTTTCCTATATCGATTACCCCAGCAAGACGATCGGCGGCGAGCCGGGTTTTATCCCCAGCGGGGAGATCGAGGCGGACCTGGACCGCATCCGAGCCTTTTACCAGGACAAACGCGGCAGGCATCCGGAGCGGGTCGGGCCGATCAGGTTTAGATAGTCATCAGTCGTCAGCCGCCAGGGGGACCAAAGCGAGCTGAAATCATGTAAAATTCAGCCATGAATCTGAAGAACATCCATCCATTTGAAAGCCGGCAGGTGCCGCGGCGCAACGTCGATATCTGGCTGCCGCCAGATTACGAAGCACACCCGGAGAAACGTTATCCGGTGCTGTACATGCACGATGGGCAGAACCTGTTCAACCCAGCGCTGTCCTTTTCCGGGGTGGATTGGGGTATCGACCCGGCGCTGCGGAAGTTGATGGCCGAACCCGGGTTCCGCGTGCCGATCGTGGTCGGGATCTGGAATACCTCCAACCGCCTGGGAGAGTATATGCCGGAAGCACCGTGGGCCGCCCCCGAACACCGGGCTAGGCTGGAGGCTTTCCTGACTAAATTTCGCGGCGAATTCGTGTTCGAGATGGGCGGGGATGCTTATCTGGCCTTCCTCGTGGAGGAACTGAAACCATGGGTTGATGCCGGGTTCCGCACCCTGGCCGGGCAGGCGGATACCAACATCGCCGGTTCGAGCATGGGCGGGCTGATCTCGCTGTATGCGGTCTGCCGGTATCCGGCGGTGTTCTGCGGCGCGGGATGCGTCTCGACCGCCTGGCACTTCGATCAGCAAGCGATGCTGCCCTGGTTCAGGGATCATCTGCCGAGGCCGGAGTCCCACCGGCTGTATTTCGATATGGGCGGCAAGGAAAATGTGTGGCCGAAGGCCAACCGCACCCTGCTGCGGCGACAAGCGGAAATGGACGACTACGCCCGGGCGCGCGGCTATCGTGACGATCAAAACCTGCTGACGCGGGTGTTCCAGAAGGCCAAACACCACGAGTCTGCCTGGCGCGAGCGGGTGGATGAGATGATCGAGTTTTTGGTGGGTCAGTGACTATTTCAATATTTTCGGGTTATACTTAGGTAGAATATTGCGTTTTCTTCCCATTTATAGATTATCCAAGTCAATCCGTTCACGCGAAATGCGACTCTGGTTTCGCGCTCATTAACAGTTTCATGCAGAAAGGCAGGTTTCAATGGAAACGAATTCGATGCAAAAAGCGTGGCGATCGATCGTCACCAAATATCAGCAGCCTGACACGCGCCGAAGCATCTGGCAGTTGGTCAACTCGTTAGGACTGTATATCATTGCCTGGGTGCTGATGATCCTCAGTCTGGAAATCTCTTACTGGCTCACCCTCGCCCTGTCGGTCTTTGCCGCTGGGATGGCGGTCCGGCTGTTCATCATCTTCCATGATTGCGGACACGGCTCGTTCTTCCGGTCGTCCAAAGCCAATCACGTGGTCGGGACGATCACCGGAATTCTGGTGTTTACGCCATATTTCCTGTGGCGGCAGAGCCATGCCATCCACCACGCCACCGCCGGCAATCTGGACAAACGCGGCGTCGGGGACGTCTGGACAATGACCGTCGAGGAATATCTGGCCGCCTCCAAGCTGAAACGCTTTGTGTACCGGGGCTACCGCAACCCGCTCCTGATGTTCATCATCGGACCCGTGGTCATGTTCGTCATCTCCCAGCGGATTCCCACCCGGAAGTACAAACGCCGGGAACAGAACAGTGTGCACTGGGCCAACCTGGGGATCGCAGTGATTGCGACAGCCATGAGCCTGCTGATCGGTTTTAAGAGCTATGTGATGATCCAACTGCCGGTGATCTGGATAGCGGCCTCAGTCGGTGTCTGGCTATTCTACGTTCAGCACCAGTATGAAGGTGTATATTGGGAGCGAGGCGGGGAATGGGATTTCTCCAAGGCTGGCCTGGAAGGCAGTTCATTCTACAAACTGCCTGTCCTGCTGCAATGGTTCTCCGGCAATATCGGGTTCCACCATATCCATCACCTCAGCCCGCGGATCCCCAACTATAAGCTGGAAGAATGCCACAAGGAGAACCCGCTGTTCCAGATCGAGCCGGTCGATTTACGCACAAGCCTGAAGTCGATCCATTTCCGGTTGTGGGATGAAGCCTCCGGACAACTGGTATCTTTCCGGTTTTTGAAAAATCTGAAAAACAAGCAAATCACGGTTGGGGGTTAATCTCCCCGCAAAACAGACAGCGCCACAACAGTAAAGACCCGATATTGCTATCGGGTCTTTCTGATTTCCTTCGGGCCAGCAGTGCTTCTTGTTGTAGTACTTTGCGCTTTGACGTTTGCTACAATGTTCTGAAGTGTAGGGCGATGTCTGGCACTGCCTCAATGTATTCGGTTGTGCTGAAGGAAATCTCCTTCAGTCACAGGGAAACCCTGCCTTCACTCAGGGTTTCTCTGCGATGGCGGCTCCGAGGAGGAATACTTAAGGAGAAGAAGCCGCCATTTGCAAAGGAGGAGAAAATGAAATGGATGGTGACAGTATTCTATCGGTTTGTACCAAATGTAACATTAGACAAGTGTAGGAAATAATTGAGATCGGCCTATCCTTGGAGCGCCACCTGGTTGGCGTCCAGATGCCAGAGCGTGTGGTAGGCGGCCTCTCGCAGTTCGCCTTCTCCCCCGCGCATCAGCTCGACCAGCGGTTCCAATACCGGGCGGGCTTCCTCCGGTTTCAGGCGATAAACATACATCGCCGCCAGACGGGCCTCCTCACTGCCTTCCCGCAGGGCAGCAGCCAGCATATCCCAGGAAGCCTGACCGGGAGATAGTCCCATTCCCTTTTCCGAGGCATAGCGCAGCAGCCAGCCAGTTTCGTGCAGGGGCGGTAATTTGCCCGGGATGGCGATCTCGTCCAGCTTCAGGTCCTCGTTGATCTGGATAGCGGCATTGCGCACCACCCACTGGTCGTCGGCTGTTTGCAGCTGGAGCAATATCTCGCGGGCCCAGTCCTCCCGGACGGATGCCAGGCCATAAACCACTGCCCGGCGCACAGCCACATCCTTGACGGTGGCGCCATCCCTGAGCACCGGGTGTCCCTCATCGGGGTGCAGCGCCAGCGCTTCCGCCGCGGCCCGGCGGACTTCGTCGCTGGCATCCACTAATGCCTGGGTCAACGCTTCGAGGGCGCGCTGTGAGCCGTAGGTCGCCAGCGCCAGGCAGGCAGCCTGGTTGACATAGGCGGCCGGTTGATACAGCATGTAAGTCAGATCCTCGAGAGCCGCGGGGTCACGGGTCAGGCCGCAGCCGAGCGCACCGAGCCAGCGGACCGAGTGCTGGGGAGAGTGGAGCAGCTGACGCAGTAGCTTGTTGACGCCGCCAACGCCAGAAAAGACCAAATTAACGAGCAAACGCGCCCGCAGCCCAATCGGAAGGGCATCGTCCTGGATGCTGGCTGCCAATGAGCGCATAAAATTAGTGCGCCAGGCCGGAGCACCGGCAACATGGCGGAGCCAGGTGCTGGCCTCGACCAGTTCTGGCTGCAAGGGGTGGCCGTGGGACTTCTCAAGGGCGCGTGCCAATGAACCTGTCATATCGACCTGGTAATGCGGCAGGAAACGCAGCGCCAGCTGACGCCCGGTCCAGGCGGGCTGCCCATCGATGGTCTGGAGGCTTTCGGTTGTCGTCAGACCGGCCCCGGCCAGATACCCGGCGAGGAGTGGGTGACTGAACCCGATCAGCCCGTTGGGATGCTCGACCAGCAGGCCGGCTTCGATCAGCCGGGGCAGCAGCGACCGCCCGCTGGGTTTACTGGCAGCCTCCTGCTCGGCAGGGGTTCCAGCCGCCAGCGTCTCGATCTGACCACTTTCCGGATCGATCTCCAGATCTTCCAGTTCTTCCAGCAGCGAATCAAGGTCATCGTCATCCAGTGGTCCGCCCGTGGCGGATGGTGGTGAGGCCGCAGCCGATGTGGTGCTGACTTCAGCCAGCAGCGCTTCGACCTCCTCGAGGGCTTCATCCAGCGCCAGTTCGTCTTGCTCAGCTTCCTCTGCCGGGATTTCCTCAAATGTGGCGATGTATCCGGTGGCATTACGCCGTTTGAGGAAGGGCGTGGCGTTCAGCGCGCTTTGGGCGGCCAGATTCTCCAGCGCCGGACGGGCATTGCGGATGCCGGCGGACATCCGCTCGAGGTAAGCATCGATGGCGGCGACCTCGGTCGGGCCGCGGCTGTCACCGGCGTAGGCCGCCCAGGTCTTCAGGGTCAGGTCAAAGGGGGAGGAAAAGGCCGTGTCGGCACTCAGCCAGGCATTCAGGATCACGGGATCAAAGACCTGATCCAGTTCGGAAGCCCAGGGCTGGTCGGCGGCAATCGACTGCCAGAGTGCGCCCCAGTTGCGGATAAAGTGCTGTTTCTGGTCCGGGGTCCAGCCTGCGATGGCAAACGGGAACAACCGCAGCGGGGTCTGGGCAGAGAGGTCGTTCGGGCTGGTGGAGACGATGTAGCGGTTGCCGGGGAAGGCTTGCTGCAACTTTTGCAGGAATGCGACCACCCCGGCACGCGCCTCGGGCAGCAGTTCGTCCAGACCATCCACCAGGACCAGGGCAAGCTGCTTCTCCAAGACTGACTGAATAAATTCCTCCAGCGAGGCTTCCAGCAGGATGCTGACGCGGCTCGCGAAAGCGTGATAAATGACCTGAGCCGGGCGGTCGCGTTTGGCGAGGTCCAGCCCGCCGGCGTGCAGATAGAACGGCACCAGATCGGCCAGGTCGCCGGCTTGTGGGTCGCGCAGGGCAACATTGCCGGCGAGAGAGGACATGGCAAAGGTCCGGCCGCTGCCAGCCGGGCCAAACAGCAGCAAATTGGCGCCGCGCGACATGGCCTGCTGGATGGTGAGTGTCTTGATCTGGAACAGGCCGCCGACCTCCGGGAGATCCGGGAGATAGGGGACGGCCATATCGGTGATCGTTTCGGGCGGGAGGGCTTCTCCAGGCAGGACGGGGGGCGGCGGCGCGGTCAGTCGCGGCGGGATGGCGACTTGGGCCATGCTGAACAGGGGATCGGCCAGGTGGTTGGTGGCGTACAGGTGATAGGCTTCCAGGCGGAAGCGGGACTCGACCGAGCCGGTGAACCCCTTGCGCAGGTTGGTGAAACGCGCCCGCAGCGAGCCGAATACCCGGCGCAGGGCCGGCTGGAAGCGCTGCAGCAGCCAAAAGAGCAGCATCCCGGCGGCCAGACCGAGCAAAAACGAAGCCCACTGGAACTGGAAGCGGGCGAGGAGGTTAGCCATGCACGATCCTCCCGCAGACCACGCAGTTGGTGATCTTGCTGGGGGAGCGGGCGGCCTGGGCCTGGGCGGCGGTCAGTTCTGCGCCGCAGGCGGTGCAGGCGCCATCCTTGACGGGGGCGACAGCCAGCCCGAGACGGGCCTTGCGCAGACGTTCGTACTCGGTGATCAGATCCGTTGTGATGCCGGCCGTGGCCGCCTCTCGCTGTTCCTCAAGGGCAGCCTGTTCGGTCATCAACTGCTGCTGTTCTTTGGAAAGATCGGTATTTTCAGCCGCGGCCTGAGATTTTGTGGACGCCAGGTTTTCCTGGGCAGCCTGGTCGGCGACCTCGGCTTCCTCTGAGGCGATCAGGGCCTCAAGCTGGCGTTCTTCCAGCGTTTCGAGGTGGCGGGCCAACGCGCCGGATTCCATCTGCAGTTCTTCCAGTTGTTTGGGGGATTTGCCGCCGCCATAGAGTGCCTGCTGGTTGCGGTCGATCTTGTCCTGCTGGGTCTGGACCTCCTGCTCGGCGCGCTTCAGGGCCAGCCGGGCGGCGGTCAGGGCGGCGGCGGCTTTCTCGGCGCGGGCGGCGGCCTTGCGGACGGCAGAATGATCGCTGAGGGCCGCGTCAATTTCTGTCAGCCGATGGCGGATGTTGTCCAGCTGGGTGTCAAGGGTTTGCAGGTTGGCTAGCAGGCGGACCTGGCTCATGATTAGATTATAGACTTGGATAGGGGAATCCGCAAGCGAGGGGAAGGTAAGGAGTGTGGGTATGCAGAGGCAACTGAGCACCTGGAACATCTGCAACGAGGAATGAGTAACTGGTAACGAGGGAGACCGGGCACCTGTTGAATAGTCACCGAGGTAACTAAGAAGGGCGCACTCCCACGGTCTCGCTGCGCTCTCCACCTCACCCTGATTCAGGGGGGAGGCAGAGAAAGATTTTTCAGTGGTTCGAAAGTGGTTGCTAGACCTCTCTCCTCGGTGCCTCGTTACTCAGTTACTCGTTACTGATCGTCTATTGTATAATCACTCTCGGCAGGAAAACATCGCATCAAGCACTAGAGGAGAATCAAATGCCCCAGAAATCGATCATCATCATCGGGGCGGGGATTGCCGGACTGTCGGCGGGCTGCTATGCCCAGATGAACGGCTACCAGACCCGCATCTTCGAACTGCACGACCTGCCGGGGGGACTGTGCACCGCCTGGGTCCGCAAGGGCTATACCTTTGACGGCTGCATTCACTATCTGTTCGGCTCGGGGGAGGGCCAGCCGTTCCACCAGATGTGGCGAGAACTGGGCGCAGTCCAGGGCCGGGAGATGATCAACCACCAGGAATACCAGCAAGTCACTGACGGGGAGCACTCCCTGGTCGTATACCCGGATCCGGACCGGCTGGAAGCGCACATGTGTGCCCTCTCCCCCGCCGACGCCCCGCTGATCCGCTCGTTCGTTAAGGGGATACGGCAGTTTGCCCAATTCGATATGTCGGCCATGTATGAGACGCCAAAGGAATTCCTCGACGGACAGGGCTGGGCGCGCTTAGGAATGAAGATGCTGCCATTCGTGCCGGCGCTGGCGAAGTGGGGGCTGATGTCTTGCAAGGAGTTCGGCGATAAATTCAAGGACCCCTTTCTCCGCCGGGCGGTGCCGCAGATGTTCTCGTGGGAAGAAGCACCGGTCATGATGGGGATGATGCTGCTGGCCTATATGCACAGCGGCAATGCCAGTTTCCCGGCCGGCGCGTCGCTGGAATTTGCCCGGGCGATCGAACGCCGCTACCTGGACCTGGGCGGGGAAATCTACTACCAGGGACAGGTCGAGAAGATCCTGACCGAGAACGGACGGGCAACCGGTGTGCGGCTGTACAACGATGAGATCTACCACGCCGATGTAGTTATCTCCGCCGCTGACGGGCGCGGCACAATCTTCGATCTGCTGGGCGGTGAGTTCACCAACCGCAAGATCCGCAACCTGTATAACGGTCACATGCCCACCCACCAGATGATGCAGATCTCGCTGGGCGTGGACCGGGATATGTCCGCCCAGCCGCACTGGGTGACCTATCTGCTGGACGAGCCGATGCTGCTGGTGGGCCAGGAACGGCGGGAGATCGGTGTCAAGCACTACTGCTTCGATCCCTCGTTGGCCCCAGCGGGCAAATCGGTGGTCGAGATGATCGTGCGGACCAATTATGCCTATTGGCAACGGATCTACGGCCGGCGGTTGTATGACACCGAACAGCGCCAGGTGACCGATATTCTGCTGGCACAGCTGGAACGCTGGTATCCGGGCATCAATGGGCAGATCGAGCACAAAGATGAGGCCACACCGTTGAGTTACGAACGCTACACCGGCAACTGGCAGGGCTCGACGGTCGGCTGGCTGCTGACCCGGGAGACGCTACCGCTGATGATCCGCGGTATCCCGAAAACGCTGCCGGGTCTGGAAGGGCTGTACTTGGCCGGTCAGTGGGTGGAGCCGGGCGGGACGGTCACGCTGGCGGCGGCCTCCGGGAAGAACGCGGTGCAGATGATTTGTGTGTGGGATGGGAAGCAGTTCGTAGTCGGATAGTCGGGTAGTTGAAAAGTCCCCGCCGGAGAATGAGTTCGCTTGAAGATACGACAAGTCCCCACCCGCGGCCGCGTCGCGGGAGAGGGCCATAACGAAAAGAGAGCCGCCAGTGGTCACCCACCCTGCAGCCCTCCTGGTGCTTACCGTTTCCCCCTCAGCAGTGGCAAGCAATCCCGGTTGTTACTCCCGTAGCAAATTGCAGGCCAGCGTGGCCGCGGCCGCCCTACTGACGCACCAGATTGTAGGCCAAGGTCGCTGCGGCCAGGACCTGAACGACGACCGCCAGGGCCTCGACCCGCTGGTGCAGCGCGCCCAGTTCGCGGCGGCGGTCGTCCCGCTCCTCGCGCAGGGCGATCAGGATCATCTGGTTGCTGACCCGCTCTGGCGGGCGGGCGTCCTCACGCTCCAGAAAGCGGGCGATGCGCTCGATGGTGTCGCCGTTCATTCCTGCTGGTACTCCCGGGTGCGCTGCAGATGGACAATCAGTTCGTCCGAGCGGGCTTTCCAGCCGGCACGATAGGCGGCCATCACCTGGCGAACGTCTGCAGATTCGGTCTCATCCTGGTGGTAAGCGCCCATCATCTGGTCCACCACCTCGGGCGGATGCAGGATCACGCTCAGGTCGGCCATCTTGGTCATCATCCCGCCGGGGACAAGCAGGCCGGGCATCGGGAAATCAGCGGCAAACTGCCACATCCAGTAACGTTCGAAGGGGCGCGGCAGGCGCGGGGAGAACGAGCGCGGCACGAACTCGCGGAGCATGTCGTCGTTCTTTGGACGGCGGTATGGCCACCAGGCCAGCCACAGCCCATCGATGAACGGTTCCTCGGCGATCCAGGACGGGCCGCGCCACAGATTGGCGGGGGATTCCAGCTTCATATCCTGCCAGGTGGCGGCATTGGTGTACAACAGATCGAAGGCCAGCCAGTTGGACTGGTGCAGGGTGCGGTGGAAGGCGTGCAGGTCATGGCTCTCGCTGCCCAGGGTCGGGTTGTAGTATTCGCTGGTGCTGGCTGAGCGAGGGCCGCGCTCGAAGTCGTTGGCGCGCAGGTTGACATCGTCCCAGTATTGCTGGGTGTGGTGCAGGAAGTACTCGGCCTGGGCCTCGGGCGGCACCCGGCGCCCGCCGATGCTGGTGCGGTAGAAGTGGTACAACCCGACATGCCGGCCGGAACCAAGAGCGCCCTCGACATGATTGGCCAGGCTGGGATCGACCATGTAATCGCCCTCGGTGGCTTTGATCAGCACCAGCCGAACATACTGCGGGATCTTATGCCATTCGACCTCCCACCAATGGGAGATGTCGATGGCATACGTCAGGTTTTGTTCGGTCATTTCGCCTCCGTCGTCAGCAGAAGTTTCCTGCGGTTCGCCCGCAGCGTCACCGTCCGGGCCTTCGTCGTCAGCAGCAGTTTGCGCCGTTTCGCTCTCAGATCAGTCATACATCACCTCATGGATGTTTGGGCGCAGCCCAAACTCCCGTTGCAAGCCGCAGGCTTGCATCACTCGTCCCCCGGATCAACGATCCGGATCAGGAACTTGCGGATCTCAGTATTCCCGCCCTCCGGCGCAGCCCCCGCACCGCCGGCGTCCTGCAGCACGATCACCGCCCCGCCTTTCCAGTCGTCGTCCTGGCCCATCCCGGCCAGTTTGGTATCCACCACCGTGGTCGTGTTCCCCCCCGTCGCCGTCGCCACCTGTAACTGCCCCAGCTCCGCATACGCATCCCGCAGCATCTCTCATAGATAGTACGTCATCGTTTACTCCTCCCTTCGGGCCTGTTCCCGGGCAGGTCTGGCCTGCTTACAATGACAGGTGTGTGCCGCAGCGTACCTGCCCGGGAAAACTGCCCCCTCCGATCAGGTGGTGATGCCGGTGATCTTGCCGTGAGCCTTGTCGTTGGCCAGTAGCAGCGAGAACTCGCCGACCACCTCGCCGCGGATGCTGTCGCCGACCCGGGCTAGCTCGTAGGCAGAGAACGGCCGCAGGGCGTAGAACCCGACCTTGTCGGACTGCAGCACATAGGCGGTGCCAGTCGGGCACCAGCGGTCTATGACCAGTTCCAGCTCGCCGTACTGGGTGACGACTCGCTCAATGGCGTTCATCCCGAACTGCAGTTCGTGCTGGCCGATGCGGATGAAACTGGAATTGTCCAGCAGGGCGCGCAGGTCATTGGCAACACGCGGGTTCATCACCAGCAGGTCGGGGTAGCCGCCGTCCAGGATGATCTCCTCCATCAGGGCATCGACATCCGCTTTGACGATCGCGCCGCCGGCATCGACGGTGTTGTCGGTGATGAAGGTATCCAGCCCGCCGGCCGAGCGCGGTGCAGTGGCCGAACCTTCCACCCGCTCGCCGTAGAAGGCCATCCGCTCGACCAGTCGCAGCAGGTGCGGCGCGGCCTTGTTGGCCTGATACATGAACTCATCCTGGATGCCGTGCTGGGAGATGGCATGCATCGTACCGGAGACCTTGATGGCCTTCTGGAAGATGCTGGTGTAGTTGTACGGGGCGGTGATGTCGGTCCGCGGGCCGTAGTCGGCGTCGTCGCCTTCCAGGCGGGCCATGCCGACAATGTAGATGATCGTATCGTCGGCGTGGGCGGCCGGGCTGGTGCCGCCAAAGCCGCGGGCATAGACCTCGATGGTATTGGCGGCAGCATCGGCGGACTTGACGACCAGTTTCTCGCTCCCCACCAGCAGAATGTGGCCGTCCTGGAACTTGCTGGCATCGTCCACGGCCAGGCCGGTGGTGGCAGAGTTGTCCCAGCCGGCGGCGTTGTCGATGGCATCATCCAGCGGGTCGAGTTCGTCTTCGAGCAGTTCGATCTTGTAGCCATTCAGGCTGAGCTGGAACTTCTCGCGGGCGCTGTCAAGGCCAAACTTGGCCAGCAGCGGGGTGTCGCGCGGGTCGATCATCGAGATCACATCGCTGATCACCCGGGCCTGAGCAGTGGCGTCGCTGTAAACGGTTTTTGGTTGGTCAAGAATTGTCATAACTCTCTCCTGTTTAGTAGGTTTTGTTCAGGAGTCAAATAGTCCTTAGTCGGGTGACGACTCTGTCGCCTGAAGGCGACAGTCCCCTTGGAGATTTTTATGGACGGATAGTCAGAGTCAAAAACATGAGGACTATCCAACTACGCGACTGCGCGACCACCTGACTACCAGTTCTCCAACCCTTTCTGGCGGAACTCGCGCTTGAGGGCGGTCAGGGCGTTGACGTTGCCGGGACGTAAGCGGGCCTTGCGCTGCTGGTTGGCCTGGGTCAGGTCATCGGGCGCGGTGCCCCCGCCCGGGGTAACTGCGCTGGCCGCCGTGACCGGCTGCGCCGGCCGGGCCGGCGGTGTGCCCAGGGTCAAGCCCAGCAGCCCTTCCACCAGATCGAGATAGCCGGTCATCCCGGCAGAAGGCTTGTGCCACAGCAGCAGGGCGGCGGCGTCCTCGTTGACCCGCAGACCGGACAGGTCAGCCAGGCGCTTCAGCCGCTGTTCAAGGTCGTGCGGGATTTCCGGCGCGGCGGCCTGTTTTTCCGCACTTCCGGCTGACTCGGCAGTTTCGGCTGCCGCCGCCAGCTGGCTGAGCCGGCGGTACTGCTTCTCCAGCTGCGCCCAGCGTTTGTCCTTGGCGCTCTGGAAGCGGCGACTGACCCCGCGCTCGACCATTTCGGCCAGCACCCCGGCCAGTTCGCCGGGTTCGGCGAGGCCGGCTTCGTCGGGTGAAGTACCAGCCGCAGCGGCCGCTGCGGCTGGGTGTGCTGATCGCGGCGCGGCTGTGAAATCCGGTCGTTTTCGGCCGGTTCCGGATGCGCTCCGCTGCTCTCCACATTTGGTTTCATTGGCAGTCCCCCCTTGGATAGATTGGTTGCGATCATTTTAGTACATTTGTTCCAAACCCAGAATGAGGGATGCAAAACGTCAAGACAGTTGGTGGCCAAAACCTGGGGATTGACGGTTGGGACAGACTCATGTAAAATCGGCTGGTCATCGAGTTGCTCGATGCCAATCACCGGCTGGGTGCCGTACGAAAGGAGGTGATTTCCTTGGCCAAGGTCACCATACGACCTAATGAATCGCAGCAGCAGTTGTTCCGCCGTTTCCGCAAAGTTGTCACCAGCGCGGGCACACTCAGCGATGTCCGTCGCAAACGCTGGTTCGTCTCTAAATCTGAAGAGCGCCGGATCGCCAAGAAGAAAGCCATTCGCCGCGCCCGCCGCCGTACGTTCGAAAACCGCGGGAAGAGACAACAGCAACAATAACCGCAGACGCGAAGAATGCAAAGCAGACACCTGCCGGGAGATTCGGCAGGTGTTTTTTATCAAAATCCTCTAATAAAATATTAACAAAAACTCGTACCAATTCGGTAAGATTTATGCTATAATCTCATCAGATAGATAACTCCGTAGTGCACATCTCCTCCTTGTGCCGAACTGCCCGACAGACCTCCTCCTGTTGGGCAGTTCACCTTTAAGCAGTTTGAGCCGTCAGTCACCAGTAACCCCCACCTGGCCTGCGGCCTGCCTCGCCTGCGGCCTGCCTCCCCCTGACTCAGGGGTGAGGAGGGCAACACGATCGCTGGAGGGCGTTATTCCAGCGAAAACGATTTTTCACTCCCCGCCGGGGAATAAATTCCCTGACCAGAGAGACAAACCCGGGTGCGGTATACTGGGGGTGATTAATGTTGCGCTTACCGATTGGAGTGACTCCCATGGCTGAACGAACCCCACAGGTAGACGGTTATATCCGCAAGAACAAACAGTGGCGCGACGAGTTCGAAGCGCTGCGCGAGATCGTCCTCGACCTCGGGCTGAAGGAAGAGATCAAGTGGATGTCGCCGTGCTACACCACCGAAGATGGCAACATCGTAATCTTCCAGGCCTTCAAGGAGTACTGCGCCATCATGTTCCCCAAGGGCGCTTTGCTGGATGATCCTGAGCACATCCTGATCCAGATGACAGAGAACACCCAGGCCGCCCGCCAGATCCGTTTCACGGGGGTTGAACAGGTCCGTGAGTTGCGCCCTGTGATCCGGGAATACCTGGAGAACGCCATCGAGATCGAGGCGGCCGGCCTGCAGGTCGATTTCAAGGATACCGACGAATTCGAGGTCCCTGAGGAGTTCCAGACCCGTATGGACGAGGATCCAGCTCTGAAAGAGGCCTTTGAAGCCCTCACCCCGGGACGCCAGCGCGGCTACTTACTGTATTTTGGCGGCGCCAAGCAGTCCGAGACCCGCTCCCGCCGGGTGGAGCAGTACATCCCCAAGATCATGGACGGCGAAGGTCTGCGGGACTGAGGCAACAGGCAGCGCTCTTACTCCAGTCCGCCGTAGGGCGGACTTCGTTTGGGTAGCCGGCGGCTTTAGCCGCTGGCGGATAAATCAAACCCCATCCTGACTGCTGCACAGCCAGACGATGAGCCTCCCCCTGGATCAGGGGGAGGAAGGCGACGCAGTCGCTGGTAGGGGTCTCACTACCTACTATCTACTCCCTACTTCCCAAAAAACTTGACACTCTCACTTTTCCCCCTTGCCTTTTTCCCCTTCCCGCTGTAAAATAGAACAAAAGTTCTAGCACCCTAAAAAAAGGAACTGCCATGAACACAGACCCCACCCTGCAAGCCCGGCGCGCCGTCGCCGATATCGTCTATGCCTACCGCTACCTGGCCGGCGAGGACGGCAAACCGCTCTCGCTGCGGGCCTTTGCCGAGGCCTATAACGAAGTCCTGGCCCCGTTCGGCGAGTCCGTCTCGCACCAGACGATCAAAAACTGGGAAGAGCGCATCCACCTGCCGCGGGTGCCCTTCGTGCTGATGGCCGAGATGTCCTCGCCGCCCGACTGGCGGCGCGACTTCAGCCAGGACCTGCTCTCCGCCCTGCGCCCCAAACTGTACCGCCCGGCCACCGAGATCGGCCGCTCGGCGATGGAGCGCAGCGTGGTCGATACCGGGCCGTTCAAGCCGCGCTACGATACCCGCTGGGCGCGCACTTAATTCAGGAGCACGCGGTCCCCGGGTCAATGCGCAAATTGTTCTCGCGGCCGCTTCCAAACATCCGCCCCTGACCGCCCTTCAGGGGCACGCCAAACGACCGGGACGGCCCTGGTTGGAGGGCCGTCCCGGTCGTTGACACGCACATCAGGGAGGATAGACCATCGCCGACTTTCAGGGGGTCAGGAAATGGGTCAGCCAACTCGACAAACAACAGATCACCCACCTCAGGGACTGGTGCCGGGCAGAGATCGCCGGGCAGGACGACGGCCCGCACGGTTTTGCCTGCTTCTACCGGCTGGTCTTCGGGCGTCCGCTGCCCGCCCATGCGCGGGACGAATGGCTCCCGCTGATCCACGCCGCCCGGCGGCATGGCAAAGGCGCCCTGATCGAAGCCTTCCGCGGATCGACAAGTCCACCATCCCGCGATCCTGCAAACCGGCGATTATCCCGCCGGGACAGCCTACGCCACCCTCAACCTGGCGACCCAGTCCGGACTGAAGAGCCTCGCTCCGTGCAAAGAACTGGCCCTGAGCGGGATCTTCAGCCAGATGCTGGACTGGATCGCGCTGGATGGCCGCCCGGTGCTGGCCCACCGGCAGGTCCAGGGCAACCACGGAGAACAGATCGTCTTCGACCCGGTCGAGGTCGATCCCGGGCAGTTGTATATCGAGGTGGAGTTTAATGCGATGTCCCGGCGGACCGGGCAGCGCGCATCGAGGCGGCCGCGGTGGCCGTACGCGAACTGGGATACTCCCGGACCCGGGCGCTGGAGTTCATCGGCGAGACCGACCCGGCCCAGATCCTGGAAGAAGCCCAGCGGGAAAAGGAAGCAGATCCCGATCTGGCCGGATAACGCTACTGTCTGGAAACTCAGACAAAACCGCCCCCGGCGTTCGGGGGCGGTTGTTTGGACCTAATTCAGGTTTTGCTGGACAAAACTCGTGAGCTCATCGACCGGCACATACATGGTCCGGTTTGGGTTGTCCGGCGCGCCGTAATCCTTGACCCACACGACCTTGCCGGTTTGATCGACCAGCACAAAGGTATGGGACGGTTCACCGTTGTCGATGGCAAACTGCAGCACATCATAAGCCGCCGACACCGACAGGTCCGGGTCCGAGAGCATCGGCACTGCGGAGATCCCCAGCGTATTAATATCCGGGGTTTGTTCGGCGGTTGAGTCACGGGCGATGCTGATCAATTGCACGCCGAGGGATTGGAATTCGTCATCATTTTGCAGATCAACGATCTGCTGCATGCAAGGCGGTCAACCGACCGCCATATGGAAGTACAGCAGCACCGGTTGGCCGGAAAAATCCGCCAGCGAGGTCTGCCCGCCGAGGGCGTCGTCAAGCGTGAAGCCGGGCGCGTCCTGCCCGACTATACCTTGCTCGACCGGGGCTGGGCTGCCGCAAGCGGCCAGCAGCAGAGCCAGCAGTAATACACCAACAATTGTGAATCGTTTCATTCAGTATCCTCTCATAGTCTGGCTGCCATCCTGGCCGATCAGGTCAATCGGAAAACTGACAACCAGAGGAATTATTTAGACAAATTATACCTAATTAGTTGCCAAGACAGATTGCCAATCCAACCCTGAGGGAGATTAATAGCAAAAAACGCCCGCAGGTACGGGCGTCGGGCTTTGAGACTGATTTCCTATGCCAGGCTGTTCAGGATCTTCTTGTGGACTTCCTCGCTGGTCACATCCAGGATCGAGACCAGCTTGTCGCGGCCAGTGCTGCCGGCTACGATTTCCATCTTGGCCGCCGGGATGCCCAACAACTGCGAGAGGAAACCGATCAACTCGGCGTTGGTCTCCTTATCGCCGGGCGGAGAGACCAGGCGGATCTTAACGGTCTGATCGCTGAGGATCTCGACCACCTGGTTGTGGCTGGCCCGCGGGATGACCCGCACGGGCAGCGCTGCGCCGAGTTTGCCATTCGTGAATTTGGGTGATTTAGCCATGCTATCCCTCACGGTGTTGATCGCTACACAAGCGACAGGACCAACATTTCGAGCAATTGTACCAGAACGATCAATACCAGGGGACTGAAATCGATCATCCCGGTTTGCGGCAGCAGCCGCCGGATCGGGCTGAGCAGCGGTTCAAACAAACGAGTCGTCACCTCGCGGGCTGGATGGTACGGGCTGAGGAAATACCCCAGCAGTACGTGGATGATCACGCCCCAGGTGATCAGGTTGGAGAGCAAACGCACCATTGCAACAAAAGCACTCATAAGTCCAGATAACTCCTTCCTTCAGATATTCGCCAATTATATCAAGAACGCCGTCCATTCGCCTCTCAGCGAGTGCCCATAATGGCTGTCCCGATCCGCAGCAAGGTCGCCCCTTCTTCGATCGCCGGGATGAAGTCGCCACTCATCCCCATCGAAAGCTGCGACCAGTCCGTCTGAGGAAGTTTGCCGGCCAGGTACTCCCGCAGGCGGCGCAGGCGGGCGAAGCTCGGGCGGGCGGCTTCGGGGTCGGGAGAATAAGGCGCCATCGTCATCAGGCCGCGCACCTGCAGGTGCGTCAGCGCCGCAATCTGCTCGATCTCGGGGAGCAAACCATCCCACTCGTTTTCCCGACTGGCCTCATAACCATATTTACTTGCCTCCCCGCTGACATTGATCTGCAGCAAGACCGGCTGCACCACCCCGGCTTCTCCGGCAGACCGGTCCAGCCGTTCGGCCAGTTTGACGGAATCGACCGAATGCACCAGCGAAAACCTACCGGCAACATCCGAGGCTTTGCGGCTCTGCACATGGCCGATCATATGCCAGGCCAGCCCGGTCAATTCATCGAGCATGGCCTGTTTTTCCAGCGCTTCGCCCACCCGGTTCTCGCCGATCTCGGCGGCACCCAGTTCATGGATGTCGGCGATCTCCTTCAGACCATGCCCTTTCGTCACCACCACCAGGGTGATCTCCTCCGGCCGGCGGCCGGCGGCGCGGGCGGCTTGTTCGATCTGTTCCTGGACTACATGATACCGTTGAGCCAGACTTTCCATCACTCCTCCAATGCCAGCAGGACACCAAAACGGCCGGTGCGGCCGTCCTCCGACCGGTGCGAGTACCAATCCTGGTTGTGTTCGGCCGTACACAGTCCGGAAACCTCGATCTGCTCCACTCCGGCCCAGGCCAGCGTCAGCCGGTTGGCCGCCCACAGGTCCAGATGCGTGGATGCCCCGAAGCGCGGCAGCAGTTCCTCGGCCTGGCTGCCGAAAGCATCGTGCACAGCCCGAACCACTTCAGGACCGATCTCATACCGCTCCGGGCCGATCGCCGGGCCAATCCCGGCCAGCAGATCCTGCGGACGGGAACCATACCGTTCCTGCATCGCCCGGACAGCATGTCCGGCCGCGTGTTGGACCGTCCCGGCCCAGCCTGCATGCGCCAGCGCGATCGCCCGGCGGACTGGGTCCACCAGCACGATCGGGACACAGTCCGCATACCGCATGAACAGGGTCACCTCAGAGTTATCGGTCAGGATGATATCGGCTTTCGGCGGGGTTTTCTGTCCGGCCGGGCGCGGCTGGTCGTAGATCACGGCGTCATGACCGTGAACCAGCCAACTGTCCGAAAGCGTCTCGGGGGCGCGCCTAACGGCAGCAAAGGCCAGTTCACGGTTGCGGATCACGTGCTGCGGGTCGTCTCCGACGGTCAGGCCGACGTTCAGGCTGTCCCACGGCTCCGGGCTGACCCCGCCCCGGCGCGTGAAAACAGCCTGGACAACGCCAGTATTTTGGAACAGGTCAAAAGAAAAATAACGGATCGAGCCGGATTGGTGATAGGCCATGCGATTCAATCGAGGCTGGCTTTGTTGCTCACCCGGGCTTTCTTATCGCTGAGGTGCTGGCGGGTATCGGCCATGCTCTCCTCGATCACCGGGAAGCCAAACCAGCCGGTGGTGAACCCAAACAGCAGGCCGGTGATCGTCCGCAGCAGCGGTGTGCTCTCCCGGTACGGGATCACCGGTATGAACTGGCTGACCAGCTGGCTGCCGCCATCCAGGGCGATCGGCAGAATGCCAATCACCACCCACACCACGAACGGCAGCGGGCGGAATCTGCGCCCGGTAACCGCGAACAGCAAGCCGAAGCCTAACATCGCCAGGTAAATGGCGATATCCCGCTGGCAGAAGGCCACTTTATAACCCAACTGCTCATTCCCGACGAAGTTCCGGGCGGTCACCAGGTCGTTCTCATTGTTCCCGGTAACCTCGCCATAGGTCAGATACCCCTCGATCCCGGCGGATTCACGCGGGTAGATCGGCTGCTCGCCGAACAGGAACCACGAGCGGAAGGCCAGTTCGTGACAGGAGACCTTGTAGACCGAGTAGATCGGTTGCGCCGCCCCAGGCAGACCGGCTTTCATCAACACCGGAGCCAGGAAAGGCAGCCCGACATAGATTGCCAGGAACAGGTTGATCATCGCAAGAAAATATCGACTGATGAAATGGGACAGCCGGTCCCCCTGGCTGAGCGTATCCTTGCGGGCCAGCCGCTTTTGATACCCCTCCTGCTGGTCCTCAAGGCGCTGGGTGTGGCTGTCGCGGGCAGCGCCCAGGGTCATCCGGAGCTTGCGGCGGTCGAATGGGGCGGTCAGTGTGAACGGTCCGGCTGCCACCACCGGTACCCGGTGACCATACAGCGTCACCAGGTCGGAGTCCTGATCGATATCCACAACCACCAGTTTATGCGGGAGTTCGCTTTGCAATGCTTCCAGGTCGACGAACGCCTGGTCGCACAGCACGCAGTCTTTGCGGGTATAAAAAGTAACTTCCAGATCCATGCGGTCCTAATCCAAACTCTAATTCGAGGTAGTGTCGGTGCTCAAGCCCATCTGGCTGAGATAATCGTCCAGTTGGGATTCGGTCATCAGGCCGATATGCACGAACTGAATGATACCATGCTCGTTCACGAACAAACTGGTCGGGTAGGCGCGCACCAGGTAAAGCATCTGGACCCGCGCGGCTGGATCAAGCAGCGGCTCGAAAGTCAGGCCAAGCTCATCCCGGAAGGCGGCCACCTGATCGAGCGGTTCATCATTGTCAATTGCCAGCACTACCAGATCGCCGCCATGCCGCTCATAGCGGTCCTGGATCCCGGGCATCTCCAGCCGGCAGGGGGGGCACCAGGTGGCCCAGAAATTGATCAGAACCACCGAGCCGCGCAATTCGCTCAGAGTGACTTGCTGACCGGCAGTATCGGCCAGGGTAAAGTCCGGCGCGTACGCACCGATCTCCGGGGCGGTTCGGATGCCTTCCTCCGGGGATGTCCGGCAGGCCGCTGCAGTCAGGAAGATCAGAATAAAAACAACAAGGGTACGGAAATGAGTCATCGATGCTCCCGGGGAAGGTCAGGCGAAGATTGCCGCCAGGGGTGCAAGCACCCCCAGCACATACAGTACAATCAATACCACCACGCTGATGCCCGTGCCGAGGAACCACCAGTCCATAAACTCCCCGCCGCGCCGGCGGGCAATCAAGGCCGGGATCAAACCGATCAGCAGCGAGGCGAAGAAACCGGCCACCAGCATGCGGCCGATCATGACCTCATCGCCGCTCTCGATAAAATTGCCTAGCGTTGCCAGCTGTTCGAACCGGCCGAGGAACAGGAGCACGCCAATGCCGATCAGTACCACACCCATAATGATCTCGGTGTAGTGCATCACCTTGCCGTAACGGCGGATGATGGTCGTGACCCAGCCGATCTGGGTGGCAGCCACCAGGAAGGGGATCGCCAGCCCGGCGGAATATGCCGCCAACAGCAAAGCGCCTTGCCCCGACCCGCCCTGGTTGAAGGACAGTGTCAGGATCGCCCCCAACACCGGTCCGACACACGGCGCCCAACCGGCTGAGAAGAATACGCCCATCAGAGCGGAAGAGATATAACCTCGCTTGCGGTCCGGCTGGGACTGCGGACGCAGGTCATAATCCAGAAAGGGGATCCTCAGAATGCGGGTCATATGCAGGCCGAACAGGATTACGACCACGCCGCCGACCTTGACCAGCACCTCGGTCAGCTGGTAGCGGAAACCGCCCAACGCCCCTGCCAGCGCGCCCAGAAAGACAAATACCACGCTGAATCCCAGCACGAAGACCAGGCCGTGTGAGAAAGTTTCAAGCGTGGAAGTGGCTTTATTCTGGCCGCCGGCCACCGAACGACCGCTGAGATACCCGATATACGCCGGAACCAGGGCAAATACGCAAGGCGAGAGGAATGAAGCCACCCCGGCGAAGAATGCGATCCCGAAATTGATGTTGCTCATGCTGTGCTCCTGATGTCTGGCCGGGGTGCGGCCGTTAGTATTCGACTACCTGGATCTGGGTGCCAACAAACCCCTGCACGGTCTGGTCTCCGGGCGTGGCATTGTCGTAAACCGAGACATGCGGGGTGGTCCAGCGCCAGATCCATTTGGCGTCTTCCGGCCTCAGGTTGACGCAGCCATGCGAACGCTTGGCGCCGTAAGAATTGTGCCAAAAAGTGGCATGGAAGGCTACCCCATCCGATGTGAACAGGGTCGTCCAGCCGATGCCGGGAGTATCGTAACCCTGGGCAGTGTTCCCGCCCATGTGGATGGAGACCGCTTTACGCCAGATGCGGTGCCACAGACCGGGCGGCGTGGCTGTCTCTTCACCATCCAACCCGGTAGAACAACGGGCAAAGAACACTTCCCGCCCTTCCTCAAAGGCCTGGACCGTCTGGCGGTGCAGGTTGACCACAACCAACTTGTCCTCGATCTCCGGCGAGATCGGCGGGACTTCGTCCGCTTCGATCTTGCGGAAGGCCTCGGCCGGCCCCCAGAAGACATCGCCGGGCGAGCCATACAGTTCAGACAACCGGTAGAACACCCGTCCATCCGATTCTGTGCGGGTCTGATCAACCCAGAAGATCTGTTCGTAGACCAGGTACGGCGGCTTGAACTCTTCCTGCATGCGGTACTGCAGCCAGGGCGCGATCGGCTGGGCGAATTCCAGCTCCACCTGCACCCACGGCACACACACCTGCACCCACATGCCCGGCCCGACCGCGGTTGGCACCAGTTCGGTCACCGGCTGAGCGGGCTGGTTTTTGACCGGCTGCATGAAGGGCGACCAGACCCAACCGACCGGGGTTTCCACCCAGCGGCGGACAGCCGCCTGGGGGAACTCGCCCGAGACTTCGCGCAGCCAGGGCACGACATCATCCTCCCGGACAACGCCGACGATCTCGCTGTTAATGTCCGGACGGGCGCGCACATTTGAATCGCTGGTTACCCGCGCCAGAAATTCGGCCTCCGGGAAATCTGCCAAACGGGGCAGACCAGCCAGGTCGGGGCGGACCAGGCCCGATGACAAGCCAGCCGGCAGCATCACCGCGCCGGCGGCCGCCGCACTTAACTTCAGAAAGTCCCGGCGGGAGATCTCCCTGCGGAACAGATCGTCACTTTGGGGCAGTAATTTACCACTCATCTTTGGTTACCTTTATCCACTAGACGCAGGCGTATCTGCCTGTCTTACAGACCTGGATCTATCCCAATAAGCATAACCAGACCGGCGGGAATGGTCAAGTGTTGGAATTTGATCATTTCCGGTCAAGCAGCTTGTCCTGGCGGTGCAATTCGGATATGATTGGGTCAGATAACGTCCGCCATTTCCCGGAACAGGAGGGAACGATGCCAAAAGAGAAGCCAGGCCCTGATCGCCCACTCAATTGGATGACCAAAGCGCTGCTATTCCTGATCTACCTGCCATTTGCTTATGCCTTCATTCACATCATCGTCACGGCATCGGACGGTGACTTCACCGCCAGCCAGGTTGTCGTGCTCGGTTTGTTGATCTTTGGCATGATCGTGCTGCTCGTTTCCGAGCGGCTGGTCGAACTGCGCTTCTCGCGGGATGGCGTCATCGCATCCATGGCTCCGCTCAAGGCAGACGTCCTGGCGAACATTCCTTACCTGACCGAAGACCCGGACATTGCCGAAACAGTCAGCAAGGAAGTCGTCCAGGCTCAGAACGTCCGGGAAGTCAAGTCAGCCGTGGAAAAGGCGCGGGGACTCAACATCACCAAGAACCTGAAGATCGCTGAGCAAGCCATCCAGGAGAAGAAAAAAGTCTTTATCCGCTACCGACCGGTGGACGATTCCGAGATCAAGAACTATTTAGAGATCCCGGTAGACCTCAAGCCCGGCGACACGGTCAAATCTGCCCCGTATGACTATTTTGTCACCTATTCCGAGGAGGACGGGCATCCCAAAACTTTCCGGGTGGACCGGATCATCAGTCTGGCGATCAGCGATCAAAGTTTCGACCGGGCATCCTTCCACGGCCAGGACGAGATACTGGCAAACCCGCACATCGCCCGGGATTGGTAACCCCGATTCTCTTTTTACTTCCTGGGAACACTCACGTCTGCTGACGGCCGGACCTAGTCCCGGTAGACAGCCACGCGCACCGGCTGATCCAGCGCTGCGGCCTGCACCAGCGCGGCATTGGCCTGGTTGATCAGCTCGTAAAGCGGCAGGCCGACAGCAGGGTTGACGCAAGTGTAACCGGCTGCCACTTCCAGGGAGACCAGCGACATATCCGGCAGCCGCAGGTTGACCGACAGCACCGCCCCCAGGATCCGCTCGATCACCCGCTGGCCGGAATCATCCGCCAGCCCTGGCAGCAGCACCATGAACACAGACGGCATCCACCGCCCCACCAGGTCGTACATCCGCAGATTGGCGCGCAGCGCCCGGGCAGTGAAACGGATAGCCAGGTCGGCAGTCTCGTTGCCATGCTGCTCACGGATCCGGGCAGCATTCAGGATCTCGACTACAGCAAGGCAGACCGACTGCTTTTCGCGCTGCGAGCGGCTCAACTCAGCCAGGGCGTGTTCGTAGATCGCCTGTCGGTTGAACAGGCTGGTCAGATCGTCGTACATGGCGATATCGGTGGCGGGCTGCTGCTGGGCAGCCAGATGATTTTGCAGCGCGATCGTGCGTTCCGCCACAGTCACCCGGGCACGAAATTCCTGCTCCCGGATCGGCTTGACCAGAAAATCCCCCGGGATCGGACCAAGACAATCGACTGCAAACTTCTCGTTTTTTTCATCGGTCAGGAACAGGACATAAGGAAAAGGCGGCCGCTGCAGCGCCAGCAGACTGTTCACCAGATCGACACCGCCGCCTTCAAGGTCAAAGTTGGATATAACCAGTTCCGGTGGTTCGTCCTTCAGTACACCAGCCAGGACGGCGGGGTCATTGACAACCGTCAGCTGATAATCGCTCTCGTCCAGACATTCCTGCGCCAGGTTGATCTGCCCGGCATCATGATCAAATAACAGCACTCGCACGCGCTTCCTCCCGATCCGAAGCACAATCAACCGACTGTGCTTCCAAATTATAGGGAAGAATCGGACGGTAAAACGTGTAACTTACATCACAAATCTATGAACAGTGTCGTATTCTTATCAGACCGATAGAGAGAGCTTCCGCAGCCGCAAACTGTTGGTGACCACGAACACACTGCTGAAGGCCATCGCGCCTGCCGCCAGCATCGGCACCAGCAATCCGGCCGCTGCCGCCGGGATCAGGATGACATTGTAGATAAAGGCCCAGAACAGGTTCTGGCGGATGGTCTTCAGTGTCCGGCGGGAAAGCGCGATCGCTTTCGGCACACCCATCAGATCACCGCCCACCAGCACCACCGGTGCAGCCGCCATGGCCACATCCGTCCCTGTCCCGATCGCGATCCCAACCTCCGCCTGGGCTAGCGCCGGGGCATCATTGATCCCATCCCCGACCATTGCCACGACTTCATCCTGCTGCTGCAGGCGTTGGATGGCTTCCGCCTTTGCACCCGGAAGCACCTCAGCGATCACCTCGTCGATCCCGGCCTGCTTCGCAATTGCCTCAGCCGTCAGGCGGTTGTCTCCTGTCAGCATCACGACCTTGAGCCCCATTTGCTTCAGTTGGGCAACGGCCTGAACAGAATTCTCTTTCAAAGTGTCGGCCACGGCGATGATCCCCCCAATGCGGTCATCCACTGCACACAGCATGGCGGTTTTGCCTTCCGACTGCAGCCGGGTGACATCTTCGCGCCATTGGCTGGCATCCAGACCGAATTTTTCCATCATGGACGGCGAACCAACCAGCACGCGCCGGCCTTCCACCTCAGCCCGGACGCCGAAACCAACCTCAGCCTCAAAGCCATCCGCAGGCGATAGCGCCAGCCCATGGGCATTCGCCCTCGCCAGGATCGCCTCTCCTAGCGGATGCTCGCTGCTGCCTTCCACGCTGGCGGCCAGGCGGAGCAGGTCATCCTCGGTCAGGCTGCCATTCTCACGGCCGATCAAAACATCGGTCACCGCCGGCTGGCCGCGCGTCAGGGTGCCGGTCTTGTCGAGCACCACGGTTGTGATCTGCCCGGCCTGTTCCAGCGCTTCGCTGGACTTGAGCAAGATCCCCATTTCAGCGCCCCGCCCGGTCCCGACCATCACAGCCGTCGGCGTGGCCAGTCCCATCGCGCACGGGCAGGCGATCACCAGCACGGCGACCATATTGATCAGCGCGCGGGTAAACGGGGAAACATCCGCTGCGGTCGGTGCAGGGATGATGAAGTACCAGACCAGGAAGGTGGTAAGGGCGATCCCGATCACTATCGGCACAAATACAGCCGAGACCCGGTCGGCCAGCTTCTGGATCGGAGCTTTGCTGGTCTGCGCCTCTTCCACCAGCCGGATGATCTGCGCCAGAGCAGTCTCTTTACCAACCTTGGCGGCCTCAAACACAAAGCGGCCGGTTTTGTTCAATGTTGCCCCGATGACATCATCACCCTCACGTTTCGGCACGGGCATCGACTCGCCGGTCAGCATGGATTCATCCACGGTCGAACGGCCTTCGACCACCACCCCATCCACCGGGACACGCTCACCCGGGCGAACGACCACCAGATCGCCCACCGACACTTCTGCCGCCGGGATCTCTGCTTCCTTGCCGTCCCGCATCACTGTGGCGGTCTTGGGCTGCAGGCCAATCAGCTTCTTGATCGCTTCACTGGTCTCGCCTTTGGCGCGCGCCTCCAGGAACTTGCCCAACCGGATCAGCGTGATGATCACCGCGCCGGTCTCAAAATAAACGTGGCCGGGGATCAGGCCGAGGAGTACCGGGATCGAGTAAAAATACGCCGCGGAGGACCCCATGGCGATCAACACATCCATGTTGGCCGAACCGTTGCGCACGGATTTGTAGCCGCCGACATAGTACTGCCAGCCGACATAGAACTGCACCGGCGTCGCCAGGGCCAGCATCAGCCAATTGACCCAGGGAGCGTGTGCCCACATCCCCCACAAGCCCAGATCACGGCCCATCGCCAGCAGAAACAGCGGGACAGTGAAGATCAGCCCGGTGATCAGCAAACGGCGCTGCTCAGCCATCTCCCGCTGGCGCGCCTGGCGCTCGGCATCTTCAGCCTCGCCGCCGATCTCGACGGCTGTGAAACCGGCCTTTTCCACCGCCTGACGCAGGTCATTCTGGCTGATGATCGTGGGGATATACCGGACGCGGGCCCGTTCCTGTGCGAAACTGACACTCGCTTCCAGTACGCCCTCTAATCCCGTCAGTGCCCGTTCCAGGCGGCGAGCATCGTTATCATCGCTCATCCGCTGGATCACCAGATCGGCTTCGCCAGCCGCGATCCCATACCCGGCACGTTCGATCCGCGAGACCATTTCAAAAAGGTTGGCCGCCGCCGGGTCATACGAGACTGCCGCGCGCTCGGTCGTCAGGTTCACGTTGGCCTCCTGCACACCGGAGACTTTCTTCAGGTTGCGTTCAACTGCCGAAACGCAGTTGGCGCAGGTCATACCGGTGACAGGTAAGCTGATCTGTTTGTGTTCGGGCATGGATTGCTCCTTCTTAGATTGATAAACCGGCGGCCGGGTAATTGATCTCTTTCAGCAACGCCTTGATCTGCTCTTCGGTTGCCGGAGCATCGAAATTGATCTCCACGGACTTGGTCTCGTTGGAGGCTTTCACCGCCTGCACACCGGCCAATTCGCCCACCTCGGTCTGGATGGTGTGGACGCAGTGTCCGCACGAAATATTCGGTACCTGATATTTGACAGTGGTCATGTTGTTCTCCTTGAAAAAGTTTGTTTAGGATTTACGCGAGGTCTCATACACGTCCATGATCTCTTGCAGCACCCGCTCTCGTTCGGCTGGGTCCTCGCCCTGCACCGCCGTGATCACGCACGAATGCAGGTGCTCATCGAGGATCAGCTTGCTGACCCGGGTGAGCGCCGACTGAACGGCGTGGATCTGGCGGATGACGTCCACACAATAGGCATCCTCATCCACCATGCGGCGGATGCCGGCGATATGGCCCTCAACTGTTTTGAGACGTTTGGCTGCATCTTCATGTTTCATGTGGTCCTCGCTTACCCCTCCCCCTATGGGGGGGGTATCCTAATAATAACAAAGGTCACCACATTTGTCAACTCGCTCGCAATCTGCCCCCGAAAACCAACCAGCACTAATAGAAATGGCAGACAATAAAGAATACGGGTATGGCCACTAAATCAAGACTGACTGGCGAACTAATCGTCAACAAACTGCAGGAAGCAGAAGTACTTCTCAACCAGGGAAAGCCCCAGAAAGCGGTCTTCAAGTCACTGCAGAACAGCAAGCAATCCCATGATCATTGGCGAAAAGAATTCGGCGGGCTGGCAGGTCATCCATAGATTTTGATTGAATGAACACAATGGTGATAATATTTGTAAACCATATCTGATATTAATCGAGTAGATCTTCCAATCAAAAATTGCTAGGAGAAATCCCCATGAAACATTTGATTGTCATCGGAATTATTGTAGTAATACTTGTCGCCACATACTTCATTCTTGCCTCAAAAACAGATACGTTTACTGGCCGATGGGTTGCCTGGAAATCGTCCGATGTGGGAGATTATTACCGCTTCCCCAAATTGTCTATTGACAATGCGCCTCCAACCTTCTATTTCAAGGAAGATCTAAGAAGTTTTGAAGGAATTACTTATTCCTATAAGGGGAAAACCCAAACCTCAGATCTAAACGCTTTGCTCGAATCTACCGGGACGTTAGCTTTTATCGTTGTCAAAGATGACACGATCCTTTATGAAGGTTACTTTGGTGGAAACCAGCGGGATTCTATCGTCACATCCTTTTCACTTGCCAAATCTGTGACTTCCCTGATCGTGGGTCGGGCGATTGATGATGGCTTGATCGGAAGCCTGGATGATCCCGTCACCACTTACATTCCAGAACTCCTGAAAACCAATCCGGCATACCAACATATCACTATAGGTGATCTCCTTTCAATGAAGTCTGGAATCGCATTCAAAGATACCGATATCCCCTGGCACGATAAGTCACGGGCTTATTATCATCCTTTCCTTCGAGAGGTTGTAACAAATCTCCCTATCGCGAGTGATCCCGGAGAAGAATTCGTTTACAACACATTCAATCCAATTATTCTGGGAATCGTAGTCGAAAGAGCTGCCGGTCAATCTGTTGTTGAATATTTTGAATCTAGCTTTTGGCAGCAACTGGGGATGGAATTTAATGCCTCATGGAGTATTGATAGTGAAGAAGACAATATGGCAAAGATGGAAAGTGGCTTGAATGCCCGCGCAATAGATTTTGCTAAAATCGGACGTTTGCTTTTACTCCAAGGGAATTGGGATGGCAAACAGATTATTTCTGAAGACTGGATCTCAGCCTCAATGGCAATTGACTCTAGTAATCTTGTTTCCAAATTTGGGGATAATATTTACTATCAAAACGGCTGGTGGGTTTATGGGCCAACTGAGGAAAGTCTGTATACAGTCTCAGGATGGGGGCATTTAGGCCAGTATCTTTACATTTTTCCAGATGAGAATATGCTCGTCCTGCGCTTTGGAACACAAACTGGTAAGGTTGATTCCTGGCATCAAATAGCTCAAGAAATAGTCAGGATTACCCACTCTGAATAACAATTTTGAGGATTCCAATTTGACCTACGCCACCCACAGCCACCTCGTCTCACCCTGATACCGATCCTTCCATTTGATCCCTGCGCCGGCCTTGCGCGCCGGTGGAAGCAGCACCGATCATACCAGTGCCAAATATACCTGCCCTGAGGTCGGACCCGGTTGACCCCCAGATCAATGCTAAAATTGTAAGACGCACGCATGCGGTGCGTCTTACAGTTTAAGGAGCATGCCGATGAATTCTCTGACGGAAAAACAATTCCTGCGTCTTGCCGGCGCGGTGCTGCTGATTAGCGCAGTGTGGATCGCGATCAGCGCCGGACTGCCGGGCGGCACCGCCAATCCCGGGATCCCAGCCCCGCAGGCAGGCTTTCAGGCCCCTGATTTCACCCTCAACACCCTGGATGGCAGCACCATCACGCTGTCCGAGCTGCACGGGCAAGCCGTGCTGGTCAATGTCTGGGCCAGCTGGTGTATCCCCTGCCGCACCGAAATGCCCGCCATGCAGGCGATCTATGATCAGTATGCCAGCCAGGGATTCACCATCCTGGCAGTCAACGCCACCAGCCAGGACTCGGCTAGCGACGCGGCTGACTTTGTGAATGAGTACGGCTTCACCTTCCCGATCCTGATGGATGTGGACGGCGCGGTCAGCCGCCTGTACCAGGTCAGCGCGCTGCCCAGCAGCTTTTTCATCCTGCCCAATGGACAGATCGAGGAAGTAGTCTTCGGCGGACCGATGGCCGAAGCCTTGCTGCGTACCCGGGTGGAACGCCTGTTGCAGGGGGAGGAATAATGTTCCCTTACCTGAACCTGTTTGGGGCCGCCATCGCGGTTTCGCCGTTAGTGATCCTTGTCGCCATCTGGCTGGGGGCCGCCCTGGCTGAGCGCACCTCGGACCGCCACGGCATCCCCTCCGAGACGCTTTACAACCTGATCTTCATCGCCTTGCTGGCCTTCATCCTAGGCGGCCGGCTCAGTTATGCCGCCCAATACCCATCGGCGTTCATTGCCGACCCCGTCAGCCTGGTCAGCCGCAACCTGGGCTTGTTCGATCCGGTCGGCGGAGCCGCCATCGGGTTGGTCGCGGCCGCGATCTACGGTCAGCGCAAACAACTGGCACTTTGGCCAACCCTGGATGCCCTCACCCCGGCCCTGGCAGTGCTCCTGACCGCTATCCCCCTGGCCAATCTGGCTTCCGGTGAAGCCTTCGGCGCGCCTAGCAGCCTGCCCTGGGCGATCGAACTGTGGGGCCAGTCCCGCCACCCGGTCCAGATCTATGAAGCCCTGGCTGCCGGTCTGATCCTGTGGTGGCTGTGGCCGGGCCGAGCCAAATCTCAGGATCCTGCCGGGACCAACTTCCTGCTGTTCGTTGCCGCCAACGCTTTTTCCCGGCTATTCTTCGAGGGACTGCGCGGCAGTTCAGCCCTGACCGTCCTCAATTTGCGGGCCGCCCAACTGGCAGCCTGGGTTATACTGGCAGCCGCGCTGTACGGTCTGCTGTATTTGCGCCGCAAATCAAAGACAGCCCTCCGCACAAGGAGCATTTGATGGACAAGATCATCATTAAGGACCTGGTAGCACGCGGCATCATCGGGCTGAATGATTGGGAACGCGACAAACCGCAGGAGATCGTGATTAACCTGACGGTCTTCACCGACATCCGCCAGGCCGCCCGCGAGGATGACATCGCCACCAGCGTGAATTACCGCACACTGGCCAAGAAAGCCCTGGCACATGCCGAGACGGCTGAACGGCTGACGGTTGAAGCACTGGCGGAAGACCTGGCCCGGCTCTGTCTCGAGGATCCGCATGCCCTGAAAGCGATCGTGCGGGTCGAAAAGCCCGGTGCAGTCCGCTTTGCCGGGTCGGTCGGGGTTGAGATCGAACGCACCCCGGCAGACTTTTAGGCCGCGCTGATCCACTTTTATTGCCGTCGATTCCCTTTCTGGACTATGTGCTCAAAATGGTATAATTTCACGCCAGCAGCAGCAGATCTGCTTCATCTGTCTGTGGCTGCCCGGGCCTGAAAGGATAACGCCTATGCGCAAACAAAAAAAGACCACTCTGGCGAACCCCTCCGGCGAAACCGGTATGCCAGCCTATCAGCTCAGCCTGCCGGTCCTGCTGATCCTGTTCGTGTTATTCATCCTGGTCGGCAGCGGGTTGACCTACCTGGCCACCCGCACCCTGGCCAGCCCGACCGAGATCTCTGGCGAGGTCGCCATGGTCACCGATACCATCCCGGCGGACACCCCGATCCCGTCCGATACGCCCCAACCGACGATCACCAACACACCGGAACCGGTGCCAACATTGCCGCCGATCGAATACCGCGTCCAGGAGGGCGACACCTGTGCCGCGATTTCCGGAGCGTTTAACATTTCGACCACCGCGCTGATCACCAGCAACGGCCTCTCGGTGAATTGTTACCTGGTCGTCGGTCAACTCCTGCTGGTACCGCAGCCCACCCCGCTGCCGACTACCGACGCGATCGCCACGCAGTCCGCCCGGCAAACCGAAGCCGCCTGCCCGGTCGAGTACGTCACGGTGCAGTCCGGGGATACCATCGAGATCATCTCGCAATACACCCGGGTCTCGGTTACCGATATCCTGGCTTACAACGGCAAGACCTCCAATCTGCTGTTCGCCGGCGAGGTACTGGCGATCCCGAGCTGCAAGCAGACCAGCGATCTGACTGGCGCGACCTACACGCCTTCTCCCGCCCCCACCTACCAGGCTCCGGAAGCCCTGCAGCCCCAGCGCGGCAGTTACTTCCGCACCGGGCAGGAGATCGTACTGCAGTGGGCTGCCCCGGCCGAACTGCGTGAGAACGAGTTCTTCCTCCTGACGCTCATCGACAGTACGGATGGCGGCACACTGGTGCTGGAACTGACGCTCAAAGATACCCGCTACATCCTGCCGGCCGAGCTCCAGCCAACTGGCAGTACCCCGCACATCTACGCCTGGAAGATCGGCGTGGTCGCCCGGATCGGCGAGGACGGCCAGGGCAACCCGCTTTACAGCACCGCCGCCACCGACAGCGAAACGCTGTACTTCGCCTGGGAAGGGAACTAGCCCAGCAGACTCCTCCAGATATTGCAACAGGCGCTCACATGAGCGCCTGTTTTTTTTGATCAATGAGATAGGATATTACAAAATAACTAATCCTGCCCGTGGGTGAGTTTCAGCAGACGCAACCCGATAAGGATATGCCAGACCATGTACCCCAGACCGGCTGCCGGCAGGAACAGTAGCCCGATCATTTCTCCATGCACGGCCGGAGTAAAAATATATGCCAGGCAGTAAGCCAGGTCGAGCCCGGCAGTGATCAGGCCCACGATCCCGGACGCCCGGCCGAGGACCTTGCTCCGCAGCAATGCCAGCGAGACGATCAAACCGGACAGGGCGATCAGCAGCAGGCTGAAATAGCCGGCCGTCCCAGGATGCGCACCTGAGAGGCCAAAACGATGGGCGGCCAGCAGTGCCTGCCCGGCAGCCAGGATCTGCGCCTGGACTTCGGTGCTGGAGGTAACGAGGTACTGCTCGCTGAGCGGGACCATCGCCAGGGCCGGGTTGGCGGCGATCGAAAGCCCGATCCCCAGCAGCCCCACAGCCAGGGCAGCCAGCGCTGCGCCGGGATTACTCCGGCGGAGTGCAGCAAACAAACCCAGCAGCACCACCGCCACCAGCAAGTAATTGATGATATCGAACAGATCGAGATAGGTCAGGGCCAGCAGGCGGTTCGATACCAGCAGTGAATACCAGCCTTCGACCGATTCCGGTGGCTGAACCGGACTGAACAGCGAGACCTCAGCGGACAGGTTGCGCCGGAAGACGACCCCGGCCAGCAGCGATGCCACCCCACCAAGGCGCAGCAAGCCGCGCCAGGCATGAGCGCCAGTCGAACCAGTTTCCATCTCTCCTCCTCTATTATCAGGCTATAAACGCATCAGGCCCGATCCGCGCGAGATGCTGTCCAGAAACTCCTGCCGGGAGGCGGGGTTCTTGCGGAACGCACCGTGCATGGCCGAGGTGGTCATCCGGGCATCGTGTTTCTTGACCCCGCGCATCACCGAGCACAGGTGAACCGCCTCCAGCACCACCGCCACGCCGTGCGGGTTGAGCAGTTCCATCAGCAGTTCGGCGATCTGCGAGGTCATCCGTTCCTGCACCTGCAGCCGGCGGGCAAACAGGTCCACGATGCGCGGGATCTTGGAAAGGCCGATCACCCGGCCGCGCGGGAAGTAAGCCACATGCGCCTTGCCAATGAAAGGCAGCATGTGGTGTTCGCACAGGCTGTAGAACTCGATATCCCGGACCACCACCATCTCGTCATACGAGACCTCAAAAATGGCATCGTTCAGGATCTCCAGCGGGTCCTCGCGGTAACCTGCGAGCAGTTCTTCGTACATCCGAGCCACCCGCTCCGGGGTCCGGACCAGTCCTTCCCGCTCCGGGTTTTCGCCGATCGCAGCGATGATCTCCGCTACCGCCGCGCTCACCCGGGCCTTGTCGATCTCGCTCCCCCGGATAAGATTGGCTGCCCGGTACAACTTTTCGTGATTGTCGCTCATAGTGGTCCATGCCTTTGCTGAATTGCGCATATAATGAGAACAGGGACTTTATTTTACCGCTAACACCACCTCCGGGCAAAGGCAAAGGTGCGAGATGGAACTGGCAGAACTGCTCTCAACGGTCGAATTGTTCGATGGACTGAACCCCGCCGAGCTGGAAAAACTTGCGGCTATGTGTTTCCGCCGCACCTTCCAGCAGCATGAGGTGATCGCCCGGCCAAACAATTACAGCGATGAATGTTTTATCATCCAGGAAGGGTTTGTGGAGGTGGAGATCGAAGGCCCGGCCGGCCGTCGGGTGCAGCTCAACCTTGGCCCCGGACAAACGATCGGCGAGATCGCCCTGGTGGACGAAGGCCCTCGGCTGGCAACCCTGCGGGCAGCCTCCGCACCGGCAGTCGTCCAGATCATCCCCCAGCCAGAGTTCGCTGCCCTATGCGAGCAGGAATGCCGGATCGGATATATCGTGATGCGCAATATCGCCGCCGACCTGGCGTTTCGTCTCCGGCAGCGGAGGCCGAACGATCTGCTGAGCGGGTAAGAAACAAAAAAAAACGCCGGATGGAAATCCCATCCGGCGTTCGATTTCGGTGCGCTGGTCAGGCCAGTTCGGTATCGATCAGGCCGTAACTGCCATCTCGGCGGGTATAGAGCACATTGACCGAGTTGGTCGCCATGTTGAAAAAAATAAAGAAATCTTCATGACCGAGCAGCTTGCTTTGCTCAACCGCCTCGTCCTCGTCCATCGGGTACAGGGTAAATTTCTTGCGGCGGGCGATCACCGGTTCCTCTTCGGCGGCCAGGTCCTGGGCGATCTCTTCTTGGATGATCTCCATTGCCGCATCCCCGACAGAAACCCCATCGCCGCGGCCGCGATAGCGTTTGCCCTTGAAGCGTTCGATCCGCCGCTGGATCTTGTTGAGTGCAGCATCGAAGGCCACATAAATATCGTCAGCACGCTCTTCTGATCGCAGCAGCATCTTTTTCCCGGATAGGGTGATCTGGGCCACAAACCGGTCTGAAGTCGCTCTGGCAAACTTGGCATGGGTCAGTTCGATCCGGGCCTCCTCAAGCCCATTCACGAATTTTTCCAGCTTTTCAGCTTTGGTCCGCACGTACTCATACAGGCGGTCATTCAACTCGAAGCCATTTGTCTTGACATCAATTTGAATCGACATATTCACTCCTGATTGGGTATTGGATTTTAATTATCTTACCAGATAATGCCGGTGGCTCCAAATCTGGCAAACCCTCATTCCTTGGCCGGCAGCGCCCGCGAGACCACCAGGGCAAACACCTGGCTGGCCCCGGCTTGTTTCAACGCCTGTGCAGCCGCGTCCAGGGTCGATCCGGTGGTCAGCACATCGTCCACCAGCAGTACGCACCGGCCGGCGACCGCCTCCGGGCGGGCCTGGAACGCCCCAGAGACATTCTCACGCCGCTGGTTAAGGCTCAACCCGACCTGGCTGGTCGTCTCGCGCACGCGGCGCAGTGCCCGCCGGTTGTATGGCAAACCCAACCACAGCGCCAGCGGATACGCCAGCAAGGCGGCCTGGTTGTAGCCGCGCTGCCGCTGCCGGCTCGGCGCTAACGGGACCGGCAAAACAAGGTTGATCTGTCCATCGAAAGCGGCTGCCAGTTCACACAAATGCACGGCCAACGCATCTCCCAGGGCAATGTCGCGCCGGTATTTCAACCGCAGGATTGCCTTAAGCAGTGGGTCCTGGTGATACCCCTAGGCCGCGGCCTGGTCGATCGCCTTTACCCGGGCGCATTGCCCCGCCCCCAGTGGAGGCCGCTTCCCGCATAACACACTACTCCCGCCGCGGACCCGGGCAGAATTCGCGCACAATCCTGGCACCAGCGCGCGCCAAGGCTACCGCAGCCGGCACAGCGCGGCGGAAGCAGCCGATACAGCGCCGTGTGGACGGCGCGGTATCGGCGGTAAGGCCGGAGCTCAGTTTTTTGAAGCGGGGGTTCCGGGTCGGCTATAGCCCGACCCCGATCATCTCGCCGATCGGTCCGTTCAGCACGATCAGCACCGCCGGACCCATCATAATGATCAAAATCGTCGGGAAGATCAGAAAGGCCATCGGCAGCAGCATCAACACCGGGGCGCGTTGGGCTTTTTGCTCTGCCCGCTGCCGCCGCCGGACGCGCATATCATCAGACTGGATGCGCAGGATCTTGGCCATACTGACACCCAACTGTTCGCTCTGGATCACGGCGGCCACAAAGCTCTCAAATTCGGAGGCCCCGATACGATCAGCCATATCCCGCAGCGCTTCCCGCCGCAGTTTGCCCAGTTGGATCTCTTGCAGGGCACGGCCAAAAGCAATCGACAGCTCGTTATCCCATTTGTCGGCCACTTTGCGCATGGCGGCATCAAAACCCAGGCCAGCCTCAACACAGATCGTCAGCAGATCCAGCGCATCAGGCAGCGCTTTACGGACAGAATCCTGCCGGCGGTTGATGCGCGAGTCCAGCATCAGATTGGGGATCACAAAGCCAAAGGCTGTCACTGCGATAGTCAACACAAAGAACAGCAGGTCTGAGAACATGTTTGGCCCAAACAGCAATACCATCAAGCCGCCGAACAGGAACATGGTAACGAAGCGGGAAGCAAAGAACACCGTGGGCTGCAGTCCACGCGGGTTGCCGGCCATCTCAAGTTTGCGGTGGATCGTATCCAGGGCTTTTTGCGGTGTGATCCGCAGCGCCATTTCCCCCAGCCGGTTAGCGATCGGCAGTAGGATCCGGTCCACGAACGGCTGGGACATCTCGATCTCATGCAGAGAGGCCAATTCGCCACGTTCTGCAAAGGCCGCCAGACGCTCTTCCAGCGGGTCTCTGGACTGATTCTCGCGCAGACCGAGCGCAACCAGCACGCCAGCGATGACGATGACGACAATAACCAGAATTATGATGATTGCGGGAGACATGCGTTCACCTTACCTTAGACTTCAATATCAGCGATCTTGTTCATCGCCATCGTACCGGCAACGATCAACAGGCCGCTGCAACCCAGCATGGATCCGCCACACCAGATCGGATCCTCGAAAAAGCTCATAATATACTCGCGGTTCATCATATACAACGCACCGACCAGAAAAACAGGCATCAACGACAGTAATCGCCCGGAGGCCGAAACCTGGGTCGTCAGCGTCTTGATCTCACCTTTCAGACGGATGCGCTCCCGGATCGTGTGCGAGATCGTTTCCAGGACCTCAGCCAGGTTACCGCCGACCTCACGCTGCACGTTGATCGCCGTCACAACCAGGTCCAGGTCTTCGCTCGGGATCCGCACAAGCAGGTTATCGAGCGCTCCTTCCATCGGGATGCCAAGCTGCATTTCCTGCACGACCCGGCGAAACTCGCTGCTGATCGGTGCCGGGAGTTCTTTTGAAACCGATTCAAGCGCCTGCATGGTGGAGAAACCAGCCCGCAAACCGTTGACCATCAGGTTAAGCATATCCGGCAATTGGGCATTGAAATCTTTCAGCCGCTTGGATTGCAATCGCCCGACAAAGATCCCAGGAATGAATAAGCCGACCACTGCACCTAACAAGGCGAACACAGCACCTAGGATATTGCGCTCGAGCTTGCCAAACAGCAGCCACGAGATCCCGGCTGTGGCCACACTCGAGATCACCATCAGGGCCACATATTCGCCCGGTTTGAGCTTCAGGTCAGCGCGGGCCAGTTTTTCAGAGATCCGGCCGCCAAAACTGGTGGTCGACACCTGACCATCCAGCCAGGCCGACAACCGGGACTGCTTTGGACTGCCGTCATCCTCCAGAGCTGCGTTGCTATATTCAAGCCCGGTTTCGGAGACCTCCAGGTAACGCTCAAGCCGTTCCTCTACCAGTTCCTTCTCGCTGGTGATGGTCACAATCACCCCCGCCACCACCAGGATGACAAAAAATGCGATCCCAATCCAGATTATGGGTGACATGCCTGTTTACTCCAAACCTTTTTATCCATCACAACGATAATACATCCCGCCATTAGCGGCGGGCTCCAATCCCAAAGATCTGCGGCGGCAGATGGATGCCAGCCGCTTCGAGTTTGTCCATGAACTTGGGCCGCAGGCCGGTGGGGCGCAGCCGACCGATCACCTTGCCGCTTTCATATCCGGTCTGCTCGAACACAAACAAGTCGGTCAATGTGACGACATCGCCTTCCATGCCGGCCACCTCGGTAATATTGACGACCTTGCGGGAACCGTCCTTGAGCCGGTCGGCATGCACGATCAGGTCAATGGCGGAAGCGATCTGCTCGCGGATCGCGCGAATTGGCAGGTCATAACCAGCCATCAGCGTCATCGTTTCAATACGCGCAATCGTATCGCGCGGGCCGTTGGAGTGGGCAGTGGTCATGGAACCGTCGTGACCGGTGTTCATCGCTTGCAGCATGTCCAGGGCAGCGCCATCGCGGATCTCACCGACGATGATACGGTCCGGTCGCATACGCAGCGAGTTGACCACCAGATTCTGGATAGTGACCTCGCCCCGGCCTTCGATATTGGGTGGGCGGGATTCAAGCGTGACCACATGATCCTGGCGGAGTTGCAGCTCGGCCGCGTTTTCGATCGTCACGATGCGCTCATCCGAGGGGATAAAGCCCGACAGGATGTTCAGCATAGTAGTTTTACCAGAACCGGTGCTGCCAGAAACCACAACGTTTAATTTGGCTTCCACACAGGCTTTCAGGAACTGGATAGACTCAGCCGTGATCGAGCCGAAATTGATCAGGTCTTGCACGGTAAAAGGCGTTTTGGAGAACAGACGAATCGTAATGGTCGGACCAACCAGCGAGATCGGCGGGATGACCGCATTCACACGCGAACCGTCCGGAAGACGGGCGTCGACGGTTGGGCTGGATTCGTCGATCCGGCGTCCGAGCGGCGCCACGATCCGGTCGATGATCCGCATGACATGCTCATCGCTCTCAAATGCGATCGGCACGCGGGTCAGCTTGCCTTTGCGTTCCACATAGATATTCTTCGGCCCATTCACCATCACCTCGGTGACAGACTCGTCATCCAACAAGGGCTGGAGCGGGCCAAAGCCGATGATCTCGGCCACGATCTGTTCAAACAGACGGTGCTTTTCCTGCCGGGAAAGCACGATACTGTCTTCAACCAGGATCTGCTCATACAACGCCTGGATATTCTTGCGTACCTCGGCCGTCCGGGAGATGTCCATTCCCGGGTCCAATTCGGCGATCAGGCGGTTCTGCACCCGGGTTTTCAGATCCAGGTAAGTATCCCGCTGCCCGCCTGGAACCGGGGGGGCTGCCCGGCGCGCCTGCGAGGAAGAAAACCGCGCGCCCTGTCCGGATTCGGACTTATTGGTATTGTCCTCTTTTCCTTGTTCCAGCCGTCTGAGTAATGACATACTTATCTCCTGCTCGACCTATCCGGTCCCGAGACCAGCCTTGACGAGACAATACAAATTATTCAATCAGTGATACCTTTAATATACTACGCTTCTTCGAGTTCCTTTTCAAACGCCGCGATGCGCGCCTTAATGCTGCCGGCCAGGTCATAGATCCCTTTTGAGATCGGGTGTGTCCGGTTGTTAATGATAAATGGCACACCGCGGTCCATCGCCGGGATCACCAGCCGGTCATCGAATGGCAGCACCGCAACTACCTCAAGCTTCGAAATGTCCGCCAGACGTTCGGGCGTGACAGTTGTGCGGCGTTTGTCGTACATATTCAGGACCAACAGCACCTTGTTGGTCGGAAAGCCCAACGCAGTCAGCAGATCCAGAAACAGGCGAACGTTCTTGACGGAGGGGATATCCTGCGTGGTGATCAGAGAGATCAGGTCAGCCTCATCAATGGCGGCCTGGGTGATCTCATCCAGCGTGGAAGCAGTATCCACGATCACATACGCAAACATCCGCTTCAGAAACAGCAGGATCTTGGAAAACTGCTCCCCGGAGACTGGTTCGGCCTGCTCAGGCCGGGGTGGCGCTGCCAGGATCCGGACGCCGGTATCCTTGTGTTTGAGCAGTACATCTTCGATGAATTCGGGATCCAGTTCGTCCGCACGCGTGGCAACATCACTGAGGTTATTCTTGATCTGCTCATTGAAAAAGAACGAAAGATCGCCGAACTGCACCCGGCCATCCACAACCACCACCGGCGCTTCTTCAGTATGGAGCGCCACGGCCAGGTTGGCGGTGATCGAGGTCGTCCCGATCCCGCCCTTGGGGCCAAAAACTGTGATCACCTTGCCGTTGTGGCGGGGCGGGAAATAACCGCCGCTGGCGGTGCCCATGCCGCTGGCCTGGACCGCAGCCATAGTTTGCGCCGCTTTGCGCTTTTCCTGCTGGGCCATTTCTCCCGCCCGTTTGATCGCTGAGATCAATTCATCCAGATCAGGCGGTTTGGTCAGGAAGTCCCTGGCACCGGCCAGCATGGCCTTGCGCATGTAGTTCGGGTCACTTTGGACAGACAGGATCACGATCTGGACGCCCGGCATCTTGGATCGGATGCGTTCGGTCGCCGTGATCCCATCCATATCCGGCATGTTGATATCCATCAAAACCACATCCGGGTTGGTTTCACCGGATACCCGGATGGCTTCGGTCCCAGACCGGGCTACTCCGATCACCTCGATATTCGCCTCAAACTGGAGCAGCTTGCGGATGTTTTCGCGTGTTTCAGCGATATCGTCGACAATCAGGACATTGATCTTCTGTGGTTCTGACATTAAATCACTCACCAAATCCAGGTTACTGGAAGATTACACCATTGTCGGCATCGTTCTCCAATACAGGCGGAACGAGTATGTCAATCCGGGGGTTGGTACCGTAGGGCAGCCGGACCGGCAGCGGGATGCGGTAGACATCCATCAAATACTGCAGCGTGACGGCATCGGTATCGGTACGAGCCTCATTGACAGAACCCGCCCCGCGCAGCGCCAGGGTGATCTCGGCACCGGTGTACAGCAGGTAGTTGAGCGTAACGGCGTCCTGCGGCCACATGATCAACGTGACGATATCCGGCGGTAACGACGTGACTGTAGTCGCCGTTGTTACACCGCCTTCAGGCGTCGGTTGGCCGACGGGTGTTGGGGTCACCAACTGCACTTCCCTTCCCCTGTCATCATATACCGGGAAAGTCCCCACCTGCAGCACGGCCAGGTTCTGGAAGACGCGCTGGCTGACCACACGGGCACGCTGCGGTTCAGTGGGCACATAATAGAACGGCAGGTCCAGCAAAGCATCCAGTTCCGCCCGGCCCTGAGGTGAAAGGTCGGAGCCGGTAACAGTCTGGGCGACGCCATTATTCAGGCCAAATTCGCCAAACACCAGAGAACCTGATGTTTCTTGCTGACCCATGAGCACATTCGCGCCGGGAGTCAGTACACCGGCAGTCTGGTTGGGGGTCATCGACTGGAACTGGGTGTCCAGATCGACAAAAGCCATCGTGACGATCACATCAACATAGTCGCCGCGGGTCAGGCCATAAGCCACCGAGGAAAATCGGTTGATCGGCACAGGGAAAGCCACCATCCCCTCAGAGATCAGCCAGGAATGGTCCGAACCCTGGAAATCCTGTTGGATGCTTGAATCTCCCGAAGCCCCAACCAGCATACTGCTGTTCAGGAAGGTGCCAGCCACCAGATCGATCCGGGCAGTTTCACCGACCACTTGAGAGAAAGCGGTGAAATTAGATCCGGCCACTACCTGTTCTCTGGGCAGAAAGCGGATCTCAAGTTTTTCTTCCGAAAATACCTCGCCGCGCGAGACCGGAAGTTTCACCACCACGACGGGCACACTTGCCAGCGCCTGTTCGGTCGCGGCAATGTCTGCCTGAGAACCCCGGTTGCCCTGGTTCAGCAGGAACAATGCCACCAGTGCGACAGCAACCACCAGGGCCACCAACAAAAGTAATCTTCCAAGGCGCATACTGCCTCCTATCCAATCCTGATTTTAGTTTATGATACCCCCCTCAACATCACTGTCAATCAGAGGTGGGTACTATGGAGAGAGATCCTGGAAATTAGTCTACAAGAGTTTTATCTTCTCTGCCATTTAAATTATACGAGGAATTACGCCCGAATTATTGCCATTTGTTTACAGCTACATTACAACCAGGCATGAAAGTTTTGCCATTAAGGAGTGAAGCCCCTCGAAAGGGGCCTCACCTGTCTTGCTTTTTCTGATTTGGTGGGTCTTCGATCAGGAAACGTCAGCCAGGGTGTTTCCGATGTCGGTGAAGACGTTACCAATGGTGGGGGCCAGGAACCGCATCGCAACGATCACGACGATGGCGATGAGGACGATGATCAGAGCGTACTCTACCAGACCTTGGCCTTTTTCTTCAGGGGTAAAAAACATGATAATTCTCCTTTCATAAATGGATCACCTCACGGTGATTGAACGATTGCCCACATTATAGGATATTAGTATCTTAATATCAATAGCTTCCGGTTTACAGAATTGATAGGGTGTGTTCTATTGGGACCCCTGGAAACCGGACCCGGGTTCTGATCAAAAGTTGGCAGCCGATCGCGCTTTTATCCCTAGTTTCCTTAATTAGTGCTCAACAAACTCACAATCATCGTACCTTTCCAAGCCCATCTGGTCCTGTGACAACAGGCGCGGACAATCGGGATTAAATAATTGAAGCCCCTCGAAAGGAGCCTCAATTATTTCAGAACTGGATTGTTGGGTCTTCGATCAGGAAACGTCAGACAGGGTGTTTCCGATGGAGGTGAAGACGTTACCAATGGTGGGGGCCAGGAACCGCATCGCAACGATCACGACGATGGCGATCAGGACGATGATCAGAGCGTACTCTACCAGACCTTGGCCTTTTTCTTCAGGGGTAAAAAACATGATGATTCTCCTTTTATAAATAGATCACCGGACGGTGATTGAACGATTGCCCACATTATAGGGTACTAGAACCTTAAATCAAATACCTTCAGGCTTACAAATTTGATAGGGTGTGTTCTATTGGGACCCCTGGAAACCGAACCCGGGTGCTGATCGAAAGTTGTCAGCCGATCGCACTTCTATTCTCGGCTTTCTTAATCGATAATCGATGACCTACACACTCACCATGACCGCACCTTTTCTAAGCCAGCTGGTCCTGTGACAGCAGGTGAGGACAATCGGGATTAAGAAATTGAAGCCCTTCGATAGGGGCCTCAATTATAAAAAATCTGGATTGTTGGGTCTTCGATCAGGAAACGTCAGCCAGGGTGTTTCCGATGTCGGTGAAGACATTCCCGATGGTGGGGGCCAGGAACCGCATCGCAACGATTACGACGATAGCGATCAGGACGATGATCAGAGCGTACTCTACCAGACCTTGGCCTTTTTCTTCAGGGGTAAAAAACATGGCGAATTCTCCTTTCAAAAATCGGTCACCTGACGGTGAATGAACGAGTGTACTAATTATAGAATATTAGTACCTCGATTTCAATAGTTCTAAAATTTACAAATATGTCAGGGAAACTAGCCGGGCAGCCCAAAAATTGGGATCTGGATCTGGATCCTGGCACCCTGACCGGGCACGCTGTCCATCGTCATTGTTCCGTTCAGCATCACCACGCGTTCGCGGATCACGTTGATGCCGAAGGCATCTTCCTGATTTTCAAGCGCTTCGGGGACAAACCCGGAACCATTGTCTTCCACCCCAAGTTTGATCCCATCCATCATATCCAACTGCAGCTTGATCTGCGTAGCCTGGCTGACGGTGACAGCGTAGTTAAGCAGTTCCTGCACCGCCCGGAAGACAAGCACTTCCAAATAGCTTTCGAGCCGCCGCTCGGTCCCGCTCAGGCTGACAATCACCTCCACGCTGTGTTTTTCGCGGAAGGAGTTGCTGTACTGCTTGATGGTCGGTAGCAATCCGAGGTCATCCAGCATCATCGGGCGCAGGTCGAAGATGAAATCCCGAATGTGCTGGAAGGTGCGGGAGGCAGAGTTTTTCAAGGAATTGAGTTCTTCACGCGCCCGGGTCTGATCAACCTCGAACAGACGCATGGCGATCTCGGTCTGGAGGATGAAATTGGAGAGCGCCTGTGCCGGCCCATCGTGCATCTGGCGGGAGAGCCGCTTGCGCTCGGTCTCCTGCGCCTGGATCAGCATTTCAGCCTTTGCCAGGTTGGTATTCTCCCCACCGTTGGCCCCCAGGCCAAGCCCGGCATCGCCGGAAAGCGAGGACATCACGCGGCGCAGCATCCCGAGGTAACGATTCAGGTGGTTCTGGTCGCTTTGAAGTTTTTCCAATTGGCCGCGCATCCCCACCAGACGCTGCTGCGCATCCAGAGCGGCATCGTAGGCCGTCTTGATCTCATTAATTGGCAGCTCATTGATCTTTGAGCCAACCTGCTGCAGGTGCATATTGATGGTAGCATTGCGCTGCGATAGTTTATCCACTTCCACCTGACTCTGATCCAGCATCAATTTGATCTCCCGCAGTTCACGGGCAGCATCGTCTATTTCCTGCTGGATCAGGTCGTGCAAATTGGTGTTGGGATCGATCGGCGGGCTGCTTTCCATGGTCTACCCCTAATCCTCCGGATTGGATTCCTGGTCGTGCAGGCGCATCCAACCCCGCCGCAGCGCATAGACTGCAGCCTGGGTGCGATCTTCGACCCGCAGTTTGCGCAGAATGGCGGTCACATGGTTCTTGACAGTCTGATGGCTGATCCCCAGCCTGGTGGCAATCTCCTTATTGCTTAATCCCTGGGTAACACAACCCAGAACTTCCATCTCTCGCACTGATAAGGGCGAGAACGGTTCTCCCGGATCACTGTAAGCTTTCAGCGAGGATTCCGTGCGATCGTCCAGCCAGTCTGTCACGCCTTTAGCATCCAGTTTCTCTTCCCCCACAAAATAATAACCTTCGGCTACAGCCCTGATCATCTCCACCAATTGTTCTGGCATGATGTCCTTGGCGCTGAAAGCATGCGCACCAACCCGCATCGAATGGATCACCTGTTCGAGATCGTCATAAGCGGTCAGCAGGATCACCCTGGTGGACAGCTTGTCTGTGATGATCTGGCGGGTGATCTGTTGGCCGTTCAATTCGGGCAGATTGACATCCAGAAGGGCGATATCAGGTTTTAGGAAGCGGATCACTTCCAGCGCTTTTTCGCCGGAATCCGCCTCACCGACCACTTCCAGATCTGGCTCCAAAGACAAGGAATCGATGACTCCCTGCCGGAAGAGTGGATGGTCATCCACGACCACGATCGTAATCTTTTCCATGAATTCAGTCCCTAGCCTTCGCAACACGGGCCCCAATACCCGCTATTATGGTTGAGTATAGCACAGGGTGATAGGCCTAGCAACAAACAATCACCTGGCAACAATTGACCTGAAATAGGCCGCAGCAGAACTAATCCTGGCAATCTTCCCACGCATAGACAGCCATATTCATCTGGCCGAAGTCACGGGTCACCCTGCTATCAGTCTGGTACAGCACATCAAGGCCGGAGACAAGCTCCGGATACCAATCCGGGAAGGTGACCAGCACACTCGGACAGCGCTGCTGCAGGTATGCGGCCAGTTGGGCTTCATCCCGGATAAAGGGGATCACATCCGGCGAGATCAATCCCGCCAGATCAACAATTTCCCGCTTTGCAAAATAACCGATCGCGCCAATGTCGTGGGCTGCGACCAGGTCATCCGGGGCGGTGTTTTCCACCAACCAGGCAGAGACAGCCACCATTTCCCCATTGATGACCTGCACGTCCTTACGATAGGCGTCCGCCCCAAACCACCAAAAAACCGTCAGCAGCACAGCCAGCGCCGCCCACCAAACTCGCCTCAGCAACCACCCCAGCCGGCTGCCGGCCCTTGACCCGGTCAATGCCGCCACACCGGCCAGCCCCCATAATGCCAGCACCGGGACCGCCGGCATGATGTACCGTCCATGCTGGTAGGTGACCGGAAGGCGGACGGCATACAGTGCGATGAAACCGAACAGCCACAGCAAGCCAGAGAGCCGGGCCCAACGCCTCACCCGGACATCAACGTACAACTGGAACAGCAGACCCGGCAGCAGCAGCACACCCACCCCGACCAGCAGCGGCACCGGCTGGGCCAGCAATCGCTCCCAGATCGGGAACTGCCGCAGCTCGGCATACTCAGCCTGTTTGGCGAAAAATGTGTTAGGCCACCAGGTTCCTGCCAGCCAGCGGTTGAAGGCCAGATACGGCAGAAAAGCCGCCAGCCCGCCTGCCAGAGCCGCCAATCCCAGGCCCGCCCGGCGGGAGAAACGCTGCCGGGCGTCCAGCAGGACGGTGAACAGTACCGGCCCGAACAGGGTAACCGCTTCCGGGCGCAGCCAGATCCCAGCCCCGACCAGCGCGCCGACCCCCAGCCAGCGCCAGTGATCGTTCTGCCGGGGAGAGCGGGATTCCAGGTACAGCAAGCTGAACAAAACCGCCGGCACCAGAACCGCCATCAGTAAAGTTTCCATTCCTGAGAGGGCAGCCCACAGCAAGTGCCATTCCAGGGACAGCAGTAATCCGGCCGCCAGCGGCCAGACACCGCTGTGCGCGCTCAGATACGGCCAGCATTTCCAGGCCAGCACCGCGATCCCCCAGATCCCGATCAGGCCCAGGAACAGGACCCAACAAAACGGCGATCCTGCCAGCCAATAACCGGGGACCAGCAGCAGCACCCACAACGGGGCAGTCGCTCCCGCCGAGGACTGCGCGAGATAATATGACCAGCCCTGCCCGGCCGCCAGGCTGCGGGCGTAGGTCTGGTGGATCCAGCCGTCATCCAGCGGGAAGCCAACCGCATCGTTGACCACAGCCAGGGCGATCCAGCCGGTCACCGAGAGCACCGCCGCCAGGCTGATGATCCAGAACTGAATGCGGTTTGACCTCATGGCTGCTCCCATCTCAGGATGTGGGTCCCGTCAACCGTTTCCAGGTACACAAAGGGCGGGTGATCGGACGGGTTTTCCACAAAACTTTCCAACTCCGCCGGGTGGGAATCCGCCTCCACCAGCACCCAGCGGGCATCCAGGTCTGCCGCCAACTCCGCCGTCACATCCAGCCCGCCATCCGGAATTCCGTAAGCCGGCCTGCGGTTGATGACCACATACGCCGGCGGGTTGGCACACACCACCACGTCGTCGGGGTTAGCGCCATACGCCAGCAAGACGGCTTCAACTGCCTGGTAACGGTCTTTGAGTTCGTTCCAGGCCAGGCCGCCATCCTCGGTCCCGATGACGCTGCCAGCGTACTGGACCAGGCTGAACCCGATCACAAAGACCACCGTCACGCCGGTTAGGAAGGGGCGGATGCGGTTGTCCCGCCAGTGGCTGAAACGCTGCAGCAGCCAGCCCACCAGCACGTCGATCCCGGCCGGGGTGAACGCCAGGATCAGCGGGACGAAAGCCGCGCCGGCATGGAAATAACTGCCGCGCGTCCCCGAAAACGGGAACACCAAAGACAGCGAAAGGTACAGCGCCAGCCAGCCCCAGAACGCCAGCCGGACAGTTTTCTGGCGGCGGGCGTGCCACAACCCGATGGCCGCCAGCATCCCCGGGAGCATCACACCCATGGCAGCCACCGTGCCTGTCAGGTTGACCCACAACGCTTCCACCCGCGCCGAGAGGATCGTCCGCAGGCCGTTGGACAGCCAATACTGTGCAGTCAGTTTGGTGGCTGGATAGGAAAACAACTCATCGTACTCGCGCACCCACAGCGTTCGGCTGCCGCCCGGAGCCAGCAGACTGCCCACCTGGCTGAGGTTGCGGGCATACCAGGGCGCCATCACCAGCAGATATCCGCCAACCACCGTCAGCCCGAGCCGGAGATAGCCCCAGGTGAATATTCGCCCGAAGCGCGCCCGGATCGACGCATCGCCGTGGATCTCATGCAGGTCGAACAGCATACCCAGCCCGGCGATCGCCAGCCACAACAGCCCGTCGACCCGGGTGAGGTGCATCAGCCCGGCCAGGACGCCCAGCCCCAGTGCCCGCCATCCGGGCGCGGCCTGCCACCTCAGATATACCAGGAAGAACACAGCGCCGAGCAGCATTACGATCCCGAACGAGTCGGTGGTGGTCAGAAAAGCCTGGTGATAGCCGGTAAAAAGGGCCAGCAACCCGGCCAGCCAGCAGAAGGCCCGCCGCCCGCTAAAAGAATAAGCCAGGGCGGCGGTCAGCGGCGGGATGCAGGCGGCGATCAGGACAAACACCAGCTGGGCAGCCTCAAAATCCGGCAGGCCGCCTGAGAACACGGCCATCCCTACCGCCGCCAGCAGTGAGGTGAGCGGCATCCAGTAAGTATGCGAGGGGTGCGGCAGCCCGGCGGGGTCATCCAGGTAGTTCCACAGCAGCATTTCCTGAAAGCCCTGGCCTTCAACCAGTTGGCGGCCGCCATAGAAATAGTAATAGGCATCCATGTAACCGGGGTTAGACTGCAGCAGGCTGCCGCCCCAGGCCACCACCAGCCCGATCACGAACAGCAGTAGATACACTCGTTTCGACATCCCCCCTCCCTACAGCCGGCGCAATGCCTCGAGGTGGCTGGCCTTCAGCCGCAAGGACTCCAGCGCCCAGTGGCGGACCCAATACAGCAGCACCAGCGCCGATACCGGCAGCCAGATCAGCAGCGCGCTGGATGGCGGTCCGGTCAGACTGCCCCGCATCGTCAGCCAGAACAGCGCCCATTCTCCCGCCAGCAGCCCGGCCATCAATACCACCGAGATCCGGGGACCGGCCTGGTGCCAGCGCTGCGTCAGTGTGGAAAAGACCAGCGCAAACGGGATCAGCAAAACGGTCTGGCTTGAGAGTGACACCGGGATGCCGATCAGGTGGGTGATGGTCAGGGTCAGGGCAGCCGTCCACAGGAACCAGCGCGCGCCTTTGCCGAAAGCCTGCCACCAGGAGATCAGTAAAATGGCCAGGAAGAGCACAGCCACCACACCCATGGCCCGCGGACCAGCCGCCGGGAACCACGTCCACGCCACTGCCGCCAGTGAAGAGGGGAAGCTAGCCCTGAAATGAGCCAGCAACTCAAAGTAATGGAAAGCCGGCCACTGGGGGAGCAGATACAGCGACCCGCCGATCAGGACCGCCAACGTCCCCACCAGCCCCCACACCAGCCCCTTCCGCCTCTTGGAGACCCCCCAGATAAACACAAACGGCAGCAGCAGCACGACCATCGCCGGCTGGAGGGCGGTCAGGCCGAACAGGATCCCGGCGGTGGTGTAGCGCTCTCGGACCACCAGGAGCAGGGCGGCAGCGATCAGCACGGCGATCACCGGCGAGGGATTGCCGAGGAACGCCGCCCGGATGGAGTGCAAGCCGCCAAAAGCGAATAACACATAGATCAGCGTTCCCACCGGTCCCGGCCGCCAGCGGGTCAACATCACAGCCACAAACGCCAGCCCGACCAGTGAGATCATGCCGAGTGTCATCCACACAGCCCGGGAGAGAGAATATGGTGAGATGGCGGCAAACGGCCCGAACAATGCCAGGCTGTAATACGGATACAGGAAGCGCGGGGGGATCGGTTCGTGCGCCAGCAGCACGGTCGAACGGGGGAGCGCCCCCGGGAGATAGGGGTTGGCGTCAGCCTGCTGACTGACGAGCCGGGCCGCCTCCCAGATCGGGGCATACACCTGGTCGCCGCCCAGCGGGACGACAATTGCCCGGTTGAAGACCGTCAGCAGCGCCCCCATCACGGCCAGCACCAGCAAAATGATCAGGAAAAGGATCTCGGGTCTGGTACGCGTCACGAATACTCCTCAATGCAGCGAGAATTGATGCAATAGTAACACAACCGGGCCTGGCACAGGGCGGCGTCAATCCGGCAGTTCCGAGAGAGATTCGTGACAATCGGTCGAGGCGGGGCAAAAAAACAGGCTCTGCCGGAGCAAAGCCTGTTTATAACCAATCTTGCTTACTCGCCCAGGTATTCGCGCAGTTTCCGGCGGATGACCGGGTGCCGCAATCGGCTGAGGGCTTGCGCCTCGATCTGGCGGACGCGCTCGCGCGTCACGCCCATCTTGCGGCCGACCTCTTCCAGTGTGTAGGCCTGCCCGTCCAGCAGCCCGTAACGCAATTGCAGGATGCGGACTTCGCGCGGCGGGAGCGTATTCAGCACCTCTTCAAGGTGCTCCTTCAGCAGGTTATAAGTGGCCGATTCGTCCGGCGCCGGGGCTTCCCGGTCCTGGATGAAATCACCGAGCACCGAGTCTTCCTCGTCGTCGGTGGGCGTCTCCAGCGAGAGCGGGCGGCGTGCCACCTGGATCATATTCTCGACCTTCTTGGGCGGCACATCCAGCGCTTCGGCCAGTTCTTCCACCGAGGGGTCGCGCCCCAGGCGCTGGGTCAGCTGGTGCTGGACGCGCAGCAGTTTGTTGATCTGGTCGCCCATATGCACCGGCACGCGGATCGTGCGTCCTTGGTCGGCAATTGCGCGGGTAACCGCCTGGCGGATCCACCAGGTGGCGTACGTGCTGAATTTGTGGCCGCGGCGGTAATCAAACTTCTTGGCGGCCCGGATCAGGCCAATATTGCCTTCCTGGATCAGGTCCTGGAAGGGCACGCCCCGGCCCATGTACTTCTTCGCCACGCTGATCACCAGCCGGGAGTTGGCTGTGATCAGGTGTTCGCGGGCGGCCCAGCCATCTTCAATATTGTAACGGTGGTCATCCCGGTCTTCCATCCCCAGGCTGGCGCCGGTCTTGGCCATCTCTTCACGCGAGATCCGGCCCTTCTCGATCCGTTTCGCCAGCGAGACTTCCTCATCAGCCGTCAGCAGTGGAACCCGGCCGACCTCTTTCAGGTACAGGCCGATCATATCGTCAGTATCGATGTTGGCCAGATAATTATCTTCCAGCGCTGCCCGGCTTTCTTCTTCAGCCTCGTCTTCGTCTTCATCCACCTCAGCGAGCAGGTTGGCCTCGGAGGGTTCGATACTGGTATCATCATCCACATAGGGGATACCGGCACTGAGCAGGGCGGCAAAAGCCTCCTCCAGCTTATCTACATCTCGTTCGGCTTCCGGAAAGATCGTCAGAATATCGTCGATGGTCACATAGGTCTTCTGCCGGCCCAGCGCGATCAAGCGGGCAACCGGAGAGTAGTCCCCATCGTCACCATCATCAAATTCATTGAGGATATCTTTATCGATCATATTCATTCTTTACTTAACCTCTGATCTTCTTATAAATGTCTGGCTTCCCCATATTCAGAATAGCCAGTCTTTGTTAATCTTACATATACACAATATAAAATTGTTGTCGTAATCAAGCCGACGCCACCTGCCCGTCCTTGCCCTTGTTCATCGTTCAGGCACAGTTGTACTTACACTCCTGGGGCAGTTAAACACCAGGGGCCTGATTGGTTCAGACTGGCGTGTTATGTGGGCGATGGCAACAAAAACCCAGCAACCTGTTCTCGGTGCTGGAATTGGCGTGCTTCTGTGAAGTGTCGCTGTTTCACTATACAATAAAAGCAAGACCAAAGTCAAGTATGAAAATGGTCAGGGATATAAGAGTTTTTTTAATCAGGAACAGGAGCGACTACATGAGAGCGATGGGAGTAAAAAACGATTAGTGCGTGTGTTTGTGGATGATCTCGTCGATCTTCTGACGGTCGTACCTCGCCAATAAGGTGATCTGAGCATCCTTCCGGAATTCTGGCGGAAGCATCATCCGGACTTCGTCCTTGTCTGCCGCCTCGACGATCACCCAGGCTTTGTGGACATCGTCGTCGCAGCCCCATTCCGAATTGGCAATGAAGTGTGACGCAGAATGCATAAAGGCGTACATCGCCTGAACGCAAGCCTGCATACTGGATCCGTGGGGAACTTCCACATGGTACTTTGGCATATCTGATCCTCCAATTTTTACCTATTAAGGTAAATTTTATTCTAAATATCTGATATTGACCAGTATACCAGAGACTCATGCGGGAAAACATTTCACCCAGGATGGAGATTGTCAGATCCATAAAAATCTCCAAAGGGGACTGTCGTCTTCAGGCGACAGGGGAATTTGGAAGTGGCGGGAGCAACTCCCTGATTGTGGCAGGGTAATCGCATTTGAAAATATAGTAAGCTAGGGGGATGAAAAAAGAAGAGCAACTGACCTTGATGAGGTGTTTCGCAGAAGTAGAAGATCCGCGAATCGGACCGGCACAACTGCATAATCTGGAAGACATCCTGACGATTGCGATCTGCGGGGTGATCTGTGGCGCCAATGACTGGGTCAATATCGAACTATTTGGGCAAGCGAAAGAAGCATGGCTGAAGACGATTTTAGAATTGCCCAATGGGATCCCGTCCCACGATACGTTTGGGCGAGTCTTCCGGGCAATTGACCCCGAGCAATTTGAGCAAGCCTTTATGAAATGGATCATGAGCATCCAAGAAGTCACTGAAGGCGAAGTTGTGGCGATCGATGGGAAGAGCTTGAGACGATCCCATGATGGGCTGTTGGGAAAAGATGCGATCTGGATGGTAGATGCCTGGGTCAGTGAGAACCAGGTCACCCTGGGACAGTTGAAAGTAGCAGAGAAGTCGAATGAGATCACAGCGATCCCCAAACTGCTCGAACTTCTGATGATCAAGGGATGCATTGTGACCATCGATGCCATCGGCTGCCAGACAAAAATAACTGAAAAAATCATTGAAGCGGGAGCTGATTACGTCCTGGCTGTCAAAGAGAACCAGGGCATTTTGTTCCGAGAGATGGAATGGTTGTTTGAGCTCGCCAAGCAGGTGAAATTTGAGCAAGTGCCCCATGAACACATCAAAACGGTCAGCAAACATGGGCGCTTAGAAATCCGGGAATGCTGGAGCATCTCTGATGGTGATTACATTGATTATCTCCAAAACCATCAGGACTGGAAAGGGCTCAAAACAATTGCGGTGGTCGAAACCGAATTTAGAAGCAAGGAGAAAATCACCCGTCAAAGGCGCTATTAATTCTCCAGCTTGGAGGGAGATGCTGAAACCATTTTGCATACCGTCCGCACACATTGGCAAGTTGAAAATACCCTCAACTGGTCCTTAGATGTGACTTTCCGTGAAGATGACAGTCGCATCCGGAACGGAGCGGGCCCACAAAATATGGCCGTGCTGCGCAGGCTTGCTCTCAATTTGCTCAAGAAAGAAACTTCCATCAAGAGAAGTATTCAAGGAAAACGCTTTCTGGCAGGTTGGGACAATGATTATCGCTAAAAATTCTTTTCAATCCCTAAATGCGATTACCCTGTCACGATCCTGTCCAGGCTCTGCCGTTCTGATTTTACGTTATAATTTTCCTCGCAATGCCGATCTCATCAAACCACTTCTCTCGCAGGGATTTCCTTCGTCTGGCTGGCCTTTCGATCCTCGGACTCAGTCTGGAGAGCGTGCTTTCCGCTTGTGGCAGTCCAGCGGACACTCCACAGCCAACCGCCACTTCCCTGCCCCCGACCGCCACGCCCACGATTATCCCTCCCACACCTACCATAGCACCTTCTGCCACCTCCGCCCCCACAGAACTGCCAATCTCCCCGCGCGACCAGCGCCGTCTGGCACTGATCGAGCAATACGGCACGGCCACCAAAGCCTTGCCGCTCGAGTTTCACGGCGACCATTACTGGTTCTACGACGGCGCCTATTCGATGGACCCGCCCACCTTCGTCTGGATGATGGAATGGTTCCAGGCAAACGATGTCTGGGCTGTCAGCGGGCCGGAACTGCTCGGTTTTCTGGATGGCACGCTGCAGCTGCCCCAGCGGAGCGTGATCCTGACCACCGATTCCGGCGCCGCCTCGATGGATTCGATCCTCCGCATGATCCCTGTACTGGAACGGACCGGGATGCACTTCATCAGCCTGATCTGGACGATGCAGATGCTGGCCGAAGAGACTGCGGCTTGCCCGGCCAACCTGTGCTGGGATACCTTCAATCAGGCCAACGAAACCGGACTGTTCTCCTTCGGCACGCACAGTGAATACCACCTCCCGCTGGCTGAAAAAGACCAGGACTTCGGCTTCCGCGACCTGTCGCAATCGGTCGCCGAGATCCGCGCCAACATGGGGATCGAACCCGAGATCCTCTCCTGGCCGAACGAGTCGTGCCCGGTTTGGATGGATCAGCTCCCCGTCCTGGGGATCAAAGCCGCCTTTGGCGGCCGCTCCCGCCCTTTCGACCGCTGCGCAGTTTACCCGAACGATGACCTGCGTTACTGCCTGCCGCGCCTGTTCCCCCCCAACCGGCAGGACCGCCTTTCCGGCCGCCCGCCAGGGATGACCCTGGAAGAGATGGCAGCCATCTATATGGACGGCTTCGAGGAATGACCAACGTCCAGCCCAATTTCCTGATCATCGGCTCGCAAAAAGCCGGCACCACCTCGATCTACCACATCCTCCGCCAGCACCCCCAGATCTTCATGCCCGTGCGCAAGGAGATCAATTTTTTCTTCCTGGATGCCGAGTATGAGCGCGGCTATCAGGCTTACCTAGCGCATTTTGCACCTGCCCCGCCCGAAGCAGCCGCAATCGGCGAAGCCTCTCCGGGATATATCTGCCACCCGTTGGCCCCCAGCCGCATCCACCAGCGGCTGCCGGAGGTTCGGCTGGTCCTGACCGTCCGCAATCCGATCGAGCGGGCTTACTCCCAATATTGGGACAACCGCCGCTCGCTCTCCGAATACCGCACTTTTGACCAGGTGATCGAAACAGCTCTGGAAGCCGATTATCACCCCGGCCGGTTGGGCTATTTCTCCCGCGGGACCTACATCCAGTACATCGAACGTTACCTCGAGTTCTTCCCCCGTCAAAACCTTCTCGTGCTGCCTTTCGACGACCTGCGCCAGGACGCGGCCGGCTTCTACCGTCGCCTGTTCGACTTCCTGGGTGTCGACCCGGAATTCACGGCCTCAGGGATGGACCGCAGCTACAATCCGGCCGCCGTGTGGAAAAACCCGTTTTTCCGCTGGTTCCTGCACCATCCAGGCGCAACCCGCTATCTCCCCGCCCGCCTGCGCCGCCTGACATTCTGGGGCCAGCAGACCCGCTGGCGCTATCCTGAGATGTCGCCGCAGGCTCGACAGAAATTGATGGACTTCTTCCGCCCGTGGAATGCCCGCCTGGCCGAGTTCCTCGGGCGCGACCTCTCTCACTGGGATCAATAACCCGAAACTTTTTACGCCCATCTCCGTATAGTGTTGTGAATTAGGATATTGTGAACAACTAACTCACGGAGGTATGAAATGGGTATCATCGAAGCGATTGTCGGCCTGATCACCGGGATCATTGCATTGGTCGTCGGGATCGTCGGGGCAGTCCTCGGGATCGTCGGCGGGATCATCGGGATCGTGATTGCGGGAGTGGTCTTGCTCCTGGTCATCGGTCTGATCCTGCTCCCGATCTGGATCCTGGCAGCGATCTTTTAGTGGCAGCCGACACCAACTGAAATGGGCGAGAGATCAATCACTCTCGCCCGTTTTTGTTGAGTAAGACCTTAAATTCTAATATCCTCTTTACACACCAAGCGAAAGACCCCCCACCGAAAAACCATCAGAACGTATAGAGGTTATCATGCCGAAAGTATCACTAAACACACCTGCGCCACAGTTCTGCCTGAATGATTATCGCGGCAACCCGGTTTCTATTGACGATTTCAGGGATCGTCAGAACGTGCTGCTGGTCTTTAACCGCACCTTCACCTGACCATTCTGCCGCGCGCACATGGCGCAGTTGCGCCAGGACCATCCCAAATTCGTCGCCCAGGACACCGTCGTTGTGATCGTTGGCCCGGAGAGCGCTAAAGGCTTCGAGAAGTACTTCACCGAGCACGACCTGCCCTTCATTGGCTTGCCAGACCCGACCGCCAGCGTGCTGAAACTGTACGGGCAGGAAGTTAACATCTTCAAACTGGGGCGGATGCCGGCCATGGCGGTACTGGATAAAGCAGGGATCGTGCGGTTCATCCACTACGGGCACAGCATGAGCGATATCCCGGAGAATGAAGAAGTACTGGAGACCTTGCGGGAGTTAAACCGCGAGCGGCAATCGTCGGACTCGCGCTAAAGCCAGGGACAGGGAAAATGTCCTGTCCCCGCAAAACAAGCCCCTCCTTCCCGCGATCCATCATGGGGAGGAGTTTTTTTCCTTCGCCCGGCTTGACATTCTCCCCGCAACCTCGTACACTAGTCACATGGAAACCACACTGTACCTGCTTAACCTGCCAACGATTGCCGCGTTGCTACTCTTCAGCATGATGATGATGGGGATGGAAACACGCGTCCGGGCAGCCCGCCGCAGGTAGATCCACCCGTCTGCAAACCAAAACTGCCCGGCCGCCGGGCAGTTTTTTGTTGTCGAAATCCGGCAACCCAACTACAATACACACGCCATTATCGAGGAGCAGAACCATGACTGAATCCAAACCAAAACACATCCTGGTCGCCGTTGCCTGGCCGTATGCCAGTTCGGAGATCCATGTCGGCAATATCACCGGCTCGTACCTGCCGGCCGATATCTTCGCCCGCTACAACCGCCTGCAAGGCAACTATGTCCTGATGGTCTCCGGGTCCGACGCGCACGGGACGCCGATCACCGTAAAATCCGACGCCCTCGGCATCACGCCCGAAGAAGTTTACAAACTTTACCACGCCGGCTTTCTGGAACTGTTCCAGAAGCTCGGGCTGCATTATGACCTGTTCACCTCCACCCACACCGAGAACCACACCACAGTCGCCCAGAGCATCTTCCTGGCGCTCAAGGAGGGCGGCTACCTGTACACCGAGACCCAGAACCAGTGGTTCTCAGAGAGCGAAGGCCGCTTCCTGCCAGACCGCTACGTGGAGGGGACATGCTACATCTGCGGCTACACGCAGGCGCGCGGCGATCAGTGCGACAATTGCGGCACACTGCTGGACGCCAACGAATTGATCGATCCGCGCTCCAAGAACGACGGCTCCACCCCGCTGCTCCGGGAAACCGAGCATTTTTACCTCGACCTGGCCAAACTGGAACCGGCTGTGGTCGAATTCCTGGAAGCGCGGCAGGACCGCATCCGTCAGAATGTGCTGCGCCAGTCGCTCGGTCAGATCAAGGCCAACCCGCTGCGCGGCCGGGCCATCACCCGCGACCTGGATTGGGGTATCCCCGTCCCGGTGGAAGGCTGGGAGGGCAAGTGCCTGTATGTCTGGTTCGAGGCTGTCATCGGCTACCTCTCTGCGGCGGTCGAGTGGGCCGCGTTGCATGATGACACGGAAGCCTGGCACAACTGGTGGTACAACCCGGAGGCTCGGGCATATTACTTCATCGGCAAGGACAACATCCCCTTCCACGCTGTCATGTGGCCGGCCCAACTGCACGGCGCGGGTGAATGGTTTGGCAAGATCTTAGAAGAGAAGGACAGCACCCAGCTGACCCTGCCCTACGACGTCCCGGCCAACGAGTTCCTCAACATGCAGGACCAGAAGATCTCCGGCAGCCGCAACTGGGCTGTCTGGGGGCTGGATTTCCTCTCCCGGTACCAGCCGGACGCCTTGCGCTTCTACCTGACCATTAACATGCCCGAGACCAAAGATGCAAACTGGGACTGGGACGATTTCGTCACCCGCAACAACTCCCAACTGGTCGCCACCTGGGGCAACCTGGTCAATCGGGTGCTCTCTTTTGCCCACAAACACTGGGAGGGGCACATCCCCGTCCCCGGCGATCTGACCAAAGCGGATCAAGCCGTCCTCGCAACAGTCGAAAATGGCTTCGAATCCATCGGCGAACTTCTGGAGGCGGTCAAACTGCGCGCCGCCCTGATCGCCGTGATTGAACTGGCCTCGGAGGTCAACAAATACCTCGACGAGACCGCCCCCTGGACCGAGGTCAAGACCGACAAAGCCCGCGCCGGGACAATCATCTACACCGCCATGCAGGCTATCGACCACCTCAAGACGATGTTTGCGCCCTTCCTGCCGTTCTCCAGCGAGGAACTGCACACGTATCTGGGGTACGACCAGCCGCTGTTCGGCGAACAGTACACCCGGCCGGTCAGCGACGCCCAGGGCGAGCACACCACCCTGCTCTACCGGCCCGGACAGGCTTCCGGCCGCTGGGCACCAGAGAAATTAGAGCCAGGTAAGGCTTTCCGAAAACCGAGCCCACTCTACCAGAAACTGGAACCGACCGTGGCTGAGGAAGAACGAAACCGGCTCGGTTAACCCGCAAAAAGATCTTAAGGACCGCAAACGCGGTCCTTTTTTTGATTTTCTATTACAATACCAATGCACCCGTTTGGAGGATTAACGTTGGTACAACCTGAATTTGGATCTGACACGATCGCCCTGCGACCATTTGAGCCGGGTGATGCGCCAGGCCTGTACGCTTACCTGACCCATCCAGAGCTAGCCGGACGGCGCTACATCCCCTGGAAATTCGAACAAACCCTGCCTTTCCCGCTCAAAACTGCCGGAGATATCATCGAGGACTGGAACGGGATGGAGAACGGTTTCTGTTTGGCCGTGACGCTCAAGACCGATGGCAGCCTGATCGGGCACGCCCGTGCCGGCTGGGGCTGGGACGCCCTCATGCCGGAAGTCGCCGTCGTGATCGCCCCTCCGCACCAGCGGAAAGGTTTCGGCCGGCAGGTCCTCAGCTGGCTGCTCGACTATCTGTTCGATTTCACCGTCGCCCGCAACGTCTCCAACGGCATTGAGGAGTGGAACGCCCCTGCACTCGCGTTCGCCCAACGGCTGGGTTTCAGTCAGGCCGGCGTACTGCGCCGCGTTGCATACCGGGGCGGCTGGTTTTACGACGAGCATCTCTACGAGATCCTGAAACCCGAATGGAGGGAGCGCAATCATGCCGCTTGAAGGCCAGAAGATCCGTTTGCGAGAGGTGCGTGAGAGCGACCTGCCCCTGCTGCTGGCCCTGCGCAATGACCTTGAGACCCAGGGCTGGAGCCAGACCCTGCCCACCGATTACACCCTCAACATGGTCCGCAAGCAGTATGAAGAAGAGACCTTTTCCTTCCAGCGCAACCGGGCGCGTTTCGTGATCGAGACCATCGACTCCGAGGAAGTGGTCGGGAATATGACTTACTACAGCCTGCGCTCCCGCCACGAGGTTACCATCGGGATCGCCATCGCCCGTCAGTTCTGGTCCGCCGGGCTGGCCTACGACGCCCAGGAGACCCTGCTGCGCTTTCTGTTCGAGGAACTGGGGGTGCGCGTCGTCCGGCTGTGGACGACCGGGTCGAATGAGAAAGCCATCGCCCTGGCAGAACGTTCCGGTTTCCAGGTTTCTGCCCGTCTGCGAGAGGCAGTCTTCCGCCGCGGTCAGCTGGCCGACAACGTGATGATGGATTTGCTGCGCGAGGAATACTACGCCAGCCATCCCGAAATGGAAGACCATCTGCCCCCGCTATGAACATCAGGAGACGGCCGGTATGGATACCATGAAAAAAACATCCCCTCGGATAGGTAAACCGGACAGGTCTATTCCCGCGCCGCTGCGGATTGCCATGATCTACCTCATTATCGGCTTTTTGTGGATCATCATCTCGGATGTGGTCATCCTCTCGATCGCATCGGATACCATGGGTCTCACCGTGTACCAGACCGCGAAAGGCGTCGTGTACGTGCTGATCACCGCGCTGGTGCTTTACATGCTCATTTTCAGGGATTACTCGGATATTCAGGCCTCCCGCCAGGCCCTGGAAGAATCCTACGATGCTACCCTGCGCGGGTGGGTCTCGGCGCTGGATTTGCGCGACCATGAAACTGAAGGCCACACCACGCGAGTCGCTGAGTTAACCCTCAACCTGGCCCATTCGATGGGCATCTCCGAAGAGGATCTGATCCATATCCGGCGCGGCGCGCTGCTGCATGACATTGGCAAAATGGCCGTCCCGGACAACATCCTGTACAAGCCTGGGAAATTAACCGAAGAAGAATGGCAGGTCATCCGGCAGCATCCGGTCCATGCCTACCACTTCCTCTCCGGGATCGAACACCTGCAACAGGCGATCGTGATCCCGTACTGCCACCACGAAAAGTGGGACGGCAGCGGCTACCCGCGCGGCTTGGCGGGTGAAGAGATCCCGCTGGCGGCTCGCATCTTTGCCGTGGTGGATGTCTGGGATGCCCTAAGTTCAGACCGGCCCTATCGGCCAGCCTGGCCGCAGGACCAGGTGATTGCCTATTTGCAGGCCGAAAAGGGCAAATACTTTCAGCCCGAGATCGTGGACCAGTTCCTGGCGTTGCTGGCAGAGGAACCGGATCGCTAGGTCGCTAAAATCCCTTTAGCAGGTTTCCCAGTAGCAGCGCCAGGTACGCCAAAACCATCAGCACATAGGCAGACAGCGGCAGCCCCAGGTTGCCGTAATTGGACATCAGGGAAAGCACGGCCAGGATCACCGAAAGGACGAAGACCAGCCTGGTGGGGGGAGTCAGCCCGAACCAGCCGCGACGCGAAAACAGCGCAACGACCGCCAGGAACAGGATCGCGCCGATCAAAGACCACACCAGGTGAAAATCAACCCCGCCGATATTGAGTGTGAAGATCTCCGGCAGGCCCATGCGCTCTGCGAGCCAGGACCCAAAGACAGCCCCGATAAACCCGATCGCGATCGAGACCAGCACCCCGCCGCTCCTGTATCCGGTGACCCGCTCTGCGATGATGCCAACGATGGCAGCAATCACCAATAGAAGTAACAGTTCGATAATAGTCATCTTCTCTCCTTTTTTGAGTCTCAGTGTCTAATTATAACAACACACTCCGCCCGATAAAGTTAGTTCCCCCGAGTCTGCCTGCCTCCAGTCAATTGCATCCTCCCCGCCAAAACCGGTGGGATCTGCGGCAGGCTGTACCACGATAACGGTCGGGCCGCCTGCTCCTGATCCGGCTCGAAACCCGGTTCTTCCAATGCATCCAACACCAGGCCGGCGGCAAAGGCTGGCGTCAGCAGTGCGCTCAGTGGCCGGTGGAAGTAGGTATGCGGGTTGGGTTCCTCCCTCGCTCCCATGGCCAGGGCCGGGGGCAGATCCAAGTACGCAGCGACCTTAAGGAAATGGGTGGTGACCAGCTGGCCATCAATATCGGCCATCTCGGCCCCAAATACCGGGTTATTGGAATTGAAGGCTGGGTGCGCCGTGGCAAAAACAAACCGCCCGCCCGGTTTGAGCACGCGGACAACACCCCGGAACAGCCCTTCCAGTCCAGGGATATCCATCAAAGCCATCGAACAGGTCACGGCAGAAAAAGCAGCTTCGCCCAGGGCGGCCAGGGCAGCCTCATCGGTCACGTCCACTTGCCGGTACACCACCGGGTTGCCGCGCAGCTGCTCATGCGCTTGGGCGCGCTCAAGCATCCCCTGACTGTAGTCCACGGCGGTCACATCCGCACCGAGTGCGGCCATGCGGCGGGCCAGGATGCCGGTCCCACAGGCGACATCCAGGACGCGTTCACCGGGCCGCAGTGACAGCAGCCGTTCCACCACCGGGCTGACCAGTTCACGGTGGAACCGGTTGCCATCGGTTCCCATCAATTGGTCCCAAAATGCCGCTTTGGTATCCCATTGGGATTGCACATCCTGGCTGGTTTGCTTTTCGTTCGGTTCCATACCATCTCCTGAGGTTCTCATTCACGACCTCACTATTATAAGTCTGCCTCCCGCCGGCTTGCCATCCGTTTTTCGTGCGGTTACAATCAGGTCAGCCCTGCAAGGAGGACTGGATTTGAAATTCCGCCACATCCTGCTCTGGATCGTTGTGCTCGTCACGCTGGCCGTGCCCCGCTTTGATCGGATCGAACGCCCGGTTACGGTGGACGAACTCACCTGGCTGACCTTTTCCGCCGATTTCTACTACGGCGCAGTCCAGGGGGAATACGACCGCACTTACCAGGACCACCACCCCGGTGTCACAACCCTGCTGGCCGGGATGGGTGCCTACCTGCTCGAGTTCCCCGCTTACCGGGCTTATGGGCAGGGCTACATGGAGAACGACACTTTCAAGCTGATCGATTTCCTCGAGTTTCACGGCATTGATATCTACGATATCCTGATCACCGCCCGCCGGCTAATGGCCGGGGCCAGCATCCTCGGCCTGCTGCTGGCATTTTGGTTCCTGTGGCGGCTGCTTGGTGAGCTGCCGGCCTTCACCGTGATGTTGTTCATCGTCCTGGACCCGTTCGTCCTCGGCCAGACCCGGCTGTATTCGCATGAAGGGCTGATGTCCGTCCTGGTGCTGCTGTCATGGGTTAGTTTCTTCTACTATTTGCGGTCCGATAAACACTGGCTGGCCCTGGCAATTTCCGGGCTGGCAGCCGGTGCGGCCGCCCTGACCAAGATCACCGCCCTGGCCTTGCTCCCCCTGATCGGGTTGGTCTGGCTGGCCGAGACCCGGCGCGGCTGGAATCAAACCGGCAAAGACCGATCCTGGCAATCATACCTCAAGGCACTCAGGCCGCTGCTGATCTGGGGCGTGCTGCTGGTCGGGCTGTTCTGTCTCCTCTGGCCGGCCATGTGGGCTGATCCGCTCGGGCGGATTGCCTACCTGATCGATCACACCCGGGGCTTTAGCGGCGCTACCCGTATGCTGATCCCGCTCTCCGTCCGCCTCACCGGGATCACAGATTACCTCGCCAGCATCTGGGCGCACGCTACACCGGTCACCTGGCTGGGGGTGGTCCTATTCCTGATTGCAGCCGCGTTCCGAAAGCGGTTTAACCCCGACCGGAGCACCCTCGCGCTGGCGGGTTGGCCTCATCTCTACAACCTGGTGGTGCTGCTGGTCATCTCACTTGTAGTGACCGCCATCCGAGGGCCGCGCTATATGGCCTCAATCCACCTCTTCCTGGCCCTGACAGCCGGGATCGGCTTCGCTTTAACGCTGGCGTGGATCCGGCAGTGGTCCTGGACGCAGCGCCGCGCCTGGCTGCCGTCAGTCATCCTCGCCGTCCTACTGACGACCCAGGCAGCCCTGATCCTGCCCGCCGCGCCGTATTATTACACCTACAACCAACCACTAACCGTCGGACGCTGGTGGGATGTGCACGGCGCATTCCTCGACCAGGCTGGCGAATATCTCGCCGCGCAGCCGAATGCCGAGGATCTGACTGTGATGACCTTTTCGCCTGGTTCGCTGATGGATTTCTTTCCCGGTGAGATCCGCCTGGTATTCCCGATTCCCCGCTGGGAGGAGCGCGATGTCCGCCACCTGACTGAGTCCGATTATCTGGTGCTGGATTCCACCATCCGTTTGATCCGCAACCCGCCGCGCGTGATCGCCGATATTGACCAGGCGAATATCAGCCCCGTTTTCACCGCCGGATTTGATGGGCGCACGCTGGTGTGGGTGTACCGTGTATCGGACCTGCCGCCTGAGGCTTTCATCCCCGACCCCTGATCTGCTCTCAACCAAAAAGGGCTCAGGCTGTCTCAATCCGTGGATCAGCCGTAGATAGAATAGCGTTCTTGCGCGTTGGATTTGATCGTGTACAGCGCTTTATCCGCACAGTCGATCAGGGTGGTCGAATCACTGCCATGATCCGGGTAGATACTGATCCCGATGCTGACACTGAGCTTGATCTGATTGCCCTCCAGAAGATAAGGCTGCTCGAGGATTGCAGTTACCCGGCGGGCGGATTCCAGCGCGCTGGCTGTATCTCCGACTTCCTCCAGGACCAGGACAAATTCGTCTCCACCGATCCGGCCAACTGTATCAGATTCACGGATACAGGTTCGCAGCCTTTCCGTAAAGATGACCAACAATTGATCACCAAAAGAATGGCCAAAGGTGTCATTGACCTGTTTGAACTTGTCCATGTCCATGAACAAGACCGCGAATTTCCGTTGGTAACGTTGGCCCAATTGGATAGCCTTATCGATCCGGTCATAAATGTGTAACCGGTTTGGCAGACCGGTCAGCGAATCATGTCTGCTGAGATAATGCAGCGTTTCTTCCACCTGTTTGCGCGCGCTGATATCCCGCGTGATCGACTGGACATACTGCGGGTTGCCCTCACGGTCCCGCACCAGCGTGATATTGATCTCCACCGGCACCGCTGTGCCATCCTTTCGACGCAGCAGGCGCTCGTAGATCGGGACCTTCTCACCCGCCAGAACCTTCTCGTGGATATGCTCGGTCCGGTGGACCTCCTCTTCCGCGCTGAACTCCTGCACCTGCCGGCCGATCATTTCCTCAACACCTACGCCCAGGATCTCTGCCGCCCGCAGGTTGGCATCAATGATCAACCCATCCAGATCGAAAAGAGTCACGCCGTCATTGACCTGCTCGAACAGCGCCCGATAACGCGCCTCCCCATCTGCCAGTGCTTTCTTGTCCTCGATCCAGTGCGTAAAGTCGCGCACGATACTCTGGATATATTCCGGGCTGCCGTTCCGGTCCTGGACGACCGAAACGCTGATCTCTCCGACCACTTTCCGGCCATCTTTTCGGATGAAAGTGCGGTGGTAGGTTCCTAACACATCTCCCCGCAGCATGGCCTGGTATTTTTGCTGCGTATCGCCGAATTCATCTGTTTCGATCAAATTGGAAATCAGCATCCCGACCAGCTCATCCCGGCGATAGCCCAGGAACTCGGTGCATTTATCGTTGGCCGCAATGATCACAAGATCCAGATCCACAAGAAAGATCGAGTCGCTGGACCGTTCAAACAAGGCTTGATATCGCAGTTCGGCATCCATGATGGTAAATCCCTTCTCAAGATTATCCTGCCGGATCTGCTCGGCGCTTGTTTGATAATAACGCATAAAACGTGATCCATTTGTTCGCTTCACCGCGCGGCCCGGGCTTGAGGATCGCCTGCCCCGGAGCGTAATCCAACCGATACCGGCCCAGATCAACCTGCCTTTCCTCCAGCACCCGCCAGGCACGCGCCAGCCGGGGATCGTCCCCATACCCCATCGTGCTGAAGGCGTACAGCAATTCGAGCGCAGTGATCGTCCAGGTGAACGGGAAACAGGTGAAAATAATATTCTTGTCCACCAACGCCTTCGGGTCGCTGGTTTTGAACAACACTTCCCGGTCCAGGAAGTACGCCACCAGACCCTGCACCCGGGGATGGTCCCAGGTCTCGGGCATTTCTGCGAAGGCTACCAGCATTTTGCCGCTGCCCCGGATGCAGCTTTTCACCGCGCGAGTCTTGTATTTGCCCTCGTGCATATCGCACAGGTAGCCATTGTCGGATCGGGTGGTATTCAGCATCAGGTCGAGCGTGCGCTGGAAGCGCGGATCGTCCCGGTAACCCAGCCGGAGGAAGTTGCGCAGATTATAACCGTTCAGACATGAGATGTGGTTCCAGAAATCGCCATCCGGCTGCTGCAGACTGAGATATCGGTCCGCCGCCCAAGCCACCTCCGGGTGACTCCGGTCCAGTCCCAGTTCAGCCAGGTATGCCAGAGCGAAATGGGTGGTGGCATATGAACCGTATTCCACCCCGTCTCCGATCATCTCGCCGGTGGAAGGTTTCTTCTGCAGCCAGTAACCCTCCGGGTGCATCTTCCTGAAAATCTTGCGGACCGGTTCGGAGTCCGGGATCTCGGCTTTGGCGGCTGCCGCTTCCGGGTCATCCGCCGGACGGTCGAGCAGTTCCGTCAATGTCCGGTAGCGGACTGAAGGGTTCTCCTCTTCCAGCAGCCAGTCGATCACCGCAGATCGCTGTCCAGCGATTGTAACGTTTTTCGCCATCGGTACTGCCTCCTCCCTGCCGGGAATCACTTCCTGGCGAGGTTCTCCTGCACCCGGAAGGCCACGAACCGCTTCACAAGGTCCAGCGGCAGCGGCTGATTCAGCGGGAACTGCACTGCACCCTTCGATTGCTTATATCCGGTCAGCTCTGCCCGGAATTCCTCGATCACGGAAGGCGTCGGATAAAAGCCGATATGCTTTTTGTAGCCGGCAAAATGCACCAGGTTGCCGTTTAGCCGGAAGGTCGGCGTGCCGTAGGCAATCGCTTCCTCCGCCTCCGGTGCAGCTTCCCAGATCGCATCCCGCAACGCCCTGAGCATTTGCTGGACCTCCTCCGGGAACCCGGCAATGTAGGCATCCACTTCACCAATTCGCTTCTGATCACTCATCATTCCTCCAACATTGTTAATCTCTGAATACTGACTATCGGAATGCCTTGATCCTCGTTCCTCGTTACTCGTTACCCATTACTCGTTACTCGCCTACCCCAGATGACTCTGAACTGCGTGTGCCAGCGCTTCATTGATCCCCCTGACTGCGGTCAGTTCGTCCAGGCTCGCGCTGCGGATCCGGTCGAGCGAGCCAAAATGAGACATCAGGGCTTTGCGTTTGGCCGGGCCGATCCCCGGGATAGTATCCAGAATTGACGTGATCCCCTCGCGAGAGCGGCGGTTGCGGTGTGCGGTGATCGCGAACCGGTGAGCCTCATCCCGAATGCGCTGCAGCAGGTACAGCCCTTCTGATTTGCGCGGCAGCAGCAGCCCTTCTTCTCGACCGTGGAGGAACAACTCCTCGTGCTGTTTGGCCAGGCCGGCCACCGGGAATTGACCGATCAGCCCAAATTCTTCAAGCACAGCCACCGCTCGGCTGAGCTGCCCTTTGCCGCCATCCACCACCAGCAGGTCCGGCAGCCGCGAAAAGGAGGGATCCGGTTTCTTCCCCGGCACGTCGGCCTGCTCCTCGGCGCCCTGCCAGCGTTTGAAGCGGCGGCGCAGCATCTCTTCCATACTGGCAAAATCGTCCGGACCGGTCACATTGCGGATATTAAAGCGCCGGTAGTGCGCCTTGCTCGGGATGCCCTGCTCAAAGACCACCATGCTGCCGACGATCGCCATGCCCTGGGTATTGGAAATATCGTAGCACTCGATCCTGTTGGGCGGCTGGTCCATGCCGAGCGCTTGTTGCAGGTCGGCCAGCGAATCGCTCTGGCGGTGGCGGTCGGCCTGCCACTGCTCCTGCAGTGAGGTCAGCGTTTCGGCTGCATTCTCGGTTGCCATCCGGATCAGGTCGCGCTTCTTGCCCCGCTGCGGGATCTTGATCTCGACCTTCTGGTCCGAGCGTTGGGCCAGCCACTGTTTGATGATCCCGGCTTCCTCGATCTCGGCTGGCAGCAGCACTTCTTTGGGGACCGCCGCAGCCTGCTCGTAAAATTGCTTGATGAACTCGGCCAGCACTTCCTGGTCATTGGTCTCGGTGTCCGCCCCTTCCATCAGGAAGTACTCCCGCCCGATCATCTTGCCGCCCCGGATGAAGAAGATCTGGATGCAGGCCTCACGCTCGCTGCGGGCGATGGCAATCACATCCGAATCGATATACTCGGTATCGAAGACCCGCTGCCGCTTGACGATCTCCTCGATCGCCCGCAGCTGGTCGCGCTTGATGGCGGCCTGCTCGAACTGCATCTGCTCGGAGTGGGCTGCCATCTCGAGCTGCAGCCGGGCGGTGATCTCATCGGTGCGGCCATTGAGGAAGGCGCACAGGTCGTCGATCATCTGGCGGTATTCCTGCTGGTCCACCTTGCCAATACACGGCGCGTTGCACAACTTGATGTCGTAATACAGGCAGGCCCGGCTGTCCTGCCCGGTGATCTCGCGGTCGCAGGTCAGATACGGGAAGATCTTGCGCAGCACATCCAGGGTCTTGTGCACCGCCCACACGCTGTAATACGGCCCGAAGTAGCGCGAGCCGTCATTGTGCATCTGGCGGGTAACCGTCACCTTTGGGAACGGCTCAGCCCAATGCACCTTGATGTACGGGTAGCGCTTGTCATCCTTCAGCCGGACGTTGTAGCGCGGCCGGTGCTGCTTGATCAGGTTCATCTCCAGGATCAGGGCTTCCAGTTCCGAGCCGGTGATGATCCACTCAATATCGGCGATCCGTTTGACCAGTTCAACTGTTTTGTGGGAATGCTGGGCGCTGTGATGGAAGTACGACCGCACCCGGGCGCGCAGGTTAACTGCCTTGCCGACATAGATGACCATGCCGCTTTCGTCCTTCATGATATAGCAGCCGGGTTTATCAGGCAGGGTGTCGAGGATCAGGGCGAGATGATCTGAGGCGGACATAAGGGAATTTTAACATAAGGAGCAGTCAACGAGGTTGACAGAAAATGCCCCGGAGTGATCCGGGGCATTTTCAAAAATCCAGTTCAGGAAGAAAGTTGGTTAACAGGTGCTAATAATAACAAAACCCATAGTACCAGCCCAGACCGTATCCATTAACACCCGGACACGAGCCGTTCGGCATGAAGATATAGGTCCAGGTGCCGGGATAATATCCGGTTAAGATTGCCGTATCGCCGAAATTTGGTGGCGAAGGCGTACAATAGTCGCCGTAATACTCCCAAGACTCAGGCATCGGGCTGCCGTAGCCGGCATCATCGTATACCGGGTTGCAGAGCGGAATTGAAGGACTGATCTCCTCGATCGCGGTGACATACGTATCGAAGGAGAATCCGTTCACCACTACCTGGACGAACTTCCCGGCCAGTTCCTGATGCCCGCGACACAGCAGCACATCCGGTTTGTTACCCTTCGGTTTACAGTCCAGATCGAAGGCCTGCCCACTCCAGAATGCTTTTCCGTTGAAGGATTTGAATTCCCCGTAAATGATGAAGGTAAAGACTGTTTGGTCACCCCCACGAGAAACCGCATTGACCAGGGCCAATCTCTTTGATTCTGCCCCAGCCGCGGTGGTGGAAATTAACATGATCATCAAAGCCAGTAAAACCGCTACGAAAACACTTCGTTTTTTCATTTTCTTCCTCCCAACTCTATAAATGGAAATATAGGTGATCCGTGCGGGTTCAAAATCCTGCAGACGGTCCTTTCCAGCCCGATCACCTCGTCGTTCACCATACGCGGGAGCCGGATGGTTACCCCGCTGTACAGTGTGTTGGCGGCAGTACCGCGATGAAATCAGATCAATCTTACCCAAATTATACAGTACCCTGGTCATAGTGTCTATCTACCTTGACCTGAAGATTTAAAAAAGCCCCGGAGTGATCCGGGGCTGACTGAACTATTCGTTTTTCAGCGGTGAGTGATCGGGCTAATTTATGTAATACCACCCAACCCCATACATGTTATAGGGCGGATAGTTACCATTAGGAAGGAACTCGTACCAATATGAGCTTCCCTCAGAATAATAGTCCGCCAGGTACGCAGTTGCTCCATATGCCGGTTGTGTCGGGGTGCAGTAGTCGCCGTAATATACCCAGGGATAATCTGCTGACCCACCACCCCAATCATACACCGGATTGCAGTAGCCCTCGTTGAGCCCGACAAAAGTGATGAAGCTGAATCCGTTGACCACCACCTGGACGGTCTTGCCGCCCAGCGTAGCCGCCCCCCGGCACAGCAGCACATCCGGTTTCTCACCACGCGGCGCGCAGCGCAGGTCATAGGCCTGACCGTTATAGTAAGCCGTCCCGTCGAAGTGATTAAACTCGCCGAAGATCATAAAAGTGAAGACCGCGTCACCGCCTGCCTTCGAGACTGCGCTGATGAATGCAAGTTTCTGCGTTTCCGCGCTGACTGCCGGAACCAGCATGGTTGCCAGGATCGCAACCACCAGGATTGCCAATACAACAGATCTTGTCTTCATGAAAAACCTCCTCAGGTAGTTTGTAGGATGGTGACCAGGTACCGGGCAACCTGGTGCGCAGATACCTTGTCGTTAATTTTTCCTTCTTTCAATTCGCTAAATCTGAGTGCCAATACCAACCTGAGCCAAATTGGTTAATGCCAGGAAGCATGCCATCCAGGAGAAACATATATGGCCTGACGATTGGACCCAAATAATAACCGGCAAGCCAGGCCATGTCACCATACTCTGGTTGGGTGGGTGTGCAGTAATCTCCGTGATCAAACCACACATTCGGACTTAAAAAGTTGATATCATAAACCGGATAGCAGTAGCTCAGGCTTGGGGGACTCTCTGTGATCTCTACATAAGTGACGAAGCTGAAGCCGCTCACCACTACCTGGACGGTCTTCCCACCCAGCGCAGCCGCCCCCCGGCACAGCAGCACATCCGGTTTCTCACCGCGCGGCGCACAGCGCAGGTCATACGCCTGGCCGTTATGGTAGGCGGTCCCGTCAAAGTTGTTTAACTCGCCGTAGATCAAAAAGGTGAAGACCGTCTCACCGCTTGCCTTCGAGACTGCGCTCATCAATGCAAGTTTCTGCGTTTCAGCGCTGACCGCGGGTACCGCCAGGGTCGCCAGCAACGCTACAACGAAAAACGCCAACACGACATTTTTCAATTTCACGTCTTTTCTCCTTAAACCAATCGGCCTGATAGATGTAGAAAACTTTTACTTATTCTGTACAGTGCAAGATCGCAGTCAATTTGCACCTCCTCCGGCAAGGCGGTCTCGAACACCGCCGTCCATGCCCAACTCCGTTACTTATAGCCCCGTTCCGATTAAGAATTTGGAAACTATACCTGAGACCAGCATAGCACAATCTGAGCTTGAAGACTAGTACCAAAGTCCTATCAACCTTGATGGTTCGCTCACTAGCTTGAGAACTTGGCAGGGATTACCCCGGTCTTCCTGGCAGAGGATAGGATCTTCATGAATCAAATAAGTCACCAGAAGCATCGGGATAACCAATCCTGCAACCCGGAGCGAGGATATCCGTATATACTGATAAAGTAGCAATTCCAAGGAGAATAGATCTATGGAAACAAAAAGCAATAAACGAGATATCGGTTGGGGCGTGCTCATGATCACCTTCGGGGTGGCAGCACTGTTCAATATCTTTGGCAGCCTGACCGAATGGGCCATGGTTGGTCTGCTGGCACTCGGCGGCCTGGTCTGCCTGGTGATCTTCCTGACCGATCGCAAAGACTGGGTGCTGCTAATCCCGGCGTACATCCTGCTGGCGATTGCCCTGATTGCCACACTGGCGATCACCAACCTGCTGCAGGGCGATATCCTGGCCTCAGGCGTTCTGGCGATCGTTGGGACCCCCTTCCTGGTCGTGTATCTTTTCAACCGGGCAGAAAATTGGTGGGCGCTGATCCCGGCTTGGGTACTGTTCTCGGTCGGTATCATGATCCTCGGGATTGGGCTGGGCATCTTGCAAGGCGGCATCCTCCCTCTGTACGTGCTGGCCGCCATCGGCTTGCCCTTCCTGGTGGTGTACTTCACCAACCGGGCCGAGAACTGGTGGGCGCTGATCCCGGCCTGGGTGATGATCTCGATTGGTTTCATGATCGCCCTGATCGATCTGCGCATCCTGAATGATCTGGCGATCCCGGCCTACGTGATGTTCGCCATCGCCCTGCCCTTCCTGGTGGTCTACTTCACCAACCGCAAGGGAAACCGCTGGGCACTGATCCCGGCCGGCGTCACCGGCGCGATCGGGATCGGCTTCTTTGCCGGCACAAACCTGGCCCAATATGTTATCCCCCTGGTCCTGATTGGGGTCGGCGCACTGGTGCTGTTCGGCTCGTTCGCCCGCCGCGGCGCGTAATATCGCCGTGGACAAGACACTCGAAGCCCGCGTTGGAGAGCTCTTGCGCCAACGCGGGCTGACGCTGACCGCCGCTGAGTCTTGCACCGGCGGTTTGGTCGGCCACCGGATCACCAATATCCCCGGCTCATCGGAATATTATCTAGGCTCGGTGACGGCTTATGCCTACGAAGCCAAGGTGCGCCTGCTCGGTGTCTCCTGGGAGACCCTCGAGAGCCATGGCGCGGTCAGCGATGCCACCGTGCTGGAGATGGCCCGCGGCGTCTGGACCGCGCTCGGTGCGGATATCGGCATCGCCATCAGCGGCATCGCCGGCCCCGGCGGCGGCACCCCGGAAAAGCCGGTCGGCCTGGTACACTTTGGGCTGAGCACCGAACAGGGGCATCAGTCTGCCACCCACCGCATATTCCAGGGAGACCGCCTGGCTGTTAAGGAACAGTCCGCTGACTTTGTCCTTGGCTATCTGCTCGACTATCTCAAATCTGCCTGATCCCGGCAGCCATTGTCCAACCGTCCAACATCCGCTATAATTCTGTCTCTCATGCCATCATGAAAGGTCACAAATGAACCCAACTCCAGAAGAACTCCGCCGCGCCATGATCGCAGAGATGGACGCCAGTTTCGAACAGGTGCGCGCCTATCTCTCCACCCTCAGCGACCAGGAATGGCAGGGGCCAACCGACGACGAAGGCTGGACCATCCAGGACCATGTCATTCATATGGCTGTCTGGGCCGGTTCGATGGTCGCCGTGGCGGAGAAACAGCCGCGCTGGGAGGCGCTCGGCGTTGACCGCGACACCTGGAAGACCATCAAGCACGATTATGACCGCATCAACGCCGCCGTCCAGCGCAGATTCCAGGGATGGTCACGCAGTCAGGTATGGGCAGAATTCGAGCGCTCGCATCAAGCGCTGGTGGAAAAGGCCAGCACGATGACCATCGCGAACCTCGAACGGCCCTACTCCGAGTATCAGGACCTGGCGGAGAACCAGAACGAGCCGCTGTATGCCTACATGAGCGGCAACAGCATCGGTCACTACGACGAACATCTCGGCTATATCCGCGCCATTCTTGGCGATCTTTGAAGGCCAGCCGGGTTTCGTTTGGTATAATAGTTGGGTTATTCCACTTCTCGAGGAGAAATCATATGGCTAAATCCAAGAAAAAAGGGCCGACACCGGTCAAGAAGGTCGAAACGAAACCGCGCAAATCCACCAGCCAGGTCATTTTCGCGGTTTTCGCAGTATTTATGGTCCTGTTGATGGTTGTGCCCTTGATCCTGAGCTTCTTCCAATAAGCCAGACCGCAGTCCTGTCTTGTCCTAACAGGAGTGTTGGTAAACAAGACCACCTGATGGATCAGCGGGGCACCAACCGGACGCTGATGAACATGTCTTACGGCAACGCCTGGGGATTCTGCTTTGCCAATCGACCCAAATATCTCTTCACCGAATAGACTTTCGACCCTTCCGGAGATATTATCGTCTACCAGCGCATCCCGCTGGAGACCGCCTTCGCCCGGCCCGAAATTTTGATGTATCATATTGATACGCAGGAGATTGTCTTCCTGACGGATAATGCCTCCCAGCCGACTTGGGTGCCCTAACGGATCGGGACTATGAGCAAACCAGCAGATCACCAGCAGCTCTTCGAAAACGCACTTGATCGTCTCCGTACATCCGGTTACAAGGTTACCGCCGCCCGGAGAGACCTCCTGAAGATCCTTTGCCAGACAGGTGACCATCTGACCTCTACCGATGTAATCGAAAAAGCCGCTCAAGCGAAACGCCCAATCGGTCGAGCCAGCGTATTCCGCACCCTGGACCTGCTGACCGAGTTGGGGATCATCCGCCCGACCTACCTGCACCGGGGCGCGCCAAACTACATCGTCATGCCTGAGAACGGCCACCATGCCCATATTATCTGCCGGGATTGCAGTCAGGTGATCGAGATCAATGAATGCAGCATTGATGAAATGATTGATGCGCTTGAAGTCCGGCACAATATAGAGATCACCGGTCACCTGCTTGAGCTGTATGGCAAATGTAAGGACTGTGAGTAAGATTCCCGGCCCGTTCCCACTCTATAATTGAGACTCAGTATCGTTTACCTTGACAGTTCAGACTGATCCGGGTACACTATCTTATTGATACTTAATCTCAATTGGAGTGATTGTGATGACCTTCAGAAAATTACTCATCCTGACCATACTGGCAACACTGCTGGCGGCATGCAGCCCGGCTGATCACATCAATCCGCCAGGCGATTTGGCCCTGCCCGAGAACGGCGCGGTTTCCCTGGCATCTGGCGAAAAACTCACTGTCGTCGCCACCACCAGTTTCATCGGCGATGTCGCCGCCCAGGTTGCCGGGGACGCCATCAACCTGACCACCCTGATCGGCGTTGGCCAAGATCCTCACGGCTTTGAACCCACCCCGCAGGACCTGGCCGCCATCGAGCGCGCCGATCTGATCCTGGTCAACGGCCTCGGCCTGGAAGAGGTTCTGCTGGAGGCGATTGGTGAGACCGCCGCCGCGCCGGTCGTCCCGGTTTCCGCCGGGATCGAACCCCTCGGGCATAACGATGAACATGAAGAAAAAGAAGAAGACCACGAAGAAGGCGAGGACCACGGACACACAGCTGGCGATCCCCACTTTTGGGTAGACCCGAACAATGTCATCATCTGGGTAGAAAATATCCGCCAGGCTCTCTCGGTGGCTGACCCCAACAATGCCGAGCTGTACGCGGCCAATGCTGCCGCTTACCGCCAGCAGTTGGAAGAACTGGATGCCTACATCCGGCAGCAGGTCGAAACCATCCCGCCCGCCAACCGCGAACTGATCACCGACCATGGCACCTTTTCCTATTTCGCGGAGGAGTATGGCTTCGAGATGATCGGCACGGTCATCCCGGGCTTTACCACCACTGCCGGCCCTTCCGCTGGTGATCTGGCTGACCTGCTGGCTTTGATCGCAGAGCACCAGGTCCCAGCCATTTTCGTCGGCGAGACCGCCCCGGAGAGCACCCGCAAACTGGCGGCTACCCTGGCCGTGGAATCCGGCACCGAGATCCAGGTCCTGACCTTGCTGACCGGGTCACTCGCCCCCGCAGGCCAGCCCGGCGACACCTACCTGGGCTACATGCGGTACAATATCGAGAAGATTGCCGCCGGGCTGTCTGAATAATCTCCCTAACTTCAACCACGCGGCAACAGGCGTAAATCCGTTGCCATTTATGAGGCCAGATGGTCACCAGGATCTTTGATTACGGTAAACCGTGTACGACGCCCCCCATCGAGGATACCCCTGCCCTGCAAGTGGAGGGACTGACTTTCCGTTACCCGGATCTGGACCTGCCGGTACTGGACCAGATCAACCTGACGATCCACCCTGGGGAACGGGTGGCGATGGTTGGACCGAACGGGGCCGGTAAGTCCACGCTGATCAAACTGGTCGCCGGGCTGGAGAAGATCCAGTCAGGCCGCATCCAGGTCTACGGCCACCCGGCCCACGAGTGCAAACACCGCGTAGCGCTTGTTCCGCAGCGCTCGGAGGTGGACTGGCGCTTCCCGGTCACTGCCCGTGAGGTAGTGATGATGGGACGCTACGCCAACCTCGGTTGGGTAAAACGCCCCCGTCCGATCGATCACCAGAAAGTCGCTGAAGCCCTCGAACGGCTCCAGATCACCCGCCTGGCCGACCGCCGTGTCGGGGACCTCTCCGGCGGGCAGCAGCAGCGCGTCATGCTGGCGCGCGCTCTGGCTCATGATGCCGATCTGCTGCTGCTGGACGAACCACTCAACCATGTCGATTTTTCCACCCAGGAACTGATCTTCCACCTGCTGGAAGACCTGTGCAACCTAGGCAAAGCCGCCATCGTCAGTACCCATGACCTGGGGATCCTCCCGGTGCACTTTTGCCGGGCGGTCTTTCTCGACCGCCATATTATCGCGGACGGCGAAGTCAGCGATGTGCTGACCGCAGAAAACATCGCCCGGGCTTATGGTTTTGAGTTCCACGGGGAGGAGAACACCAGCAAGTGACGACTCTATCGCCTGAAGGCGACAGCTTCTCAAGACACGCTCGGCGCAGCCGCCCACGTTAGGTCTTGATCGCTCCGTCCGAGCGAGCTGAATGCACTTGCCAACACATTCCGGGCAGCATTCACATCCCGGTCCAATACCAGTCCACATTCAGGACAATCATGAACACGCACAGACAAACGCTTTTCGACCCTCTCTCCACACCGGCTGCACCGCTGGCTGGTGCGGGCCGGGTTCACCACAACCAGTCGGCAACCAGTCTCTTCCACTTTGTATGCCAACATTTGGGTGAACATCCCCAGGCCCGCATCGTGCGAGGACAGCGCGAGATGCCGGTTCGTGTTGAGGAACTTGAGGTTGAGGTCTTCGATCGCAATCAGGGCATGCCTTTCAGCCAGTTCCCGGGTGAGCTTGTGCCAGTAGTCATGACGTTGGTTGGCGATCTGCTCATGCAGACGGGCCACCTGCCGGACCGCTTTGCGCCGGCGATTGCTGCCCTGCTTCCGTCTGGACACCCGGCGCTGGGCCACCCGCAGCCTGGACAGCGAGCCTCTCAGCCAGCGGGGGTTGTCAATCAGCTCGCCTTCGCTGGTCGCCAGCAGGGAGCGCAGGCCCATGTCAATCCCAATCGGGCCGATCTCGATCGGACTGCCTTTTTGCTGTGGCTTTTGCTCCTGATCGGGCAGTTCCAGCATCAGGCAGAGATACCATTTGTCGTTGACCCGTTTGACGACCACATGCTTGATGACCGCTCGCTCCGGGATCGGGCGGTGGAAGATCAGCTTGATCTCGCCGACATGCTGCAGGTAGAAGCGTTTCTGTCCGTTGTCCTTCTCCCGCAGCTTGCAGCCGTCACCGTAGCGGTACTCGACGCTCTTGAAGCGGTGATCGCCTTTGTAGCGCGGGAAGCCGGGAGTTTCTCCAGCTTTGACCCGGCGGAAGAAGGCCGCGAAGGCTTTGTCCAGCCGGCGCAGCAGCTGCTGCACGCTGCTGGCATTCAGCAGGCCGTATTCCTCCGGGCATTTGTTGCGCTGATCGCGGAAGTGCACCCATTGGGCAGGATAGCGGATCCCTTCACCGCTCTCCTGGTAGGCGGTGATGCGCTGTTCCAGGGCGGCGTTGTACAGCCGGCGCGCCTGGCAGAACAGGCTGTCGAGGGCAGCGGTTTGCGCTCTGTTGGGACGCAGGCGGTACTTGTAGGTCCGGATCATTCAGCTGCGGTTCTCTTGTGTTTCGATGGATTTCCTGACCGTTTCTTCGGAGACGTGCCGACGCTGCCCACATCACCCAATCTGCTCCACAGTACAGCTATCCTGGTTTGCCATCTGCTGTGGCGCTGTGGTTGGATCGCCAGCCTCAAACTGGCGACTGTGATCAGATCCGCTCTCCAAGACCTCAATGTCCATCTTGGGTTGGCTTGCTTTGTTCTGAAGCAGTTCTTTCAGACGCACAGCCGCACTCCCCACAAGAACTTTCCGCCTGTACTTTGGGCACCAGACCAGATGATATTTGAGAGAAAACACACTGCCTGCGTTGGTTTTGGATTGAGTGCCAGACATAGAACAATTGTACTACAAATGTGTCGAAACGACAATTGCGACAAAACAATCAGGGAGTGCCGTTTGCCACTGCCAATTTCCTCGGCTCCCTTTGGAGTATTTTATGATTGAATGGTTGACCGAACCCCTGACCTACGGCTTCATCGTGCGCGGGCTGGCGGCCGCCATCCTGACCGGCATCGCCTGCGCCGTGTTGAGCGCTTTCGTGGTCTGGCGCGGGATGGCCTTTGTTGGCGATGCCATCGCCCACGCCATACTGCCCGGGATCGTACTGGCCTTCATCGCCGGCGTGAGCCTGTTTGCCGGCGCGCTGGTCACGGCGGTGCTGGTAGCGGCCTTGATCGGCTGGCTCTCACGCCACGGGGATATTCGCGAGGACACTGCCATCGGCGTGGTCTTTACCGGATTCTTTGCCCTGGGTATCCTGCTGATGAGCATTGTGACCAGCTACCAGGATCTGACCCACATCCTGTTCGGCGATATCCTGGGGGTCAGCCGCTCCGACCTGGGCATCATGGTGGCGATCATGGCCATTGTGCTGGTGGCGGTCTTTCTGTTCTATAAGGAGCTGGTCGTGACCTCCTTTGATCCGGGTCATTCGGTGGCGATCGGACTATCGCCTGAACTGGTGCGCTATGGCCTGCTGCTGCTGATCGCCCTGACCGTAGTGGCCGCTATCCAGGTCGTTGGTGTCGTTCTGGTGTTGGCGTTGTTGATCACTCCGGCGGCGGCAGCCTCCCAGTTGGCCAAACGACTGCCAGCCATCATGGGGCTTGGTGTGGTCTTCTCTGTGCTCTCCGCCCTGGTTGGATTCTATGCTTCGTATTATGCCAATGTTGCTTCCGGCCCGGCGGTCGTGCTGACCCTGACGGTGATCTTCCTCCTGACGCTGCTGGCCCGCACCATCCGCCACCGGCTGGCCTGACCGCACCACTCCCGAACCGATACACACCTGAGTGCTTAATCTACATGCCCTGAATGGTTTTCATCCCTGGTTGGATGCCGTACAATCACAGCATCTCAAAGTATAAGGAGCAGTGACAATGACGGAATCCACCTCTTCCGAGACCCTAATCCTGAAAAACAAATCGGTCCTCATTTGGGCCGTCCTGGCCGCCGGCTGGCTGTTCGACTTCCTGTTTTGGGACAAAACGGCCGGCATCTCCATGGCGATCTATCTGCTGGTGCTGGCCGCAGTCGGTTTTGTGCTGGCACGCTACCAGGGCATCACCCCGGCCCGCAGCATATACTGGTTGCTGATCCCGCTGACCTTCTTCAGCATCATGACCTTCATTCGCGCCGAGCCGATGACCACTTTCCTCAATATTGCCGCCTCGCTCTTCCTGTTGGGCGTGATCGCCCACTCTTTCACAGGCGGCCGCTGGTGGCAGTACCGCTTTAAGGATTATCTCACCGGGGCCTTCTCCGTGACGCTGGATACCCTCTTCCGCCAGATCTCGATCTTCGCCGGGCAGCCCAAAGCGGCGGAAGCGCCGAACACCCGCAAGCAGGGCATGCGGACCTCACTCTCGATCCTGCGCGGGGTCCTGATCGCTCTGCCGGTAGTCCTGATCTTTGCCGCCATGCTCTCCGAAGCCGACCCGATCTTCGGCCAGGCCTTTGAGAAGTTCGTCGATTTCTTCGATATCGAGAACCTGGGCGAGTACATCTTCCGCGCGGTGCTGATCTGTTTTCTGGGCTATCTGCTGCTGGGCGTTTATCTGCATGCCTACTACAAGGACCATGACACCGCCATCACCGACGAGGAACAGCGCGTCGTGCCGCGCTTCCTCGGCATCACCGAGGCGGCCATCGTGCTCGGTGCGGTCAACCTGCTGTTCCTGGCATTTGTCAGCATCCAGTTTCAGTACTTTTTCGGCGGGCAGACCAATATCAACCTCGAAGGCTATACCTATGCCGAATATGCCCGGCGCGGCTTTGGCGAGCTGGTGGCTGTGGCGGTCTTCAGCCTGCTTTTGTTCCTCGGGCTGTCATTTGTGACCAAAAAAGAACACCAGACCGCCCGCCGGGTATTCTCCGGGATGGGTGTGCTGCTGTTTGCCCTGGTCAGCGTGATCCTGGTTTCGTCCTTCCAGCGGTTGCTGCTGTATGAGGCCGTCTACGGCTTTACCCAACTGCGCACCTATACGCATGTCTTCATCATCTGGCTGGGCGCGCTGCTGCTGGCTGTCAGTGCGCTGGAGGTGCTGCAAAAGCAGCGCTACTTCGCCCTGGCCGGATTGGTTGCCGCAATCGGGTTCGTTGCCACGCTGAATATCCTGAATGTGGATGCCTTCATCGTCCGGCAGAACGTCGAGCGGATGGTCGAGGGCGAACCGCTGGATGTCGGCTACCTGTCCTCGCTGACCGAGGATGCCGTCCCGGTCATGTCCGACCTGTACAATCAGGCCGAGGATCCCGCCGTGCAGGAGGCCCTGGCCGGTGCGCTGGCCTGCCACGCCGTGGTCAATGAGTTTTATGATTATGCCAATCGCCCCTACCAGAACTACACCTGGCAGTCCTTCCACCTGGCCCGTCACCAGGCCCAGCAGGACTGGCAGGACCGCCAATCCACTGCTGACGCAGACCGATTCTCGGTGCAATACTATGACGATGAGTACAGCGAGCCGGAATCGTGGTGGAATGCCTACGTGATCGTGGGCGGTGAAGAAGTCGGCTGCGGCGGGTACTACGGCTGGGATTAACATCCACATCTCTGGCTTTGTGATCAAACAAAACGAGAGGAGCGATCCCGGTTTTCAACCAACGGGATCGCTCCTCTCAGCGTATTCCAGGCTTACTGTTATTTAGATTTCTCTAAAAACCACTCGTAAAGAGCGGGGTCAGCGTAGGCAATTGGCCAGGTACCCGAGTGATCGACATCAGGATACAAGGTGAATTTAATGTCAGCCCCGCAATTTTCCAACTCTGACACCGTTGCTTGATTCAATTCAGATGAAATATCGTCAGCATCTCCATGAAAAACCCAGATAGAAAGATTACTTAACGTGCAAATATTCTCTGGAACTGTTGAGCCTGAAAAGGACGGGCTCCCGGCAACAGGAGCAATTGCTGCAAAACGGTCGGGGTATTCCAGAGCATACTGCCAGGTACCAAGAGCACCTAAGCTTAAACCAGTCAGATAAAGGCGGTTGGTATCGACCGTAAGTATGCTGGATAAATGAAGGATTAGTTCATCAACAATCCCAATATATTTTCCCCAACGTCCAGAGGGCAACTGGGGAGAAAGAACGATGAATGCAAAATCCGGATCATCTTCCACGAATGCCGGTAAACCGCCTTGTCCGATGAGCAGATCAAGATTTCCGCCATAGGAGCCAGCGCCATGCAAGAATACGATCATCGGCCAGGAGTCGTGTTGCTGATAATCTTCCGGGAGATATAACAGGTATGGCACCTCTTCCCCCGTGGTCGCGATATAGGAATACGGGTTCTGGCCAGGCATTAAATTGTCTGCAGATAATTCTGAAAACAGCGTCGGCGTTATGGAGGCAAGTTCCTCGTTTTCGGCTATGGAGGTATTTTCTTCTGGTTCAGCCACTTGTGAAGCGCACGAGGCAAGTAGGATTGCGGACAAAAGGAACATCAAGAAACCGAGTTTTTCGAATTTCATCATGGTTGGTCCCTCCCATGAGACACTAAGCCAATCCTTTGCTGTGATTGTGATATTATCACAATTTTCATCTATATGATCTAATATCTCTAGGCTGCATGTCATCCAGCCAATCGATCCCCGCATCCACATTGCACTCAACTGCGCTTCGGTCTCCTGTCCGCCAATCTCCTTCTATGACCCGGATTGACTGGACAACCAGCTGGACCTTGCCACCCGCAGCTACCTCCACAATGAGACTGAATTGCGCGAGGGCTAGTTGTTCGTTTCCCGGCTGTTCCAATGGTACCGGCGGGACTTCGGCGGCCGCCGCGGGGTGGCTGATTTCCTGATCCACTATTTGCCCGAGGATGAACGCACGGAGTGGTTGACCGAGCGCGCCCGCCCGCGTTTCCGTTACCTGCCCTATCACTGGAGCTTGAATAATGTCACCTAAGAAACCTCAAAAAAATCAGCCTCCAGCCTAACCCACAGCTGTTAAAAAAGTGCTACCATAAGGGGAGAAAACCAATAACCCTCAGGAGCCATCCCATGTCCCAACCGATCAAACGCGCTGATTTCCCCCCTGCCAGCAAATGGAAGCCCGAAGCAGTATACCCCGACTGGAAGGCCTTCGAAACCGATTTTGAGGCCCTCAAAGCCCGGCTGCCCGAAATCGCCAAATTCAAAGGCCGGTTGAAGGAAGGCCCCGGTGTCATCGCCGATTATTTCGAAACGCTGGAACAGCACCTGCCGCGCGGTATGAAACTGGCCATGTTCGCTCAGTTTGCCATGGCGGTGGACAACGCTGACCAGCAGCCCAAGGCACATGTCGGTCAGGTGATGGGGCTGATGGGTCAATTCCAGGCTCTGACCGCCTTCGCCGAACCGGAACTGCTCGAGATAGGCGCCCAGCTCCTTGAGTGGGCGGACAAAGAACCGCGCCTCAAGATCTACAAGCACTACTTCGATAACCTGCTGCGGATGAAAACCCACACCCGTTCCACCGAAGTGGAAGAGGTGATGGGCATGATGCAGGAGCCGATCGGCCAGATGCAGCAGACCGCCTCCGAACTCTCGGAAGCGGACATCAAGTTCCAGGACGCGCTGGACGAAAAAGGCCAGAAGTTCCCGGTCACCCAGGGCCTGCTGATGAAGAATGCCACCCACACCGACCGGATGGTGCGCCGCACCGCCTGGGAGAACTTTTGCGACGGCTACGCCAGCCACATCAACACCTTCGCCAGCAACTACCTGGCCTACGTCAAGACCCAGGTGGTCGAGATGCGTGTCCGGGGATTTAATTCGGTGCTCGAATCCCAGCTCAAGCCCTTTAATGTGCCGCTGGATGTCTTCCACAACCTGATCGACACCTTCAAGGCCAATCTGCCCACCTGGCATCGCTATTGGGACGTCAAACGGCGCGCCCTGGGCTACGACGAGATCCATCCTTACGACATCTGGGCGCCGCTCGGTAAAGGTTCGCCCAAAGTGACCTTCGAAGAAGCGGTCGAAATGATCGCCGAAGGCAACGCCGAACTTGGCGAGGAATACACTTCCGTGCTGCGGCGCGGCTGTCTGGAAGAGAACTGGGTCGACTGGGCACCCAACGACACCAAGAGCCAGGGCGCATTCTCAATGCCCGGCAAGGAGAACCTGCCGCCCCTGATCAAAATGTCCTTCACCAACGATGTGCCGGCCATGAGCACGCTCTCGCACGAACTCGGCCACTCGATGCATGCCTACTTCACCAACCACAACCAGCCCGAGATCTATGCTGGCTTTGGCCTCTCGATGACCCTGGCCGAGACCGCCTCCAACACCAACCAGGCCATGACCCGGGCCTACCTGCGCGAGTCCCGCCGCGAGGACAGTGAATTCCAGCTGGCGCTGCTGGAAGAAGCGATGTCCAACTACCACCGCTACCTGTTCCAGATGCTTAACCTGGCGACTTTCGAGTTGGAGGTCTTCACCCGCGCCGAGCAGAACAAACCGCTCTCCGCCGGCATCCTCCAGGACATCATGAAGGACATCTACAAGGCCGGCTACGGCGAGACGATGACCGATGACCCCGACCGCACCGCCACCACCTGGGCGCAGTTCGGGCACCTGTACATCCCGTTCTACACCTTCCAGTACTCGGTTGGCATCTCCGCCGCTGACATGCTGACCGCCAGGGTCCGCGCTGGCGAGCCGAATGCCGCCGATAACTATCTGGCGTTCATCTCCAAAGGATCTTCCATGTATACCATGGACCAGTTCCGCCTGGCCGGGGTGGACATGACCTCGCCCGAGCCGGTCAAAGCCGCCTTTGGCGTGCTGGCTAGCATGGTCGACCAGATCGAGGAGTTGACAAGTTAGGATTTACCTGCCAAAACAAAAGGACTGCCCGCACACACACCTTTTGATCAGCTCAGCCAGCCGAGCCGATACTGCCCAGGATCATGAGCAGGATCACACAAGCCGCCAGGGTCAGCCCGAACGCCCCGCAAAGGATCCCGGCCCACGCCTGCCCCTTGCCAGCCAGCGGCGTAGGCGACTCTTTGATCTCGCGCAGGGCGAGCACCCCCATGATGATCGCCGGGATGCCAGCAAAGATGCCTCCACCGCACAGGCTGACGAATGCCAGCACCCCGGCAATCACAGCTTTGTTGTTCTTGGGCAGATTTGGCCTGACCGGCGCAGAACGCCTCGACAGGTCCTCCTGGGAAGACCCGGGGATCTCAACATGAGTATTGCACCTCGGGCAGCGGTTGATGTTTTTGATGAATTCGGACTTTGTGCCAGTGTAATTGCACGCCTCGCACACTACCCCCAGAATGATCGCCCCGCATACCGGACAATTTTCCTGTGGCACGGACATTGAGCCGCCGCAGTTGGAACAGCGATACATGGTTGTTCTCCTCCTCTACGTACACAACAAAGCTCGCGCAACCACCGGCGTTGCGCCTGTTCCATCATACAGCCATTTTGATCCCAAAGCAATCTGCAGTTGTCAGTTCATCCCGCGGAGGCGGATTTGGCTCACCCCCCTGCAGCCCCATACCCAAATCCTGCCTGACCTGCTAGAATCTGGCTCAATTCCACATCAGGAGCAGCACCATGACCGACCTCAAATGGTGGCAGACCGCCATCTTCTACCAGATCTACCCCCGCTCATTCGCCGATGGCAACGGCGACGGGTCCGGCGATTTCCCCGGCATGATCGCCAAACTGGATTACCTGCAAGCCCTGGGCGTGAACGCCATCTGGCTCTCGCCACATTTCCCCTCCCCCAACTGGGACTGCGGCTACGACATCTCCGACTACTGCGGCGTCGCCCCGGAGTACGGTACCCTGGCCGACTTCCGCCGCTTCCTGGACGGGCTGCACCAGCGCGGCATGCGCCTGATCCTCGACCTGGTGCTCAACCACACCTCGGACGAGCATCCCTGGTTCCTGGAATCAAAGTCCAGCCGCGACAACCCCAAAGCGGACTGGTATGTGTGGGCCGACACACCGCCCAATAACTGGCAGTCGTGCTTCGACGGCGAGGCCTGGACCTACACCCCCGAGCGCGGCCAGTATTACTACCACTACTTCATGCAGCAGCAGCCCGACCTCAACTGGCACAGCCCGGCGGTCAAGCAAGCCATGTGGGACGCGGCCCGCTTCTGGCTGGAGCTGGGCGTGGACGGTTTCCGGCTGGACGCCATCGGCACGATCTACGAAGACCCCGACCTGACCCCGCACGATGCCCCGGTCAACCTGGCGGAACTGCGCCGCCTCTCTGAGACCGCCAGCACACCTGCCGAGATCCAGCGCAAGGATAAATACTGGGAGGATCTGTTCCGCCACCAGATCGGCCAGCCCGGTTTGCATGCCCTGATGAAGGAACTGCGCGCCGTTGTGGACGAATACCCCGGCGACCGCATGTTGGTCGGAGAGGACGAGGATATCGCCTATCTGGGCGAGGGCGAGGACGAATTGAACATCGTCTTCAACTTCCCGCTGATGCGCGCCGACCGGATCACACCCGACCACATCCGGCGCAACCAGCGCGAGCGCCTGGCTCTCCTCGACGAACTGCCAGTGCGCGGCTGGCCGTGCAACACGCTCGGCAACCATGACTCCTCCCGCATCAGCACCCGCTTCGGCGACCGGGAACACGAGGTCGAACTGGCCCGCCTGAACGCCGCCCTGGTGCTGACGCTGCGCGGCACGCCCTTTCTCTACAACGGCGAGGAAATCGGAATGACCGACCTGATCATCACCGAACCGGGCCAACTGCGGGACACGATGGCGGTCTGGTACCACCAGCAGATGATCGCTGACCTGGGCGTGGACCCCGCCGAGGCTGCTCTGCGCGCCGGGGAAATGACCCGCGACAAGAACCGCACCCCCTTCCAATGGGCGGACGCGCCAAACGGCGGTTTCTGCCCGCCCGGCGTGCAGCCATGGCTGCCGGTCAACCCGGATTTCTCCGCGGGCGTCAACGCCGCCGATCAGGAGACCGACCCGGATTCCTTCCTGAATTACTACCGCCGCCTGATCGCCGTCCGCAAAGCCAGCCCGGCCCTGACCGGCGGCGAATACCAGCCGCTGGACGAACACGCCAAGGACTATTTCGCCTTCCTGCGCACAACGGACGACCAGACCGTGCTGGTGGCCCTCAACTATGCCAGCAAACCCGTGCAGAACACCGCCCCCCTGCCAGGCAGCATCCTCCGCAAGTTGTTCTCCTCCCACCACAGGCCGGCAGACACCGCCGCCGGAGATCTAAGCCTGGCCCCGTTCGAGGTGTATATCGCCGAGGTGGGCCGCTGATCGTGTGACAAATGGACCGGCATGCCCGTTCAGCCCTCGCCGCGTGCGGGGGTTTTTTGTTCTCCCCAACCGTTTCGATCATCACTGTTTGGTCATGATACTGATTTGAACACCCCTGCCATTCTGGTTGATAATGAGCCAAAGTGAGGTAATCATGACCAACCTGCATTCACGCACGAGAGTGCTGTTTCTTGTTGGGGGTTTTTTAGGAGGTCTGGCGGCACCCGCCCTAGCCTGGCTGATCCTGACGCTGGAAGCGGGACGTTTCCTCCAATTTCCGGAATTGGTTGCCCAACTGAGGGATCAACCACTGCTGTGGGTCATCGCGGTCATCCCGCTCTTCATGGGCTTTGCCGGCTGGCTGATCGGCATCCAGACCAAACGTTACCAGGCCGTTTCGCGGCAGCTCACCGCCCACTTTGAAGAACAAGCCAAAAGCCTGGAGAACGAATACCAATTCTTCCAGGCTCTGATCACCAACGCGCCGTTTGCCGTCGTCCAGCTGGATGCCGACCACTGCATTGTTAATTTTAACCCGGCCTTTCAAGCGCTGTTTGGCTTTTCCGGGCAGGAAATTATCGGCCATCCCGTGGACGAGATCGTCGCCTCCGGCGATCTGTTTGACGAAGCGAGTACTATCAGCAGTCAAGTCACCTCGGGGAAAATCGTCCGGCAGGTCAGCCGCCGCAGGCGCAAGGACGGCGTCCTGCTGGATGTCGAGATCTTCGGCGTCCCGGTGATTGTCGGCGGCGAGAAGATCGGCGCGCTGGGGATGTATCTCGACATCAGCAGCCAGCTGGCCACCGAACGCGCCATCCAGGACAGCGAGGCCCGCTTCCGCAGCCTGTTCGACAATTCCCCCATCGCCCTGTGGGAAGAGGATTTCTCACAGGTCAAAGCACTTTTGGATCAGGTTGCCCAGGAAGGCGGCCTGATCGAATCCCTGCAGACCGATGACGCCCTGATCAGGCAGTGCATCGAGCGGGTGCAGGTACTGAACGTTAACCAGGCCACCCTCGACCTGTATCACGCCGCCTCAAAATCAGACTTGCTGACCGGGCTGGGAGAGATCCTGGCGGAGGAAGCGATTGGATCCTTCCGCAACGAAATGCTGGCCATGACCCAGGGCGACACCTTTTTCGAGACCGAGATCGCCCAGCGCAAACTGAACGGTGAGATCATCCACGGCCTGCTGCGCCTGTCGATCGCCCCCGGCTACGAAGAGACCTGGGAAAAGATCTTCATCTCGATCCTCGACATCACCGACCGCAAACAGGTCGAGGACGAGCTGCGCTATCTGAGCTTCCACGACTCGCTCAGCGGGCTGTATAACCGGGCCTACTTTGAGGAGGAACTCCACCGCCTGGAGCGCAGCCGGCAGTTCCCGGTCAGCGTGATCAACTGCGACCTGGACGGCCTGAAGCAGATCAACGACACCTTCGGCCATGCCGCCGGCGATACCGCCATCACCGGCGCGGCCGAGATCCTGCGGCACGTATTCCGCGCCGAGGACGTGGTCGCCCGCATCGGCGGCGACGAGTTTGCCATCATCCTGCCGAATACCGATATCGAGAACACCCCCAACATCATCCACCGCCTGGAAAGCGCCATCGCGGCCCACAATGCCACCCTGCCGGACGGGCAGGCCCGCCCACTCTCGCTCTCCTACGGCTATGTGACCGTCCCGGTCGGGGAGTCGCTGATCGACGGACACAAGCTGGCCGATACGCGCATGTATGAGGCCAAGGCGAAGAAAAAGTGATTGGGGATGATTAAGGAAGGCGAAACCCAACAAAGGCGGAAACAACCTCATCAGCGCCATCACGGTCTGGACGTTTGGCCGATGGCCAAACTCCTGGATTGAACTGAAAGTTCGATCATCCTACGCCTGGATCAGGAGAAGGGTCGGGGATGAGGTCAGTTAACCCATTCTTTCTAATTCTATCTCTTCCTCAGCCCGAGGCAGCAGCGCCGCGATCTGAGCCTGGTCGAAGCGCGCCTCCTCGTACAGGAAGAGCTGCAGCGCTTCGGAGGTGAGATTATCGTTGCACTTCGCCATCAGTTTATCCACCAGTTCTCCCAGGCTGACCCAGGAGTCCGGATCGTACTTGCGGGCCTCAAGAATGTAAGGCTGGGACACCAGGTAATAGCGGATCATCCAGTATTCTTGCAGGTCCAGGACCAGCTGGCGGTCGATCGCCCGGCGCTTGAGCAGTGAAGTCATCGTGGCGTGGAAATCGAGGACTTCGGACAGTTCGTGATTGAATGCATCGCCATCGATCAGCTTTCGGGCGGCGCTCTGACGGGTGGCGATCATCTCAGGCGAGTAGAAGCGTTCTTCCAGCCGCAGGGCGGTCTCGGTCATCAGCGCCACCCGGGAGCGGCGCAGTTCGACCCACAGCCCAATGACGGCCAGCAGCGAGGCAATCCCGCTGATTAGGGCTGCCAGGGTGGCAAGGTCCATCGGCTTATCCTCCTTGATCCCGCAGACGGCGCAGTGCCTGGGGCGGGCCGGATTCCATCCGGGCGATGATCCAGGCGGCACATGCCTCCGGATCGAGCAGAGAGGTATCCACTTCCAGATCGTACACGCCGTGAGCATGCACGAGCGGAAATTGGGCTCGGGCTTGGCCGAGGGTGCGGTCTTTGCGGGATCGCTCCCTATCCTCCAGCACCTCCAGCGGGCAGCGCACGCCGACCAGGTAGGCCGGCAGGCCGTCCAGCGCTTCGGCCAGGTCCAGCACCCAGGCCGGCTCGACCAGAACATGGTCGGCCACCAGCGGGATACCCGCCCGGGAGAGGGCGGCCATCGCCTGGTGCATGCCGCACACCAGGGTGTGCCCGGTCTCCCCGGCCTCGACCGCCCGGCCGAGCACATCATCCCACAACGGCAGGTCGAGGTAGCGTCCGGGCAGCATCCACAGGAACTTGTCCAGCCCGGCATCCAGCCACGGGCCGGGCAGGATTTGCTGTAAAACCTTGAGCAGGGTGCTTTTGCCTGAACTGGATGTCCCGTTCAGGATCACGATCGGGGCGGGTGCGGTCATGGGCGGTTTCCTCCTGAGGAGGGATTATACTACCGGAGGGGAGGCCGGTTGGGGGGAATTAACCCAATCCGCACTCCGCGGTGAATCATTTCACTCCTAGAGAAACGAAGTCCACCCTAAGGTGGACTGAAAGACCATCTCGTAACCTGCGAAGGCAGGTTGAACCAGCACGCTGGTTTCAATAGCCTGGGAATTAATTCCCCGGCACAAACCAATCACCCCCCCGATCCCATAGTATAATCTTTCACACACTCACCCACCCCCGCACAAGGATTATCCCGATGACCGACCTGACCAAAACCCACCTCAACATCCTGGCCGAGTTCGACTACGACCTCCAGCCGGTCGACAAAGGCTACACCAACCGCTCGCTGTACGTCAACGTCTCCGACAACACCATCCAATCCAAACCCGTCACCCAGCACATGAAAGACATCTTCATCGGCGGGCGCGGCTTCGGCCTCAAACTCCTCTGGGACGCCGTCACCGGCGCCACTAAATGGGACGACCCCGAAAACGAGATCGTCATCTCCTCCGGCCCGATTGGCGGCATCACCCAATACCCCGGCACCGGCAAATCGATCGTCGTCAGCCTCTCCCCCACCACCAACATCGTCGTCGACAGCAACGTCGGCGGCTACTACGGCCCCTACCTCAAGTTCGCCGGCTGGGACGCCATCGAGCTGCAGGGCATCGCCGACCGTGAAGTGATCGTCTTTGTCGATGGCGAGCGCGGCAAGGTCCAGATCATCGAAGCCCCGATGGACACCGTCGACACCCACCTGCTGACCGAAGAACTGCTCGAGCTGTTCGCCGACCCGAAGAAACCTAATTTGGTCTCTTCCGTCACCGCCGGCACCGGCGCCGATCACACTCTGATCGGCTGCCTGAATGTCTCCTATTTCGACCTGCCCCGCCGGCTGATCAAGGTCAAACAGGCCGGGCGCGGCGGCACCGGCACGGTCTTCCGCCATAAAAACCTCAAAGCCCTCGTCGTCAGGATCCCCAAGATGTCCGGCACGCTCAACAACGCCGACGACCAGTCCCTGCTCAACGAGACCGGCCGGCGCATGAACAAAGAGATGCACGAGAACGACCCGGTCCAGAACTCGATGGCTACCAAGGGCACCCCGGTGCTGGTCGAGATCATGGACAAGTTCGACCTCCTCCCGACCCATAACTTCAAGTTCGGCGCCCACCCCGACGCCCACAAGATCGCCAGCACCGTCTGGGAGAGCCTGTTCGATCTCTCCGCCCCGGATGGCTGCTGGTACGGCTGCACCATGGCCTGCGCCCACGGCGTCCAGGATCTGGAACTCCAGACCGGTCCCTACCAGGGCCAGCCGGTCTTCGTAGACGGCCCAGAATACGAGACCGTCGGCGGGGTTGGCTCCAACCTCGGCATCTTCGATCCGCTCCAGATCCTCGAACTCAATTTCTACTGCGACACCTACGGCCTGGACGTCATCTCCTACGGCACCTTGACCGCCTTCCTGATGGAATGCTACGAAAAAGACATCCTGAACCTGGAACGCACCGGTGGGCTGGACCTCACCTGGGGCAAATTCGAGGCTGCCGCCGAACTGCTCCACCAGATGGGTTCCGGCACCGGTTTCGGCAAGATCGCCGGGCTGGGCATCCGCCGGATGAAGCAGTACTTCGCCGAGGAATTCGGCGCTGACCCGCAGCTGGTGCAGGATATCGGCATGGAAGCCAAGGGGATGGAATACTCCGAATACATGACCAAGGAATCCCTCGCCATGCAGGGCGGCTACGGCCTGGCCAACAAGGGCGCTCAGCATGACGAGGCCTGGCTGATCTTCATGGACCAGGTGCTCAAGCTGATCCCGACCTTTGAGGACAAAGCCGAGGCCCTGCACTACTTCCCCATGTTCCGCACCTGGTTCGGCCTCAACGGGCTGTGTAAGCTGCCCTGGAATGACGTCGAGCCAACCGACAACCGCACCAAATACAAGGGCATCGAGGCCGCCAAGGTCCCCGAGCACGTCCAGAACTACGTCAACCTGTTCGTCGGCGTCACCGGGCGCATGGATGTGCAGCGCGGCGAGGACCTGATCGAGATGTCCGAAGCGGTCTACAACTTCCAACGAGTTTTCAACCTGCGGATGGGCTACGGCCGCCGCGAACATGATGCCATCCCCTACCGCTCGGCCGGCCCGGTCACAGTGGAGGAATACGAATCCCGCCAGGAACGCTACGATACCCAGATGAAGGAACTGGTCGGGGTGGATCCGGAAGGCAAGACCACCGAAGATAAGGTGGCGATCATGCGCCAGTATCGCGAGGACCAGTATCAGCGCCTGTGCGATGCAGTCTATAAGCGGCGCGGCTGGACGCAGGACGGCATCCCCACCCTGGAGACGCTCAAACGCCTGCGGATCGACTTCCCCGAAGTAGTGGACGTCGTCACAGCGGCGCAGAACTGAGCCAACACACCAACCAAAAGCCCCGGGAATCCGGGGCTTTTTTTCTTCTAGTGCCGTTTCCTGCGTTTCTTCCAGGCCGCCCCCAGCGGCAGCAGTAAGATTCCCAATGGCAGGGATGGGCAGATCGTGAATCCTCCGGGTTGTGCTGCTGCATCGCCCTCCTCGGCACGCCCTTCCACTGCATCCGCCGCGGTTTCTGAGTTGGCATCCTCCTCAACCACCGGGGGCGTTTCTGTCATTTCCTGCCCGGATCCCTCGGCCGGGGCTGCTTCTTCCGGCATCTCCGGAAGGTGCGGCACTTCCAGTTCGAGGGGCAGGCGGGTCTCCAGGGTCGCCCGGCCGCCAGTCGCCCAATAGAACGGGGCCAACGAGGTCTCGTATTCGGAAACAGGCTGACGGCTGGTGAGCTGGTAGGAGATCAGCGAGAAGAAGGCATACGCGGCGTCATCATACGGCCGGTCCTGGGTGACGATGAAAGCCATGCTGAAGTCTTTCGGCGAGTCCACATGAGACGGCACCCGCGGTCCGCCTTCGGAGGCCATGATCTCCTCGATCGTCACCGTGCGGTAGGATGCTGGTTTGATCATCTCGGTGTTGGCGGTATCCGGGCTAGAGAGAATATGGATCGGCGGGACCTCCTCAGGCGGGATCAGTCCCATGACGTACAGTTCCAACGGAGAATACGGCTCGGCCACATAGTTCGGGATCAGCCGCCAGATCTCATCACCGTTGTAGCCGAAATGCCCGACCGCCCCGGAATTATCAAAGTAGTAATTCCCCAGCTGCCCCTCCATATCGGCGTTCGGATTCCAGTGCCCCTGGTTGACATCCCAGGTATATTGGTCGCCCAGCAGCCCGAGGTTCTGCCCGATGGCTGCGCCCCAGGTATGGGCGATCTCGTGGTCGAAGATCGCGATCGTGCCGAAAGACTGGTAAGTGACCGACTTTAATTTGCCGGCTGACCCAAAGGCAGCTGTATTATCGAAGATATCAATCCCGATATGCTGAACCTCATTTTTTACCAGTACGTTGTACGGCACATTCTCGGCAAGGTCCTGCGGCCGGAAGATGACCATCCCGGGCATCAGGGCAGCGAAGTCAAACACATCCGGGAACACTGAGTACAACTTTTGGAAGGCAACAAAGTTGCTTGTGCCGCAGTACACCGTTGCCACGGGGTAGTCATCGATCACCTCATGGGCAGTATCTTCGATAAAAAATGAGTAAGCCGTTGCAGTCAGGCCAGGCCCCAGCTCTACCACTTCAAAGGCGTCCTTATATTTGGGGTCCACCGTCCCCACCAGCAGCCCGTAATTGTTTCCCGTCGCGCGCCCATCTACCAGCTCGACTCGTAAAAATCCAAGCCAGTTTGCCCAACCGTGAAACATGAAATTGCTCACACGACAAGGGAGGACGACATCGCTCAGCGTGAAGATATTATCTCCAGCGATCTGGTCCCCGTGGGTACCATCGTCGAACAACTCACCTCGCCCTTCCTCCTCGCTGGTCCCCAGGTCGGTCATCCACACCCGGGCAACATCCTCACGCCCTACGATATGCACCTCAAGAGTTGTCGTGGATTGAGCATCCCCGCACCATACGACCGATGGAGTTGCCTGATACCAGGCATTCCGTTGAGGAAATTCCTCTTCCTGTGCAGCGACCGGAATAGCCAACCCGATACACGCCAGAAAAAAACACCCTGCCAGTATCCGTACCAACTTCAGAAATATATCCATCATCGCCCTCCAAGCCATTTAATTCATTATTGATGATTAAAATCCCACTGTCAATCCCTCATCACAGATTCCATGCAGGAAAAACCCAGATCAAGACAGCCATTCTTCATGGTTAACAAATCATCCCCTGGATTAATCTTTGCCTAATCCTCATAGACTATACTGATAGAGATCAAACACTGCAGGATTCAAAGGACACGCCATGCAGGAACCCAACCGCGTACGCGCTAATGATGAAGATAGCGGCCTGTTTGTGCCCAAAGTGCCCAGCGCGATTCGCCGGGTAGCCTCCTTTGCTGCCGTCCGTCTGCTAACTATCGGCGCGACCATCATAGTCGGTGTGTTCATCGCCATCGTCGTCGCTAATAAGGGCGACGGGATCGATGTCAGCATGCAGGATAAGCTCCAGGATCAGGCCCGGCGCGAATCTTTCCTTTATATTGTTCCAGAAAATTATGATGAACGTGAGCGCATCATCCAGGAGCGCTATCAGGAACTCGCCGAGGAATACGGCCTGTACGATCCCTTCATCAAGAAGCATATCCGCTGGACGGCTCGCGCCTTGACGCTCGATTTCGGCGACGCCGTTTTTACCAATATCCGCTCAGCCTGGAACCGGCAGCAAGACCGGGACGACCTCCGCAGCATCCTGCTCGAACGCATGCCCAACACAATGGCACTGGTTGGCCTGGCCGACTTTCTGGTGTTTGTGGTCGGCATCCCTTTGGCGCTCAACCTCTCGCGCAACTACGGCGGCTGGTTCGATAAGCTCCTCAACATCCTCTCACCGCTCTCATCCGTGCCCAGTTGGGTGCACGGCGTCCTGCTGATCCTGATCTTCGCGGTCACCTTCAGGCTGCTGCCTCCCGGCGGCATGATCGAATCGCCCATGCCCGAAACGCGCCAGGAGATCCTGGCCAGCCGGCTGGAGCACATGATCCTCCCCACCCTGGCGATCTTCCTCAGCTTGCTGTTCCAGCTAGTCTATACCTGGCGCAACTACTTCATGATCTACGCCAATGAGGATTATGTCGATCTGGCCGTTGCCAAGGGGTTGTCTTCCAGAGTGATCGAGAACAAATACATCCTGCGGCCCGCAATGCCGTATGTCCTGACCAGCTTCGCTCTCACCCTGGTCAGCTTCTGGCAGATGGCCACCGCGCTGGAAGTCGTATTTAATTGGGACGGTATAGGCCGGCTGTATATCCTCTCTTTGCCGCACTTCTTTGGCGAAAGCATGTTCCCGGGCGAGGTTGGGCTGACCATCGGTATCGTGGTGATCTTTGCCTACATCCTCGGATTGGTAGTCTTCCTGCTAGATATCGCCTACGCCCTGGTGGACCCGCGCATCCGGATCGGCGGTCAGCAGCAGCGTCTCCGGCCCACCCGAGCCACCCACCGCCGCCGCTGGAAGCTCAAACCGCTCCGCACCATTCTGCCGCTGCTCATCGTTGGGATCCTGCTCGGGTTGGGAGCCGGCTGGTGGCTGTGGCCGGCGAAGGCTGTCAGCATTACCCCGGCCGACCTGCGCCCCGATCACCAGCTCGAATACACCCGCATGCTGGTCGATTCCTATGCCGTCAATGGCGATAACAGCCTGGCCGCGGCCCGGCTGAACGCCCTCGGCGAGGATGCCGCCACCTGTCTCGCGACCCTGGCTGAGGTTTCCGCCGAGGACCCCGAAGCCTGGAGCGGTCTGCAGACCTTTGCCATCAATTTTGTCCCCGACGATTCCGCCTCCCTGCTCGCGCCGCCACCCGCCGACCCGCTGCCCGTGATCCTGAGGCGTTTGGGCGGAGTGCTGGCCCTGGCCGCCGGTGCCGCCCTGCTGATCGGTGGCGGGTTGTGGCTGGTCTCGCGGGTCATGGACGGCGGCAGCACCCGGCCGGTCAAAGCCCAACGGAAAGTCCGACAGCCAAAGGAGCCAACCGCGCACAGTTCGTCCCGGGCTGCCGTCGCCCGTGTGGCTGCCGTCATCAGAGAAATGGCTCGCTATCCCTCGGCGGTTGTCGGGATGGTCATCCTCGGCATCATGCTCGCCGGGTCGCTGTTTGCCGTCATCCGTTACCCTTACAAGGAGATCGGAGTCAGCTGGTCTGCCGACGCCTCAGAAAACAGCGCCTATGTCCCCCGAACCGCGCTACCGACCTGGATCAACTTTTTCCGCCGGAACGACCTGCCTGAAACCATCCGGATCAACAGCGAGATGACGCCCGGGATCAAATCCGTCCAGATGCTGGAGAACGGTAACCCAGACTACACTTTCCTGTTTGAGATCGATTACCCCTACGCCGGCTTTCCGACTGAAGGCGTGATTTACGTCAAAACCCGCAACACCATCAAAGAGCCGTTCGCCTCGTTCACCTGGACCACGCCTAGCGGCGAGGTCTACACCTTGAAGAGTGCCGGCTTATCGGATGGCGAACGCTATGCGCTGGATGACTATATCGACCGCAGGCAGTTTGCCAGCCATCAAGTCGATTACCGTCTGCAGTCAAACGACCTTGATCGTTCAACCCTGTTACAAGGTCTGTTCATGGACCCGGACGAAGCAGAACCCGGCGCGGTCCCCGGCCGCTACCTGTTGGAAGTCAGGGTGCTGGGATTTGAGCCGGGCACCGACCTGGACCTCGAATTGGTGCTGCTCGGACAACTGCATGGCTGGGCCGGGACTGATTTCTACCGCCGTGACCTGTCCGTGCCGCTATTATGGGGGATGCCATTCGCCCTCGGGATCGGCTTGTTTGGTGCGTTGCTGACCACAATCGTCTCAATGATGTTCGCTGCCTTCGGTGTCTGGTTCGGCGGCTGGGCCGACAGCCTTGTCCAGCGCATCACCGAGGCCAATATGATCCTGCCAGTAGTGGCGATCGCAGTGCTGTTTTATGCCTTTTACGGTGCCAGCCTGTGGGCGATCCTGACCGTGATCGTCGTGCTGAACGCTTTCGGCAGCCCGACCAAGACTTTCCGGGCAGCCTTCCTGCAGATCAAAGATGCCAGCTATATCGAAGCCGCCCAGGCCTACGGTGCGCCGAACCACCGGATTATTATGCGCTATATGATCCCGCGCATCCTCCCTGTGCTGATCCCGCAGCTGGTCACCCTGATCCCTGGATTCATCTTCCTGGAAGCCACCCTGGGGATGTTCAATGTCCATTCCACCCTGCCCACCTGGGGCAAGGTGATCTACGAAGCCCTGTACCATGGCGCAGCCTGGGGCTCCAAATTCTGGGTGCTTGAGCCGATCGCCCTGCTGCTGCTGACCGGCTTTGCCTTTTCGATGATGGGCTTCGCCCTGGATCGCGTCCTCAACCCGCGCTTGCGGGAGGGGGCGTGATCTACAATCGTCATAAAAATGGTAAGATAGCGTTGTCTGATCGACCCATCAATCCCGATTAGAACGAGTCTGCCATGCCAAACCGGTTATCACGCTTTTTCTCCAGAAAAGATGTGCCTGAAACGCCCGATATTGAGGTTAGTCTGCCACAGGACAGTATGAGAGGAGTAAATAACTATTGGCGGCAGCTCACTCCTGACGAGATTGATGCCAACGTTCACCGACACCGGGTTGGCGCAATGTGGGACGAGTTAGGTGAAATCCAATTTCAGTTCATGCTGGCCCAGGGGCTCAAGCCCGAACACAAATTACTTGATATTGGCTGCGGTTCACTCAGGGGTGAGGTCAGGTTTGTTGAATATTTGTCTCCGGGGAATTACTATGGCCTGGATATCAACGCCTCCCTGATCAAGGCGGGGTGGATCGAAATCGACAGGCTAGATGCGCGGGACAAGCATCCAAATCTTCTGTTAAATGACCAATTCCAGTTCTCCGAATTTGACGCCCAATTCGATTACGCCCTAGCTTTCTCAGTCTTCACACACCTTTTTAACAATCAAATCCAGCGTTGTCTGGTCGAGTTAAAAAAGGCACTCAAGCCGGGCGGACAATTCTTCGCCACCTTTTTCGAAGCCCCCAACGTCTCACATCTCGCTCCGCTCAGCCATGATCCCGGGGGATTGTTACCCATTTCGATAAAGTCCCCTTCCATTACCATCCGGAAAAGATCGATGCTATCGCAAAGTTTGCCGGATTTCAGGTGACGGCTGTGAATGGTTTCGATCACCCCCTGGCACAAAAGATGTTGACCATCCAACACCGGAACTGACCACCATCTCTCTGATTCAATCTGGAGGATCCCACCATGATCGACCTGCTGCGAGACACACTTCCCATCCTTCAGATCACCCCCGCCCGCTGGACCACCCTGACCGCCATATTGTCCCCCGACCTGCTCGACCGAAAACCCGCTCCGGGTGAGTGGTCCGCCCTGGACTGCCTGCAGCACCTGGTGGATACCGAGCGCTGGGTCTTCCCGGTGCGGGTGCGCTGCTTCCTGGCCGGGGAGAACTTCCCCGCCTTCGACCCCGACGCCCAGGGCGAGATCTCGTCCCGGACGAAAACCAGCCACGAACTGGCCACCGAGTTCGCCGCCATGCGGGTGGAGAGCGTCGCCTTGCTGAAAACCCTCACCCCCGCCGACCTGGAGCGCACCGCCGTGCACGGCGAACTGGGTCCGGTCACCCTGGCCGAGATGCTGGCGGAGTGGGCTGCCCACGACCTGATGCACACCGTCCAGGCCGAGCGCGCCCTGATGCAGCCTTTCATTCCCGCCAGCGGGCCGTGGGAGGTGTATTTCGAGGACCATCGCCATGCATAAACTCGGTCCGGAACTTGGTTATCGAAGGCCTGACCTAAGATCAGGCAGAGAGACTTTTCATCAAAAAGGTCATACCCTGGATTTCGACATTCAGTCCTTCTGGCAGTGGGGGTTTTCCGATCTCCTCAGCAATAGTTTGCGAGGGGTGTTGGCCGAATTTTTGGTTGCCCAGGCATTGGGGCTTGATTTGGCAATGCCGCGGGACGAATGGGGTAGTTACGACCTGGTTTTACCAGACGGCAGAAAGATCGAAGTCAAAGCTTCAGGTTATTTGCAGAGCTGGCATCAGGACCAATTATCAAAAGTGGTCTTTGATATTAAACCAACCCTTGCCTGGGACCCCGCGACGAACAAATTCGAGAAGCGCAAAAAACGGCAATCGGATATCTACATTTTCGCGTTGCTTCAATCCAAAGATAAAACCCGCGTTGACCCGATGGATCTTGACCAATGGGCTTTCTATATTCTCCCAACCCAGATATTAGATCAGAAAATGGGCGAGAAAAAATCGGTTTCTTTGAAGCAGCTTGAAGCACTCACCAGTCCAGTACAATTCGGACATTTGAGAGACCAAATCATTTAAACAAAAAAAGCCCCCCGCTGATTTCCCTCTCTTCAGCGGGGGGCGATTTGGCTCATCCCGGCAGGTCTGCCCGTATCTTGAGATACGACTCGTACCGCAGCGGCGAAATCTCCCCCCGCTCCACCGCTGCCTTGACGGCACAGTCCGGTTCGTGTTCGTGTGTGCAATCGGAAAAGGCACATTGTCCGAGCAGTTCAGCGAACTCCGGGTAGTAAGCCGAGAGTTCCCTTTTCTCGAGGAACGCCAGCCCAAACCCCCGGATGCCGGGCGTATCGATCACGGCGCCGCCCTGCGCCAGCGGGTAGAGCGTCGCCAGCGTAGTGGTGTGGCGGCCCTGGTTGCGGTTGCTGCCGCGCTCGCCCACAGTCAGGGCACGCAGTGCCAATCCGGGCTGGACCTGCGAGAGAAGTGAGGATTTCCCCACCCCCGAAAGCCCGGCAAACACGGTCACGGCATCCCCCAGCAGTTCCCGCAGCGCGTCGATCCCGACACCGCTCTCGGCGCTGGTCAGCAGCACCTGGTAACCGGCATCTCGGTATGGCTGCGCCACTTCTTCCAGTTCGGCTGGGTCTTCCACCAGGTCGATCTTGTTGATACAGATGACCGCCTCCAGGCTGCTGCGGGCAGCCGCGATCAGATAGCGGTCGATCAGTTCCGGCCAAACGGCCGGCTTGCGCCATGAAGCCACCACCAGCACCCGGTCGACATTCGCCGCCATGATCTGGCGCAGCCCTTTAGCGCCCTCGTGATGCCGGCGCGCCAGGACGGTTTTACGGGGGAGCACTTTTTCCACCACGCCCTCTCCGGTCCCGGTCCGGGTCACGGCAGCCTGGTCTCCGGCCACCACCACACTGGTGAATGTGGTCTCCTCGACCAGCAGCGAACGGCGCACCGTGCACTCGATCTCTTCCCCGTCCAGCAGCACGGCGCAGCGCTCCCCGGCCGCTTCGATCACCAGCGCCTGAGATGTGCCCTCAGGCAGGTCGCTTTCATCCACCGCAGTTGTGTCGCTCGCCTTTTCGATCGACTGGCGGGCCATCGCTTCCACCACCTTGTGGCGCGATTGGCTCCCCAGCGGCATAACGCGTTCATCCTGGATGAAGCCGGGGGAAGCCCATTCCTCATCCGCCAATTCTTCCCAGTCGCGCTGGCGCGGTTTGCGCCTGGCCGCGTTGGGCCGCATCCCGCCTTTGCGGGCTTTTTTCAGGCGGTCCTTGCGCTCCTGGATCTGTTGTCCTTTGTGATATTTTTCCAAGTCAGGCATTGTCCTGGTCCTTAATTTAAAGTCGTCAGTCTACAGTCGTCAGTAAATTCCTTAAGATCACTCTCACCACACTCATCATTCACCTCCTGAGAATCAAAACGGCCCAGCAAGTTTCTCCAGGCCGTTTCCACGATTAATAAAAAAACGGCCGCGGGGTGTGCCCACGGCCGATAGGTACGCGCTTTCGTTTGCGTTATCCTGCCAGCAGGCACACTTCAACAAGGTCCAATGCAATTTCTTTTCGATTTTCCATTAGAAGCGTGCCTCCTTTCGTTCAGATGGGCAAACTATACCACCATCAATTTCAAAACGCAAGCCGAGAAACTTCTTTCTCAACCTGTTTTAATCGTCAACCGTCTTCTGCCAACTCCTTACCCCTTCAGCAACTCCTCTAGCACCTCGCGCGCCAGGTTCGGATCGGCCTTGCCCTTCGACTCGCGCATCACCTGACCGACGAACCAGCCCATCAGCCCTTCCTTCCCGCCGCGGAACTTCTCCACGCTGTCCGGATTCTCGGCCACGATCCGCGCCGCGATCTCCCGGATCAGCCCGGTGTCGCTGACCTGCGCCAGCCCTTCAGCCTCGACGATCTCTTTCGGCGGCTGGCCGGTCTGCTGGACCTTCTCCAGCAGCGCCTTCCCGGTCGGGGTATTGATCGTGTTGGCGTCCACCAGTTTGATGATCTCTGCCAGGTAACCAGGCGTGACCTTCAGATCCTTCGCCTCCAGCCCCTGCTCGTTCAGCAGGCGCAGCACATCGTTCATCAGCCAGTTCGAGACCCGCTTCGGATCCCCGCCGTAGGCCTGGTTGACGCTCTCAAAATAATCCGACAGGCTGCGCTCGCTGGTCAGGATATCGGCGTCATATTCCGGCAGCCCATACTCGCGGACAAAACGCTCCCGCCGCGCCAGCGGTAGTTCCGGGAAATCTGCCAGGATCGCGGACTCCCAGGCCTCATCCAGGCGCACCACCAGCAGGTCCGGCTCCTTGAAATAGCGGTAATCGGCCATCGTCTCTTTCGAGCGCATCTTGCTCAGGCTCTGGGTGTCCTCGTCCCAGTCCAGCGTCCAGGCCTCGATGGCGTTGCCGGCTTCCACCTCCCTGATCTGCCGGGCGATCTCCTTTTCCACCGCCGTCCGCAGCGACTCGATCGAATTGACATTCTTGATCTCGGTCTTCTCGTTCAGCCCGGTCTCGCCCTTCAGCCGGATCGAGACATTCGCATCCGCCCGCAGGTGACCTTTTTCCATGTCCGCCTCAGAAATATCCAGCCAGCGCAGCAACTGCCGCAGGCGGATCAGGTAAGCGGCCACCTCGTCGGCGCTTCGCAGGTCGGGAGCCGTGACCATCTCGATCAGCGGCACCCCGCAGCGGTTGAAGTCCACCAGCCGGCGGCCGTGCTCGTGTTTGGTCTTGCCGGCGTCCTCTTCCATATGCAGTTTGGTGATCCCCACTTTGCGGGTACCGCCATCCGGCAGCGGCAGGTCCATATAGCCACCCAGTGCGATCGGGTGGTCGTTCTGGGTGATCTGGTAGCCCTTCGGCAAGTCGGGATAGAAATAGTTCTTGCGGTCAAAATACGAATCGCTCTGCACCTCGGCATGCATCGCCTTGGCCAGCAGCACGGCTTTCTCGACCACCGCCCGATTGAGCACCGGCAGCACGCCCGGTAGACCGCTGCACACCGGACAAATATTGCTATTGGCCGGATCCCCCCACGAATCGGCCTTGCAGGCGCAGAAGATCTTGGTTTCGGTGTTCAGCTGGATATGCGTCTCCAGCCCGATAATGGCTTCATACTCAGTCATGATAATCCCTCAAGCACTTGCGGCCTGACCTTGCGCCAGGCGGCATCCTCGGTAGCGACCTCAAAGGCCCGCCCGATCCGCAGCAGGGTGGCTTCGTCGTAGTCCCGCCCCAGCAGCTGGATGCCCAACGGTAAACGCTCTTTGCTCAAGCCGCCCATCAACGACAGACCCGGCACCCCGGCATGGTTGCCGGTCACGGTGAACTGGTCGGCGTACTGCATCAGGACGGTATCGCCATACACATCGCCATAGCCGAAGGCCGGCGTGGGTGTGGCGGGGGTCAGCAGCGCATCCAGCCGGTACTCACCCTGCGGGTCGTAGATCCGCTCAAAATCTCCCCTTATCAGGGAACGCACCCGCAGTGCTCGCTGGTAATACTGCTCGCTGTACTGCGCCGCCGAGACATACATCCCCATCAGGATCCTCAGTTTTGGCTGAGCGCCGAATCCCTCGGCCCGGGTGCGGCGGTACAGTTCATCCAGGTCCTCCGCCGGCACCGGGGTGCGGTAGCCGTATTTGACGCCATCAAAGCGGTGCAGGTTGGAAGCCACCTCGACCCGCGAGATCACAAAATAGGTCGGGATGCCGTACTTGGTGCGCGGCATCGGCACATTCTCCACCACTCGCGCCCCCATCTCGGAGAGGCGGTCGGCAGCCTGTTCGACGGCCTGTTTGATCTCGTCAGAGATCGGCTCTTCTTCCATCTGGCCGCTCTCGTGGTTGAAATATTGGATCTTGAAGAAATCCGGGCTCAGCCCGATCCGCATCCCTTTGACACCAGCCTCGATCTCGGCGGTGTAATCCGGCACCGGGATAGTCACCGCGGTGCTGTCCCGCCGGTCCGGCCCGGCGATCACGCTCAGCATCATGGCGGCATCGCGCACATTGCGGGCTACCGGCCCCGGGCAATCCAGCGAGGAACCGAAAGCGATCAGCCCATAGCGCGAGACCCGCCCGTAGGTCGGTTTCAGCCCAACCACGCCGCAAAAGGCGGCCGGCTGGCGGATCGAGCCGCCAGTATCCGTTCCCAGGGAGAGCGCGCCCATCCCGGCAGCCACCGCCGCCGTGCTGCCCCCGGACGAACCCCCTGGTACTTTCGAGGTGTCCCAGGGGTTACGCGGGGCCGGTTGATAGGCGGAAGATTCCGATGAGGAGCCGTGTGTGAATTCGTCCAGGTTAACCTTGCCGAGCATCACCGCGCCAGCCTTCTCCATCCGCTCTACCGCCGTAGCAGTATACGGGGCCGTGTAATTTGACAGGATCCGGGACCCGGCGGTGCTGCGCGTCCCCCGGACGTTGAAAATATCCTTGACCGTATAAGGCACACCTGCCAGCGGCCCGGGGATTACGCCCTCACTGATCGATTTATCGACTGCTTGGGCCTGGGCGCGGGCGGTTTCTTCCGTCCGGGTGATGAAGGCATGCACCTTGGCATGATCCTCCGCGGTGATCTCGCCGGCATCCAGCGAGCCAGGACGCCCATCGACGAGTTCAATCCGCTCCAGGGTCGATTCCAGCGCCTCAACCGCCGAGATTTCCCGCTTGCGGATCAGGGCCGCCAGTTCGTATGCAGACAGGTCGCACAATTCCATGGCGCTCATTTCAGGTCCTCATGTGGGGTTTCGGGGGCGATGATATACCGGTCGATCACTTCCGGCGCCCCTTTCAGGATCTCTTCCGGGCGTTCGAAGGGATCGGCGTTGTCCTCCCGGAAAGGCGCGCGGGTGTCGGCAGTATAGGGCACACCATGGGCAGCCGCGGCAGTCTCCTCATCCAGGGGCACGGCGGCCAGTTCGGCGATCGCGGTCAGCTGGTCATTGAGCTGCCGGCGGATGTATTCCGCCTCCTCTTCCTCCAGTTCCAGTGCCGCCAGATCGACAAGTTTATTGAACAGGTCTCGGGTGATCTCTTCGCTCATTGTCTCTTCCTCGCAGGTGAAATCTTAAGAAACAAGTATACCACCGCCACCCCGCGGCTCAGGCCGCCCCACAGCCCGGCTCCAGGTCACTCTGCAGGACAATTCGGGCAAAGGCTGTCGTTAGCCCAACCGCTCTTCGAGGAACGCCAGGATCCGCTCCCAGGCCAGTTTGTCCGCCGCGGGATCATACTCCGGCCGGTCGGGCTCCATGAACCAGTGCTCGGTGCCGGGGTAGGTGAAGAACTCCACCGGTCTGCCAGCCTCCCGGATCGCGCCTTCCAGCCACTCGACCACTTCCGGGCTATCGAACTGGTCATTCTCGGCGAAATGTCCCTGGTAGGCGGCCGCAGTCTCCTCAAACGGGTCATCCCCCACGGCATACAACAAGACAACTGCCTTGACGTTTTCCTTGTATGTCCGGGCAGCATGGATCGCGAACCCGCCGCCCAGAGAACATGCCACAGCCCCAATTTCCCGGCTCGTGACCTGCGGCAAGCCGAGCAGAACATCCGTTGCGGCGGAGGCTATCTCTGCCGCAGCCGCCCAATCGAGAGAATCGACCGCCTCTTCAGCCTGCTGGATGGTTTTTGCCACCGTGCCGCGGTAGAAATCCGGGGCCAGGGCAACGTAGCCATGTACCGCCAGTTTTTCGCAGATCGCTTTGAATGATTCGTTCAGCCCCCACCAGGCATGGCAGACCAGCACCCCCGGCCCGCTGCCGCTGTCCGGCACAGCCAGATAGCCCTTGAAAGTCGAACCCTTGGATTCAAAAGTCTGCATGTCATACCTCCTGAAATGGTTAATCGCTATACATCAAAGTACAGGCTCATCTCGTACGGATGCGGGCGGCGGCGGACCTCATCGGCCTCGCCTCGCCGCTTATAGCCGATCCAGGTCTCGATCAATTCCTCGGTGAACACGCCGCCCTCAAGCAGAAATCCGTGGTCCGATTCCAGCGCCTGCATGGCTGCCTCCAGCGAGGTCGGCAGCGGCTTGATCCCGGCGCGCTGCTCCTCTGTCCAGGAGAAGATATCGGCGTCGATCGGCCCGTAACCCAGTTCGGTCGGGTCGATCTGATTGCGGATACCGTCGATTCCGGCCATCAGCATGGCCGCCAGCGCCAGATATGGGTTGCAGGTGGCGTCCGGCGGGCGGAATTCAATCCGGGCGGAGGCCGGGCTGAGCGCATATTTCGGGATGCGGATGGCGGCGCTGCGGTTGCCGAGCGAATAGAAAGCATTTACCGGGGCTTCATAGCCCGGCACCAGCCGGCGGTAGGAATTCGTCCCCGGGTTGGTAAAACCCAGCACCGCCGCCCCGTGGTGCAGCAGCCCGCCGACATAATACTGGGCGGTCTTGCTCAGGCAGGCATATCCATGCGCGTCATAGAACAAGTTCTCGCCATCCCGCATCAGCTTCTGGTGGAAGTGCATCCCGCTGCCCGCCTCGCCGTACAGCGGCTTGGGCATAAAGGTGGCTGCCTTGCCGTACTTCTGGGCGGTCATCTTGGTGATGTACTTGATCATCAGGATCGCATCGCCCGATTGCTGCATGCCCATCATCGCCGTCTCGATCTCCATCTGACCGGCGCTGCCGACCTCGTGATGGTGGTATTTGACCGGCACGCCCAGCTTTTCCAGCGCATCCATGATCTCGTTGCGCATATTGTGGAAGCGGTCTTTGGGCGGAGCGACATGATAACCGCCATGCAGTGGGATCGTTGCGCCGCGCGTTTCGCTGGTGCTGGACCAATCCGCCTCATAGGAGAACAACTCATAACCCGCTTTATGCATCAGGTTCTCATAGACCACCTGGTCAAAGACATAGAACTCGAACTCCGGCCCCCAGGCGCTCTCGGTGGCGATCCCGCTCGTGCGCAGGAAGGCTTCGGCATTGTTAGCGATATTGCGGGGATCATTCTCGAAGGTCTCGCGAGTGTCGGCGGTCAGGATCTTGCCGATGAAACTTAGCACGGGTGTATCCCAGAACGGGTCAATGAACCCGGTGCTCAGGTCTGGCACCACGACCATATCGCCGGCCTTGACCGACTGCAGCCCGACCGATGACCCGTCAAACCCGATGCCGCGCGCCATCAGATCTTCGCCGAAGCGGCTGACCGGGATGGTGATATGGTGCCAGCGGCCGAGCAGGTCGCAATACTTCAGGTCGACTGCCATGATGTTCTTTTCTTTGATGAAAGCCTGGGCTTGCGCAAGTTTATGGAACACAGTTCCTCCTCAAAGGAATATTTTTTCAGCGCGTCCATTTTACCAGCCTGCTGTTGACAATGGGGGAGAAACCGGTATAGACTGAAAATCATGAACAAATGCCTGGTGATCGCCTGTTGCACCATCCTGGCCGCGCTGGCCTGCCGCCTGCCAACGACCCTTTCCGCCACCCCAACCGAGACCCGCTTCCCGCTGTGTACCCCGCCGGCCTGTGCAGAAGATGAGACCTACCATTGCCCCGGAGAATGCCCCGGCGGCTGCGGCACGGTCTGTGCCACCCGCACACCTACCAGCCAGCCGGACCGCTGGCGGCCGGCAGCCGGGATCACCTTCCATATCCAGTTTGAGGGCCAGCCAGACTCTGACCTCCCCGTGGATGTGTACATCCTCGACCTGTTTGAAACCTCCTCCAGCCAGATCGCCGTTCTGCACCGCCAAGGCAAGGCAGTGGTGTGCTATTTCAGCGCTGGTTCTTTCGAAGACTGGCGGCCAGATGTGGGCTTGTTCCCGACCGAGACACTCGGCCGGCCGCTGGAAGGCTGGGAGGGCGAGACCTGGCTCGATATCCGCCAGATCGACCAGCTGGCACCGGTCATGCTGGCCCGGTTGGATCTGGCGGCACAGAAAGGCTGCGACGGCGTGGATCCCGATAATCTGGACGCCTACGCCAACCCGTCCGGCTTTGATCTGTCTTACGCCAACCAGCTGGCCTACAACACCTGGCTGGCAGAGAAGGCGCACCAGCGCGGGTTGGCGATCGGTTTGAAAAATGACCTCGGCCAGGTGGCCGATCTGGTAGACTTGTTCGATTTTTCCGTCAACGAAGAATGCTACACCTACAAGGAGTGTGGACTTTTGGCCCCCTTCATCCAGCAGAACAAGCCGGTCTTTGGCATCGAGTACGACTTGATGGCGGGGGAGTTCTGTCCTCAGGCGAATGCTGCTGGTTTCAGTTTCATCCGAAAAAACCTGGCGCTGGATGCCGACGCTGTCAACTGCTGGGAGCAATGAGAGCAGAACACGGGCTATAATGTAAGCACCTTCTGAACCCAATTCATCCGCCACAAGCAAAGGCCCGGACCGCATGACCCGTGTACTTGTTTTGCACAACCCTGTCTCTGGCACCCACGAGCCCGATGCCACCGAGGAGACTGTCCACACTCACTTTCAGAAAGCCGGCTGGAACTGCCAGATCCACCGCACCGAGAAGGGCGATGGCTTGCCAGACATTGTCTCACGGGCAACTAAGGACGGCGTCAATATCATTGTTGCCGCTGGTGGAGACGGTACGATAAACGACGCCGCCAGCGGGCTTCTCAACACCGGCGTGCCACTAGGCGTCCTCCCGCTCGGGACCGGAAACGGAATGGCGACCTACCTGAAAATCCCCGAGGAAGTCGAGTCAGCACTGGCATTGATCACCGGCGAACATGCTATCCGCCGCATCGATGCCCTGGCGTTCAACGGGCGGCACGCACTGCTGAACATCAGCGCCGGACTCTCCACACAGATGATAAAACTGTCCAAGCGCGAGCAAAAACGCAGCCTGGGAATATTGACTTACTACCTGGCCGGGATCAAGGCGCTGGCCGGAATCCAGCCGGCTGCCTTCGAGGTCGAGGTGGATGGCAACCGCCAGAGCATCCGGGCTTCCGAGGTCTTCGCGGTGAACACGGTCAACCTCGGCAGTTCTCGCCACTTTCTGGACCTGGACATTGAGAACGATGACGGTGTGCTGGATGTTTTCATTTTCCGCTCGAAGACAGCCGGGGCCTACATCCGCCTCCTGGCCAACGTGCTCCTGCGCCGCTCCAAGGAAGAGTCAGATCTGGAACGCTACGCCGTCCGGGAGCGGCTGGTGATTCGCAGCACCAAACCTGTGCTGGTCCAGGCCGACGGCGACCTGATCGGCAATACCCCAATCGAGGTCAGTATCCTCCCAAAGGCGGTCAGCCTGATCGTCCCCAAGAATTGAATTCCCGGATTGGAAGGCAAGAACAGCAGGGTTAATGTGTCATTGCCGGTCGGTGTCTACCTGGCGCAGTTTTCTTATATCTTCTGTGGAATTTGGTCAAATCCGGTATTCTCCGCCATCGGTTAGCCCTCAGGCTCTTCATCGCCGGTTTTGGATAGATATTCCTCGATCGCCAGTGCCCGCTCGGTCCTGCCCCTGCGCTTATTCACGGCCAAAGAAAGGCGCAGCGGCGGCACCTTGATCACCAGCCCGCGCCATTCAACCACTTCCAGGTGCTCCCTGGCGTACGGCCCACAGTCAGCCGGCTCCGGGTCATCCAGGCTCGCCGCAGGGTCCGAGGCAATATCGATCATTGCATGCCGGAAAACTACCCCGAAATCCTTGGTTACCCATCCGCCAGTATCCACGATCGGCTCGATCAAATAGTCCTGGAACACCTCTGCCACCCGGTCCACATCAGCGGAATCGATCATGGCGTCGATATCATGCGGCTCTAGCGGGATTCCCCGGATGCAAACTGCACAGCTCCCGGTCAGCCACCAATCGATCCTGTGCGCCGCCATGATCCCGGCAAACTCATGAAGCGCCTGCTCCCAGGGGATCGGCGCAAAATAACCGATCTGGTCGAACATCTGCGGGGCATGTGCGGCGTAATACGCCTTGATCTTATCCAGATATCGGGCACTCTGGGGGAAACGCTTGGTATAGCTTTCGCCTTCCTGGGTGTAAAAAGTCTTCCGCAGCACATTCGCGTACTTCGGATCGAAGTCCGAGACCCGGAAGACAACCTCCTCGCCTTGTTCTTCAAACGTGATCTTCATTGCCGCTGTATCTCCTCAGATTGTCTGTCTACCTCCGGATTATAACCAAAATCGGAAGAGGAATCGCAACTTGATTCATGGATCGCTTTATCACTCGTACGGCTTGTACCGATCCCTGCCCAGCTCCCGCCAACAGCCCGACCCGACTTGCCGGGAATGATATACTTTTCAAACCAGAAACAAACTCAAGGAGCAGAATGTATGTCACGCCGAGCATCCCTTTTCCTCTTTCTTGCAATTTTCTCGATCACCTTGATCGGTTGCAGCCCTGCCCAGCCGGAGGCCAGCCCGACGGTTCCATTAACAGATCTGGGTCCAGGCCTGTTGATCAGCGAGGTCATGGCGGGGATTGATGGTAACAACCTGTTTGACTTTGTCGAATTGTATAACCCCACTGCGGGCATCATTGACCTCAAGGGATATTCGCTCTGGTATGTATTAAATTCTGACGATGAACCGGAACTGCTGCACGTCTGGGACGAGTCCGCCCTGATCCCCCCCTTCGGGCACTATCTCCTCGGCCAGGCCGGACAGGACATCGGCCTTCCCCCTGACGAGGCGATCGATCTCGCCCTGATCCCGCAGCGAGGCGGACTGATCCTGCACGACCCAACCCGCGAAACGATTGACAGCCTGGGTTGGGGCCGCGCCCCCGAGGAAGCCGTCGAAGGGCAGCCAGCAGAAGGGCTGGATAACGCCGTTTCGCTTGAGCGCAGCCCGGGCGGAACAGAAGGCAACTATCTCGACCAGGACAATAACCAGCTCGATTTTAAGATCAACACAATCCCCAGCCCTCAAAACACCGGCAGTCCGCGCGCCCCGGATAATTTCCCCGGTCTGGCGTTGATCATCGACTCGCCCGCCTCGGCTGCGCCGGGAACGGAGTTTCAAATCGAGCTGCAGTTGGACAATCAGACCGGTGCTGATCTTGGCCCGGTGACCACCGAATTACGACTTCCGGCCGGATTATCCCTGACTGCCGCCGGGGAAGGTGTCACAGCTACCGAGGACCTGGTGACCTGGACACTGGCGGATCTGGCTGATGGCGAAAATGCCAGCCAGGCGATCACAGTCGCGGCACCTCTCAGCTATACCGAACTCAGCCTGCACAGCAATCATACCTCGGCGGAAGGCTGGCCGGTACCCTCTTTCGCCGCCCCGGCAACTGTGAGCATCACCGGCGGCGCCATCCCGATCCAGACAGCCCGCACGCTCCTCAACCAGGAGGTGGTGGTGGAAGGCATCGCCTCAATGTACACAGGCGGCCTGTTTGCTGGCAGCGGCGCGAAATTCTATCTGGCCGATGAGACCGGCGGAGCCCAGGTGTATGTCGCGGGTGCAGGCAGCACCTTGAATGTCGCAATTGGAGACCGTGTCCGCGTCCAGGGCATAGTCACCCTTTACCGCGGCACGATCGAGATCGTACCATCCAATTTTGGGCAGGTAGAAGTCCTGGCAGAAGGAGAGGAATTCTCCCCTCTCCCGGTCTCAATTGCCCAGTCCATTAGCCAACGTGATACCCTGGTTGGTCAACTGGTCCAATTGGAAGGAACCATCGCCCGGGCGGAAGAGTTTTCTTACAGTTACGAGCTCGATCTGGTGGACGAAGAAGGCCGGCTGCTGACCGCCTATATGGACAAATTGACCGAAGCGACCATCGAAACGATCGAATCCGGGCAGCGCTATCAGGTAACCGGCATCCTGGAAGACCTTGATACCCGGCTGCTTCTCTACCCCCGGCAGCAATCCGATCTGGAACAGATCTACCCTGAGATCCTGCAGATCGAAGCCCACGCGCCCATCACGGTCTCACCGGATGAGACTTTTGAACTGCGGCTGGAAGTGATCAATCACACCCTTCAACCTGTTTCCGGGGCGGAAGTATTCCTGCCGATCCCGCCCGGCCTGCAGATCGTCGAGATCCTGGATGACGGTGCGGTGGTTGACGACCAGATTCTCTGGCAGATTGAGACGATCGAACCAAACGGCGCCTCGCACACCGTCTCCCTGACTGCTGCCTCGGCTCCTGGCGTCGAATTCCTTACATGGACTGATTACCGCACCACAGCCACCCAGGCCGGCCTGGAAGCCGAAGGAGAAACCAGTTACACCTTCACCAGCGAAACCCTGCCGATCTGGGCGATCCAGGGACCAGGGCTGCGCTCGCCTTATCACCAGCAATTTTTACAAACTTCCGGCGTGGTCACCGGCGTCTTCCCCGACCTGGGGGGCTTCTGGATCCAGGAGACCGAGACCGACGCAGACCCCGCCACATCACCTGGCCTGTTTGTCAGTACCGGGCTGGCAGATATTCAGGTTGAGGTCGGTGACCGGGTGCAGGTCGCAGGCGTGGTGGAGGAATTCTTCCAGCAGACTCAGCTCACGGTGGGTACAGCAGCCAATCTGACAGTGGTGGCCCAGGGAGTCCCTTTGCCAGCCCCGATCCCGCTTGACCCGCCCGAGTCAGAGGAAGAATCCCTGCTCTATTTTGAGGCTCATGAAGGTGCGCTCGTCACCATCAACCAGCCGGCCGTGGTCGTGGACCCCAGCGACCGGTATGGCGAATTCGCCTTTGTCCTGGCCTACCACCAGCGCACCCGGCTCTACCGGGGCGAGGAAAACGGGATTATCCTGTTGGCCGATGACGGTTCCTCCATCGTGCATGCCGATCAATCCACCCTGCCGGTGGTCGCCGCCAGCGGAGATACCCTCATCGGGATCACCGGTCCCCTGGCATTTACCTACGGCAATTTCAAGATCGAACCGACCACACTTCCGGTGATCAGCCCGGCGGCGGTTGAACTGCCATCGATCCCGCCTTTGAGCGCGGACCAGTTCTCGATCATGACCTGGAATGTGGAAAACCTGTTCGACATCGTGGACCCGCATCCTTCCAGCCCGCCTCTGCCAACCGTATCGGAATACCGCTGGCAGATCGCCAAAGTGGCCGCCACGATCGAGGCTGCCGGGCTTCCGACAGTGGTCGGTCTGCAGGAGGTCGAGAATATCGGCGTCCTTGAAGACATTGCCGAGCATGAGGTCCTGCAAGCCTATGGCTACATCCCGGTCCTGCTCGAGGGGGATGACAGCCGCGGGATAGATGTCGGCTACCTGGTGCGCGCTGACCAGGCCGGAGTGCTGGCCCAGGCGCAATACCCCGCCCCGGAATCGATTACCAGCCGTCCGCCGCTCCAGATCACGATCCGACTGCTGGGCAGCGGCCTGGAGTTCGTTGTGATCAACAATCACTTCACCAGCATGAGTGGCGGAGAAGCCGCCACCGAACCGCGTCGGACCGCCCAGGCAGCCTGGAACGCCGAGTTGGCGGAGGAGATCCTCGCCATCGATCCGGAAGCGTTACTGGCGGTCATCGGGGATCTGAATTCATTCTATGACTCGCAACCACTCGAGGTGTTGGAGCAAGCCGGGCTGATCCACACCTTTGACCGGCTGCCGGCAGAAGAGCGTTACACTTATGTATTTGAAGGCGTCTCCCAGACGTTGGATCACATCCTGGTCTCCCCACAGCTCGACCTGTTGATCCAGAGTGTGACGGTGCTGCGCGTCAACGCCGATCACCCGCTCGCTTCACCTGAGGATTTCTCCCCTCGGCACAAATCCGATCACGATCCGGTGATCGTGGTCTTCTCCATCCCCTGATCTAGGATCATATTAAAGCAAGAGTCCCGCCGGATGACCGGCGGGACTCTTTTTCTAACTGGTTAAGGCTTACTGCAGTTCTGCCACATACTCGGCTGCGTCTGCATTCAGCTGGGTCAGGATCGCCAAAATCTCTTCTTCGGTCAGATCCGGATCGTACATCTGAGCAGCAGCACCGTCGATCGCGCGGCGGACCGAAGCCCAGGCCGGGAAGGTCTGGGGTTCAGCCTGACCAGTGCTTGCCAGGTCCAGGGAGGTCTGGTACAGCGGCTGGGCGGCGATGTAGTCGCCGAGGAAAGCCTCGGTGGTCGACATGGTCGGCAGGTAGCCGCTGGCTTCGATCCAGCGAGCCTGGTTCTCGGCGGTGGTCAGGAACTTGATGAATAGCCAGGACGCCAGATCCTGTTCCGGGGTGGCGGTCAGGACACCAACGGACTGGGTGAACGCATCCGCGGCAGTTTGGCCATCAGGCCCAACGAAGGGCAGGAAGCCCCAAACATCATCATTCTCGGCCTCTTCGAAGGCTGCCGCATAGAACGGCAGGCCAGCGGTCGAGGAGAGCGTGACCAGAGCCAGGCGGTTGGCCTGTTCCGGGTTCGGGTAGCTTTCGGTCTCGAAGGTGCATCCATTGGCTTTCAGGTCATTGATGTACAAGGCCACATCCACAAACGGCTGGGAGGTGAAGTCATAGGCATCACCGGCCTCGTTCAGTTCATTCCCGCCAAAGGCGTACACGAAGGACAGGTAGTTCGATGCGCTCGGGTACCACACCATGCCGCCGGTGCCATCGTTGTCCGGGTTGTCATCAGCAGCGTTGGCTGCGGCCGCGGCGCACAGCTGTTCCTTCAACTCAGCGCTATTGGCCGGAGCGGCGTCGAAGCCGAGTTCCTGTGCCCAGGTGTAGTTATAGGTGATCACGTTGGCAGACTGGCTCAGCGGCCAGGCCAGACGGCGGCCGTCGAGGGTCATCCCGTCCGCATACGCGCCCGGGTAGATGGAGTCCAGCTCTTCCTGGGTCAGGCCGTACATCGGGTCCATTACCCAGGGAGCCAGGTCAACCACTGCGCCGACCGAGTCCCAGTTCAGGAACGAAGAGGTGTAAGCCTGGACGATATTCGGCAGGTCGCCGGAGGTCAGGCCGGCATTGACCTTATCGGCCACGTCGTTGTACTGACCCTGGTCAAGGGCTTCGACGGTGATGCCGTACTCGTTGGTGGCGTTGAATTCTTCCACGATGGCATCGATCACCGCTTTGCGGGAATCGCCTTCACCGTAGACATGCCAGAAGGTGACGGTGGTGCCGGTGAGGTCCATCATCGGCTCCTCTTCTTCCATCTCTTCTTCGGTGTCGTTGGCCATTTCATCATCCGTTGTGTTCTCAGTGGTGTTGTTGGCCATATCGTCGGTGGTATTGTCTACCACCTCGTTCGGACCACAGGCGGTCAGGATCAAACCAAAGACCAGCACGAGCAGTCCAGCAATGTAAAGTACTCTCTTAGACATTTCTTCTCCTTTTTCAAGTTGTCTTATCGCAGAAAATTCTGCAGTTCCATTGTACCAAGACTCGCGTCAACGAACCTTAAAGATATTGTTAATTTCAGCCTTTCAAACCGCTGCGGGCAATACTTTCGGTGAATTGTTTTTGTGTGAAGAAGTAGATCAGCACGATCGGGATGATCGTGATGAAAGCCCCGGCCATCGTCAGGTGGAACTCCTGCCCGGCTTCCGAGACAAAGTTCATCAAGCCAACCGAGATCGGCCGCCATTCCGGCGTACTCGTAACCAAGATCGGCCACGCCAGTGCGTTCCACGAACCGATGAAGCTCAACACCGTGATCACCATGATCGGGGCTTTGGAGAGCGGCAGCACGATCTGGAGCAGGAAGCGCAAATGCCCGCCGCCGTCGATGCGCGTGGCATCATAAAGCTCATCTGGCACCTGGGCAAAGAACTGCCTGAGCATAAAGACGTTGAAAACGCTCCCCATGAACGGAATCGTGAGCGCCGGCCAATTGTTGATCCATGGGATCGGTCCGATCCGGCCCAGCCAGGTCACCGTCAGGAAGTTCGGGATGATCGTCACCATGGCGGGGATCATCATCGTGCTCAACAACAGTGCAAAGATCGCATCACGTCCCGGGAACTCGATCCGGGCAAAGGCATAGGCGGCAAAAATACTGAACAGCAGGCTTCCAGCCAGTGTAATCAACGTGATAACCACACTATTGGTGAAATACCGCGAGAACAAGGCCCGCTCCCAGGCGATGACATAGTTCTCAAAATGCAATTCGGTCGGAAAAAAACGGGAGGTCAGCGCTTCGCCCAGGCTCTTCAGGGAGGTCGCGATCATCCACACAAAAGGCACGAGTGAAACAAAAGCGCCAATCGAGAGGAAGATATACACCACCGCCTTGCGGACGGTCAGCACCCACTTCAGGCTTCCGGCGCTCGGCAGGGGTTTGCGTCTTTGCTGGAAAACACTCTTTTTATCCATAGAACACCTTCGATCCCTGGACCCGGTTGTTGATATACGTCAGGCTCAGGATAATCGCGAACAGCACAAAGGCCATCGCCGATGCGTAACCATAACGCAGTTTCTCGTAAAATTCAGTGAAGATCGCCACGCTGAAGGTATCCACCGTCCCAAGCGCCAGGCTCTCGCGGAATACCCAGATGGTGGCAAAGGCTTTAAACGTCCCGATGATTCCGATCAGCGAGAGGAAATAGGTAGTTGGAGATAGCAGCGGAAAGGTGATATTCCTGAAGATGTCCCACTGGTTGGCGCCGTCGATCTCGGCAGCCTCATTCAGCTCTTTGGAGATGTTGACCAGCCCGGCCAGATAGATGACCGTATTATAGCCAACGTATGTCCAGACCGAGTGAATGATGATGACCACCAGCGCCAGGCTCGGGCCAGCGGCCCAGTCAGGCCAGTCGATCTCCAGGCTCCTGGCAATGATCTCAAAGATCCCGCGCGGTTCGAATAACCAGTCCTGCGGCAGCATCCCCAGCCCTTTGAGCAACGAGTTGATCGGGGCCGCCTCGCGGTTGGAAAACATCTGCTTGAATACCGCCGCGCTGGCGATGAATGGGGTCACGTATGGCAGAAAGTACGCCATCCGGAAAAATTCCGAACCTTTAAGTTTCTCATACAGCAGGATCGCCAGGAACATCGAAATAGCCAACTGGAACGGGACAGTCCCGAGTGAGAAAAAGACCGTTACCTTGAGCCCTTTCCACAGGTCCTGATCTCCCGAAGCCACTATCTGGGGGATCTCGCCCATCAGCAGCCAGCCGCCAACCAGCAGCCCCAATGCCGCCAGGATCCTGAGCCAGAAGCGGCGGTTGCTGGCCTCGTTCGCCGCCCCGCCCCACAGCTTCCAGGCAACCCCAAACAGGAACAGCCCGCCAGTGATCGAGATCAGCTGCGGCCAGATCCCTGGGTCTTCCCCGGTTTCGACAGCCACAGCGTAAGCCGTCAGCACCTCCGAATACGTGAAGTATGCCAGGCCGATACCGGCAGCCAGGGCCAGCCAAAACATCATGAACTGGTTTTGGTAGGTACTATTGCGCGGCGACCGCCGGTAGAGGAAAAATCCGGATCCAACGATTGCAGACGCGATCAGCAAATAAAAGAACAGATTGAACTCTGGCCTGACCGCCCGGAATGATTCTCCCAGCAATTGATTGAACAGTTCCCGGGTTTTTTCCCGCCCGACAAGCTTGTCACCGATCGCCAGGAACTCGGGCAGTTGGAACCATAAATAGCGCAGCAGCGCCCCAATGACAGATGCGTGCAACAAACCAGGCAGGAGCAGCAACAAGGGCCGATCGCCGTGTTCTTCAGCCATCCGCAGCACTTTGCGCACGATCAGATACGCGCCAACCAACGCTAGCAGGGCAATGAAGAACATCAGCACATAGGTCAGCCCTCCGATCGCCCGGGTGTAATTTTCCAGGGCGATGAAATCAGAGCGCTTGATCCGCCACCTGTGCAGGCTGACATACAGCGCAAACCCGACCGGAAAGATCCCGAAGATGAAGATCAGGATTACAGCGGGGGCAATATATAGATAACCGGTGAAGTATTCCCGTAGATGCCGGATCCGGCGGGGAGTAAAGACTGCCTGAATGCGTTCGGTTACACCCATACTGGCTCACCTTTCGGGCTTATAGTTCGATGACCCTGACATTATACCAAGTCTTCAGACTGCCTCATGTTTGACAGTGATCGATCCATTTCATGGTTCGCGAGGCTATTCCTATCAATTCTGTCAGGCGTTTACAGTCAATTAGGTAATCAGACCTATTGAACTATACCATCAACTGCCATTACCATTAAGCACATTTGATGAAAGGAGTAGATAATGGTTAAAAAGATCACAATCCTGGTCACAATGCTGGTATTGACCCTTTCCCTGGCTGGCACCGCTCTGGCAGCAGAAGCGTTCGAAGCGACGGGCACGGTCATCTCAGTTGGAGTAGATTCCTTCGAACTGGAAACTGGGGAGGGGGTGTTCACTGTTTATCCCCCGGATGGGTTTCTCCTGGCCACGCTGATGGTAGGCGCTACCGTTGAAGTGAAAGGTGAGGTCGAAGGCACAGAAGTGACCGCCACCGAGATCATCCTGGAAGATGATGAGGAGGATTCAGAAGGGGAAGAAGAAGAAGCATCGGGCGGGTTCTTTTGCACCAACCCGGACGCTTACCACCCCTTTGCCCACCGGCTGGCGCTTCAATTTGGCATGCCGTATGAAGAGGTCATGACCTACTTCTGCGGCGGCGAAGATGGCACCCGCTACGGCTTGGGTGAGATCATGCTGGCGTTGATGACCAGTTCTGCCCTGGAGGACGGCACTACTGCTGGCGATCTTCTGGGTCAAAAAACCGAGATGGGTGGCTGGGGTAAAGTCTGGCAATCCCTCGGTTTGATCGGGAAACCCGACCATGCCGGACCGCCAGAAGGCGCCGGCCCGCCTGACCACGCCGGACCGCCCGACCACGCCGGCCCTCCTGGACCCTGATCTGTAAACGATCAATAGCAAACAGGCCCTCAAAATGAGGGCCTGTTTTTATTTATTTTATTCAGGTCAGCTAATCCACCGTCAGAGTTTTGCTCAGATTACGCGGGAAGTCCGGGTCGTAGCCCAGCGCCAGGCTGAGATGATAACTGAGCAATTGCAGCGGGATGACTGTCAGCAGCGCCTCGATCTCCGGGGTCGGTGTTTCCGGCAGGATCATGAACTCATGCCCATTGGCGCGCAGCCGGGCATCCTCCGGCCCGACCACGATCGCCCAGCCTCCCCGGCAGGTGGCCTCATTGATCCCGCTGACGATCAGGTCCACATCCTCCCGCCCGGTGATGTACACCACCGGGTACCCCTCCTCCACCGCCGAGAGTGGGCCATGCTTGAACTCGGTCGAAAGCATTCCCTCGCAATGCAGGTAGGTGATCTCTTTCAATTTCAGCGCACCTTCCAGCGCCATCGGGTAAGTCATCCCGTATCCCAACTGATAGAAGTCCTGCACGCCCACCAGCGAATCCGCCAATTCAGCGGCTTGCGGGTCCGAAGCGGCGATCGTCTTACGCATCAGTTCGGGAAGGTCGTGCAAAATATCAGTGTCGTGCCCGCCCATCCGCAGTGCCAGGTATAAAAAGGCGATCATCTGATTGGTGAATGTTTTGGTCGCCGGCACGCTGATCTCATAGCCGCAGCCCAGCGGGATATGATGCTCGCTGACCCGCATCAGGGTCGAACCGACCACGTTCACCAGCCCAAGCACGCCCATGCCCTTGGCCTCGGCGGACTCGATCGCATTCAGCACATCCTTGGTCTCGCCGCTCTGACTGACGAACATCCCAACGTCTCCCGGGCCGACAGCTGGCCCGTACTGTGCGATGAACTGGGTCGCCAGCACCGGGATCGTCGCCCTCCCCGCTAACCGGCTGAAATAGACCGAAGCCAGCAGGCAGGCATGGTAACTCGTCCCGCAGCCCGCCAGGTAGATGTTATCCGCCGCCTTTATCCGCGCCACGATCGCATCCACTTCCTCGGAATTGTCGAGCAGGTTAAGCAGTTCGCCCGCCACCACTGGCTGTTCGTGGATCTCTTTGAGCATAAAATGAGGGTAATTGCCCTTCTGGGCGGCTTCCATCGTCTCTTTGACCAGTTCGACCTCGCGCTCGATCACGCTGCCATCCGCCACACTGCGCAGTTCAATCCCGTCTGCCCGGAGAATGGCGATCTCGCCATCCTCGATCCGCAGGATCTGACGGGTCAGCGGCAGCAGCGAGGGCAGGTCTGAAGAGACCACTGTGCCATCCTCGATGATCCCGGCCACCAGGCCGGAACCTTTCTTGATGGCATACAGCACATCCTCGTCCTGCCGGCCGATCACGAAAGCATAATCTCCCTTGAGGTCTTCATACGCCTTGCGGATGGCATCCACCATCCCGAAACCTTTGTTCACATAACGCTCAACGGCATGGATGCACGACTCACCGTCATTCTCAGAGCGCACGGTCATGCCCTCGGCCATGAACTGCTTGCGCAGTTCGGCGTTATTGACCACGTTGCCGTTATGCGCCCCGACCAGATCGCCGTCCGAGTCCAGGTGCGGCTGCGAGTTCACTTTGGAAGGCGCGCCAAAGGTCGCCCAGCGCAATTGCAGAATGCCGCGCTGCCCGGACATCTCTGCGAAGTTGTACTGCTCTGCAACGGCATCCACCTTACCGGCGTCCTTGCGCAGGTCGATCTCGCCGGCCGCGTTGATCGTGGCGCAGCCAACCGAGTCATAGCCCCGATACGATAGCATTTTACCGGCCTCGATCAGGGTCGGGCCGAGGTTGGTTTCTTGTTTGGTGACGATCCCAAAAATCCCGCACATAATATCTGCTCCTGTGTTCGCTGTAGATAGACGGGGCTGGACGTCGCAGTCCAGCCCCGCTAATGCGCTTGCCGATTATACCTGAAAAGTCTACGCGGTCTCCAGGACCACGCCGTGTTCCTCCGCCATGATCCTGACCGTCCTTTCGATCTCGCCGGCCTTGTAGTCGGTCGACCAGCCGATCGCTTCGGCGGTCACCGCCGCCAGCTGACTCAGGTTTTCTGCCGTCAGCAATCCCAGCTTGCCGATCATCGTGCGCCGCAGGATCAGGTCATCCAGGTGGATGACATCCTCCTGCCGGGCGATGAACGCGATCTCTTCCGGCGTATAGCCTGGCACCGTCCATTCTCCGCCCGGCGGATATACCGCCCGCTGCTGCAGTACCTGTTCAGCCAGGGTGCCATAGCGCTCGACATACCGTTGCACCACGTCCAGGGCCGCGCCGGTTTTCGAGACCAACTCCCGATGATATGCAGCCAGCGCTTCTGCGTCCCGCGGCAAGCCCTGGCTGCCACCGATCTCGAGTTCTCGGGTGCTGGCTTTCCGTTTGTAGCCCAGCGCTTCCAGGACGACATCCGTGGTCTGCTCAGAGAAGGCGCGGAACGAGGTCCATTTCCCGCCGACCAGCGAATAGATCGGGAATCCGGCCGCACTGCTTGGCGGGGTATGCTCGATCTTGTGGTCGCGGCTGATCTGGCCGGTAAACCCTTCCGGAGCGTACGGCAGCGGCCGCACGCCAGAAAACCGATAAACGATCTGCGAACGGTCCAGTTTGATCCCGGGGAAGATCCGCCCGACCATCCCGAAGAAATAGTCCACCTCTTCCTCGGTGCAGCGCACGCTGTCCGGGTCATCCACCCGGATATCGGTCGAACCGACCATCACCTTGTCCGCCAGCGGAAAGATCAGCACGATCCGGCCGTCTTTGTTCTCGAAGAATAACTCATGGCCCTTGATCTCATCGCGCAGTTCGGGATGGTCCAGCACCAGGTGCGAGCCTTTGGTTCCGCCGATAAAGGTGGTTTCGAGGCCAATGGCCCGATTGGTGAAGTCGATCCACGGCCCGGTGGCGTTGACGAGCACATCCGGGATCACCGGGAACTGCTCGCCGGTCATTTCGTCCACCAGCACCACCCGGTTGCCCTCCACCCGGTCCAGCCGGACGTAATTGGCGGCATACGCCCGGGGTGAGGCGTTGAGCGCATCCTGGACAAGTTCGATGCAGATCCGTTCCGGGCTGGGCATGGCACCGTCGTAATAGGTACCGGTGTACAATACCTTTCGGTTCAATTTGGGGAACTTCTTGCGGGACCGGCGCCGGCCCATGAAAACATGCTGCGGGACGGTCTTCTGCTGGCGGGTGAACCAGTCGTAGAAGGTCATCCCGATCTTGATCACAATTGCCCCGCGCTCCGAGGGTTTATCCAGCCACCCCAGGAATTTTAGCGGAGCATTCAGCAGGCCGGAGAAGATCTTGAAGATCGGGAAGACGGTTGGGAGCGGCTTGACCAGGTGCGGCGCGTGTTCGATCAGCCGGTTGCGCTCTTGGACTGCCTCCCGCACCAGGCGGAACTCGCCGTTCTCCAGGTAGCGGATCCCGCCGTGCACCATATGGGAGGAGGCCGCACTGGCCCCGGAGCAGTAATCCGCCCGCTCCACCAGCAGCACATCCACACCTTGCAGCGCCAGATCTCGAAACGTCCCGATCCCGTTGACCCCCGCCCCGACAACCAGCACGGTGACATTCGGGTTTTTGATGAAATATTCGATGGTTGCTTCCCGGTTCATCTATGTTCACACTCCAAGGTGTAACATTATTCCTTTGGGCATCATCTGAATACTATCAGAAAATTTCCTGATGTGTTTCGCCCCGAAAGAAGCCAAAATGCTAATCAATGACCAATTTATTAAAAAGTGATTGCGCCCCATACAGTAATAATAACGAATATACTATCCAGACAATAAGGCAGGGAAATGATAACACAAGACCAATTTAATGAAGTATCCGAAGCAGTTTTTATCATCAAATCTGCGGACCAAGATTTTAAAAGGGAGTTTCAACAGGTAGCTCTCCATGCAAAAATCCCTGCCGGAAAGGATATCTTTGTCGACGGCGATTATCCAGAGTCAATTGCACTGGTATTATCGGGCGTGGTCAGAGTTTATATCATTGGAGAAAATGGGCGGGAGATCACGCTCTACCGATTTGGGCTGGGAGAATCCTGTGTCCTGACTGCAAATGCGATCCTCAATCAGAGCTCCTTTCCGGCAATCGCCTCAGTCGAAGAAGATGTAGAAGCGATCATCATCCCTGGTGAATATTTCAGGAAGTGGGTAAACAAATACGAACTCTGGCGCGATTTTGTTCTGGAACTGGTATCAGTTCGCCTAGCTTCGATCATGGTGGTCATCGATCAGATCCTCTTCCAGAGAATGGATCAGCGGGTTGCCAGCTGGCTGTTAAATCATGCTGATGACCAATTGGTTATTGATGTCACCCATCGCGAGATCGCTTCCGATCTCGGCAGCTCCCGGGAAGTGATTAGTCGGATCCTGGAAGATTTTCGGCAAGCGGGTTTCATCCTGGCTGGACGAGGGACCATTGAGATCATTGATTTTGAAGGACTAAGATCCAGATCTGTTTTGTGACTTAGTCACAGACAGATCTGGTATTTCGCCCTACAATCAGATCATAAATACCAACTAAAAAAGGAGACTCAAATGAAACGTAATATGTCAAATCTGGATCGGATCATCCGTGTGGTAATCGCAGGTATCTTTGCCTACCTTTACTTTGGTGGCATCGTGACCGGCGCTCTCGGCATCGTTTTGCTGGCCCTGGCCGCGGTATTCCTGCTCACCTCGCTGGTCGCATTCTGCCCATTGTATCTGCCATTCAAGTTCAGCACCCATAAACAATAAGCAAGTGAGCATTGGCGTGGGCGGATGGAAAACCATCCGCTCAAATTCTCATTATGGACTATACCGAATTTCGACTTCTTTTAGACACATTGAAAGAACCTTTGGTTGTTGCTGTCTGGGCAGACTGGTGTATTCCCTGCAAAACAACCAAACCGATCCTCGAATCTTTGGCGACAGAATTCGCCGGTTCAGTCGAATTCTTAACAATAAATGCCGATGAATCTCCCGAGATCATCCAACACTACGGCATAAGAGGGATTCCAACTGTATTGATCTTGGAGCAAGGTGAGCTGACAGCGCGTATCACTGGGGCCAAAGACCAGGAAATCTATCGGGATGTTTTCGCCTCGTTAGCCCAAGGGAAGCAGATAGAAATCAAGGTAACAAGCATTGATCGAATGATCCGGATTGGAACCGCAATTGTAATCCTGATGGTCAGCCTGCTGACCTCAACCTGGATATGGATCCCCTTGAGCGGGCTGCTTGCCTTTTGGGGGCTGTACGACCGTTGCCCGGTATGGAAGGCGCTATCTGGTCGGATCAAAAGGACTCCATAAATGATCCTGCCAGCAAACCACTTTCGCCAAAGATGAGCAGTCTCGATAGGGCTCATGCAGAAAAAATCGGGTTATTGAGGTAATATTTATAGGATTTCTGTTGTCACTAATGGAATGAGGTGAAAGAAATGGACCTGATAGACCGAATTATTACTGCCATCACACAAACCCACCCCCTTCACCCGATGCTGGTGCACTTCCCGATCGCCCTCAGCGGCGCGGCGTTGCTGTTCATCATCATCGCGATGGTGCGCAAAAACAACGATTTCGAGAAGTTTGCCTTCGCCAACATGGTGCTGACCGTCTTCGGCGTAATTGCCGCAGGTGCCAGTGGAATGTATGACAACCAGGCAAATTATCTTGGCGATGCCCCCAACGCCAGCCTCAAGATCACCCTGGCAGTCGTAATGCTGGCCATCACCCTGATCACCGTCGCCTTGCGGATTCGCAACCGGGAGATCTTTTCCCAGCCTGGCCGGCTGATCTATATCATGGGCTACTTCATCAGTTTTGGCCTGGCCCTGGTGCTGGCTTTTCTGGGCGGCGTGATCCTCTATGGTTTTTAATCTGTAAACATCCCTGAAAGGAACTAACCTGACATGAAACCAACCTTCCACCAACTGATCATCCTGCTGCTTATCCTGACCCTGGGCCTGGCAGCCTGCGCTCAGGCCGCGGAGACCAACAACACAGCCAGCAACCCCGCTCCGGAAGAGCCTGCCAACCAACAACCCACAGACCAACCGGAAGAGGCGGACGAACCTGAAACCGCCAAGGAGACCCCGGCCGAGGAACCTGCACCTGAGCCGACCGAGGAACAGACCACCGCTTCAGGGGGAGTCAGTTTCTCAGCCGATGTGATGCCGATCCTGATGAGCCGCTGCATCACCTGCCACGGTGGAGACCGGATCGAAGCTGAACTGGTCATGCTGGATTATGACAACCTGATGAAAGGCAGCGAAAACGGGCCGGTGATCATCGCCGGAGACGCGGCCAACAGTTATCTGGTGGAACTGATCGAAAGCCAGAAGATGCCCAAGCGCGGACCCAAGCTGACCCCGCCGCAGGTCCAGACGATCATCGACTGGATCAACCAGGGCGCGCTGAACAACTAAACACACCACTCGAACTAAAAGCCCCTGCTATACGGGCAGGGGCTTTTTGATTGCAATCTGAGGACTTATACCGGCTTGAGGACCGCCACGGCCACGCCCCGGATGTAGAACCCATCCTGGGTGTTTTCGGAATTGGGCTTGAAATCCCACTCCAGGCCTTCAAACGCCGGGTCGCTGCTCTCCGCCGCCAGGGTGACCGTTTTCGCCCGGATCGAGTAGCGTTTCAGCGTGGCCCGGCTGACATCCACCCCGATGATCTCGGCAGCCACGATATCCCGGTTTTCCGCCGCCATCTGCGCCCGCAGCACCACCAGGTCGCCGTTTTCGATCCCGGCCTTGTTCATGCTGTGACCAGCGACCTTCATCACATAGAACTGCTGGTCGTTGATCAGGTTGACCTGGCGCTGTCCGCCGATCAGGCTCTGGACTCGGTACTCCTGTTCGCCCAGCCGCAGACGGGTCACTTCCAGATGATCGTCAGCCGGCAGCCCGGTATGGCCAGCCGGGAAGCGCGGCGTGGGTGTAAACGCCAGCGGTCCGGGCAACCCGGCTGGAATTGCATCATACAGCACAAACAACTGGATGAAGTGGTCCAACTGCTCTCCCGGCGGCGGCGGTTTCCGAGGAGGGGTTTGCTCTTCTTTCGGTTCGGCTGGCTCTTTCTGCTGCCCCCCGGACGCTCCGCCCGGCTTGCGATTCCCGGTAAAGGCTTCCTCTTCTCTGTCTTCCTTGCCGGCCAGGTCCTCCGCAAAGACCGGTTCCGGGTCCGGCAGGTCATCAATGACCGCATCCAGTTCGGGCAGATCGGATTGCTGGATGACGAAATTGAGGAACTCCTTCATCAGTGCGATCTGCCGCAGGTACCACAGGTGTTTTTCCGAGCGGTAACCGGCTTTGTGGGCGATCCTGGTAAATACATCCAGCGCTTCCTGCCAGGCGTCGATCGCCTTGTTATACTTGCGGGGCCCTTGCAGCCAATTGATCAAGCCAAACATAAAAGAAACCACCGCATAATGGTGGCTGTCGCCCCGGCTGAGGTTTTCCCGGGATTCGTATAAGAGTTCAAAGGCGAGCTCGATCTTGCCATTCACCAGGGCAGCCCGGGCGCATTTCGCCTGAGCCACTCCGGCGTCAAAGTGCTTCATCGTGATGTATTTATCCCGCACCCGCTGGATCTCAGCCAGCACCCGTGCCTGGTGGCCATCCTCGATAGCCTGATCGAGCACGTTCAGGATGTATTCGACATGCTCACTCAGCCGGATCGGTCCCAGGAATTGTTCCGGGTGCCACCAGTATCCTTCCGCATATTCGATCCAGGCCAGCGTCCGTTCCTGCTCGCTCATTCGTCCTCATCCGCATCGGGGGCGCGGTTGTCATACCGGTCGATGTCGAACTTATCCTCGGTCCGGGAGCTGTACAGCCCTGCCCACGTATCCAGGATCTGCGCCGTACGCAGTTTGATCAGCGTGTCCATATCCTTGGCGTCCTTGATCTGCAGGTCATCCAGGGCAGTCACGATCCCCTTGATCATTTCAGCCTGGGTGCGGGAACGGACAGCATCCTGCCGCGACATTTCAAAGGCTTTGCTCTCGGCTTCCAGCACCCGGATCTCGCCGCGCTTCGACTCACGCCACTTACCCAGACGATAGCGCTCGATCGGCGTATCCGGGAACTCGAACGGTCCCAGTTCCAGCCCGATCAGCCGGGCGCCGATCAGTTTCATGGCGGCGCGCACTTCCGGGCCGGAAAGCGCTTCCTTAACGGCCTGGCGCGAGTCCATGCGCAGGTCGGCCGGTGTGACGATCTGATCGACAAAATGGCGATTGATATAACGTTCTGCCGCCACCGTGATCACCCGGTCGATCATCTCATACATCGAAAGGAAACCTTCCTCGGAGACACGCCGGTTGTAAGCATAATTGCGGACGGATTCAACATACGACTCGCCCTCGACCGTGTTGCCTCGGTCGCGCATCCAGTCTGGTTCGCGCTCGCGCAGCTTGAACCGCACCTCGATCTCCTCAACCCGCAGCGGGATCCCATCCAGGGTCATCGCCTGCACATCCGTCACCCGGGTGCGGTGCTCATCCAGGCTGACCACTTCTTTGATGAACTCATAGCGGGAGATCAGGTGATCGCCTTTACCGACCACTTTGGAAAGCCCGGTCAATTTTTCGAACATCACAATGCTGTTGTCCTTGATCTTGACCTCACCCGGCCCGCCAATCCTGTCAATCAGATTGACTTCATCTGGTTTGATGTTCAGCTTTCCCTTACTGACGCTGACCACCGGGGGGAAGAAGCCAAAGAACGAACAGATCATGTGATACTGCAGCGCATCGTAAAAAGAACTCAATTCGTACAGGTCCAGCACATAGCGGGCGGCTGTGAAATACGAAAACAGGAAGGCCAGCACCACCACCAACACGAACTTCCACCACACCATCCACTCATAGACCTCATTGAGCGAAAAGAACACCAGGATGACGCCAAACAGCCCGCCCACCAGCACCAGGATGCGCACCACATACGCCAGGGTCCGTTCCGAGAAGAAGAACTCGACCAGGTAGCGGATCGGATTTTGCGCCGGGTTCAGATCAGATTCGATCATTGAGTCTCAGTCGCTTTCATCGGGTATCCCATCTCACTCGCTGAACCATTCCCGCAGTTCGCCCAGCATCTTGACCATGTTGGCCATCTCTTTGTTATTCGAGTCGGCAGTGGCATCCTCCAACGCCTGGAAGATCCGCAGGATCATGACCGCCTTCGCCCGGTCGCTCGACTGCAGCAGATCGCGCAAGGCATAGACGGTATCTTGCTGGACCTGGGCCTTGGCCCGGCTGCGGATCATGGAAGCCTGCTCGGAAAAACCGACTTCGGTCTTGTAAGCCTCCGAGCTCCAGCGCGCGATCAGGTTTTCAACCGTCTGCTGGCGCACTTCCGGGTTGGTCGGCTGCAGGTCGCTGAACCCCACCTCGGTCACCGAGATCATACAGCGTCGCAGCGGGCGGGGGTAATTCAGCCGGATCGGCAGTTCGGTCATTTGCTGCAAGTCCTGCAGCCGATCTTTAACCTCGATCTTTTGTTTCTTCGGTTTGATCAGCGGGATGTAAACGATATAGCCGGAGTTGCGCACGCGGCGGGCGAAGTCGCGCCGGATCACCTCCATTGGGATCCGGCGGCGTTCTTCCAGGTATTCTGCCAGGAGAAACCTGGTGCTGGCCGTGGTCTGGCCGCCGGTGCCTTCTTCTGCCTGAGCGGCGGGCAGCCCCTCCTCCGGCGTGACGAACATATCATCATACGGATATTTGACGATCGCATTGCGGAATTCTTCAATCGCGATCTTGATCGGAAGCTCGGACCAGAGAACCTTTTCACCGGTCACCGGCATCAGCGGCTGGTGATCATAACATGCCTGCACCCGATCCTTGTGATACAGGTTCTGGTATCCATACTCGTTCAGGTCCACAAACGGGATCTGGTCGATCAGACCGTTCTCAATATCCCGGATGGTCTGGAAGATCTCATTCAGTTCATCCGGCAAAAGGTCGGCTTCCAGCACTTCAAGGACCATATCGCCGTTAGGGTCGAACTCCACGATCCGCAGGTCTTCCTTGCGCGGCATCTGTCCGGTCGGTTCAAGCGTGACATAGATCAGTTCTGGCGCGGTGCTGATCGAAAACTCGACCGTGATATCTGTGCTGACCTCGATCCCGTCCCGGGTAATGGCGCGCACATCCCGTCCGGTCCGCACCTGCTGACGCAAGTCCATCACTTTGTTGACCTTTTGTTTCGGTTTCCAGGTGAAGACAAATCCCGGCCCGTAAACCTTGGAGCCTACCACGACCGCGTTGTTGGAATGGACCAATGCCACGCCAGGACCTTCCCGGTCCTGTTCACCCAGGTGAGAGACCACCACGCCATCCTGAACAAACACCAGCGGTCCAGACTGCCCGAGCATAAAATAGGAGAAATTGGCGAAAATATCAAACCTGTCGCGCCAGGTGGAGACCGGCAGCAGGAACTGGGCGTTCATAAAATTGGAGACCAGCACCACGACCACAAACACCACGGCGGCAAAGATCAGGTGGAAAACGTTCTCGGCGGTCTTCTCTGGCTGCAGCAACCCGGCCTCGACGAGCTGGAAACTCGGGACCCCCAGGTTGGTCAACCGCACGCCCAGCATCCGGAACAAGTGCGAAAACTCGGGCCAAAAGATTGCCATAGCCAAAACAAGGGCTCCAACGATCCTCAGTACTCTGTTCCTGATCTGTTTCCGTTTCCGTCTTCTCATGATCCTCGCTCTTGGCGTGGGCGCGTGACAGGCTGGCTCCCGGCCTGCCTGAGCAGAAAGCCTGTTCTCATTTTAGAAACTTTTGGCGCAACCGTCAACAAAAACAGGCTGTCAGTTCAGATCCCACCGACGGTCTCGAGCAGCACCTGCCAGATCCGGACCATCGCCCAGGTATCCCGCTGGCAGTACGCCAACAGGTCCGTCCGGCGTTGATCAAACTCCTCAGGCGGCAGATTCCCCTTCATCATCTCGAGCCAGGCCCGCATTGCCGCGCTGCCCTCGGCCACCCGCAGATCCTCGTAATCCAGGTCCGCCACCAGTACCGGCAGGACCTTCTTGATCGAGGCGCTGCCGTGAAACCCTGGATGGATGTAATCGCCCTGGCTGAAGACTTCCATCAGGTCAAAGATCCGTTCGTTGATCTCCGCCAGTCTGTCCGCCACCCAGGGGAAACGCGCAGCCAGCTCCCGGTTGCGGCCAGACTCGAAGGCCTTCGACCACACCACCACCGAGCCGCGTGTCCCGATCACGGCCAGCAGGCTCTCGACCAGGCCGGCTGCCGGGTCGCCAGGTTCGGTGGCCAGATATTCATAATGCCGGCCGCTGTCCGTGGCCGACTCGAAGACATGCAGGGAAAACTGAAAGACCATATGCTGGTACGGCCCATACCCGTCATACCACGGCAGGGCGGGATTATAGGTCTCGTAATCCAGGAAATACAACGGGTATTCCATCGCGGCCAGCGCAGTCCGGATCGCCCCCTGGTTGATCACCGGCAGACCGCGCCGGGCGGCATTGGCATGGGCCTGCTGCTTGTCCGAAAGCGGGAAATCGACCGGCAGTTGATCGAGCGCCACCAGGCCGGCATCTTTCAGTTGGCGCAGTTTAGCCGCACCCAGGCGCGGCAGATCAAAAATAGAATGCTCGGGCAGGCCAGGATGGCACAGATCGAGGCACCGGCAGCCAGCCGTTTTCAGGCAGGTCTCGATCTCCTCCGGACCGGCGCTGTTGGCCACTGCCCAGGCTGTCGCCCGTCCTGCCTGCACTTCCGGCAGCAGCAGTTCCGTCTCGGCATCCGCATTCACGACCACGAACAGCGTATCCAGGTCGATCTCTCCATTTCGGCGATAGTCCTTGTTGATGTGGACGATGTAGCTGTGCCGCAGCGGAAGGTTGCCGGCCACCACCAGCCGCTGGAAGGCAGAATCGTAGAGATGCTCCTTTTTGACGGAACTGGCGCTCTTGATCTCGATGATGTCCCAGACGTCCTGGTCAGGATCGTACAGGGCAGCATCCAACCGGGCAAAGTACTGCGGCTCGCTGACCGGCATCTGGAAGCGCAATTCCGCCCCAGGATGGTGGCGCGCAGCCCAGCGGCGCAGAAACTCGACCGCCAGCGCTTCCACGTCCCGGCCCTGATCCATCATCATCTGGTCAAAATCGTTGGGCTCGACCTTATCCAACCGGTCGTGCTTGGCCGCCCACAGGTGCATCGGCGACTCCAGGTACAGCAGGTAATCGGTCTTGGTCAGCAGATCAGTCATCGTCTCTCCCCTCAAAAGCCGCAATCGCCTCCCGCCATGAAGCCGGCACCGGCACGGACTTGTCCTGCAGGTAATCGTAGGCAACCATGACCGTCTCCACCGAAGTGTACAATTTCTTGCCGGATGGATCAACGATCACCTGCTGGAAGGTCAGCGAGGTATTGCCGCAGTAGGCTACCCGCACCCCGACCTTGACCGCATCCTCCAGGAAGATTGGCCGGTGGTAGGTGATTTGCACATCCACGATGATCACGCTGGCCTCATCACTCAACCCAACCTGCTTGCGGTAGGCGATCCGGGCGTCCTCCACATAACTCAGGTAACGGGCATTGTTGACATGCCGCGCCGGCCCCAGGTCGGCATAGCGGATCACCGTTGGGTGGAAGAATTTAAATTCGTCAGGGTTGAAGGTTGGCATAGGCAGTTAGAAGTAGGTAATTGTTAGTAGCAAGTAGGTAGCATTGGGATGATCAGTCCATAGTCGCTGGTCGATTGTATCCTGCCTTTATCCCGAATGAGTATCAAACCGATCCCAAGCCGATACTGGATAAAAAACTATTGAATTGACACTATCCCCGGCAGCCGATCTCCCTATCCCAGATACTACCTGCTGGTTACTGGTTACTGACTACTATCTACTTTCGACTGATGACTATTTACTGCCGCTTCAACGGCCGATACTTACGTCCGCCGCTCTGGGCGGCATCGCCGAGCCGGTTTTTCTGGTCTTCCTCGTAATCCGACCAGTTGCCGAGTACCAGATTGAGCTGCCCTTCGCCCTCAAACGCCAGGATATGCGTCACGATCCGGTCGAGGAACCAGCGGTCGTGGCTGACCACGATGGCACAGCCGGCGAAGTTATCCAGGGCATCTTCCAGCGCCCGCAGCGTATTGACGTCCAGGTCATTTGTCGGCTCGTCCAGTATGATCACATTCCCGCCGGCGATCATCGTCTTGGCCAGGTGCACCCGGTTGCGTTCCCCGCCGGAGAGCGCCCCGACCTTCTTCTGCTGGTCGCTGCCGGTGAAGTTGAACGAGGCCACGTAAGCCCGCGAATTGATCTTACGCTCGCCCAGCGTCAGGATCTCCGCCCCCTGCGAGATCTCTTCCCACACATTCTTGCTGCCGTCCAGGTTGCGGAACTGATCCTGATAGGCCAGCGAGACCGTCTCGCCCAGGGCGATCTTCCCGCTGTCAGGCTTTTCCTGCCCGGCGATCATCTTCAGCAGGGTGGATTTACCGACCCCGTTGGGCCCGACCACCCCGATGATGCTGCCCGGAGGGATGCTGGCGCTGAACTTGTCGATCAGGGTGCGGCCATCATAGCCTTTGGTGACACCTTCCAGCTCGATGACGGTCTTGCCCAGACGCGGGCCGGGTGGCAGGTAGATCTCCAGGTCTTCGCGGCGGGCCTCAAATTCCTGGTCCAGCAGGCTCTCGTAGGCCGTCACACGGGCCTTGCCCTTGGCCTGCCGCGCCTTGGGCGACATCCGGATCCAGTCCAGCTCGCGCTGCAGCGTCTTCTGCCGCTTGGACTCCGATTTCTCCTCCTGGCGCAGTCGTTCTTCTTTCTGCTCCAGCCAGGATGAGTAATTGCCCTTCCACGGGATACCGTAGCCGCGGTCGAGTTCCAGGATCCAGCCGGCCACGTTGTCGAGGAAGTAGCGGTCGTGGGTCACGGCGATGACCGTGCCGCGGTAGTCCTGCAAATGGCGCTCCAGCCAGGCGGTCGCCTCGGCGTCCAGGTGGTTGGTCGGCTCGTCCAGCAGCAGGATGTCCGGCTCGGTCAGCAGCAGGCGGGTCAAGGCCACGCGGCGGCGTTCTCCACCCGAGAGCACCTTGACCGGCGTTTCCGGCGGCGGGCAGCCCAGAGCTTCCATCGCGATTTCCAGATGGTTGTCCAGGTTCCAGGCGTCCACATGGTCGATCGCTTCCAGCAGCTTGGCCTGCTCGGCCAGCAGCGCATCGAAATCGGCGTCTGCATCACCAAAACTGTTATTGACCTCGTCATAACGAGCCAGCAGCGCGACGATCGGCTGTACGGCTTCCTGCACCACCTCCTGGACGGTCTTGCTCTCGTCCAGGTGCGGCTCCTGCTCCAGATAACCGACGGTGTAGCCCTTGGACATGGCGATCTCGCCGACGTAATCGGTGTCGATCCCGGCCATGATCCTGAGCAGGGTGGACTTGCCCGACCCGTTCAGTCCGAGCACGCCGATCTTGGCGCCGTAGAAGAAGCCCAGCGAGATATCCCGCAGCACCTGCTTGTTGGGGGGATAGATCCGCCCCACCCGAACCATCGAGTAGATCACTTTTTCATCGTTCATAAAAAGAATTGTACCTGACTATCCCTGTCGTCCGCGGTAGATCACGACTTGTGCTTTCTCGATCGTCACCATTCCCTCGGTGATGCACCCATTGATCTTTTCCAGAAAGCCTTCCAGCCTGTCGCGCGTATCCACGATCTCGATCACCACCGGCAGGTCTTCCGACAGCCGCAGGATCTTGACCGTGCTGATCTTGCTGCTCGGGCCAAACCCCATGATCCCCCGTAGTACGGTCGCCCCGGCCAGACCGTACTCCCGCGCCTTGAGCACGATCCATTCATACAGCGGCTTGCCCTCGTGTTTATCGCTCTCTCCAATAAAGATCCGCAGCAGATATCCTTCTTCCATCAACTGCATCGCTCACCTCCCCATCGTCAGGGCGATCATCCGCCCCAGCCACACCGCGCCTAACCCCAGCACCACCTGCAGGCCGACATTGAGCAGCGCGGCAGTGCTCTCGCCTTCCCGGAACAGGTTGAAAGTTTCGTTCCCAAAGGTGGAAAACGTGGTGAACGCCCCCAACAGCCCCACAAACATAAACGACCTCGCCTGAGCGGAAAACAGCCCATACGTCTCCGCTGCCTGAGAAAGCAGCCCGATCAGCAGACATCCCAGCAGGTTCACTGCCAGGGTGCCATATGGGAATGAAACACTTCGGGACAGGTTCTGTACCAAACCGCTCACGCCATACCGCAGCAACGCCCCAGCAAACCCTCCCAGACCGATCAGCATCAGTTTGTCCATCGCAATCCGGCTCCTAGTAAGAGAATCTAGGAGTCATCAGCGCAGCGGCGGTTAATGGTGGACTCCATCACCGATAAAATTCTATCATAAAGGCCGCACTAAGCCGACCCTTGCCCGCAACCATCCCCCCCGGCTTGTGTTTAACCATCCGAGACCCAATTTAAGGTAAACCTATGACTGAACCTACAAAAACTCTGGCGGTCAGCCCGCACCTCTCTGCCAACGGGCATGCCAAGTCCGCCTTACCCCCAGCCTTCGCCCTGACGGAGATCCATACCGCCCTGCGGCAAATGGACACACCGTTCGCGGTGATTGAAAAGAACGGTCAGGTTGGCCTGGCCGGGACGGATACCACCGAAGGCCGCCTGCTGGGCTGGCTGCCGGCTGTCACCCCGGAAACCCTCGGCGACCCGGCTTTCCGTAAGGCTTACGGCACGCGCTATTCGTACTACGCCGGCGCGATGGCCAACGGCATCGCCTCCGCCGAACTGGTGATCGCCCTCGGTCAAGCCGGTTTCATGGGCTCGTTCGGCGCAGCCGGCCTCGGTCCGGACCGAATCAACCCGGCCATTGACGCCATCCGGGCTGCCCTTGGCCCGGAAGGCAACTACGCCTTCAACCTGATCAACAGCCCGAACGAACCTTCGATGGAAGCCCGCGCCGCCCGGTTGTATATCGACCGCAAAGTGCGCATCGTCGAGATTTCGGCCTATGTCGATCTGACCATCCCGCTGGTGCACTACCGCCTGGCCGGGCTGGAGGAGAACCCCGATGGCTCGATCCGCATGCGCAACCGGATCATCGCCAAACTCTCCCGACGCGAGGTCGCCCGGCTGTTCCTCTCCCCCGCGCCGGAGGACATCATCCAGCACCTGCTGGCCGAAGGCCAGATCACAGAAAAACAGGCCGAAATGGCCCGCCGCGTCCCGGTCGCGGACGACATCACCGTGGAAGCCGACTCCGGCGGGCACACCGATAACCGCCCGCTCGTGGCGATGATGCCCGGGATGATCGCACTACGCAATCAACTGCAAGCCGAATACCGTTACCCCGTCCCGGTGCGGATCGGATCTGCGGGCGGCATCAACACGCCCGAGGCTGCCCTGGCCGCTTTCATGATGGGCGCGGCTTATATCACCACCGGCTCGGTCAACCAGTCCACCCTCGAAGCCGGTACCTCCGACCATACCCGCCGCCTGCTGGCCGAAGCCTCCATGGCGGATGTCACCATGGCTCCCTCCTCCGACATGTTCGAGATGGGCGTCCGGGTCCAGGTGCTCAAACGCGGCACGATGTTCCCGATGCGGGCCCAGAAGCTGTACGATCTGTACACCCGCTACCCGACCTGGGATGACATCCCCGAGGACGAGCGTGCCAAGCTGGAAAAGACCGTCTTCCGGCGCTCTTACGCCGAAGTATGGGAAGGCACGAAGGCCTTCTTCCAGGAGCGCGACCCGCGTCAGAACGAACGCGCCGAAAGGGACCCGCACTATCAGATGGCGCTGGTCTTCCGCTGGTATCTGGGGTTAAGTTCGCGCTGGTCGAACGTCGGTGAAGCCGGCCGGGAACTGGACTACCAAGTGTGGTGCGGTCCGGCGATGGGCGCTTTCAATGACTGGGTGCGCGGCACAATCCTCGAATCCCCCGAAAACCGCCGCGTGGCCGATATCGCCCTGCAGATCATGACTGGGGCAGCCTACCTTTCCCGGGTACGCGCCCTGCAGCACTTCACCAGCGATCTGCCCCCCGAGATGCAGATATATTTGCCTGAATAGATAATTTGTGGATGGAATGCGACCAGACCGTTCAGTCTGTCTTTAGCTGTATGATACTCCCGGCAGTGAGTTCGTCGCCTGAGAAGGCTGCGGCCAGCGTAAGCACAAAAACCCCCTCTCTGCGCCAGAACAACCGGCAGTGCGGGAAGCCTTCAACCCGGGCCTGATACTTTAGTTGTTCCCAGTCCTCGCCGCGGCCAACGCCCTCTGCAACAATCTCGATGGCACGCGAATCCAGCCGCAGCCCCTTCTGCCAGGCCTTCAGCACGGCTTCCTTGGCGTTCCAGATCAGCGTCACGAGCAAATCCCGCGCCTCGCCCTCCAGCGACAATGCCAACTCAGCTTCGTTTGCCGTGAAAAAATCCCGGATGAAGACTTCTTCTCTGGGTTCGACCCATTCCAGGTCGATCCCGACCGTGCCTGCCTCACCGGGCAGAAAAGCACACGCTGCCATCCCCCGGCTGTGGGTGATCGACAGGCAGCCAGCCGACTGTGCGCCGCGCACATACGGCGCGCCCTCCGGGGCATTCTCGATCGCCAGCGCAGTAAAAGGCACCCCTTCCCACGGCATCCCCGGTGCGGTCAGCAGCCGTTTGGCGGTCCACCGGCCATGCAGCCATTCGTCCCGCCGCTTGGCGACCGCCATCTGCCGCCACTTCTCCAGTTCCGAGGGGTACAGGATCCTGGCGGCAGAATCAATCAGGGAGGGGAGCAACTCCCCTCCCTCCAGGTTCCAGTAGATGTGACCGGGGTCAGCCGTCAAATCAACCCCCCACCAGCCTTCTCAGCGGCGCACGCTGGGCCTCGGCGATCTGCAGCGAGGTCTCCGCAGTGCGGTAGTCCTCCATCTCCAGATACACCCGCCCGTTGGCATCCACCACCCGGGAACTGAACGAAAGCCCATGCCCATTGTCAGACTTGCGCACCTCGGCAAATACCGGTACGCCATTCACTTCCCGTCGGTACAGACGGACCCGGCCGATCGAGTGTGGCAGGCTGAGTGCGCCTTTCAGCCCGATCTCCCAGATGCCGGCCGTTTGCAAGCACAGCTCCAGCAGGATCGGAGTGGTATCCAGCGAAACCGGCCGGGAGGTGATCTCCGGTAAATTGTTGCGCAGTTTCCCCAGCAGCTGGTCGCCGGACTTTTGCACGCCTTCCAGCACCTGGAATGCCGGGCCGTGGAAGTACAGCTCGTAGATCGTTTCGCCATTCACAGTCTCGCTGCCGTTCCAGATCGGCGGTGTCGAGAGCGATTCCGGCATCGGCTGGTGCGCCGGGCTCAGGTTCACCCTCCCGGAGAAGTGCCGCACCAGCGCGTCCTTGTCCTTCTCCAGCCGGGATGGCGAGGCTGATTCCAGCGTGACCGCAACAACCAGGCCATCCTGCTCCCACAGCGGCATCGCCTTCCAGATGATGTGGCGAGGCTCATTGCGGTAAAACTTGAACGGGGTCAGGAACTGGATCTGCTCCAGCCCCATGACGCGGAACCCGCCGGATGAACCGCTGCCGAGCACGCTGGCGATATGCTGCGCCGCCACGGCAAACCCTTCGATTCCCATCACGCCGGGCAGCAGCGGAGTCCCGTTCATCGTGTGGTCCCGCAGGAAGGGCTCATCAACCGGGTCCAGTGTGACCTCGAGGGTCACGCCGGCGGCGGGATCAAAGCCCGAGACGCTGCTCAGCATGATATGGGGCGGGTTGCCGCTGCGCAAGGCCAGGTTGGCAGCCTCAAGGTCAAGGGTAGACTTCTGCTGGTTGATCTCCTCCAGCGCACCGAGCGACCCGGCCAGCAAGACCTCGTGCCCGCTGCCGTAAACCAGTTCCTGGTACACCAGCGGCGCGCCGGTCTCCGGAGCGATCATTTCGATCCCGGCCTGCTCCATCAGCCAAGGCGTGCTGCCCCGGCTGGCCATGCCTACCTCCGCCCAGGCGCCCCAATCCAAAGCGGTCGCCCGCATCCCAGTGTGAGCCTGGGTCAAGATCGAAGCAAACTTGGCCAGCAAGTCATTAGCGGCAGAGTAGTCGGTCTGACCGGTATTGCCAAACCGCCCGGCGATCGACGAAAACATCACCACCGCCCGCGGCATCACACGCACCTGCTGCATGGCCTTGTACAGGTTGACCAACCCAGTGGCTTTTACTTCCACGGTCTGCCGGAATTCTTCCAGCGGTTTGCGCCGCAGCTTGCGGCTGCGCTCAAACCCGGCGGCATGCAGCAGCACATCGATCCGGCCTTCTTCCTGAGCCACCTTGCGGACGGCCCGATCGACGGCTTCGCGGTCAGTGACATCGCCAACCAGATAAATTGTTTTACCACCGATCCGCTCGATCTCGGCCATTGCATCGATCGTGGCTGCCGTCCGGGAGAGCGCTTCCAGGCGGTCGCGCACCTGCACCGGGGTCGGCTTTTCGCCATCGGGATTGGTCTGGGATAGCCAGCGGGTTTGCAGATCCTGCGGGGATTTCCGCAGCAGTGCCAGGTCCGGGTCATCGGACGGGGGGAGCGGTGAACGCCCCATCAGGTAGAACCGGCCCCGGGTCTTCTTCGCCAGGTCCAGCAGGATCGGCAGGGTGATCCCGCCCGTCCCGCCGCTGACCAGGAAGACCGCACCTTCGGGCAGCGGTTGCTGCTCTTCCAGGTGAAGCGGCCGCTCTGCCAGAGTGATCGAGAAGCGCTGGCCTTCATGGTAGCCGACCTCTACCGCGGCTCGATCATGAAGGGTCTCGGATATCAGTGCATCCGCCACGCTGACCGCATCCACGGATCGATCAAAGTCGACCACTTTGGCCAGAGTCTCGCTTCGTTCCATCGCCAGGGCCTTGGTAAAACCGCTGATCCCGGCCCCACTGGCAGCCGCCCCGCGCTTGTCGTACCCGTGGAAGCCGCCCGTGCGCGTCGCCGTCACCAGGAAGCAATCCTCAGGAAGGGTTTTCATCAGTTCGAACAAGGGCACCAACCGGTGATCGATCAGCGCATCCCACTGCTGTGGATCCATCTCGGCAAAAGCCGGTTCGGGGTCCAGGCCGGTCAGGTAGAAAACGCCCGAGACCGGTCCGCCGGCCAGCCAGTTTTCGGCGCTGGCGATCAGCCGCTGGACGTTCTCGGCCCGGATGGTCACAGCCTGTACCTTGTGTGCCGCCAGCCGTTTGACCAGCTCGGCAGCCGCGCCGGACTGGTCTTCAACAACCATCACCCGGCTGTCCGCATCCAGCTGGACGCCGGTCGGCAAGCACAGGTCGGCACGCGGCCGCAGGATCGGGACCGGCACCCGCCGGGCGATCTCCTGTACCGGGCTCGTGTTGGTCTCAGCATCATTGGCTGCATGCGTCTCAATTGGGCTTGCATTTTCTACAGCAGGCATTTCAGCCGGCACGGTCTCCACCGCAGCCGGCGCGCCCAGGTTCTCCATCACGAACCTGATCACCTTTTCAAGCGTGTTGTAGTCCACCAGACGCAGGTCCTCGCGCCGCGGGATGCCGTAGTGCTCACGCGCTGTGGCGAACAGCTCGGCCTGCTTGACGGTGTCGATCCCCAGGTCAGCCTCAAGGTCCAGGCCCAGGTCGAGGATCTCGATCGGGTAGCCGGTCTTCTCACTGACCAGATTGAGGACGAAGTCCTTGACCTGCTCGCGGTCACCGGATGCTGCCGGCGCAGGTACAGAGGCGGGTTCAGGTTTCGACTCGGTGACAGGCACAGGAGCAGCAGGCAATTCAGCCGGCACGGTTTCCACCGCAGCCGGCGCGCCCAGGTTCTCCATCACGAAGCCGATCACCTTTTCGAGTGTGTTGTAGTCCACCAGACGCAGATCCTCGCGCCGCGGGATGCCGTAGTGCTCGCGCGCTGTGGCGAACAGCTCGGCCTGCTTGACGGTGTCGATCCCCAGGTCGGCTTCCAGATCCAGACCCAGGTCGAGGATCTCGATCGGGTAGCCGGTCTTCTCGCTCACCAGTTTGAGGACGAAGTCCTTGACCTGCTCACGGTCGGCAGATGCCACCGGCACTGCCACCGGTGCAACCACCGGGGTTTCCAGTGTAGTTGCGGGCACCGGCTCAGGTTGGGAAACTGGTTCCGTTGCTACCGGTGCTGCTGCTGGCGCAGTCTCCACCGCCGCCGCCGCACCCTGATTCTCCATCACGAAGCCGATTACCTTTTCGAGTGTATTGTAGTCAACCAGGCGCAGGTCCTCGCGCCGCGGGATGCCGTAGTGCTCACGCGCCGAGGCAAACAGTTCGGCCTGCTTGACGGTGTCGATCCCCAGGTCGGCTTCAAGGTCCAGGCCCAGGTCGAGGATCTCGATCGGATAGCCGGTCTTCTCGCTGACCAGGGCAAGCACATAATCCTTCACCTGCTCGCGGTCGGCAGATGCTGCCGGCGCAGGGACAGAGGCGGGTTCAGGTTTCGACTCAGTGACCGGCACAGGAGCAACAGGCGTTTCAGCCGTCACGGTTTCCACCACCGCCGCCGCACCCTGATTCTCCATCACGAAGCCGATTACCTTTTCGAGTGTGTTGTAGTCAACCAGGCGCAGGTCCTCGCGCCGCGGGATGCCGTAATGCTCGCGCGCCGAGGCGAACAGCTCGGCCTGCTTGACGGTGTCGATCCCCAGGTCGGCTTCCAGGTCCAGGCCCAGGTCAAGGATCTCGACCGGGTAACCGGTCTTCTCGCTGACCAAGTTGAGGACAAAGTCCTTGACCTGCTCGCGGTCAGCAGATACTGCCGGCACAGGTACAGGGGCTTCCGGTGCAGTTGCGGCCACCAGTTCAGGTTGGGGGACAGGTTTCGTTGTCACCGGGGCTGCTGCTGGCGAAGTCTCCACCACCGGCGCGCCCTGGTTCTCCATCACGAAGCCGATCACCTTTTCGAGTGTGTTGTAGTCCACCAGACGCAGGTCCTCGCGCCGCGGTATGCCGTAGTGCTCACGGGCCGAGGCAAACAGTTCGGCCTGCTTGACGGTGTCGATCCCCAGGTCAGCTTCCAGGTCCAGGCCCAGATCGAGGATCTCGACCGGGTAACCGGTCTTCTCACTCACCAGGTTGAGGACAAAGTCCTTCACCTGCTCGCGGTCGGCGGATACTGCCGGCGCAGGTACAGGGGCGGGGTCGGGTTTCGACGCAGTGACAGGCAACGTAGCAGTCTTCGGTTGGACAGCCGGCGTTGATCCCGCTATTTCAGTCGCTTCTTGCGGCGTGGGGGCCCATTTACTCGGACCGGTGCCGTACTGCCAGGAAGACCGCAATGGCGTGAGTTGGGGGACGCCCTGATCGGCGACCCGCAGTGTGCGCTGGACGACCTCCATAGATGCCTCGGGATATCCAGCCGCTGCCGCCAGCCACTTTTGATAGACCGGCTGATCTACCCGGGACTCAGCCCCGGGGATCCGGCGGAACAGTGCCATGGCGATCTGAGAACCAAAACCGGCGCCCAGCCGCAGCGCGTAATTAACTTGTTTCTTCCCGGCGTCTCTTGTCAGGTTCAGGTCGCCGAGGTCCGGGTCGGGCTGGAAATCAGCGTTCAGGTTAGCGATTGGCGGGACGATCGAATGCTCCAGGCCTTTGACCGCCACCACATCCTCGATCCCGACGCCCATGGTATGCCCGGTGTATCCCTTGGTGTTGGTGATCATCACCTGGTTGGCGCTCTCAGCAAAGGTGCCGCGCAGCGCCTTGATCTCGGCCGCCGCGCTGCCGCCCCGGGCAGGGGTGTAGGTTTCATGGGACATAAACATCGTCTCAGATGCGATCCGGTGCCGGTCGATCCCAAACAGCCGCTCGGCTTTGTCCATCAGCCGCTGCATGATCTCATTGACATGCTCGACCTCCAACCGGGTGCCGTGGTAGGCGCTGTTGGCGATCTCGGTTGAAAGCACCTCGCAAATTCCGCGCATTCCGCGCTCGTCCACTGCATCCTGCGATTCCACCACCAGGGCGGCCGCACCCATTCCGGGGATCATCCCGTTACGGCGCAGATCAAAGGGGAGCGCTGCCAGACGAAGGTCCCCCTCCGTGGTGGTCGCGCCGGTCGCCAGCAGCCCGGTCCCCACCCAGGAGACCAGGTCGCCGCTGGTGACGTCATCCCCGGCCACCACGATCACCCGGCGGGCGCGCCCGGTCCGGATCCAATCTTCGGCGATGGCGATGGCATGGGTGGTGGTAGCGCAGGCGGCATTGACTGCCGTGTTCGGCCCGCGCGCCCCGATGTACTCGGCGAACTGGGAATGCCCCATATTCAGGATCCGGAAGATGAACTTGCGGTCGAAGCGGTAATTCAGAGCCGCCATTTCTGCTTCCAGGATCGCAAGCTGCTTTTCAATGGCTGGCTGTTGGGCACCGCTGGTATCCTGCATCAGGTCTCGCAGCAGGTTGATCTTTTCCAGCAGGATCTGATGTTCGCCGTACTTGCGGGTCTCTTCCGCCAGCCGGTCCAGGCCGGGGAAGGCAGAACCAAAGATCACACCGGTCTCATCGGCCAGGCCCTCAGGCAGCATCCAGCGCAGCGGCAGATAGCCGCCGGTGCTGGTCGGTTTGTATCGCATAACAAGGGGGATGCCGGCATCCCGCAGGGCTTCGATCCCCGCGCCGATCGCCAGCTGGGTACTGATATCCAGCGCATCGACGCGGTCAGTATTCACGCCGAACTCGTCCGTCAGGTCAAATTTGCCGCGTTGTCCGGCCAGCTTGAGGGTCTGGTCAAGTGAGTCGATCATCACCATCTCAGCGCCATTATCGCCCTTTTGGAGGCGAGTGATCCGCCGGTCAAGCATTTCCTGGCGGACATCATCCGGCAGACCTTCGATCCGGGATGATCCTTGCAAGATCTCGAGGATATTCTCATCACTGAACACATGCCGGTCGCGTCCCGGCAGACCCAGACCAGCGCCGCTGATGACCACCGAACCGGTCAGTGGGGGATACTGGCTGTCCTGCTCGATTCGCGGCTGTTGTCCCGCCTGTAGCGGCGTTCCAGCAGTTACTGCAGCCGCCTGCCCCACTGCCTGCGTGGTCTGCATTTTCTCCGGGATCCCCAACCCGGCGGCATACAGGCTGCACAGCGCTTCGTGGAAGCTGGTCGTGCCGCCCTTTCGGCCGTGGTTGGTCGCCACAATCGTAACATCCGGGAACTCTTTCAGGATGTCACGCGACAGCGAACTCAGCACCCGCTTCGGGCCGGATTCAACAAAGATTCGGGCACCCGCGTCATACAGAGCGCGCACGCCCTTAACAAACTGCACCGGCGAGGCAATATGGTCGGAGAGGAGTTCGAGCATCTCGGCTTGCGAGTCCGGGTACATTTGCCCGGTCACATTGGCTGCGATCGGCAGGCGCGGAGGCTGCAGATTCATGGTCTCCAGCATCTTGCGCAGCACGGCGCTGGCCGGCGCAACGATCCGGGTGTGGAAGGCATGCGATACCGGGATCTTGACCGCCCGGATGCCGGCGGCGTCAAAGGCGGCCACGGCCTGATCGACCGCTTCCGTCGCTCCGCCAACCACGCACTGCACCGGGCTGTTGATGTTGGCCAGCACCACATAGCCATCGATCCCCGCCAGGATCTCTTCTACCTTCTCGATCGGGGCGGACACAGCTGCCATACAACCGTTGTCATCGACTTCCAGTTGGGACATCGCCCGGCCGCGGGCGCTGACCACCTCAAGGCCTTCCTTGAAAGTGATCGAACCGGCCGCTACCAGGGCAGCATATTCGCCCAGGCTGTGGCCGATCAGCATATCGGGCCGGATGTGATATGTCTCCATCAGACGGAACATGGCCATATTGGCGGTCAGGATCGAGGGCTGGGTGATGGTCGTATCGCTGAGCTTCTTCTCGACCTCTTTGATCCGCTCCTCGTCCTCACTGTCCACGAAGATGTAGTCGGTGATGGGGCGGCCGAGGTGCGGTTCCATGATCACATCCGCCTCGGCATAGGTCTCAGCCACCACCGGAGCCATCTCGGAGATATCGCGCATCATATTGGCATACTGCGAACCCTGCCCCGGGAACAGGAAGGCGACCTTGCCGGGTGTGCCTTCACCATAGTAGATCCCATGGGCGGTATAGGCTTGCCAGGGCGTATCTGGCGCGCTTTCCAGCGCTTTGGCGGCCCGGACCATCCGGTCGCGCAGCTGGTCGGCTTCGCTGTAACTGATCGCCAGCCGGAACGTTTTCCGCAGCTGGTCCGGCGAGGGCGGGACACTCTCCGGCAGCCAACCGCCGGCCACCTGACCGGAAATTGCGTTCAGCTGGGAGGACAGATCGGCCAGGGATTCCCCGGCCAGGAAGACCATCCCGGCAAACAGGCGCGGGGCGGCAGCGAACTCAGGTTGTGCCGCGGTCGGAGCGGCCGTTGCCATCACCGGGGCAGGTTCTGGCTGGCTTTCCGCCTGAGCGGGCACAGCCAGGCTGAATTTATCACTGGTCAGCAGCCCGGGGACATATTCCTCCATCACCAGATGGAAGTTGGTGCCACCAAACCCGAACGAACTGACCCCCGCCCGCCGGACCTCGCCAGCCGGTTTCTCCCACGGCTCGGTTTCCGTGATCACCCGGAACGGCAGTTGGTCGAAGGGAATATCCGGGTTCGGACGATGGAAGTTGGCCGAAGGAGCCAGCACTTTTTCGTGCAGGCTGTAGATCACCTTCAGCATCCCGGCCGCGCCGGAAGCAGATTTAAGGTGCCCGACATTGGATTTAACCGAACCCAGGCCGATCGAACCGGCCGACAGCCCAGCCTGGCCGAAGACTGCCGCCAGGCTCCTGACCTCGACCACATCTCCTACTTTGGTCGAGGTGCCGTGACCTTCGATTAAACCGACACTGGTTGGCGACACGCCAACATTCTTCCAGGCCCGTTCGATCGACAACTGTTGGCCTGAGGGGTTCGGTGCCGTGATGCCTTTACCCTTGCCATCACTGGAAGAGCCAATCCCGCGGATCACCGCATAGATCTTGTCCTGGGCGCGTTCCGCATCCTCCAGCCGCTTCAGCAGGAAGACCGCCGCACCCTCACCCATCACAAAACCATTGGCCCCCTCGGCATACGGGCGGGAGCCATCCGCGCTGAGCGCGCCGATCTTGCAGAATTTGACAAACGAGGCTGCGCCGTTGTTGCGGTCCACGCCGCCGGTCAGCACTGCATCAAACTGATGGTTGAGCAGCCCATCGACGGCACCCTGCAAAGCGGCGAGCGAAGATGCACACGCCGCGTCGGTGACGAAATTCGCGCCGGAAAAGTTGAACACATTCGCCACCCGTCCGGCAATGATGTTGGCCAACTCGCCAGGCATCGTATCCTCGGTGATCTCAGGGGTGCTGGACCGGATGGAAGATGTTATGCCGTCCACCAGCGCTTGCTGCAGTTCCGGCGAAAGCGTCTGGAAGGCATCCAGATCGGCCAACGCTTTGGTAAAGCGCGGGATGTGGATCCGCAGGTTGGTGCGGTAATGCTTCTCACCGGCCAGCGAATTGCCGAGGATCACCGCCACGCGTTCCGGGTCCATCGGCCGGTCGGGGTAACCGTAATCCAGCAATGCTTCCCGGCTGGCGGCGATAGCCCATTTCTGACTGTCATCCATGCTGTTCAGCACACTGGCCGGGATCAGGATCCCCCATTTGATCGGGTCAAAATGGAAATCCCGTACCCAGCTGCCGATCTTGCTGTAGGTCTTGTCCGGCGCAAGGGGGTCCGGGTCATAATATAAGGAAGGCGGCCAGCGGTCTTCGGGTACATCGGTGATCGAATACCGTTTGGCTTTGATGTTCTCCCAAAAGTCCGGCGCTGAACCGGCTTCGGGCATGACGGCCCCTATACCAACGACTGCAATTGCTCTGCTGCTCATAATGCTGCTCTCCAATCCTGAGATTACCGGCTTCAATCGGCCAAGGGCAAAACGATCCTATCCGCCTGGAAAAGCAAGGCGTTGCCCGGATCAAGTTAAGAATGATGTGGAAACTATCAAACCGTATTGAAGCAAGTTCATCCGGTAAATTATTATGGTTCAGACAGGTGTATATTCCTGCCGCCTTACAAGATTTCAAAACCCCGATCCAATTAAACAGTTGCGGCCGACTGAAAGCCTTGATTGCCCGGATTGCCGTAACCCAAACCGGCATCCGGGGTTTTGCATAATTGACACCAACCATAAAGAACTCAGAAGAACATGACCGAACCTAAACAGATCGACCAACTTGCCGCCAAGGCCAGGCTGGGGGGCGGCCAGCCGCGGATAGAAGCCCAGCACGCCAAAGGCAAACTTACCGCCAGAGAACGGCTGAAACGGCTGCTGGATCCCGGATCCTTTGTGGAAACCGACCTGTTTGTGCTGCCAATGGGGCAAATGGCAGGCAGGAATGGATCGACCGAAAACCACACCGATGGCGTCGTGACCGGCTGGGGCAAGATCGACAACCGATTGGTATATGTCTATGCGCAGGATTTCACCATCCTGGGCGGCTCTCTGGGCGAAGCCCACGGCCTCAAGATCGCCCGCCTGCTCGATCTGGCCCACCAGAGCGGCGCGCCGGTCATCGGCCTCTACGATTCCGGCGGCGCCCGCATCCAGGAAGGAGTCGACTCCCTGGCTGCCTGCGGCGAGATCTTCACCCGCAACGTGCGCTCATCCGGGATCATCCCCCAACTGGCTCTGATCATGGGGCCTTGCGCCGGCGCGGCGGTCTATTCTCCAGCTCTGATGGATTTCGTCTTCATGGAAGAGCAGAACGCCTACATGTTCCTGACCGGCCCGGATGTCGTTAAGGCTGTCACGCACGAAGACGTCGATTTCAATACGCTCGGCGGCGCAAGGCTGCATGCCGGCCAGAGCGGTGTGTCGCATTTCCTGGCGGGAAATGAAGCCGAAATGCTGGATCAGGCCAGAGGGCTGCTCTCGTACCTGCCGTCCAACAACCTGACGCCTCCACCCTACCAGCTGCCGTCAGATGACCCCAAACGTCAGACGCCCGAACTGTCCCGGATCGTCCCGCTGGAAGAGAACCAGGCCTACGATGTGGTCCAGGTGATCGAAACGATCGCCGATGATGGCCTCTTCCAGGAAGTGCACCGGGACTTCGCCCGCAATATCGTGGTTGGCTTTGCCAGGATGGACGGACATCCGGTCGGGTTCGTCGCCAACCAGCCGTTGGTGCTGGCCGGCGTGCTGGATATCGACGCATCCGATAAAGCAGCCCGATTCATCCGCTTCTGCGATTCCTTCCACATCCCGCTGGTAACACTGGTGGACACGCCGGGATTTTTGCCCGGCACCGCCCAGGAAGCCGGCGGCGTCATCCGCCATGGTGCCAAGATGATCTTCGCTTACGCCGAGGCCAGTGTGCCAAAGGTCTCTCTGATCCTGCGCAAAGCCTTCGGCGGGGCGTACATCGTGATGAGTTCCAAACATCTGCGCGGAGATATCAACTTTGCCTGGCCGCAGGCCAACATTGCCGTGATGGGCCCGGAAGGGGCAGTCAATATCCTCAACCGGCGCGAGCTGGCCGAGGCTGACGACCCCGATAACATGCGGAAGGAAAAGATCCAGGAATACCGGCAGAAATTTGCCCATCCCTTCACCGCGGCCGCCCGAGGGTATGTCAATGATGTTTTCGACCCATCCGAAACCCGGATCAAATTGATCCAGGCACTGGAAGGGCTGCAGGACAAACGTCAGGCCACCGCAGCCCGTAAACACGGCAACATCCCTTTGTAATTATCCCTATATTTACAGGAGCATCCAATGAAAGTATTAGTCGCCAACCGAGGAGAGATTGCCATTCGAGTGATGCGCGCCTGCCGGGAGCTGGGCTTCTCAGCCGTGGCAGTCTACTCCGATGCCGACCGCGGCGCTTTGCACACCCGATATGCAGACGAAGCAGTACATATCGGCCCGGCTGCTGCCCGCGACAGTTACCTGAATATCGACAAGGTGATCGCAGCCGCGCTCGAAAAGAAGGCCGACGCCATCCATCCCGGATACGGTTTCCTCTCCGAAAACCAGGAATTTGCCGCCAGGGTGGAAGCAGCCGGCATGATCTTCATCGGCCCGCGCCCGGAAACGATCGCCATGACCGGCGACAAACTGGAAGCCCGCCGGATCGCCCGTTTGGCAGGTCTGCCGGTACTCTCCGGCCCGGACGTGCCGATTGGTGAGGGCAATGAAGATGACCTCAACCGGATGGTTGCGGAGCAAGACGAGTTCCCGGTGATAGTCAAAGCCATCCTGGGCGGTGGTGGGCGCGGCATCCGCCTGGCCCACAACAAATCCGAACTCAAGAAGATGATCCGCCAGGCGCAGCGCGAATCGATGAGCTCATTTGGCGCTGACGGCATCTATCTCGAACCCTTCATCGACCGGGCCCGCCATATCGAGGTCCAGATCATCGGCGACGGCCAGGGGAACGTACTGGTATTGGGCGAACGCGAGTGCTCCATCCAGCGCCGCCGCCAAAAATTGATCGAGGAGGCTCCCGCCCCCAACCTGAGCAGCGAACAACGGCAGCAGGTCCACGCCTATGCCCACCAGCTCGGCGTCGCCCTGAACTACCGCAGCCTGGGGACAGTCGAGTTCCTGCTTGACCGCAAAGGCAATTTCTATTTCATCGAAGTCAATCCCCGCATCCAGGTCGAACACCCGGTCAGCGAGGTCGTGCTGGGTATCGACTTGCTCCGGCTGCAGCTCCGATTAGCCTTGACCGGCGATATGAAGTACACCCAGGACCAGATCGTGGTGCGCGGCGCGGCCATTGAGGCCCGCATCCTGGCAGAGGACCCGGCCAACGACTTCATGCCAGCAACTGGCCGCATCGCTTACGTCCAGGAACCGGACGGGCCCGGCATCCGGGTGGACAGCGCCATATTCCAGGGAATGGAGATCACCACCGATTACGATTCGCTGATCGCCAAGGTGATCGTGTGGGGCGAGGACCGCGAAGCCGCCATCGGCCGCCTGACCCGTGCGCTGCAGGAGTTCCAGATCAGCGGCGTCCCAACGTCAATGGATTTCATCACCCGGATCATCTCGCAAGAGAGTTTCATCCACGGCCGGGTGGATACCACCTTCCTCGACACTTTCAAGCCCCGCATGGCAGACCGTTCTGAGGCACTGGAAAAAGTGGCCGCGATTGCGGCTGCGCTGGCCATGCACCGGGAGAAACACCGCCGCCAGACAGTATCCGCTGCGCCAGAGAGCAACTGGCGCAAGACCGCCTGGGCCGAGCAGATGCGCGGGTTGATCTAGCCCCGCCCGAAAGGCGAATATGTCCGTTTACCGGATCTTCATCGGAGAGAACGAGTACCAGATCGAGATCACCGAGACCGGCATCCGTATCAATGGAGAGGAGATCGAAGCCGATCTGCTCCAATTGAACGAAGCCGGCCTTTATCTGTTGAACCACGGGGACGACAAACTGGAACTGCATCTGGCATTTCTGGGCAAAAACACCTACGTGGTGATGGCAGATGGCCAGCAGATCGAAGCCCAGGTGGAAACGAACCTTAGCCAAGCCCGCCGCACCACCGGCGCGCTGAAAGATGCCAAATCCATCACTGCCCCGATGCCGGGCATCGTGATCGAAGTGCCGGTCAAGCTGGGAGATACTGTCCGGGAGGGGGATGTGGTCTGTATCCTGGAATCAATGAAAATGCAAATGGTCATTCAGGCGCCATCCGCCGGGACAGTGGTTGAACTGGCTGCCAAACCGGACACCAGCGTCAATAAGGACGAATTGCTTGTCAGGTTGGAGTGATCTTCGATCAGTCCGGGTCCTGACGCTGGTCGGCCGGAATGAACCGGACCAGACCGAAACGGGTCAGTCCGACAGCCCCCAACGAAGCGATCGACAGCGGTATGATCAAAATCCCAGCCCCAAAGCCTGGGAGTACCGCCAGGACACCCTGGACCAGCAGCAATACCACCATCCCGGCTGCCGCCTGCAGCGGCAAAGAAGAAAGCCGCGACAACCGTCGGGCTAGCAATTTTCCGATCGCCACCCCTGCGGCTACCCATCCAAACAGAACGGCAATGCCCAGCAATGCCAATCCCAGCATGGACACGGGAAACAGGATCACGGTAAACATCATCTGCACGATCAAGCTCAAGCCCACCAGAAAGATTAATATCCCCAGAGCCAGCGAGGGTAGCCAATGCTCAAATAGCGCAATCGCAACACGCTTCAGCGGCGCGGACAGACCTCTCCCCAGGGCAGCAGCCAGTAGCACCAGAAATACCGCCTGTCCAAGACGCCAGCCGGGCGAGGCGTCCGTGATAAAGTTGCGCTGTCCCTGATCCGGCAGTTGGCTGGCGCTCTCCAACAGTTCGCCTCTGATATATGCCGAGGGATCAACAGTTGCGTTACTACCGCCCAGGAGTACGTCTCCGAAGATCTCAGCAGTCGGGCCGATTCGCAGATCCCCAGAAAGGGCGGATATATCGCCTTCCACTATTCCATCGATCCAGACCGTACCGCCGATCTGGTAAATATCCCCGACCAGAGTGCCGCCGCCTTTGACCGTCAAGCTGCCAGTCCCAATTGCCACTAAGGCAGACTCCTGCTGGCCTGCCGGGATCACCAAATCGCCATCCAGGACTAGTTTGGCGCTGTAGACCCCGGCTTGCTCGCAACCCGATAACCATGCTGCCAAACAGATCAAGATTGCCGTTATCAGTAGATGACGTATTCGGTATGACTTCATATCTGTGTCACTTTCTGCTTCGAAAAAAATGCCAGCAGGATGAGGGCGATAAAGGCCAAGAAGGCCAATGAATCCACAATATTCAGATGCCTGTCGAGGGGCATCTGGTTCGCCTCCCAGTACACTGCCAGCGCGGTGCTTATAAAGGTGGCAAACCAGCCGGAAAAAGCAACCCCAATGCCTGTGTTGAAGCCGGCGTTTTTCGGCGTGGAGAGATCTGCCCACAACGCAAAATTCACAACTGTGTAGATCGAGACGGCTACGGCATACAGAACAGGCATCGACAGCGGCAAGGACTGACCTGCAAACCGCAGTGAGAAGGTGTACATCAGGTGAACAAGGGCAAAGATCCCGAAGATCCAATAAAACAAGCTGCGGACATCCAACGCATCATAAAGCACCCCTGCCGCCAGCGCGCCAACTACATGGGTGATACCCAGCACCGCGCGGATCCACAATTCGTCAGACTGCCAAGCACTGGCCATGAAAAGCGGCGTTTCCAGCATCCGTAAAAAACCGAGGCTGTCGATAAAGAACACCACGAACATCAGAAGAATAAAAGCAAACAACGGGCTGTTGCTGAATTTACGTCCCTGATTGCGCAAAGCATAACGCCCCCGAAAATATGCCTGATCCAGATGCCGCAACTCAAAATATCCCCAGAAAGGCCAGGGCAGGAATGCCAACAGGCCCAAGACTGCCGCTCCGGGCGGCATGATCCATAATAGCGGTTGAGTCAGTGCCTCAAGCGTCCAATTTGAGGGCAATAGATTGGCAGTCAGATACGCGATCGAAGTGATCAGGGCGGCCGCCTCCCCGCGCCACCGGCGTGGTACCAGGTCGACCGTCATACTGAATGTAACCGGCACACCCACACCCAGCGCAACCGCACAGACAACCAACCAGATCAGAAAAACGGCCTCGTCGCGGATGTGTAGGGAGAAGAAGGTCAGCCCAGTCTGGGCTGCGACCACTGCGAAAGCCAGGCGGGCCCGCAGCCGCAGATTGGATCCCCAGGCGCGCCTCCTCGACCACCAACCAACCGAAATCGCGATCCCCGCAGTCAGAATCGCCAGCAAAGCCATATGCCCTGCCACCCGGGTCCTCGGTAAATCCAGCACCCGCTCTCCCAGATCGATCAGACCCAATTGCACAAAGGTCAGGTTGTAATAATACCCGACCGCCATGATGCCAATGAAAAAAGCTGCCCCAAAAAAGTCGTGCAGTCTGCTTGGTTGGCTGGGTTGCTGGGTCATTAACATCCTGAATATGATTAGATCGACTGGGTAGACAGGTCCTTGCCCGGGCGCAGCACTTTGGCAAAAGATTCATACTGGCGAGTGACAGACATCCCGGCTTTTTCATACAGTCTGGTTGCTCCGGTCAGGCTGGCGGTATCCACATCCAGCCCAACCCGCTTGGCCTCTTTGTCGTATAGCTTTCGGAAGGAATGCCGCAGCAATGCCAGTCCCAGGCCGCGCTTGCGCCAGGCTCGGCGGACCCCAAGCACATTGATATACCCCATCTCAGGGTCCTCGACAGTGGTGGTAGCGCACAGCGAAAATCCGGCCACTTCGTCCCCATCCATGGCCACAAACTGCACTTCCGGATCAAAATGCGGGTCCTTGTCCATCATATACTGCAGCGCTTCCATGATCTTGTCCAGCGGCTCTTCCACATACCCAAAGTGGTCCTGGAAGGAATCCTGGTAAGCCAGCACCACCTGTTCCAGTTCCGTTTTCTGGTCAAATGGCCGGATACCGATCCCGGCCGGGATCTCCGGTTCGGCCGGCCGTTCGCCCAGTTCGATCACCATCTCTTGAAAATAACGGACGACCGCCATCCCATGCCGGGCATAAAGATCACGGGCAAAAGCATCCTTCGTATCAATACCGCAGCGCATCAACACCTCAGCATCGGGCGGCGCTTGGTCAATGTATTGACGGGCACGCGCTTCTCCCCATGCGAGAATGGCATCTGGAAGCGCTCCTAGCTGATGGTCCGGGAGCACCCGCAGCTGGTGGCGGACGTGAACATACGGCGCATGGCAGTTGACCGAGCCATAGCCTACCAGTTCGCCGCCAGGGGAAAACACCAGGCGGACATTCTTAAGCCGGTCAAAATCCGGTGACTGCCACAGGTTCTCGAAATCGATCGGTTCCGCAACATTCCGACCGCTGATCAATTGGGAACAATGGTTGAACAGCCCAGCGACCGCCGGAGCATCTTCAATCTCCGGGGTCCGCACAGAATAATCAGTCAAATTTGAGAAAGCCTGATCCGGGTTCGTCATTAGGTCCTCCTGGTCCGGGTTGGTTTTTTCGCATTTATACCAGAAAACCTGTCATTCGGTGACTCCTGGCATTCAGCGTAACCTGGCAAATCCAGCCGTCAGTTTTTCCAGCGCCAGTTCAATATTCTCAAGCGAATTGGCGAAACACAGTCGCAGATACCCTTCACCATACCGGCCAAAGGATCTCCCCGGCAAGAGGGCAACGCCAGCCTCCTCCAGCAGGAATTCAGCAATTTGGTCGGATGTCCGTCCGAAGGAGGAAACATTCGGGAAGACATAAAACGCACCCTGTGGGACCCGGCATGACACACCGGGGATGCCATTCAGGCCAGCCACCAGCACATCCCGCCGCTTGCGGTAGATCGCCACCATCTGCTCGACCTGTTCCTGGTCTCCCAGGACGGCCTCCACGCCCGCCACCTGGGTAAAATCGGCCGTCGAACCAACCGAATGGGTCTGCAGCAAGGCCACCCGCTCGGCCAGCGCCACCGGCATGATGCCATACCCCAGCCGCCAGCCGGTCATCGCATAGGTCTTGGAGAACCCGTCGCAGATGATCGTCCGCTCAAGCATTCTGGGGAGCGCGGCGATCGTCGGGGCGGACCCACCGTACACCAGCCGAGAGTAGATCTCGTCCGAAAGCACCCACAGGTCGCGTTCAATGGCGGCCGCGGCGATATGCTCCAGGGCAGACAGCGGCATCACACCCCCGGTCGGGTTGCTGGGTGAGTTCAGCAGGATCAATTTGGTCCGCTCGCTCAGCAGCCGATCAAAGGCCGCCAGGTCGAACGAGAAATCCTGACCTTCGACCAGGGGTACCGGCACCGGCACGCCGCCAGCCACCTCGATCATCGCCTTATAGGTCGGAAAGCCCGGATCCGGGTAGATGACCTCATCGCCGGGTTCTACCAGCGCCAGGGTCGGGAAGAATAGCGCCGGTTTCGCACCCGGGCCAACCACGAACTGGGCCGGATCGAAGCGCATCCCGCGGCGGCGCCCGGCATCTTCAGCCACGACCTCGCGCAGACGGCGGCTGCCGGCTGTCGAGGTGTAGCGGGTGTGTCCATCCCGGATCGCCTGGATGCCGGCATCGGCAATATTCTCAAAGGTCGGGAAGTCCGGCTGACCGATCTCCAGGTGGATGATCGATCTTCCCTGTGCTTCCAGTTTTTGGGCTTTTTCCAGTACGAAGTAAGCGCCTTCGGGGGCCAGGGATTGAACTCGTTTAGCAAATGCCATACCTGCTCCTGTGATCGGAAACTGCCGTAATGTAGAGAATGGAGGTATCTGGGATTATAATAGCTCTGCGCAAGTAACCGGGGAGGAACTCCCGAATCAATGTCCGGAGGAAACCATGACAGAACGAAAGAAAGTAACCCTGACAACACTGTATAGCAAAGCCGAAAAGGGTGAACCGATCAGCTGGCTGACCTGTTACGATTACCCGACCGCCTACCTACAGGAGCAAGCGGGGATCGATATGATCCTGGTTGGCGACAGCCTGGGGATGACCATGCTCGGCTACGACAGCACCCTGCCGGTCACCATGACCGATATGATCCGCCACACCCAGGCCGTGCGGCGCGGCGCGCCGACCGCCTTTCTGATCGGCGATATGCCCTATATGAGTTACCAGGCCAGCACCGAGGACGCCGTCCGCAACGCCGGCCGGTTCATGGCCGAAGCCTCCTGCGATGCCATCAAGCTGGAAGGCGGTCGTGAAATGGCCGACCGCATCCGGGCGATCGTGGCTGCCGGCATCCCGGCCTTCGGACATCTCGGCCTGACTCCGCAGAGCGTTGCCGCCCTGGGCGGATTCAGGCTGCAAGGCAAAGGCGCCGCCCAGGCCAAACGGATCGTGGAAGACGCCCAGATCCTCGAAGAAGCCGGTGCCTGCGCCATCCTGCTTGAGCTGGTCCCCGACCGGGTGTGCGAGCTGATCACCAAACGCGCCAAAAATTCCCTGATCATGAGCCTCGGCTCAGGGCCGAATGCCCACGGCCAGCTGCTGATCTACCACGACATGTTCGGGCTGTACCCCAAATTCACCCCCAAGATGGCCAAAGTATACGGCAATGCCGGCGAGGTGATCCTCTCCGGGCTGCAGGCCTACAACCAGGAAGTCAAGGATCAAACCTTCCCGGCAGCCGAGAACTACTTCGGCATGAAAGACGATGAGTTCGAAGCGCTGGTTAAGTCTCTCGACAACTAAACACAATGCATTTCAGGAGATGAGCACATGGATTTAAAATCAATTTTCAACTCGGTCCTTGAGGGGGATGCCGAAGCTGTGCGGACCGGCGTCAATCAGATGCTGGAAAGCGGCGCTTCGGCAGAGTCGATCCTGCATGAAGCCTTGATCCCGGCGATGGATGAAGTCGGCAAGCGCTTTGAGGAAGGCGACTTCTTCGTCCCGGAGATGCTGATCGCCGCGCGCGCCATGCAATCCGGCCTCGGACTGCTCAAGCCCCATCTGGCCGAGGGCGATGTCCAGTCTTCCGGTAAGGTCGTGATAGGCACGGTCAAAGGCGACTTGCATGACATCGGGAAGAACCTGGTAGCGATGATGCTGGAAGGCGCTGGTTTTGAGGTTGTCGATCTCGGCACCGATGTCGACCCGACCAAATTCATTGAAGAGGTCCGTAATGGGGCCCAGATCATCGGGATGTCCGCCCTGCTGACCACCACGATGAACAATATGAAAGCCGTGATCGAAGCCATTGAGGATATCGGGATGCGCGAGCAGGTCAAGATCATGATCGGCGGCGCGCCGGTGACCGGCGAATATGCCAAATCGATCGGCGCAGATGGTTTCGCCTCCGACGCTTCCAGCGCGGTGCGCCTGGCGAAAGAGCTGATGGGCTGAACCGCCTGAGGCATTGAGGAGAACGCCCCCACATGGAAACCAAGCTCAGTTACAAAGACAACCAGGTCATCATCAGCCCGGATCAACCGTTCAAGATCATTGGCGAACGGATCAACCCCACCCGCCGCAAAAAGCTGGCCTCCAGCATGGCTGCCGGCGATTTCAGCCTGGTGCAGGAGGACGCCCGCCTCCAGGTGGCAGCCGGAGCGCACATCCTGGATGTAAATGCCGGTGTGCCCGGCGCGGATGAACCCGCCCTGATGCGCGGCGCAATGCAGGCTGTGATAGAAGTGGCCGAAGTGCCATTGTGCTTCGACAGCGCCAACCCGGATGCGCTCAAAGCCGCCCTGGAACACTACCCCGGCAAGGCATTGATCAACTCGACCACCGCCGAAGAAGAGATGATGGGCCGGATCCTGCCATTGGCCAAGGAGTACGGTGCGGCAGTCATCGGGGTCATCACTGATGATGCCGGCATCCCGGCCACGCCTGAGGACCGCCTGGCGACCGCCAAAAAATTGATCGACCGGGCCGCAGATTACGGTGTGCCCAAAGAGGACATCATCATCGACGCCCTCGCCCTGACGGTCGGCGCGGACCACAATGCCAGCCGTGTCACCCTGGCCTCGATCGCCCTGATCCGCCGTGAACTGGGCGTGAACATCAACCTGGGTGCCAGCAACGTCTCCTTCGGCCTGCCCGACCGGGAATATATCAACACTGCCTACCTGGCGCTGGCGATCGCCAACGGTCTGACCACGGCTATCACCGACCCGACCAAGCAGGAGATTTCCCTGACCATCATGGCCTGCGACCTGCTGATGGGCCAGGACGAATATGCCATGCGCTGGATCAGAGCCTATCGCAAGCGCAACCAGGCCTGATCTTCTCCGCGCCCGACTAACGACAAAACGCTTCCCGACAACGGGAAGCGTTTTTTTCTTGATCCCTGAGGGGTCAGTCGATCTGAGTGAGCAGCGTTTCCACCTGCTCCAGTAGGTCGGACATCTCGTGCTGGCGGTAGATGGCCGCGGCCTGCTCCAGGTGTTCGCGGGCCTCCTGCGGCTTGTCCAGATCCAGCAAGGTCATCCCCAACATCACTCCCTGCTCGGCCTGCAGGCGGAATAGCCCCTGCGCTTCTGCCACCTCGATTGCCTCGCGGGCATACTTCATGGCTTCTTCCAGCTCGCCAAGTTCGGCCTTCACCGCGCTCAACTTGCCGCCAACCTCCGCCAACCGGGGGGCATTCTGCATCTGGGCAGCAAGTTGGTATGCCTCGGTCAACAATTCTTCTGCCTTCTGCAGATGGCCGCCAAAATAAGCGGCCAGGCCCTGCTGGGCGATCAGTTCCATCTGCCATTCCCGATCGTGGACTTCCTTCGCCAGCGCCAGCCCGCGTGCCAGGATCGGTTCGGCGCGATCGAATTCTCCCTGTTCCAGTAAATAGTTGCTCAAGTAGCGAATATTTTCCGCCTCTGCGCCTGGGTCATTGATCTCGCGCGCCAACCGCAACGTCTGTTCGCCATTGAATAAGGCCATCCCCAGATCCGCTTGCCGGATGCTGAGTTGCGTGAGTTGCTCAAAGGCAGCGAATTGGATGTTTTGGTTTTGCAGCCGAGCCCCAATGTCGAGGGCGTTTTTAAAGTGTTCTTCCGCCGCGCCGAAATCATCCGAGCCCAGGTAGATCTGCCCAATTGCCACCTGGTACTGGCTGTTTGCTTCCTGGTTGTTCAGGGCTTTGGCAGCCTCCAGGGCGATCGAAAAAGATTCCATCGCTTTGTGCGGCTGTTCCATCGCCAGGAAGAGACCGCCCATTAACCCTGAAATGTGCATCTCGCGTTGGTTGTCGCCAATCTCCGAAGCCTGCCGGTAAGCATGCTGCAGGTCTTTGACCGCTTTCTCAGGCTCGCCGATCCCCAGTTGCAGCTTTCCGAGCTGGGTGTAGGCATCAATCATGATCGGAATATGACCGATCTTCTCTGCGAGCTTGCGGGACCGGTTGAATGCCTGGAGAGCCTGCCGGGTATTCCCGATCCGGTTCAGACACAAACCCTTGACTCCCTCCAAACGGGCCAGGTTGACCTGGTCCTGCATTTCTTTCGCCAGTGAAAGCCCTTCTTCCACATTCGTCAATGCCTTGGGCGCATCCCCCTGCTTCAGGTACAACGAAGCCAGGCGGGTCAGGCTGTCGAGCAAGCCAGGTTTATCCTGCCCGGCGCGTTGTGTTTCGATCTGTTCAAGCAATCCTTGGACAGCCTGATCTTCCTCTTTGTTCATCATGGGGATCTCTCCAATTAAGGTGTTGGTGTGACTGACAACTCGTTGGCTTCCTGGGAGGGCGTCGGTTCCATCTGATTCCAGTTCTCATACGCTTCAGGATCGACCTCAAAATTTTCCAAGGTTGGTCGGACAAACGCCGGGTTGGCATCACCCCCATCGCCTAGCAAGGCGTCCACCCATTGAAAGGCAACCAGGAGTACAGAGATTGCTACAAATCCGAACAGAAGAATATTCTTCAGCCGGTTTCGGGAGTTTTTCGCCATTTCTTCCAGACCTCCAATACCCAGCGGCGGACCTCGGTGATCACATCATAAACCGGGTCCAATGGACAGAGAAAATTGCAAAACGGGCGATACATCACCAGGCTGGCAAGTACCACCAGGATCAAAAAAATGAACTGAATGGTGGTGCCTTTCAGGTCAAACAATGTGGCAAATGGTTCGTATCCGGCCACGCCCGGCTGGCGCAAGGCCAGGCCCAGTACCACAGCCGTGAATGCCAGCCCGCGTTGCAACCAGGTGAACAGGTCACGGTATTCGCGCGGTTTGTACAGCCTGGCATTGGTCAATTGCGCCAGCAGTTCCTGGAATGCGCCAAACGGACAGAACCAGGCGCAGTACGGGTTTTTGGCGTCCACCGTCGTGACGAACAGGATCCCGCCGATCAGGATATACCAGTACAGGTTGGATTGCCAGTCCGGCCAGAAACCGCTGAGCAGCGAGATCACCATAGAGATCGTAAACGGTGCGGTGTAGATAAATCCGACCACCACCAGGCCGGTCAGCAGCGTTCCCCAGCGAATACGCTTTTTCCACTGGCTGCTGCGGATCTTATGCCCAAAGTATCCAGCCGTGTACAACCCCAACAGGCTGATCTCCGGCCAGCCGAACTTGATCGGTTTCTTTTCGGGCGTAAGAGGCGCATCCAGTCCATCCCTGGCGATCAACCGGACCGCTTCGCGGGCCGCGCCAGCCACCCCCTCCGCGCTCAGTGTCGCCCCAGAGACCGCATCCACCCCGTTCCCGATCGTCAGGTCAGCGGTAAATTGCTGGCCGGTGAACTGATCGACCAATCCGGCGTTATCGATCAGGCGGAAAAACCCGGGCGACTCTCGCTGCTGCACCAGATACACGCCGATGATCTCACCGGCGGGATCGATCCCCACCAGCATCTCGATCGGCCCGGCATAGCCAGCCGCTTCGGCAGCAGCGGCATAACCGACGATCTCGCCATCCGCATCATATCCCACAAACAGCCTGCTCTCGCTCTCCACCCTGACCGTCCCGGGCAGGACCTCAGGAACCAACGGCAGTATCTCCACGCCGCTGTTGAAATAGCCGAACAGCCAGGCAACCAGGGCAATGGCGAAACTCGCCACCAGCACTGCCCGGCGCTGTCGAAGGTCCTTTTGTCTCCGGGGAGCAAGGCCTGGTTCAATATTGGTAATTGCGATCAGGTCTTCGGTCATGTTCGGATTTTCTCTCAATTGATAAGAAACAAAGAGGGAGGGATGTTGACACCCTCCCTCTTCATTATAATCTACGCCAGTCTTTTGCAGCCAGGTTTATCCCTTGGGGGTGCGGACGATCCAGACAACGACGCCTGCGATCAGCAGCACAAAGAATACCACCCAGAAGATCACCGTAGCGGTCGACTGAAGTTCCCGCGCGCTCATCAGCGCATTCTGCAGCATAAAGATCTCAGCCAGCAGCCACAACAGCCACAACAGCCATTCTACGACAGGACGAGGTTTGATATTGATCCCAAACATTTAACCCTCCAATACCGATGCATCGGTGCTGAAACCATATTCCGGCAGATCCAGGTTCCACCACTCTTCCGGGTCAGCCTGAACGCCGTAGCCAAAAGCGTCGTCCATCGAGCGATAGAAACCGTCCAGGGCCGGCATGGTGGCGATACCGAAGCGCACCCAGTCGTGGATCCAGGCCTTGTCTTCTTTCGAAAACGGACACACCGCAAAACAGATCGTGCAGTTGTTGGTGGATGTGCCGTTCCAGTAGGTCATGCACTTGACGGCATCTTCAAACCATGCCTTATGACCGGGGACATTCCACCCGCCAGCGATCTGCCAGGTGGGTTCATCCTCGAAGGAGAGGGCTCCGGACGGGCAGGCTTCTGCGCACTTCTTGCAAGATTTGCAGAATTCCATGATCCCGGCATCGATCGGTTTGTCTTCGGCCAGCGGCAGGTCGGTGATGATCTTGAAAATGCGGACCATCGGGCCGTATTCGGGGGTGATCACCCGATTCATGCGGCCCATCTCGCCCATCCCGGAGAGCACGGCATATGCAGGGGTAACTGCCAGCGCATTGATCGAGGCTTCACCCAGCGCCTGGTAACCCAGACCGCGCAGAAATTCCTGCGTCACGCCCTGAGTGCGGCGGCTCCGGCCGTAGGTGGCCAGTGTCGTTTGGCAAGCGGTGTGGGTCGGAGAGCGCCGCAGCGTCTCAGCAGACATCTGCATCGCATAGCAGACTACCCATTCACACTTCTTGGGGATATAACGGGCGTTCTCATCCTCGTAGGCCTGCTCTTCATCTGTGAAGATCAGTTCCTTGCCATCCGGATCATGCGAGTAAATGAACTTGCGGGTGTCATCGGTCAACTTGTGAATGGTAACCGTTGCCGCGCCGAAGTGCCGCATGGCCGCCCGGAGCATCTTGGCGGCTTCTTCCGGTGTGCCCGTCCACTTGGGAACACCAAGGGTTTCGGGGGTGTCGGCTTTTTGCGGGCCGAGGAAATATGTCTCGCCGCGCAGGTCCCACATCTGGGCATTGTAGATTGCCTGGTCTTTGTGAGAATAACCCGGTGTGCCGTTCGCGAGGCGTTCGGCTTTCAGTTTGGCGCCGCTTTCGGCCAATTGTCCGGGCAGGTCTGCCCCGCCGTGGATGCCCAAACCAGGACCGCGCACGGTCACAGTCTGCTCGCTGAAGCGCTCGTACACATTGTAGTCGATCTCGGTGGTCGGCTCGTCAACCGTCTTCACCCACCAGGGGCGTTTTGGTCGGCCGGCCGGGTCTGAGAATTCCGCTTTCGACATCTTTCGGGCGGCAGGGGCGCTCTGGGGAGCGGCGGCAGTCGTCGCAACTGCAGCTGTACCCAGACCCAAACCCGCCAAACGCAGGAATTCCCGACGGCTAAGCTTTCTCTTCGTTTTATCTTCCATTGTACAAATCTCCTTGCAGACCATGAGTAGTGGCAGTGGTCTATCACCATCATGATAGCAAAGAGCATTAATTTTGTATGTCAGGGGAAACAAGCGATCAAGGTCAGGAAATCCACCAAATCATGTGGGGTTTTTCCTGACAAACGGTTCAGGCAGGGATTCAGTCTTTCAAATTATCAAGGATCCCCAATTTGACCGCGAAACGGACCATCTCGCTGCGGTGCTCGATCTCGAGCTTTTCGAAGGCCCGTTGCCGGTAGGTGTCCACTGTCTTGGGGCTGATGATCAGTTTATCGCCGATCTCCCGGCTGGTGAACCCCATCGCGGACAGTCTGAAAACCTCTTGTTCGCGTTCGGTCAGATCCTGGAAGCGGATCTCCTCACTGGTGCCTTCTTCCACATAGGTCGCGATCAGCGCGGTCGCCGCCACCGGATGCAGGTAACGTTCTCCGGCATGGACCGTACGGATGGCATCCAGCAGGCTTTCATGGGTAGTGGATTTAGGCACATAGCCATCGGCGCCGGCTTCGATCGCATTAATCACAAATTCCTTGCTGGAATGCATCGACAGGACCACAACTTTCATCAGAGGCATCTGCTGTTTTAACTGGCGTGTGACCTCGATCCCGCTGATATCCGGCAACCCCAGGTCCACGATCGCGACATCCGGCGAGATCGAAGCGACCAATTCAACCGCCCGCTGCCCGGTAGCCGCCTCGCCGACCACGGCCAGGTCCGGCTCGGATTCCAACAGCAAGCGCAGACCATCGCGCAGCACCTGATGGTCATCCACCAGCATCACCCGGATCCTGTCAGATCGCATTCTGCATCTCCAACTCTGGCAGCGGTACGCGCACCTCGATGGTCGTGCCGGCCCCGACGCGGGAGTACATTTCCAGCCGCCCGCCGATCAATTCCGCTCGTTCATTCATACTAATCAAGCCGAGGTGACGCCGCCCGTCCTCTGGCCGCACTTCGACCGGGTCGAATCCGCGCCCGTCATCCTCGAGCTTGAGATACACCAGGTTCTCGCGCGGCTCAAGTTCGATCACCACTTTCTCCGCTTCAGCATGCCGGACGACATTGGTCAGCCCTTCCTGCACGATCCGGTACAGCACCATCTCGATGTTCAGCGGCAACTTGGTTTCGATCCGGTTCTTGACCTTGATGCGCAGCCCGGTCTGGCTGGCGATCTCATCAGCCAGCCCAACAATCGCCGCCCCCAGCCCGAATTCCTCCAGGGCGGGCGGGCGCAGGCTGTACGAAAGATCGCGGATCTCCTGGATCGTGCCGGAAACCAGCCCCTGCATCTCCGTCAGCTTGGTTTTCAGTGCATCCTGCTCGCACATGTTTTCCAGCGCTTTCAGGCGGATCAACAGGCTCGTCAGGCCCTGGCCGGCCTGGTCGTGCAGTTCGCGGGCCAGATGGCGGCGCTCGTCCTCCTGCGCAGTCACCAGCGATTCCAGAAGCAGCTGGCGGGCGGCTTCCTTCTCTCTCAATTTGATCCGCAGCCAGGCATTGGCAACCACCTCGGAGATCTTGGTTCCAATTGCCTCTAGCAACGCGATTTCATCCTCACGCAGTTCGCGCGCCTGCGGGAATGCCAGGTTGATAACCCCAAACTGGATATTGCGCGCCTCGATCGGGATCGTGATATGTTGGGCAGCCACACCTTGCAGCCCACGGCCTTCGAGCAGCCGACATTGCTCAACCATGATCTCCCCACCCAGCACGCCAGCCTCCAGGGCCCGCTGGCTCTCACATGGCTGCCCGCCATCCGTCTGCAGCAGGGCCGGCTGGACCGCCTCGGGGACGCCGCGCCAGCTCGCCAGGTGCATTTTGTGGACCTCGGGGTCATACAGATACACCCAGCCATATTCCAGGCCGAGCAGGTCGAGCATGCTTTCCAGCGTTAGAAACAGGACATCATGGATCTCGGATTCCCGATCTGCCGCCAGGGCGATGCGGTTAACCGCTTCCAACTGGCGGTTGGTCTCTGAGAGGTCTTCCTGGATCGCCACGAAATTGTCGATCATCTGGTTGACCGATTCGGCCATCGAACCGATCTCATCTCTGGCCCAGACTTCCGCTCGCAGGTGATATTCACCTGCAGCCACCCGCTTTGCGGTCTGTTTCAGTGTGTCGATCGGATTGGTCAGAATATAGACCAATAAAAGGAGCAGGATGATAGAAAGGAAGGCAGCGATCCCGGTCACAAACATCACACTGCGGCTGCCGGCGTTCATCGCGGCTTCTACCCGCGTATCGGTCAGAATATACGAAAGCCAGTCCGCTAAGCCGGTCGTGATCCAGTAATTCAGGCTGAACCCAAGGATCAGCACCGGTAGCACTCCGATCCCGATGATCTTCCAGCGGATCGGGACCGAGAGCACCAGTTGTCTGATCGTTCGTTGGATCAGGTCAAAGAAATTGTTCAAAGCTGGCCTCCACTCCGCGGGCAGGAAACCCTGTGCGGCAACAGTTCAATGGTGTAGCGATTATATCGGTAAAACGCGCCGATCTGCGCGCTACAATGGCCAGATCTGCGGAACCATCAGGGTGGCGATCACCAGAATTAGAACTGTCAGCAGGATCCCGACCTTAGGAAAATCGGTAAACTTATAATTCCCCGGCCCGTACACCAGCAGCGCTGCCGGTTCCAGCGGGGTCAGAAACGAGCAGCTGGCCCCGACCGCGATCATCACCGCAAAGGTGCGCGGATTCAATCCCAATTGCAGGGCCAGCTGGATGGCAATCGGGACAACCACCACAGCCGCCGCCTGGTTAGACATTGGCTGTGTCAGCAGCATCGAGAGCAGGAAAAATCCGACCAGCAGCCACATCGGGTCCAGCCCAGCAGTCAGGTTGGCGATCTGTCCGGCCAAAAATCCGGCTGTGCCGGTCACCTGCATAGCCTGGCCGATCGCCAGCATGCTTCCGATCAGGATCAGCACGCGCCATTCCACACTGCGATAAGCCTCTTCCGGAGTGATGATCCGGGCTGTGAATGCAAAAAATGCGGCGGTCAACACCGCTACACCAAGCGAGACGATATTCAATGCCGCAAGCAGGATCGGTACCAGAAAGAGTGCTCCGGCCAATACCGCCTGGCGGCCGCGCAACTCCCGCCACCGCACCGGCCGGATCAATCGCAGCGTGTTCTCCCGGTCCAGGATCATTAGCTTACTGCGGTCACCCTGCACCAGCAGTTCATCGCCGGCAGCCAGACGGATCAACGCCAGCTTTTCCCGGATCACCGCGCCGCTGCGGTTGATGCCCAGCACCTGCAGGTTGTAACGTTCCCTGAATTTAAGGTCAACCAGGGTGCGTCCGATCATCCGTGAGTTGGGCAGGAGCACCACCTCGAACAGACCAACAGCCTCTGACTGCAGCTCGTCGTCCTGGATCTTGCGGCGCGGTTTGTGTTCAATCCCTGCGATCGCATCGATTTGAAGCAGGTTGTCACGCGAACCTTCTACCAACAACAAATCCCCGCTCTGTAATTCAAGTTCGCTGCGCGGCACCAGGTATCTCTCATCTTCCCTGACGATGCGCAGCACGGTCAATCCCAGGTCATGCCCGAGGCCGCTTCGCTCCAGAGACTGCCCCACTAGTGGGGAATCAGGCAAGATCTCGATCTCGGTCAGATAAGGCTGCATGTCGAATTCCGCCGTGGATTCTTCCACGAAACCCCGGTCGGGGATCAGATGGGTACCGATCACCATCATATAGATGATCCCAACTACCAGGATCGGCAGGCCGACCAGGGTCAGCTCGAACATCCCAAGCGGTGCCAGACCGCCAGTCACCATCAAACCGCTGATCACCAGGTTGGTGGATGTCCCGATCAGGGTTACCGAACTGGCCAGGATGCTGGCAAAAGCCAGCGGCATCAACAGCCGGGAAGGACTGATCTTCATCTGCCGGCTGATCGATAGTACGATCGGCAGGAAAAAGGCTGTTGCCCCCGTGTTGCTCATAAACGCGCTCAGGGCTGCTGCCGCGACCATGATTAGCAGCACAAAGCGCGAGGCATCCGTCCCAACCCGGGAGAGGATCTCACGACCGAGGTAATCCACCACCCCGGTCTGGATCAATGCTGCAGTCAGGATCAGGAGGCCAAGGATCATCAGTACGACCTCACTGCCGAAACCTGCAAAGGCCTGCTCCGGGCTGATCAGACCCCCCAGCGTAACCAGCAGCATCAGCCCCAGGGCTGTCACATCCGGCGGGACGCGTTCCAGCGAGAAAAAAACCACCGCCAGGACCAACACACCCAGCATGAACCCGATCTCAAAGGTCAACTGTCATGCCTCCACTTTAGCGAGCGGCTTTATTTTTCCCGGGCCATTCCTGGAAAGGACCACCCAACCCAACCCGGCGGAGATAGCTGAAGCCGCCAGGATTCCGACCTTGGCGTAGCCCAGCAGGACAGGATCGGAAAACGCCAGGTTGGCGATGAACAGCGACATGGTGAAACCGATCCCCGCCAGCAGGGAAGCGCCATAGATCTGCCGCCAGGAAACACCTCGGATCTTGTTTGAAAGTTTCAGCCGGGTCACCAGCCAGGCCATAAAGGTGATCCCGATCTGCTTGCCGGCAACTAGGCCGAAAATGATCCCGAGCGTGATCGGGTGAGTCAGTGCGGTTAGGATGTTCGTCCGCAAATCGACACCGGCATTCGCCAGGGCAAAGACCGGCATGATGAAGTAAGCCACCCACGGGTGCAGTCCGTGCTCCAATTGCTGCAGCGGCGCTTCAACTGCATTGGTGCAATCCTCGATACTCTGTAACAGCGCACGCTGCTTTTTGGTCGTAAAGGTCGCACCATCCCGAATGCCATCTCTCTCAAACATATCCAAAAAATGCCTGACCTGGTCAACAAAACCTTTTCTGTCGATCAAGGTGGTAGCTGGAATCGTGATCGCCAGAAGGACGCCTGCAATCGTGGCATGTACCCCGGATTTCAAAAATGCCAGCCACAACACGATCCCAAGCAAACCATAAGGCAATGGTTTTCGGACGCCGATCCACTGCATGAACATTAAAACGGCAAAAACCACCCCGGCCACGGCCAGACTGGCCCAAACAATCTTCTCGGTATAGAAGATCGCGATCACCAGCACCGCGCCTAGGTCGTCTACAATTGCCACGGCTGTCAGGAAGATCTTCAACTGCAGGGGAGCGCGTTTCCCTAACAAAGCCAGGACGCCCAATGCAAAGGCAATATCGGTGGCCATCGGGATGCCCCAGCCAGATTGTCCGCTTCCGGTGGCGTTGAACAGCAGATATATCGCTGCCGGGAAGACCATCCCGCCAACAGCTGCGGCGATCGGGAACAGGGCTTTCTTAAGTGATGTCAGTTCGCCAATCAACAGCTCCCGTTTGATCTCAAGCCCGACAACAAGGAAGAAAACTGCCATCAGGCCATCATTGATCCACAGCAATAGAGGTTTGTTGATCTCAAAGGTCCCTACACCGACTTGCAACGGGGTATTCCATAAAGCGGTGTAGCTTTCGGACCAGGGCGAATTGGCCCACACCAGTGCGATCAGCATAAAGCTGATCAACAGGATGCCGCTGAATGATTCTGCCTTGAAAAACTCTTGGAAAGGCATGGTCAGCCTTTCTCTCGGTGGTTGAAGTCGGAATGTTTTTAGTGGTTTAGGTGTTTCCATACAATTTCCCTACATGCTATTGATTGACAAACGAGCATCCGATCAGATGCTGACCGGGTCTTTTTGATTGGCGAAAATGGATCAACCTGTCCAGCGTTGAACGCTGCAAACACATCCATCCAGAGTATTCACTATTGTACCGCAGGATCGACCGGGGCATCCAGCGCAGGCCAATTGCCCGGGGTCTTCAGATTGGACAATTTCAGCATGGATTCTACTGGTATTCTCTTTGGAACAATTCTTTATTTCAGGACAAAGCCTGAAAATCTTCGTTCAACAGACCAGATCATGCCATGATTAAGAGTCCTCCAAATTAGCGGTTCTCCGTAGGCCAACTCAACTCAATCCCGAGCAGATCAAATAGTGGGACCAGAACGAACCGCAGAAGGACGATCAGGAAAGCGGCGATCAGGAGGGCCATCTCCACGCTGATGGTTGTCACAAAAGCCTCTGCCGGCCACAGGATGATACTGCCCAACAAGAGCAGCAGCACCCCGGTCTCTTTCCTGACCAGCCCCATCAGGCGACTTTCTCCATCTCCAGCCAGGGTAGACCTCCCCACCACCAGGATGGCGGCGGCAATCGCCGCCAGGGCAGCCAGCACACCCGGCAGGATCGAAAATTGAGGTGTGGTGTGTGCCTGCCAGCCGAGGATCATCCAGATGCCCGCGGCCAGAAAGAAGAACGCCGGTGTGTTCGCCGGGACAGGGATATCCTCCGGTTTGTTCCACAGCCCGATGCTGAAACCATAAGCCGCCACAACCAGGGCGGCAGCCAGGGTCACTGCGATCGCCGAAGTGCCCAACGCTAAACCGATCAGGTAAGCCAGGTAACCCCACACGATGAAAAACCCGCCCTTGAATTGCTGGCGGCGCAGCCTGCGGTAGATTTCCAGCCCGAGGAAACCCATTGCGATCCCGACCGCCAACCCCGAAGCCAGCGTGCCAAGCCAATACCGCACAGACAGCACGGCGATGTCGATCTCGACCAGCAGCAAAACCAGGGTGATCAGCCCGATGGTCGAAAGATAACTGCGCTCAACATTGAGTTCCCGGTAATACCACACCAGGGTCACCGCCAGGATACCGATCAACAAGGCATTTGAAAATGGCAAACCGCTTAGCAGACGCAGGCTGAGCGCCACCAATAGCAGGGTCACCACCCATACCGCCAGGCTCAGATTTCGCCGGAGTGGGCCGCTGCGGGTAACTGCCACCGCAGACTGCCACAGGAACGGGGGCACCACCAGGGCTGTGATGATCGGCCAGAACAGTGTGATCTGATGGATCGGGGTGAACACCGAGAGCAGGATCCCGGCCACAATCGCGGCCGGAACCCATTTCATCAGGCGCGGGCCGCGGTAGGTCAGCAGCCCGTACAGCAGCAACAGCATCACCAACGCATGTTCGGTCTCCAGCAAGTCGCCGCCAAACAGCCCCCCGCTCAATAGATCTTTCAAAAGGTCGATCATCGCCAATTACCTCCTCGGCGCTTACGCGCTCAGGTCCTTCTCATTCCGGCGTTTGAACCATTTTTCGATCTCAACCGCCACAAAAACGACGGCACTGGCGGCCAGGCTGACGATCAGGTAACGCAGCGGCAGCGGGTCGGTCCGGAAGATCGGGTTCATCGGCTCCCAGTAGGTGATCACCATCTGGAGCACGAAGGTAAGCAGTACCGCACCCAGGAGCGGTTTATTGGTCAACAAACCTTGCTTGAATAAGGACTGTCGGTCTGAACGGATTGCCAGGGCATGCCCCATCTGGGAGAGCGTCAAAGTGGTGAATACCATCGTTCCCCAATACTCATAGCCGGACAGATAGCCATACAAGCCCACTCCCAGAGAAACCAGACCCATCAGGATACCAACCCAGGCGATGTGCGCAGTCAGACCTCCTGCGAAAATACTTGTCTTTGGATTCAGCGGCGGGCGCTTCATCGTATCTTTTTCGGGGGGTTCGACACCCATTGCCAGTCCTGGCAAACCATCTGTTACCAGGTTGATCCACAGGATCTGCAACGCGGTCAGGGGGATCGGCATCCCGAACAGCGGCGCCAGCAGGATCGCCCACACCTCGCCGGCATTGCTGGTCATGGTGTACTTGATAAATCGGCGGATGTTCGCAAAGATCGTCCGGCCTTCACGCACTGCGCTGACGATGGTAGCAAAGTTGTCATCCAGCAGCACCATGTCGCCGGCTTCTTTGGATACATCCGTGCCGGTGATCCCCATCGCCACACCGATATCCGCTTTGCGCAGCGCCGGGGCGTCATTTACGCCATCACCGGTCATCGCCACGATCTCACCCAGGTTCTGCAAGGCAGTCACGATCCGAAGTTTGTGTTCGGGCGAGACCCGGGCATACACATTGCTCGTCCGGACGACATCCATCAGTTCCACGTCGCTCATCTTCTGCAGCTGCACGCCTGTGACCGTCGGGCCATCTCCGGCGATCCCCAGGTCACGGGCAATCCGCTCGGCGGTCAACGGGTGGTCACCGGTGATCATGATCGTGCGGATGCCGGCCTGATGGCTGACCTGGACGGCTTCAAAGGCTTCCGCCCGGGGCGGGTCCATCATTCCAAACAAACCGACGATCACCAGCGATTTCTCGACGAACTTCTCAGCCTGCCCGGTTTCAAAATCGGGCACAGCCTCAAATCCCAAACCGAGCACCCGCAGGCCGTCCTTGGCCATCTGCTCGGTGGAGGAATTGATCCGGCTGCGCCAGGCATCATCCAACGGCAGCACCTTGCCTTCCACATACACACCGGAAGCGATATCCAGCATTCCATCCACCGCACCTTTGGTGAACGAGATCCGGTCAGCGCTGAATGTGCCATCCGGCAGTTCAATCTCAGGTAAGTAATTTTTGCCCTCAGGGGTAATGCGGTGTACAGTACTCATCCGCTTGCGTTCAGAGGTGAATGGGACTTCATCCAACCGGGGCATCAGCTCGTCAAACCTGGATTTGATCAATCCGAGATTGGCTGCTGCCGAGACTAGCGCCCCCTCGGTCGGGTCGCCGAGCACCATGAAAGCATCCGATTCTTCCTTGTCCAAAACAAGTTGTGCATCATTGTTCAGCATCCCGCCCAACACCAACAGGCGGCTGGATTCGTTCAATTCTTCGAACGTCGTTTCCATATTTTTCTGTCCGGGCTGCCAGTCAAGGAAATGGGTATTCCCAGCCACATCCAGCACCTTGAGCTGCATCTGGTTGGCGGTCAGCGTGCCGGTCTTGTCAGAACTGATCACGGTGACCGAACCCAGCGTTTCCACCGCCGGCAGCCGCCGGATCAGGGCGTTCCGTTTCAGCATCCGCTGCGCGCCAAGCGCGAGAGCGATCGCCACCACAGCCGGCAGACCCTCAGGAATGGCAGCCACCGCCATCGCGATCGAGGTCAGGAAAAGTTCTCCTGGGTCTTCACCTCGCAGCAATCCGAGTCCAAAAACGACCGCCACGATCGCCACCGCCACTACTGCCAAGGTCTTGCCCATCCGGTCCATCCGCTTTTGCAGCGGGGTACTATCCTCTTCCACCGTGCTGATCATTTCCGCAATCCGGCCAAGTTCAGTCCCCATCCCGGTGCGGACCACCACCGCGGTACCGCGGCCATAGGAAACCGTAGTGCCCATAAAGAGCATATTGGTGCGGTCACCGAGCGGGATATTTTCACCCTTCAGCGCCGGGAGGGTCTTGTCCACCGGCTCCGACTCACCAGTCAGCGAGGCTTCTTCTACCCGCAGATTGGCAGTCTCGATCAGGCGGGCATCGGCCGGGACCTTGCCGCCCGCTTCCAGGAAAATGATATCGCCGGGGACCAATAATTTCGAGTCGATCTCGGCCGGCTGCCCGTTTCTGCGGACCTTGACATGCGGCGAAGCCATCTGCTTCAGAGCGGCCATCGCCTGTTCGGCGCGGTATTCCTGCACCAGACCAATTATCGCATTCACTAAGACGATCGCGAAGATAGCGATCATATCCTTGACATCCCCGATCAGGGCCGAGATCACTGCCGCTGCCATCAGCACTACAACCATGGTATCGGTCAACTGCTGCCACAGGATCTTCCAGATACTTTTACCGCCGCGGTCGATCAATTCGTTCTTGCCAAAGGAATGTTGTCTTTCGGCCACCTCGGCGGCGCTCAAACCGGCATCCGCCTTCACCTGAAGGGCTTCCAGGGTCTCGGCCGTCCCGGTCATATAAAATCGGGTTTCTTCGATCGTTTGCTTCTCAAGCATGGTGCACTCCTCCATTCTCTTATATGGATTTATTAGTTTTTGTAACGGAATATTGAAATGATCCAGCCTGCCCGCAGATCGATCAAAGGTACGATCTCGGCAACCTTCTGGCCGCTGAACTTTTCGATCTGGGGAACTAACTGGCCCGAAACCGTCGATACCAGCGTGCGCAGATATTCGGTCAGCACGCGGGTCCCGCCAGCCGGGTTGCGCGATAACTCGATCTCTGCCTGGTAGAGCGCTTCCGGGATCAGTAAAGCCAGGCCGTCATCGTTTTGCATCAAGTGGACCTGCTTCGGCGTACCACCATGCCCTTCCTGCCAAGCATCCAGGATCGCCTGTTTGATCTCTTCGGCTAGTCCGGTTTTGACTGTCTTTTGTTCCATCATTCGCACTCCGTTTAATACAGATACGCCGGCAAGGCACATAGGTTCATGTTTCGCCGGCGTACTCCATAACTGATCTGCCTCAAGGGCCTATCCTTTATCCAGTCAGCCTTACAGGATCTTTGCTTATCGATGTTATAAAACGATCGCTATCATTTGTCAATCTGTCGTCGAATATCCTTACGAAATTTAACGAACCTCTTATCTTGGACCTAAATCCTTACTGACGGTCAGAACAATCACTCTTTCGCCTGACTCCGTGCTGATATCCGAGTACAGGTCCACCAACTCTGCGTCCAGGATCCTTTCGACAAACTCGGCAAAGTACTGGCGCGAGGTCTCAAATAGCTGGCGCCGGGCTTCTTTGACCAGGGCCTTTCCCTCCCGGTTCTCCACCAATTTCTCTTCAGCCGGGGTCAAGACGCCGCGCAGCCGAACCAGGACCATATCATGCAGCAGGAAAGTGCGGGCATCTACCGGTCCGCGGCCAAGGTATTCTTTTTCAAATTTGATGATCTCTCGCGTAAACTCGGCTTCGAGCTCGCCTTTGGTCTTCTGGGTTGCCATTGCCTGCCTTTCTCTCACCAGCGCTAATCTATTATACCGTCAAGCGGCTGCGGCAGCAGAAGAAGAAAAAAGGCGCACTTCTTTGAAGTGCGCCAGAAAAGAGGAGCATCCGCCAAAGATCAGGCTGGCCCAAATTCCTTGATGATCGCTTCCATCACCTCATCCGACATCTTGTAAGTATGTTCATCTGCCGGAAAGACCCCTTCCAGCACCTCGCTGCGGTACTGTTTGAATGTATCCAACATCAGCTGGGAGAAGTCTTGATATTTCTTGGCGAAAGAGGGCATAAAGGCCTCAAACATACCAAGTACGTCGTAAGTTACCAAAAGTTGGCCGCTGCACCCAGGTCCGCCGCCAATGCTGATGGTTGGCACATCCAGTTTTTTGGTAACATACTCCGCCAGCACGCCGGGAACCGCCTCGAAAATGATCGCAAATGCCCCGGCTTCCTGCAGCGCCAGCGCCTCGGTCATCACTTTGCGGGCTGTCTCGATCGACTTTCCCTGCACCTTCAGCCCTCCCAGCGCTCCGACACTTTGGGGATGCAGACCGACATGCCCCATCACTGCAATCCCCATATCGACGATCGCTCTGGTTTTTTCGATGTGGAAAGGCGTCGCCTCAAACTTAACGCCATCCACCCGCGCCTCAGTGACGAACCGGGCAGCATTCCGCATGGTCTCTTCGATCCCATATTGGAAGGATCCGAAAGGCATATCGGCGATCACCATGGTGCGCTCGCAAGCCCGCGCCACCGCAGCACAGTGCAGCACCATCATATCCATCGTGGCAGTCAGGGTATTTTCGTGGCCATGGACGACCATCGCGCACGAATCCCCCACCAGGATCATATCAATCCCGGCCTCATCGATCTTCCTGGCGGTCGGGTAATCGTAGGCGGTCAGCATGGTCAGCCGCTCACCCTTCGCTTTCATTTGCTTGACGGTATTGACCGTCACCTTTTTTCGTTCCATTGCATCTCCGTTGTTAACCAGGGATTACAGGCTAAGAAAGCGCCCGTCGTTCTTTGATGATCTTCAAAACGCGCCCCCAACTCTTGGTGAACGCGGATTTAAACAGCTGAACCGGGCCAAAATCCTCAAACTCTTCGATCGTCAGGCCGTCTTCCAGATAGCCGCGTCTGAAGTCCGGAAGTTTTTCCATCAACTCACCGATCACTTTTTGCGGCACCGGGTTGAACAGCCGATAGACCACTGGCGGGTCCTGAGCGATCAATTTGTCGGCCGTGCCTTCCCAGTTGATCGTGACGACTACCCGGCCGCCAACCATTTCGGTGAAGTGGTGCAGGCCGCGCGCACCGCCCCCGATGAAGACACACTTATACGCTCGTTCGGTCATGATCTGGTAGACCTTGCGGGCCACCGCCAGACCGGCTTGATGGAGCACATCCGGCGAGATCTGGACATCGTTCTCCCGGACATAGTTGCCGAGGAAATCATCGTAGATGCCTGCGATATGCGACATATACATCATCGGGAAAATACCGGCTCTGCGGGCCACTCGCTCGTATGTCTCTGCCAGTGCCACCATTTGGGCCACACCAAAGATCTCGGTTGAGTTCATCGGCACATTCTGCGGGACCAGTTCCTCGATCGCTTCCAGGCCAGGCTCGGTCAGTGGGATCTTGCAGCATATGTTCGGGCTGACCTTGCGGTTATAAAGCGCCTGTCGGACAATGTCGGTGGCATCCTTATCCGCAAAGGGGTCTCCCTGGATGCTGACCAGGCCGTGCTGGCCGTGGCTTTTTTCAAACAAAGGCATGAACTTGTCCGCCACAGGTTTGACCATCCGGGCTTGGAATTCGATGGCGGCTTCTTTGTCGTCGGCGATATCCAACAACACCTGGTCCAACACGCTGTACGCATATTCGGTATAGTCCGGGTGGTCCAGCATTTTCTGGGTATAGGAAGGGTTGTTGGTGCAGCCCAGCGCCCCATTCTCAATGGCCAGATCAGCCTGAGGCAAGGTCGGGTTGTTGATCCAGAACATGGTTGGCGACTGTTTGCCAACTCTGATGAAATACGGTTCTTTCATGGTAATCCTCCAATCTGAAAAACACGATCAGTTCTTTTAAACTTTACTGGCAATATGTTGATCATCCCTTGACCGCCCCGGCTGTCATCCCCTTGACATAGTATTCCAGGAAGAAGGAATACAACAGCGCGATCGGCACAGAACCAAGCAGCGCCGCGCCCATCAATTCTCCCCAGAAGTACACATCGGCCAGCACCAGCTGACTGACGATCCCCACTGGGAGTGTCTTGATTGATTCGGTCTGCGCCAGGGTCAGGGCGTAAACAAACTCGTTCCAGGATAAAGTGAAAGCAAACAGGCCCGCCGAGACGATCCCCGGGATCATGATCGGCAGGATGATCATCCGCAAAGCCTGCAGCCGGGTAGCCCCATCTACCATCGCACTTTCTTCCAGTTCCTTGGGAATGCCGCGGAAATAGCCCATCAGCAGCCAGGTGCAAAAAGGGATCAGGAAGGTCGGGTATGTGATCATCAGCGCTACCTGTTTGTCGAACAAACCCAGGTTGCGGACGACATACGCCAGCGGGATGAACAGCAGCGTGGTCGGGATTAGGTAAGAGATGAAGATCACCATCCCAAGAGCCTGGACGCCGCGATAGCGCAGGCGGGCCAGCGAGTATGCCGCGATCGTCCCAATCACGATCGAGATCCCGGTCGATACAACTGCCACCAGGGTGCTGTTCTTCAGCCACTGAATGAAACGAGTCTGCTTGAGGAGATAGGTGTAGTGGTCGAGCGTCCAGCTTTCGATCATCAGCGGGTTTTTGCTGAGGTTATACAGTTCATCGTTCGGCTTGAAGGACGAGATGAACATGAAGTAAAACGGGAACAACAGGATGACGATGAAAAACAGCAAACCAAGCCAGACCGAGATCCGGCCCAGGATCTTTTGGAAGCGGTACGAATTGCGGGACTTCAGCATGGATACGCTCCTGGGCTTTGGTTACTCCTCCCGCTGCAGATAGCGCAGCAGGAAGATGACGGACACGACCAACACCGGGAACATGAACAGAGAAACCGCTGCACCCTCGCCCAATTTACCCGCCAGGATGGCAGTCTGGTGTGTCAGGGTGGCAAACAGGTGGGTGCTGTTGATCGGGCCGCCGCGCGTTAACACATACACGATCTGAAAGTCCGCAAAGGTTTGGACGATCGAGTACAACGTCACTACGGCCGTCACCGGCATCAGGAGCGGGAAAGTCACATTCCAAAACTGCCGCCAGGCACCCGCCCCGTCGATCTCACTGGCCTCATACAGGTCTTCCGGGATGGTCTGCAGCCCAGCCAGCAGCGAAATCCCAAAGAACGGGATGCCGCGCCACACATTCACCACCTGCAGTGAAAACATCGCGATGGCCGGTCTCCCCAGCCAGATGATCTTTTCCTGGATTAGGCCGGCATCCAGCAAGAGCCGGTTGAACACGCTGAAGGTGCTGTCGAACATCCACAGCCAGCCAAGCGCACTCAATGAGGTCGGGACGATCCAGGGCAGGAGCAGCAGGCCGCGGAAAAAATTCTTGAACAGCCGGACTTTATCCAGCACCAGTGCCATCAGCATGCCCAGCACCAGTTTGAAGAATACTGACCCAACAGCATAATTGAAAGTATTCAACGTGGTGCGTTGGAAAATGCTGTTTTTGAACAGGGTGATAAAGTTCTGAATGCCGATAAATCTGCCTGAGTCGGTAACGGCGATCTGCTTATCGGTGAACGACAGCCAGATCCCGACACTAAAGGGATATGCGATCAGAACGATCAGGATGAGAAGGGCTGGCGCAACCAGGGCTGGGCCTAGGACCTTTTCCTGATTGAACCACTTACTGAACGATCGAATTGGATTCGGTCTTCGTTTGCCCTGGCTTTGTGTGATTTGCATAACTCCGGTGCCTCAGGGTGAGGTTGCCTTGCGGCAGGCGGGCCTGCCGCAAGGCTGGTTGAACGTTGGGACTGGCTGGTTTAGCCGTAGCTTTCTTCCAGCAGCGCTTTGGCTGTGGCGACAGCTTCGTCGATGGTGGCGAGTCCGCCGGCCACACTGGCGAACATGTCAACAATCACCCACTTGGCATAGGCATCGGTGCCGCCACGGAAATTGGTGCTCGGGAATCCGGGCAGGTGTGAGACGCCAACATTGTTCTTGAAGTGGCTCAGCTTGGGGTTGGTGTTCCACGGCATGATCACATTGTCTTTGTAGTCCTGCAGCGCCGGGAAGACGAAGCCCAGGTTCGGGGCTGCCCACGGTGAGAGCTGATCCTTCTCATTGATGTAGGTCAACAACGCTTTGGCAGCATCGATATTCTTGGAATGCCCGAAGATCGCAGAGGACATGAACTCCGCGTACGAGACACGGCCAACCGGTCCGGCCGGGTATTCAAAGTGATCGGTGACAGTATGCAGCTCGATCTCGGTCTCTCCCTGCATGATCTTGGATTTCTGCAGGAAGGCATTCCCCCAGATGGTGGGTGCATTGTTGGTCGCAGAGATCGAACCGGCACTGAAAGCCCGGTTGTTGGCCGCATCGTCGTAGGAGAGCACCTCATCGGGCATGACCGACTTGAGCTTCAGCATGAATTCCAGGGCTGCGCGGGTCTCGGGCGAATCGATGGTGACTGTCTTGCCGTCCTCGGCGACGTCTGAACCGCCAAAGGACCACAGCAGGGAGTAGTTGAAGTCATTGGCATCACCAACGGCATGGCCCAGCGGGAAGGCCATCGGGGGCAAACCAGCATCCTTGATGGCTTTACCGACCTCGAGCATCTCATCCCAGGTCTGGGGCAGGTTGTCAGCGGTCACGCCAACTGCCTCGAAGACATCGGTGCGGTAGCTGACCGCATGCGGGGCATAGAAACGCGGCACGGACAGCCAACTGCCTTCAACGACACACGCTTCTGAAGCGGAGGTGTACCAGCCGCCATAACGGCTGCCCAGGTCCTCGCAAACATCGGAGACATTTACCAATTTATCGGCGAACAAATGGGCCGAACCCTGATTGATCTCGATGATATCCGGGCCAGCGCCGGTTTCGGCAGCGGTAGCAGCGATGGTCTGCAGGTCATTCATCGAAACGATGTCAACCTCGACCGGGACATTGTTCTTTGCGCCCCAGTCTTCGATGATCGCCTTAAGCACCTCATTGCCCTGCGGGATGAATGCCGCTCGGAGCTTCATGGTCAGTTTGCCTTCAACCGACAGCGGTGCAGCTGCTGATGCGCCGGCATTGACGGCCGCGTTGTTGACCGCATTGGCGGCCGCGTTATTGGCAGCATTGTTCACTACATTGCCGCTGTTATTGGCGCCGCAGGAAGCCAGGAAAGCTGAGCTGGCGGTTACCGCGCCCAGGCGTAAAAAGTCACGACGAGACATTTTTTTGGTCATTTCGAACTCCTCCAGTGATTACAAGGTTTTTTGTCTTATAATTCTCTCCAGCAAGGATCTTCGGATCCTGCCGGACGCACAGACCGTTCTCCGGCTCAAGGACTCGGTCTGTGCGTTCCACATTTTTTACTCACTCGTGGCAAATCCACCTCCTTTGAAAAATCCGGTCCGTGGTCATTCTCCATTCAGGATCATCTGGTTTAACTTGTCGAATACAGTTATGAAATCTCCCGAGCGGACCAACAATCTCAGGCGATCCTTGCCAAATTTTTCCAGGAAGTCCAGCCCATAGCGGATTGCGCGGTAACTGGCCGAGAGGGTCTCAACCGGGTCGGTTCGGGAGGGAAAGACATCCGAGACGATCCAGCCAACGTAACCAATCTCATCCAGCACCAGCAGCGTCTCCAGCCAGTCCCAATAATTGACCGACCCGGGGATTAGATCCCAATCAAAATTGCGGTAGTTATCATTGATATGCACCAGGAACAGCCTGCCGGCATCCGCCGCCAGGGAGATCACCTGGGCAGGTGTTTCACCGACATACAAGGCATGCCCGGTATCGACCGTCATCCCAATATTTTCCAGTCCGATCTGCTCGCATAGATATAAAACTACCCCGGCATTCGGAACGATGACACGCACCCTTGGTTCGCTTTGCTTGTACTCGACTGCCAATCGGACTCCGGGACGGTAGTCGGCTGCCTCACCCAGACAATCGACCATCGCCCGCCAGGCAGCGGAATACGAGACTTCAAAGGGGTAATCGTGTCCATCAGAGAGTGGGCAGACTGTCACCAGGTTGTTACCCAGTTCCGCTGCCCAATCCATCCCGGTCTTGAGGTACTGCACAGCCTCTGCCCGAATGCCGGGGTCAGGAGAAGAAAGAGCTCCGAGATGGAACTTCTTTTCAGACTTGAGATTTACATTGACAGAAGAAACTCCCAGGCCGCGGGCCTGCAGCAAAGCCGTAAAACTATCGTACGTCTGGTCTTTAAAATCAAAGGGATAGACTGGCTCTATCCCTGTGGCACCTTCGATGCTGGTCACTGAATCAAGTTTCTCTTCCAGGTTTTGCGGCTGATGATAGACAGCAAAACGATCTTTCAATTGACCCAGGAAACCCAGAATGATCGAGTATCTGATCTGCATTGGTTTTTAGTTCCCGTCTTTGTGATTTTGGAAGACCTCAATACAGTCACGCGCTACCCGGGCGTTGATCTCCCGGTTCAACAGCTTTAGCCCGGCAATGTCGCCTTCTTTCAACCTGGCGATGATCCGCAGATGATCGATGTGCACTGTCTGGGGGACTTCTTCCAGGATTTTGAACCGCTGGTAGAACAGCACCTGGATCTGCGCCCGCAGGCTGCGCCAATGCTTCAGCAGCAGGTCTGAACCGGATCGCTGGCAGAAAAACTCGTGGAAATCCATATCAGCCTTGGTCAGAGTATCAAACGCCTGCAACTCGATCGCCTCGATCTGTTTGGTGATCATCCGATCCAGCCGCTCCCAATCACTATCGTCAAACAACTCCCCCTCAATGATCAGTTCAAAAGCCAGGTTTTCCAGCGAAGCGCGCAACCGGAAAATATCGACGATCTCATCCTGATCGAAGCGTTTGACAAAACAACCCTGGTTCGGGATCGCTTCGACCAGATCTTCCTGTTCGAGCTGGCGGAGAGCCTCTCGCACCGGGCTGCGGCTGACCGACATCTGCTCAGCCAGTTCGATCTCTTTCAGATGGTCGCCAGGTTTGAGCTTGCCGGTAATAATGGCCGCGCGCAGCATTTCAAGAACGCGGGTCCTGAGGGTAGAGGAGGTAGCCTGAGAGAAGATGTTTTCCATAGCAAGTCACGAATCATTGTATACAAGTATACAAGTCTACATGCATACATTCTACAGGAATTCCACGATGAAAGTCAAGTACCAATTCCGCCGGCAGTGTTTCACCCTTCACACTCAGGTCAAGCCAGTGCTCCAGCGAGAACAAATTAAAGATGTGATTTAATTTGGGGAGTTTTTTACCCGGTCCGGAGCTTCCCGGCCGTTTCAGCCGAAGTCTTCCGGGGTTAGCTTCTTCTGGTCAAACAGCTCGGTGTGCAGGCCGCACTCGGTTTTACCTGTGCCAGACCACCGCCCTGCCCGCTCGGACTCGCCGGGCTGCACCGGGCGGGTACACGGCTTGCAGCCAATGCTCCGGTAGCCCTGGTCCCAAAGAGGATGCTGCGGCAGGTGATGTTCAAGATGATAAGCCTCCACATCCTCCTTGCGCCAGTTTAGCAGTGGAGCGATCCGCAGCAATCCATCGCCTTTGATCTCCAGGATCTGGGCCTGTGCCCGGTGTTCGGTCTGGTCCCGGCGGATCCCGGTGATCCAGGCCCGCATGCTGGCTGTTGCCGCCTGCATCGGCTGGACTTTGCGCAGATAGCAGCACAACTCCGGGTTGGTAGCCGGCAGATCGCGGCCATACCGCCGCAGGAACGGCTCCCAACGGTCATCCCGTCGCAGGTCGATGATGTTTAACCCCCAGTCCGCCTCCAATTCCTCCCGGAAGAGCAGCGTCTCCCAGAAATGATACCCGGTATCCAGGAACAGCACCGGGATCTGCGGGTACTGCTTGCGGGCCATATCCAGCAAGGTCATGCTGTGGGTCTGGAACGAAGAACTGACCGCCAGGTCCGGGGCAAACTCAGCCACAGCCCAACCGATGATCTCTTCTGGTGAGGCTTGCTCGAAGGATTCGGATAATTCAGCGATCATTTTTTCGTCGTACGTACGGCTCATCTCACCGACACTCCTGAAACTTTCCCAGAGGTCGATTATACCCCCATGCCCCGGCACATGGTGTTACAAAACCTTTGGACAAAATAGGGTTGCGGATGCTGATCTGATTCGCGCACCGGCAGATGATCGGAACTAACTTTCAGCCGACATTTCCCCGATCCAAACAGCTTAAGGATTTGTCAAGTGAATTGTTCCATAACCATGCCGAAACCAAAGCGCTGAAATTGATGGCAGGATCAATAAACCGAATATAATACAGATAGCCTTCTCATCACAGGGGGATTGCACCCATCCCAAGCCCCCTGCAGTTACAGGCGAAGAGGGAACTATGAATGCCGATATCAATAAACCTTTTGCGATGGTCATCGAAGATGATCGAGAAACTGTCGCTCTATTCAGGCACGTGTTGGAAATCGTCGGATACAGGACAGAAGTATGCATGGATGGCGCCCAGGCCCTGGAGCGATTAACCACCACCCGGCCGGATATCATCCTGCTTGACCTCAATCTTCCAGGGATCCCCGGAAGAAACATCCTCAGATTTCTGGACTCTGTTGAAGAACTGCAACATATCCCGACAGTGGTCGTGACCGGTCATTCCGAACTGGCCCAGGGGTTGGAAACCAAAACAGACCTGATCCTGATGAAACCGGTCAGCGTGGAGCAGCTCACCAGCCTGATGGTCCGCCTGCGTCCCGCCAGTGCCGATGCAGCTATCAAAAATCCGCAAGACCTCCTGACCGGCCTGTACAGTCCAGAATTCTTTCTCGGCCGCCTGGAAAATACCATTGATCGCTGCCAGCAGGTCGATGGCAGCCTGTTTGGTATTCTGTATCTCGATATCCTGGAGTTCGACCAATATGCCGAATCACTGGGTGAAGAAAGTGTCAATAAGCTGCTCAAAACCACCGGGAAATTTCTCCGCAGCGTGATCCGGCCGTTTGACATGGTCGCCCGCTTCGACCGCAGTAATTTCCTGATCCAGATCGAAGACCTGCCGGTGATCGAGATCCTTCCCCGGATCGCCAGGCGCATTGCTGCCAATCTCTCCCCACAGCTGGCCGACATGATGGGTTTCTCACCCACACCTCTGATCGGAATGGCTCATTGGATCAAGGACTTCCGCCAGCCGCAGGACATGCTCATGGCGGTGGATATCGCCCTGTACTTTGCCCGACAAGCCCCGGAAAACAGCCCGGTAATGTTCGACCCGGTCCGCCACGGGCAATATCGCCACTCCAGCCGCTATGCTGCCATCCGCCGTATTTCCGTCGATGCCATGGCATCGAACACACCCAAACAACCAGAAGGGTGAGCAGGCTCCAGCCTCGAAGGTCATTCGCAATAGAAAAAAGCCCGGCAGAAACAGCCGGGCTTTTCAAATTCATCTGTCTGAATTTACTCGCGGCGGCCCTTTCGGCGCTCTCCGCTAAACATCGCTGCCCCGATCACTCCCAGGATCAACCCTGCTACAGACGAGCCATAGATCAGGAAGTTGAGGAAGAAGGTCGACTTCACATATCCCAATATGATCAGCCAGGGTCCCCCAGCCCCAAACAGAACCAGGATGAAACCGAGCCACAGCAGACGTTTCGGAGTCGCGTTCATGCGTCCTTATGCAGCCAGCAAAGAGTCAGGTGGTTCGGGACCGGCTCAAATTCTGGCGGGTCTTCCAGGTCACACAGCCCTTCGATGATCTTCGGGCAGCGCGGGTGATAGTTGCAGCCGGTGGGCGGATTTACCAGGCTCGGCGGCTCGCCGGGCGGCACCTCCTTGTAGATGCGGGCATTGGCCGCATCTGGCTCCGAAGTGGCCGTCAGCAGAGCCTCGGTGTACGGGTGCAGCGGGTTGTTGAGGATTTCATCAACCACGGCTTTTTCCGCCACCTTGCCAGCATACATCACAAAGATCCGCTCGGAGAAGTAACGCACAGTTGAGAGGTCATGGGTGATGTAGATCACGGCCAAGTTGTGACTCTTCTGCAGGTTTTCCAGCAGTTTCAGGATCTCCACACGCACAGAAGCATCCAGCATCGAGACCGGTTCATCCGCCACGATCAGTTTCGGCTCCAGGATCATGGCGCGGGCGATCACCACGCGCTGCTGCTGGCCGCCGCTGAGCATGTGCGGGAACTTCTCGATGAAGTCATCCACCGGACTGAGCCGAACCTCCTCCATCACCTGACGGATCCGCTCGTTTCGCTCTTTGGGATCCTTCACGCCATTGATGATCAGCGGCTCATCCAGAATGCTTCTGATCGACATGAAGGGCGGTAATGCGCCGTATGGGTCCTGCTGGACAAAACCGATCTTGGAACGGTATTCCATCATCCCTTTGCGGTCCAGTTCCGACAGCTTCATGCCATCAAAAATGATGTCGCCCTTGATCGGGGTGTTCAGTCCCAGGATGGTCTTCATTAGGCTGGTTTTGCCGCAGCCCGATTCACCTACCACTGCGATCGCCTGTCCGGCTTTCAGTTCAAAGGAGACATCATCCACGGCGCGCACATACCCGGCATGGCCAAAGCCAAACCGGCGCAGTTCGAACCACACATGCAGTCTTTTCACCTGGAGCAACGCCCCGGTATCGGAAAAGTCCTGATCTTTTAGCTTCTTTTCGAGGATTTCTGCCATGTCAGTCTCCTAGTTTCCCTCGTACAGCCAGCACTTGACAATGCGGCGGTTGCCCATATCGAAGACCGGCGGGTCTTGGTCGCATTTTTCAAATCGGCGCGGGCAGCGTGCAGCAAACCGGCAGCCGGTCGGCAGGTCGATCAATGAGGGCGGCTTGCCAATGATGAACTCAAGCTCCTGGTCGCCGCGCAAGCGCGGGACACTGGCCATCAGTTTCTGGGCGTACGGATGCAGCGGAGCGCTGAAGAAACTCTCAGCATCGCCGACTTCCACGATCTGCCCGGCATACATCACGGCTACACGGTCCGCCAACTCGGAGGAGGTAGCGATGTCGTGCGTGATCAAGATGAAACTGACCTCAAACTCTTTTTTGATCCGCTTCAGCAAATTGAAGATATTGGCCTGGGTGAGCACATCCAACGCAGAGGTCGGCTCATCAAGCACAACCAGGTCCGGCAGTGTGACCAGCGACATCGCGATCGCGACCCGCTGGCGCATGCCGCCGCTCAACTCGAAAGCATACCGGTGCAGGAAATCAGCTGAGACGCCCACACGGGAGAACATATCCCGGGCTTGCGCCAGCGCTTCTTCCTTCTTGATACCGGCGTGGATCATCATCGGTTCAGCCACCTGATCGCCCACCCGCAGCACGGGGTTGAGGGCATTCATGGCGGCCTGCGGCACCATCGACATCCGTACCCAGCGGATCTGCTTGCGATATTCTTCGTCGGTTAACCCCATCAGCTCCTCACCGCCGAGATACACCTCGCCTGAGTATTCGGCAACATTGCGGGGCAACAGGCGCAGCAAAGCTTTGGCCAGGGAGGTTTTTCCGCAGCCAGATTCGCCCAGTACCACCACCGCCTCATTGCGGTTGAGCTGAAAGTTGACGCCATCCACAGCCTGTACGATCCCGGCGGATGCCCGGAAGTGCAGTTTCAGGTCGTGGACATCTAACAGTGATGAGTTGTTTTCTGCCATGTACTAGAGACCTCGCAATCTTGGATTGAAAATACGGTCCAGGGAGTAACCAAGCATTGCGAAAGCCAGGCCGGTGATCATCAGCAAGACGGCAGGCTCCAGGATCCAATAGTAGTACCCATTGTAGAGGGCAGCATTGACCCAGGCATCGTTGATGATCTTCCCCCAGGTGGGCAGCACCGGGTCACCCAGACCAAGCACCGCCAAAGAGGCTTCGAGGAACACAAATGCAGGAACACCCAGAACCAGCCCGGGAATCAGGAGCGGGATGATCCGAGGGATCAGGTAGCGGAAGATGATCCGCATATCACTGGCGCCATACGCTCGGGCTGCTTCGATGTAGGTCGATTCGCGGATCTGCAGGAAGATCGCCCGGTAGGTTTTGATCGCCGCGCCAAAGATACTCAGCACGATCGTCGCACCCAGGATGGTCCAGATACTTCGGGAGTAGAACGTCCCGATCATGATCAGGATCGACAGGAAAGGTAGGGTTAGGTTAACCTCGGTGATGCGCTGGATGATGCCATCCACCACGCCGCCATACCAGCCGCCAATCGCCGAAATGATCATCGTCAGGACCGAGATCCCGGCCGAGGCCAGCAGGCCGAACAACAGCGCGATCGGGGCGCCCCACATCAGGGGCAGCATCAGGTCGCGCCGCCGGTGGTCGGTGCCCGCCCAGCCGAACACCTCTCCGAAAACGACATATTCGGCGGAGGCGTCGCCGGTGTCTTCAAACAGCAACACGCTGACATTGATCTTGTAAGTCCCCTTGAGCACCTGCGGGTTTTCAGGATCAGGAGATTCCGGGTCGGCGAACAGTCCGACCTCTGGCTTCTCCCCGCCCAGACGTCTCACCAGGGCTTCATCCTGCGAAATGCGGTAGGTCTGCTTACGGCTGACCGCCAGATCGCCCACCCGGATGGTTCTGCCATCGGGGGTTTCCCAGGTAATAGAAGCGAACGGCTCTTTCGCGACATACTCAGTCTTGAAAAACAGCGAGAGTTCCTGCGGGAAATCGTCGGCCGTGTAATCAAAGGTGTAGCTCATTTTGATGTCTGTCTTGCCGGACGAAGTCGTGGTGTACTCCTTGGTGACGTCCGGATTGTCCTCAGAGAACATCACAATCGTTTCCGGTTGTTTGACATCGGTGAACCAGTTGGTCCAAACCGGAAAGGCATTGCGGGGCGTGCTATACCAAATATCCTCGCCGCCGCGCCACAGCCGGATCGCCTCGGAATACGGGATGGTGGCAACCGTATAGATCGCCAACCCGATCAGCACCAGGATCATGATCACCCCGATAACCGCGGATGGGTATTTTCGGATCTCTCCGAATGATCGTTTCAATGCTTCCATGATCAGCTATCTCCAATCTTGACACGCGGGTCCACCAGCGCGTAGATGAAGTCGAGCAAGAAGACTGTCATCGCCAGCAGGTAGGCATAGATGATGGTGTTGCCGACGATCACAGGGGTGTCATACAAGCCGATGGCCGTGAAGTACGTCCGGCCCAAGCCCGGCCACTGGAAGACCGTTTCGGTGATGATCGCGCCGGTCCACAAAGTGATGATCAGCAGGCTGAAATTGGTGATGATATTGGGCAGGGTCGGGCGCAGGATGTAGCGGCGCTCGATCTCGCGGTCGGTCAAGCCTTTGGCTTTTGCCATCTCCACATAATCTTCCGTCGAATAGATCAGGAAGAAGGTCCGCCAGTTGTAAATGCTGAGGAACAGCGAACTGATGATCAAACCGCTGGCCGGCAGGATCAGATGCTTGCCCACATCCAGGAAGTAACCCCATCTGGTAGATGCCGGCGGAGAACCAACCATCCCGCCAAACGGCAGCACACGCAGCACGGCGGCAAAGATCAGGATCAGGAACAAACCGTAAAACCACGATGGCGCAGACGATGTGGGCGAAAGGGCGATGATGGCCTTGTCCCAAATACTGCCATATTGCCTGGAAAGCGCCAGCGCGGCAAACAAACTACCAAAAAATAAGACCAGGTTTGAGGTCCCCATCAATAACAGGGTCGGAGGGAGTCGTTCCAGGATGATAAGCCGGACTTCCTTGGAACCTGTATCGCTGGTCATCTGCACCGCCCGGCCGAGGTCGAGTACCAAAGCGTTGGTGAGATAACGGAAAGCGCGGGTTACGAAGGGCTTATCGAGGCCCAGGCGCTTCTCTTCCAGTTCAATCAAAGAGGCCATATATTGCTGGCGCTCATCGGGCTGCATTTCTTTGTAGGCCGGGTCCTGCTGCATCTGCATCGCCAAGCCTTCGCGGATGTTTCCGCGCATGATATTGTCGACATAACCGCCCATGTTGGCGATCATGATCGTCAGGAAAACGCCGGTAGCGACTGTAAAGAACAGCATAATGACGCGCACAAGCGTGTACTTTGCCACTCTCGAGAAGGTGCTTGTCGACCCTCTTTTCGTCTCTACTTGTTCCTGATCCTCTGCTTGAGGCTGAAAAGGTCGGGCTTCAACACTCATAGCTACCTCCTGTAATTCGATCCGGTTAGGTTTGAAATAGGGGCAAGGTTCCGATGCTTGCGCATCATCTGCCTTGCCCCTATTGTACTACAGCATCATATCAGTACTTCACCTAGGGTGAATTACTTTTATGAACCCTCGACTTACTCCGAGACGAACTCGAAGTCGGAGATCGACGGGATCGCAACCGGGATCACGACCACAACGATTTCCAGCTTGTTCGCGCCGGATTCGAGGCCGCCGGTGGTCTCGCCACTGAGGGTGACCAGGTACTGGCCTTCAGCAACGAACTCGGCAGCGCCAACTTCCACGATCTCGTTGGCGGAGTTGAACAGCAGGTACTTCACATCGTCAACCTGGTCGGAGGGGTAGGGCTCGCCCTCGAAGGTCACGAAGACATCGAAGGTGGCTTCCTCACCGATGGTCACACGGCCAGCACCGTCGATGGCCACTTCGGCCAGCATCGGGCTGGAGAACATCGCCCACTTGTCAGCCAAGTCGGGGAAGTTCGGGTTGTGCACCAGGGTGCCGGTCTTCTCAACCTGGAAGACTTCGTCCAGGATGTACGGACCGGTACCAATCCAGAAGTGCCCGTACTCTTCAAAGAAGGCCTTCACATTGGCATAGCGCGCCGCTGCTTCTTCTGCGGTGATGAACTGACCCAGGGTCGGCTCAAACGGGATGTGGTTCTCGGCGATGGCCTCATCGAGCTTGGCGTTCAAGATCTCGAGGCTCGGGCCGCCAATGAAGTTCATCCATTCGACTTCCAGAGCGTCAGCTTTGTCGGCGGAGTACGCCAGTTCGCCAGCGGCATCAGCCTTGTTGGCGATGGCGATCATCGGCCAGCCAGCCTGCCCGTAACCGTATTCCGGCCAGAAGGCTGTGCGGAACGGAACAGCGTTGGTCTCAGCATCGGCATACCAGACATCGGAGTACAGCTCAAAGACGAGCGGGTCGGTCGAGACCATCTTGAAGCCCTTGAAGGCGCCAAGGAAGGACTCGAGAGCCGGAGCCTGCGATTCGTCGAAGATCGGGCTGCCTTCTTTGCCGGTGGCGAAGGTCATGATCATGCCCATCACGAAGTCACCAACGGACAGCGGGCTGCCGTCGTGCCAGGTGATCGAGCCAAGCATACCTGCCGGGTAGTAGTAGACAACCTTGCGCAGAGCGGTCTGGCCATCCGGGAACTTCTCTTCGGCGGTGATGAAGACTTCGTTCTCAACGTCCCAGTCCACCCAGACATCACCGGGGACGGTGATCTCATCGGCAAACTCGAGGGTCACCCAGTCGTAGGTCTGACCAACCGGGAGGCCGCTCTTGATGGTGACTTCAGCCTTCTCCAAACGCTGCGGCAACTGAACGCCGGTGTACGGGTTCGGGATGGCGTCATAGTCGCCTGTCGCGATCTGCCACTGGCTGTCGTAGGTCCAGTTGGAACCAGCAACAGGGTTGGCGGGATCGGTGAACAGGTCCGGGGCACCCCAGCGGGCAACGCCACCCTCGACATCGTCGAAGCGCAGGGTGAACGGCCACAGGGTATTGATGTCCACACCGGCGGAGAGGTCATAAGCAACGCTCATGTCCGGTCGCCAGGTGCTGGCAGCGCGGCCGTCAACCACCCAGACGCGGAAGGAGTATTTCTTTTCGATTGCCAGGGCCTGCTCAAACATCTCGCGGCGTTCTTCCAGCGAGGTGTAGGATTTGTTGGCCAGGTCATCGAGGACCTGCAGGTCTGCTTCTTCCATCTCGTAAGCCTGCCAGAGCGGGGAGAAACCGTACGCACTGGTCGGGGCGCCGAAGAACTGGAAGTCGTCGGAGTTGTCGCGGGAAATCGCGCCAGAACCCCAGGCACCAGTGTAGAAGTGCCACAAGCCATCAGCCGGGTCGCCCAACACCCACAACGGGGAGGCTTCGGAGGCGGTCTTGTACTGGCGGTCGATAACAAAGCCTTCTTCTTCCAGCCAGTTGGAGATGATGTCACCCTGCGGGATGCGGGTGAGGTCGGAGTCGTTCCGGATCAGGAAGATCAGGGTGACGGGTTCACCTTCGAAGGTCCAGGTGCCATCCTCGCCCTTAACTGCGCCAAGCAGTTCCATCTCTTCAGTGATGATTGTGCTGGCCAGTTCACGGTTCGGGGCATAGTACACCTCGTAAGGGCGGACCAGATCGATGTAACGACCGTACTCCGGGAAACCGGAGACAAACGAGAAGAACTTCGGAATGGCATTGCCACCGTAGACTTCCTGGTTGATGTAGTCGCGGTCGATCAGCCAGTTCATCGCCTCACGGATCCGTGCGGACGAGAACGGGTTCAGTGCGCCAGTACCGGGGAAGGTCGGGCCAACCGGGTTGAAGGTGATCTCGTAGTAGAGACCGAACTGGTAAGAGCGCTCCAGTCCAGCTTCTTCGATTGCCTCGAAGTCTGCCGGGGTGGAAAGGTTGGAAGCATACAGGTCCACTGCGCCGGCTTCGATCTGCGTCACTGCAGAGTCAGCACCAACCACAGACATGGCGACTGTATCAAGCCAGCCACCCACACGGGTTGTCGCGGGCATCGGCTCTTCTTCCACCGGCTCTTCTTCAACCGGTTCTTCTTCAACTGGTTCATTGGTTGTCGGCTCGTTCACCGGCTCGTCGACAACTTCGTTGCCGGGGCCGCAGGCGACCAAAACCAGACTCAGAACCACCAGAAGGCTAAGTAAAGCAAAAAGTTTCTTAGACATGTGTTCTTGCTCCTCCAAAAAGCAATTGTTTGGAATTTGTGGTTAACAGGGAATACAGATCTTTTTTGGGCATCTCGACTGAGGCACCACCTCCTTCTCCATATATTTATCCCGGGTCTCCTCAGAGACCCTATTGGAATATAGTATCATTAAACCACAGTTCGTCAACGGAAAAATTAATCTAGCGTTAACAGCATTCTCATATTTCCCCGCCCGGAAGACCGCTTTTGGCAGCAAATTCGGACTCAGATGGGCGAATTTTAATCTTTGGTCGCAGTGCCGCCAGCCGGTGCCATGCCCAAGCAATCCCCAAATGCCGCCGGACAGTCACCCAGTGGTCGACAGCCTGCGCCCGGTCAAAGGCGTCCGGCGGCTTGGCGTGGTAAGCGGCCTTGTTGGCCAGTACCACCAGCGCTTCCACCCGCCGCGGCGTCTTCTCCAGGAATTCCAGCCGGGGGTGCGCCTCGCGCAGCTCCTCGATCCTCTCTCTCAGCCGGTCCGCGAATTCCAGCGGCGTCTGGGCTGTACCGCGTTCCACGCCCAGCATCCGGCCCAAAACCAGCACCCGCTGGTAGATCAGGGCAATGCTCTTCTCGATCGGCCGGTACCGCAGGATGATGATATCCAGCCGCAGCCAGACGAAGAACGCCACCACACCCAGCACGAACAGACCCGCCAGCCAGCGCAGCGTGATCTGCAATCCCGACAGGCCGGAGCGGTCTTCCTCAAAGACGATCTGCCGCTCTTCAAATTCGCCGGCAGGCAGCGCCTGGTTTTCCCGCTCCGCCGCCGGGCGGCCTGCCGTCGGCTCAAACGTCACCCAGCCATATTCCGGGAAGTAGATCTCGACCCAGGCATGGGCCTGGTCGGCGGTGACGACATAATACGCATTCTCAGGGTCGTACGTCCCGCCGACATATCCGACCGCCAGCCGGGCCGGGATGCCCACCGCCCGGGCCATCACCACCATCGTGCTGGCGTAATAATCGCAGTAGCCGCGCTGGACATCAAATAGGAAGTAATCGGCGATATCCAGATTGGCGGGTTTGATCGGCAGGTCCAGCGTATAAGGGAAGGTCCGCAGGTATTGTTCGATCGCCACAGCCTTATCGTAGGCTGAGATCTCCTGCGCTGTGACCTCATAGGCCAGGTCCACCACCCGCTCCGGCACGGTCGGCGGCAGTTCCAGGTAGCGGGTCTGCATCCAGTCCGGATAGTCCGGGAAAGTTTGTCGCAGCCCTTCCTCGCTAAAAGCCGGGATGACCGAGTAAGCCTCGTAGCTCTGGCTGTCCAGCGTAGCCCCGAACAAATCCTGAAAGACGCTCAGGCCGCGCCCTTCCCGCCACGAGACATTGTACTGCCGGTCGACCACGGCCAGTTCCCCGATGGCATGCACCACGTGCGCCCCGCGCACCGCCATTTCATACCGCACTTCCTGCCGCACCAGGCGCTGGCGGCTGGTATATGTTTCGACAGCCTCCTGCCCGCCCTGATAGACGTAGATCCGCCCGCCATTGGAGAACCACCCCTGGGAGGTATACCGGTCATAGGTCAGCGAGCGGAAGTAGTAATTCTGGGCCGCCGGATCAACTTCCAGCGGCTCGCCGGTCTCCTGGTCCAGTTCTTCCACCCGCACCACCATCACTACCTGGTCCGATAGTTCAGGCCCGGAGCCGATCAGATGGTCGGTGGGCAGCCCGCCGCGGCTGAGGGTGCCGAATTGCTCAGCCAGGGTGACCTGCTCGGCGGTCCGCTCGATCCCCAGACTGCTGGAGACGTCATTATCCGACTCGGCGCCGCGGTCCTGCCGGGTGGTGAACTCTTCCCAGCGCTCGCGCAACTCATTCACATCGATCGAGGTCAGCCAGGCGGACGACACCACCAGCACTGCCGAGAGCAGCAGCGCCGCCTGGGTCGTATTCTTGCGGATCAATTCAGAGTAACCCACCCCGCGCCGGTCCCAATCCGCTTCGCGGTCAGCCTGGGCGGAGAGCACCATCAACCCGATCGTCATCCCCAGCATCACCAGCACCACGCTGGAGGAAGCATCTGCCGCGGTGCGGGCCAGCGCCACCAGCAGGAACGCCGGGATGACGGCCTCAAAGGGCCGCTGTTTGCGCCACAGGAACCAGGCCGCCCACAACACCGACAGCCACAACAAGACACCCCACACCATCAGCGTGGCAACCACATCGCTCGACAACCGCGGGAAGTACCAGATCCACAGCACCAGTCGCTCGAGCATCACAAAAACGCTCTCTGAAAATTCAAGCAGATATAAGAAGATAACGCCGGATGGCTCAGTCAACTCCCCCTGCAAACTGGCCACAACGGCTTGTGCGGTGATCACCACCCAAAACCAGATATTCTGCAGCAGCAGCCACAAATCATCCCACAATCGTCCGACCATCATGGCAGAGAACAAGACCCCGCTTAGGATCGAGAACAGGATCGTGGACCAGGCTTTGTGGGCAAACTTCACCAGGCCAGCCCCGACTGCCAGTGCCACACCCATGATCCCCCAGGTCAATTCAGGCTCGAGGCCGCGCACCACCTCCGAGAGACCCTGTCCCATGGCATACAGCACCAGCGCCACCAGTACCAGTACGATCACACTCAGCCAGCGCAAGCGTGCCCCGGGCCGAGCCTCAGCCATCGGTTCTGAGCCATTCAACCGTTCGGAGATCACAGCTTGCTCCAATCCAGGTCACTGGCAGTAAATGAAGAACTGCTGTGCTGGGATTTCTGCCAGGCGAACAGGTCCCGTACCACCGGCTGTTCGTAGATCTCCGGGGTGATCCGGTAGTGGTTGATCCCCCAGGCTGCCAGCTTGCCCAATATCGCGGCGGAAGGTTCTTCGCCGCCAAACGCAGCCGGGTCCAGCAGCAGCACCGTGATGCGGATATCTCGCTGCATCAGGCTCATCAGCCCTTTTAGCCAGTCCGGGTTGACCGAGGGAGTAATCATAATCGCACTGGTGTTGCGCCCTAAAAAGCGCTGGGTATCCGCCAGGAGAGAGATCAAAGCAGAGTCACCCCGCCCGACAGTGGCCAGCGACCGCAGGATCTCCCAGCGCTGGCCGGCCCCGGTCTGCGGCGGCAGCCAGATCTGCTCATCACCGCTGGCCACCAGCCCAACCGCCCGGGTGTTCCGCAGCCCGCGGTCGGCGATCGAAGCCGCCATGATAATGCTGTACTCTTCTGTCGCTTCGATCCCTTCCCCAACCTGTACCTGCCCGTCGAGGTCCACGATCACCCACCAGTCGCTGGTCGGCTGACGGTCGAACATGCGGACATACAGATCATCCAGCCGGGCCGAGGTCATCCAATGGACGGAAAACAGGCTGTCGCCGGGTGCATACTCGCGCACCCCGGAAGCCGTCACGGTGCGGCGCGGTGTGGTGACTTTGGTGCCGCCCTCTCCCATCCGGTCGCCGGTGGCGATCTCAATGGACGGCAGCGGAATCACCGGCGGCACCACCAGCATGGTCTCTGACTGCGGATATTCGATCGTCACCCGGAAGAGGCCAAACGGGTCTCCGGTCTCCAGGGTGGTTGGGCCGAGAGTGTACAGGCCGCGCGTGACACACACACTGCCCTTGATCCAGCGGCGGATGCTGCTGCCGCCGACGAAGCGGGCCGTATTCACCTGATAGCGCGGGAAAGTGGAACGGTCGATCACCGAGACCCATAAAGCCGGGAAACGGCTGCTATTGGAAAGCACAAAACGTTCCTGCAGCTGATCGCCGACCTTGGCCAGGTGGCTGCGGATCTCGCGTTCAAAACTGAGATGGCTGCGCAAAGCCCGGGCCCAGAAAAAGCCCAGCGCCAGCGCGCCGCCCAGCCCGATCATCAGGATGCTCCAGATCCTGTGCGGCGCGGCGATCTGCATCACGACCAGCAGCACCACAACCACTACTACCAGCCGGCTATTTAATTTCAACTCACGGGGATTCGAGACCTGTGATCTCATAGACCGAGTATACCATTCGGACAAATCCGACCACCTTAACAAATAATTAAAGAATTCGCCGCTGGATACATTTATCACTATAATGCTGATAGGATTTCTGATAATATTGCCCTTATCCCCAGCAGCCCGGAGGTTCTCTTGGTCATTTCACGCAGCGAATTGAAACAGATCACCACCACCAGTAACGCCATCCTGGACGAGATCGAAAAAGCCGTGATCGGCAAACGCCGCCCATTGGAGATCATCCTGGCGGCAATCCTGACCGAAGGGCACGTCTTAATTGAAGACATGCCCGGCCTCGGCAAAACCTTGATCGCCAGGAGCTTGGCCGCAACGCTCGGGCTGCAGTTCAAGCGCATCCAGTTCACTCCGGACCTGCTCCCCACCGATATTACCGGCGGCTACATCTACGACCGCTCGAAGAGCGAGTTCATCCTGCGGCGCGGCCCGATCTTTGCCAATATCATCCTGGCCGACGAGATCAACCGAGCCTCACCGAAAACCCAGTCTGCCCTGCTGGAAGCAATGCAGGAGGGCCAGGTGACTCTGGAGGGCGAGACTGCCCCGCTGCCGGACCCGTTTGTGGTGATCGGCACCCAGAATCCGATCGAATATGAGGGCACCTTCCCCCTGCCCGAGGCCCAGCTCGACCGCTTCATTGCCAAGGTCGAGATTGGCTACCCCACCCGGGCAGAGGAGATCGAGATCATCGACCGCCGCCACGTTCGTCAGGAGGATGAGATCGCCCTGTCGCAGATCACCACCCCGGAAGAGCTGCTGGCCCTGCGCCAGACGATCGAGAAAGTTTTCATCGCCCCGGATGTTGAGAAGTACATCGTCAGCCTGGTGCAGGAAACCCGCGGTCATAAGGAAGTCGCGGTTGGCGCCAGCCCGCGCGGCTCGTTGGCGCTGCTCAAGCTCACCCGCGTCTGGGCCGCCATGCAGGGGCGCGATCATGTCCTGCCGGACGATGTCAAAAAGTTCGCCGTCCCGGCCCTGGTGCACCGTCTGATCCTCAAGCCCGACCTGTGGTTGGAACCGAAAGCTGCCAACAAGATCATCCAGGACCTGCTGGGCACTGTCCCCGTCCCGGTGCTGGAAGAAAGCATCGAGCGGTAAAAGTAATTTGCCATCAAAAATAACCCGCCGTCTGGCGGGTTATTTTTTTCAACTTGAAGTATGTTCCCCGGATACCGCCTCAGTCGTCCAGACAACCTTAAAAGATTGACCCTCACTTCTAACTTGACACATTTCTCCCCTCACCTTACAATCTCCTGCACCTGTTTTCACAATGAAATATCCAATTGGTCCTGGAGTGCGCTGTACTGGAACAAAAGTATTCCAGTCTGCGGGGTTTTCATTTCTAAGTGAAAACAACCTCACCCAAACTACTTAGGAGGTAGATTGAAGCAATGAATGTTATGGAAATCCACCCGTATGAAGTGACCATGGTGTGGGCCGTATTCGGCACTGCCATCCTGGCGCTTCTCTATGCCCTCTGGCTGGCTCGCCAGATCCTCGCATACGACAAAGGTACCGAGGCCATGCAGCGTGTCTGGCGCGATATCAAACAGGGTGCCAACACCTACCTGCGCACTCAGCTCCGCACCGTCGCCATTATGATCCTGGTCCTGACGGTGGTGATGTTCCTGACCGTGTACATCGTCCGCCCGACACCTGAAGCCCGTCACATTTTTGGAGACAACGCCCGCATGATCATTGGTTTAGCCAGAGCGGGCGCTTTCTTTATGGGTTCCAGTTTTTCAGCCATTGTCGGTTTTGTCGGCATGAACATGGCCGTTGAGGGCAATGTCCGCGTAGCCTCTGCCTCGCGCGTTTCCTACAGCGAAGCCCTCAAGATCGCCTATCGCTCCGGCACAATCACCGGTATGCTGACCGACGGCCTCGGCTTGCTCGGCGGTACCCTGATCTTCATTATCTTTGGCGAAGCCTCACCGGATGTGCTGCTCGGGTTCGGCTTTGGCGGTACGCTGCTGGCGCTGTTCATGCGCGTCGGCGGCGGCATCTTCACCAAGGCCGCCGATGTTGGCGCAGACCTGGTAGGTAAGGTCGAAGCCGGCATGGAAGAAGACGACCCGCGCAATGCCGCCGTGATCGCCGATCTGGTGGGCGACAACGTCGGTGACTGCGCCGGTATGGCTGCCGACATCTTCGAATCCTACGAAGTCACGGTGGTCTCCTCCCTGATCCTTGGCCTGGCGCTCAACGCCATCACCGGTCAACTGGTCTGGATCATCGTCCCGCTGCTGATCCGCGGTGTGGGTGTGATCTCTTCGATCATCGGTACGTATGCTGTTTCTCTGTGGAAGAACACCGATGCCGAAGAGGCCATGTTTAAATCCTATGAGCTTTCCAGCGCCATCACCATCGCCTCCGCCTTCCTGATCTCCTTCTACTACGCCGGAGACCTGCGCATGGGCGTGCTGAATGCGATCGGTGTCGGTCTGGCTGTGGCTTTCAACCCCCTGACAGCTTACGCCACCAGCTCACAAAGCAAGCGGGTCCAGCAGATCTCAAAATCCTCGCTCTTCGGCCCCGCCCTCGTGATCCTGGAGGGCATGAGCCTGGGTTACCTCTCCTCTGCCTGGGCGGTGATGGCCATCGTGGTCGCCCTGGCTGGCTCGATCCTGATCTACTCGGCTGCACTGCCCGAATCGATCGCCACGATCGTCCTGTATGCAGCCATCGCCATCGGCGTGCTTGGCGGCATCTACCAGGCAGTCCGTAAGAAATCCTGGATCGATGGTCTGATCTTCGCCATGTGGACGCTGGTACTGGGTTTCTTCCTGTTCAGCATGGCTCCGCTGGGTGAGGGCGATGTGCTTCCCTCCTACTTCGTGGACGGCCAGGTTTCATCCGAAACCCTGTTCACCTACATCCTGTTCGGTGTCTCGATGATCGGTGTCGGTATGCTCTCGCACACCGGCGATAACGTCAGTATGGACACCTTCGGCCCGATCGCCGACAATGCCAACGGCATTGGCGAGGTCGCCGGGATGGATGCCGAACAGCGCAAGATCATGGCCGACCTGGATGCCGCTGGCAATACCACCAAAGCCATCACCAAAGGCGTTGCGATTGGCTCGGCCGTGGTTGCCACCCTCTCGCTTTACGGCGCTTTCTTCACCGACATCAAACGCGTCTGGCCTGTGGACATTCGCGGCCCTTACGAGCCGGTCGTCAACCTGACAAATCCGACGGTGTTCGTCGGCCTGCTAATCGGCGGTATGCTGCCGCTCCTATTTGGCGGTCTGATGATCAAAGCCGTCAACCGCGCCGCTGCCCAGATGATGGCGGAAGTGCGGCGACAGCTGCGCATCCCCGCGATCTGGGAAGGCAAGCAGACCCCGGATTACTCCCGCGCGGTTGAGATCAGCACCAAGGCAGCCCAGTCTGAACTGGTTCCGCTTGGCCTACTGGCCGTGCTGGCCCCGATCGTGGTTGGCCTGCTGCTCAAAGAACAGGCCCTCGGCGCATTCCTGGCGGGCATCATCGTGAGCGGCCAGCTGCTGGCGGTATTCATGGCCAATGCCGGCGGCGCTTGGGACAACGCCAAGAAATACATCGAAGACGGTAACTATGGCGGTAAGGGCACTCTGCAGCATGATGCCGCCGTGGTCGGCGATATCGTCGGCGACCCCCTGAAGGATACCGCCGGACCCGCCCTCAACCCAATGATCAAGGTGATGAACCTGGTCGGCCTGATCATGGCACCGATCGTGGTCGAATACGCCGGGTTCTCCCTCTTTACGGTCATCATGATCGTGGGCGGTTTCGCCGCCATGATCTGGGCATACCGTCGCTCCGACCGTGAAGTCGATCTGGTCGAAGACGATGCAGGGCTGAAGGCTCTCAACCTTCGAGAGTAAAGTTCCTCACCAACACGAATACAAGGCCGGTCGATTGACCGGCCTTGTTCTTTAATTAAAATATGACCGGCAATCATCTTAGCAAATAAATCACTTGCGCCTTCCTTTAGAATAGGGCATACTTCTTATAAGGAGAACTGTCCCCATGGCTAAAATTTCACTGAGAGCCTACATCCAGGAGGTCAACGACATGGTCGATCAGCGCCTCTTTGAGGAGGCCGTCGCCCACTGCCGGCATGTGCTGGAAACCTTTCCAAAACATATTGAAACCTACCGGCTGCTCGGCAAAGCCTTCTTGGAAGATCAGCGCTACGGCGATGCTTCCGACATTCTCCAGCGGGTGCTCTCCTCAATTCCGGAAGATTTCATTGCCCAGGTCGGTATGTCGATCATCCGCGAAGATGAAGGCAACTTCGATTCCGCCATTTACCACATGGAACGGGCCTTCGAAACCCAGCCCTCGAATCACGCCATCCAGGGTGAACTGCGCCGGCTTTACGGTCTGCGGGATGGGATGGAAACTCCCCGCGTCCGGCTGACGCGCGGCGCACTGGCCCGCATGTACGCCCATGGGCATCTCTACGACCAGGCGATCGCCGAATTGCAGGCCGCCCTGGCAGATGAGCCCAACCGCTTCGACCTGCAAAGCCTGCTGGCCGAGATGTATTACCAGACCGACAGGAAGGTGGACGCAGCCGAAACCTGCACCGCCATCCTGGAAAAACTCCCCTACTGCCTGACCGCCAACCGTCTGCTGGCCCTCATCCTGCGGGAGAGTGAGCGGATTGAGGAATCCAAACGCTACCATCAACGCTGGAGCGCGCTGGAACCCTACGCCGCCTTTGTCGATGACAAATCCCCGATGCCGGACCTGGTCGCCGATAACCAGGTCACCCTGGAACACCTCGATTATGAATCCGGCTTGATGACCATCGCTGAGTCTGGCCAGCCCGCCTGGGCTTCCTCACTGGGTTTGGCGATTGCCGGACAGGAAGAACCGGAAGAGAATGTCCCGGATTGGCTGGATGACCCGGATACTCAGCAGCCCAGCCCCACAGCCCCCACAGAAATGCTGCCGGAAGCCGCCCTGAAGGCATTCGAGCAGGAGGATTGGCTCTCCGAGATCGACCCCGGAGAGGATAAACCAACCGAACCCGGACTGGACGCCGGCCAGGAGGATGACGACGATTGGCTGGCTTCGCTCCAAGGCCAGGATGACGAGACCCTGCCCAGCGCGCCGATCTTATCGGAGGAACATGAAAGAGGCGCTCCAGATGACGATTGGCTGGCCTCACTGCAAGGAGACGAAGATGATACCCTCCCAGGGGCAGCCCTCCAGCCTGAGGTGTCCGAATCGGAGGATGAGGAAGACAACTGGCTGGCTTCGCTGAACCAGTTGACCGAGGAGACCGCCCCAACCGGGGTTGGCGATGAACAACCCGGACTGTCCTCTGACCCGGATATTGATGAAGAACCGGAAGAGGACTGGCTGGCCTCCCTCCAGGCGGGGACTGCTGACACGGCGCCAACCTCACTCCCTGCGGACCAGGAAGATCAGGCTGAGCCTGAACTGCCGGAATTCCTGCGCGATGCCGGCTGGGAACCAGGGGACCCTGAATCTGCCGAGGATTACCCGCCTTACCAACCCGCGGAAGCAGACGAAGAAGACGGTGAGATCGTCATGTCCGAGATCCCGGATTGGATCAAGGAAATGGCCCCGCCTGAAACCGGCGGCGAGTTTGAAGAGGAATTTGAAGAAGGGACAGAAGTTGATTCTGAATGGCTGCAGTCCCTCGAGGCGCCATCCGAACAGCCCAGTCCGGAATGGCTGGAGGAATTGGAAACCGAAGAACCTTCTGCGGCCGGGCAAACCCAGCCCTCGGAGCACAGCGGGCTTGAGATCGAACCTGATGATGACGAAATGGCTTGGCTGGAAAATCTGGCATCCAAACAGGGCGTACCCGAAGAAGAACTGATCACATCGCCCGAACAGCGAGCCACCATGCCGGATCAGGAACCGGTCAGCCAGGAGGTCACTTTGCCGGAGGACACCGGCGATGAGACTGCTGTCTGGTTATCCTCACTCTCCCAAAAAGAAGAATCCCCGTCAGAAGATAGCGATGATACCATTTCCCGCTTTCTGGCTGCCAAACAGGTTGCCGATGAGCCAGACGAAGCAATACCATCTTCCGATGAACCGGTGGAAGGCGTGCTGGAAGAGGAAGACGACTTTGACACCGATTGGTTGAGGCGGATTGGGCAGCAAGCCTCCGAAGAAGCGGCCGCTTCTGAAGATCCCACCTCGATCGAAGAGACTGCCCAGGTGAGCGCTCCTCCCCCCGTCTTTGATAGTGAGGAAGATTTTCCGCTAGACTGGTTGGACGAGATAGAAGAGGACAGTCCGGAGGTGCAGAAGGAACCAGCCGCGTCGATCACGCCGGCAGAGCGCACCCCGGATGATGATCAGAGCTGGCTGACCAGCCTGTCTGATGATCAGGACAGCCAGCAGCCGGCCGAGCCAGTGAAAGAAGACGAGGACGATTTCGATATGGACTGGCTCGACCAGATCGGCCAGGAAGCGGCCAAAGAAGCCAGCGCCGAGGAGTCACCGACTGTTCCCCCCGTTGAGAAAGATGCCGCAGCCGCAGAGGAAGATTGGCTCGCCAGCCTCGGCGAAGCTGCGCCGGAAAAAGAGCAACCCGCCGCTCCGGTATTGGAAGACGAGGACGATTTCGATATGGACTGGCTCGACCAGATCGGCCAGGAAGCCGC
>JAGVCA010000046.1 GCA_020059485.1 Anaerolineales bacterium
TCCCCAAGGCGATCGAGGGGATAGAGGGTGTTGTAGTTCACCCGGTGAGGGTCATGCTCTCACATACGGAATAAAAGACGATATTTTCCGGAACTATTTTCGATCTACAGGAGCAGGATTTCTCTCGCTTTGATTACGCCTTGATCCCGCTCAGGCAGGATTACACCGGGGAGGTCCTGCCGGAAGCTCCAGTCATCTACACAACTGAAGTCCAGGGCGTCCCACTAATGGTCCTCAAGCAGATCCCCAAAGATTAGCATAGGGTCCCGGTGCATATGGATCGTACGTGTCCCACCACTGGATTAATTGGTGCAATCTGCCTGCGCTGATCATCTGAGGGAAAACCCCCATGTCCCCGATCGAAACAAGCTCAAATCATTGCTGAAATTAGATATCAATCAGGAAAGGATGAGATGTAAACACCGCCAAGCGGCACATCTCCAGCCATTACCTGATACAAGGTCGTGAACGCCTCATCATTCAGCTTTTCGAAGGTCACTAAATAGGTATCAGGTCGATCCAATGAGTCAGCCGGGTTGTTGTTCCGGCTGATCACTGCAATATCATCTCTGATGATGTTTCTGGCAATATTTTCTGGTCCCAAAACATAGACAACCGAATTCTCCGGAGCGACCTCATTTACGTACTCGATTGCTTCAGAAAGGGATAGCGCAAGGTAATCCTTCTCATACAAGGCCGCTCCCTGAGTTGTACCGCCTGCAAATTGATTGAAGTAAATATATTCATATGGGTGAACTTCAACGATATGGAGAATTCCTGGCAATACCATCACCAATATCAACCCCAAATATAGATATTTATTTCCTTTCAACCACTGCAATAGAAATTCCAAACTTAACCCTGCAAGTAAAAATAAGGGCGGAAGAATAAAAAGCACATGCCGAATATTGTCATGCAGGGCAGGCCTAAGCCCCATAAAAAGCAAGACCGGCATGAAAAACCATAAGCCAATAACAATCATAAGTTCGGTTGGACGCTGTTTTTTGATCACCAACAGGATCACCAACCCGGCAGCTGCAAGTAAGAGAAGCATGATCGTGAGCTGAATGCCAATCAAGGTTGGCACATAACTCACCGGCAAACTGCTGGCAGCATAGGATTGTCCGTTGAATAAAACCGGAGGGCCGTGTTGATGTCCAAGGTTGATGCTTAATGCAGACACAAACCGATCGATCGGTCTTGGCCATAAATACGGCCAGGTTACATATACCGTTAGGATTGAAGTCAAACTATACGCTGCAATTTGGAAGAACCTGATCCTGAAAGATTTTTTAACAATCAGGATAGATACCAAAATCCCAATGATGAGCAAACCCAGTATCCGAACTGAGATACTCAGTCCGAGCAGAATTCCCGCCGGGATCACGAATTTCCCACCAAATGCTGACCATGTTCGCCGGATCCCTTCTGCCAATGATCTTGGGGTGATGATCAGAATGGCAACAACACAAAGTGATACCATCACGAGCCCGCGTGCCAGCATGGATACCCTGGCGACATATCCGCCAATCCGATCAGCAGAGTACTCTGTCGCATATTTTTCGAGCAGTTGCCTGAATAGGTTCTCATCACCTGAATTGATCACCCAGGACAAAAAGGTTTCGATAAGTTGTTGGTGAAACACCGCAAAGAGGATCAGGAATACCACCAACCCCGCCAGGGATCTGACCTGGTGTAAACTCAGGAGTGGGGATTGATTTGCGTTCTCCCTGACCTGATCGATCATCTTGAGACCAAAATATAGAGAAATGATCACCAATGCCATAAAGGTCGTGTCTTTGGGGCTGACAGGCGCCTGCCCGAAGAAAAGAGGCTGAAATATGAACAGCAGGACCGCTCCGATCCCAACCCAGCCTGAGAAGTAGCGTTTACAGAGAGAATACAACGCTACAACTCCTGCCAGATACGTCAGAAAATAAATGAATCTGAAAAACTCAAGGGGGGACCAAAACGGAAACAAGGGCGAAAAAATTTTTGAAAACAAAAAAGCAACCGTAACTAAAAAAGGTCCAAAAAACCTGATATCGACTGGACCATATTCATGTTCAAAATATTTTTGGAAAGGATGTAAATAAATTTGCGCGGTCTGTTTTCCATATTGATACATAGTCACATTGTCCCAGGCTTCCCCATAATCGGTCAGGCTGGAGACAGTGTAGATCAGGTAACTGACCAGGCAAAGGATCAGGATCCAATCCGGAGCTTCTATTCTCGATGCAAGTCTTCTTAATCTATTCTTCATTTCATTGCTCATCGATGGGGAGAGAGTATCGGTAGATATTTTTCGGCAGTTCCCCTTACTCGCCACCATCCAAATATAAGATTAATATCCTTCACCTCATCTGTTTATATTGTATAGAATATTACACCAACTCGATTTAGAGGTAAACCTGATGTCCGAACTAATTACATTATGGGAAAAACCGCAAATAAGCGAAATCTATATGATCGCCGGATGGCGGCAGTGGGCCGATGGCGGGGCAGTCTCCTCCGGCTTGCCGCGTTTTCTGATCGATGAGACCAACGCCCGCAAGATCGGCGAGATCAATCCGGATGGCTACTACCTTTTCCAACTTCCCGGAGCGCAGCAATTCCTGCGGCCGATCGTCCGCCACAACGACGGCGTGACCGATGGCCTTCAAACCATGTCCAACGATTTGTATTACACCGAGGTCAGTGGCAAGGGAGTTGTCATCTTTCTTGGTGATGAACCTCACCTGGATGCCGAACGGTATGCCCGCGCCTTCCTGGAAGTGGTCAGCGAACTGAATATCCGCCAGATCGTCCAATTGGGCGGCGTGTTTGCGCAAGTACCCTACGACCGCCAGCGTCACATCCACGGCATCCTCAGCCTGCCCCACCTGCGCGCGACGCTGGAAGAGATCTCAGCGATCCCCTCCAATTATCAGGGACCGTCCAGCATCGGCTCCTATCTGAGCAAACGCGCCGGAGAACAGGGTGTTGAGAGCATCGGTCTGTACGCCTTTTGTCCGATCTTCCAGTTTGGCGGTTTTGAGGATAATAACAAGAATATTTTGATCGAAAAGGACTTTGTTGCCTGGCTGAACGTGATGGAACGGATCAACCACCTGTTCGCCATCCAGTTTGACCTCTCAACCCTGGAAACCCTGGCCGACGATCTTGTCGACCGTGTAGATGAGCAGGTTTCTTCGCTGGATGCCAAGTTCCCGGAACTGCGCCTGACCAACTTTTTTGACCGGCTCCGAAATTCCTTTGAGGAGGAATCCTTTACCCCGCTGGATGACGTCTGGGAAGATTCGCTCCGCAAGCTGGGTGACCAGTTCTTTCCTAATAACGACGAAGAAGGCTAAAAAACGTCGGACATTTCTGATACAATCCAAAACCCTGGCAAATCTGCCGGGGTTTTGTCTTATGATGCAAACCAAACGACCTGCCGCCCAGATCTATCTTATGATGGCCTTGTTCACCGGTGTTGTGTACAAGGTGACCTTCACGATGAGCGCGATCTACCGGGTAGAGGTGGTCAAACTGGACATCCTCCAACTGGTGCTGCTCGGTACCGTGGTGGAACTGACTGTCTTCCTGTTCGAGATCCCCACTGGTGTGATCGCCGATGTCTACAGCCGGCGCCTGTCCGTGATCCTGGGCACTGCCATTATGGGCGTTGGTTTCATCCTGGAAGGCGTTTTCCCGCTCTTCGTTCCCGTCCTGCTGGCACAGGTCGTCTGGGGCATCGGCTGGACCTTCGTCAGCGGGGCACGATCGGCCTGGATCACCGATGAGGTCGGCATGGAACAGGCCGGCAAATTGTTCCTCAGCGGACGCCAGGTGCTGACCATCGGCAATCTGGTCGGGATCGTGTTGGCTGTCCCCCTGGCCCGCGTTTCGCTGCGGCTCCCATATTTCGTAGGCGGCGGGCTGTTCCTGCTGCTGGCCGTTTTCCTGGTGCTGAGGATGGACGAGGCTGGATTCCAACCAGCGCCACAGGAAACCCGCCAGAGCTGGCGAGAGATGGCGGTCACTGCCCGCAGCGGATACGATCTGATCCGCAGCCGCGCGACCCTGGTCTGGTATGCACTGATCGCTCTGTTTGTCGGGTTGTACAGTGAAGGCTGGGACCGCCTGAAAGAACCCTACCTGCTGACCAATTACACGTTTCCTGAATTCGCCGGCATTCCGCTTGGCGCAGTGGAATGGTTCGCCATCCTGAGCATTGCCGCCAACCTGCTGGTGATCGGCGCAACCCAGATAGCCCGCTCCCGGATAGATACCGCCAATTCGCTCGGTCTGGCCCGCGCTCTGCAGGTGATGTACGCCCTGATGGTGGCCGCTATGATCGGATTTGCCCTGACCAATTGGTTCTGGGCGGCCGTCGGGTGCCTGCTGTTCTTCGATACCCTGCGCACAATCACCTTCCCCCTCTCGGAAGCCTACCTCAACCACAAGGTGGATTCGAGCGTCCGTGCGACCGTATTGTCGATGACCGGCCAGATTGATGCCTTGGGCCAGATGAGCGGCGGACCGTTGATCGGAACTCTCGGAAAACTATTCTCCATACCGGCAGCCATCCTGGCATCCGCTGGGATCCTGTTCCCCACCATTCCTCTATTTAGTTTGCTGCTAAGCAGAGAAAAACGGGATTCCCTGGAAGCAACCAATGACAGCCGCTAAAGTCTACCTCGGCCAGACGCTGACCATCCATATCGACCGGCCGCTGGGCTCGCGCCATCCCACCTTCGGGCATGAGTATTTTCTCAATTATGGCTACCTGCCGGGTGTGATCAGCGGAGATGGCGAAGAACTGGATGCCTACCTGGTCGGCGTCGATCGTCCGGTGGAAGTCTTTACCGGGGTTTGCATCGCGGTCATCCACCGGCTGGATGAAGACGACGACAAGCTGGTGATTGCGCCTGCAGGGACGAACTTAAGCCTGGAAGAGATCAGAACTGCAACCGCTTTTCAGGAGCAATATTTCAATAGTGAGATCTGGTCTGATCAGAAAGCCAGCAGTTCAGCCAGTTGATTAAAGCTCTTTTCACGCGCCATATCGGCAGGCACCCGGCCGTCCATGCTTTTCAGGCCAGGATCGGCACCAGCATCTAGCAGCAGCTGGACTTGCTCGTGATGGCCGTGATCTGCGGCCTGGTGCAGGGGCGTCCAGCCGCCATGCTGGGCAACATTGACCTCCGCCCCTACTTCGATCAGGGCTTTGACCATTTGCAGGGAAACTTCTGCATCCCTATGTGCAGCCGCAGAATGGATCGGGCGAACCTTCATCTGGTTGTCCGCAGAGATATTTGGATCAGCGCTGTTTGCCAGCAGCCAAGCCAAAGCCTCAATCCGGCCAAAGAAAGCCGCCAGACCCAGGGCTGTGAATCCATCCGGCGCCAGGTCATTGATCGCCTGCCCTTTCTCCACTGCCTGGTGGAGTGACTCGACCTCACCAAGTGCAGCGGCTTCCCACAAATTGATCGAATCCATCTGCTTTCTCAAAGACATCGCCAGTTCCAACTGACCAGAATATAGCGCAAATAACACCGGCCGGTTTCCTTCCGGGCTGACCTGGTTGATCGAATCGGGTCGATCTCGCAGGACCTCCTGTACCTTGGCTGAATCCCGCTCCTTGATCGCTTCGAAGATATCCATAATCCCTCCAATCGATCGATTGATAAATTCAAGTCCAGCCCTGTCCGACTGCGCGGGAATCACCCGCTTGCCGAACAGGCAACTTTCACGTATTATACTGGCAACAAACCGCAGTCCGGCCCCAGACTGAAAGGAAGCCCATGTCTGAAAAAGCAGATCTGTTATTGACCAACGCCATTGTGCTGACCATGGATGCTGAGATGAACCAGTACGAGCCCGGCGCAGTAGCCCTGCAGGGCAAAACCATCCTGGCAGCCGGCCCAGAGGCTGAACTCAAGAAGATCTACCCGGATGCCAGGGAATTTGACTGCGGCGGCAAGCTGCTGATGCCTGGTCTGGTCAATGCCCACACACATGTCCCGATGACCTTGCTGCGCGGCCTGGCGGACGACCTTCGGCTGGATGTCTGGCTCCTAGGGTATATGATGCCGGTCGAACGAGAATTCGTCTCCCCGGATTTTGTCCGCCTGGGGACCCTGCTGGGTTGTGCCGAATTTATCCGGTCGGGTGTCACTGCCTTTGCCGATATGTATTACTTCGAAGAGGACGTCGCCAAAGCGACTGTCGAGGCCGGGCTGCGCGGGGTGCTGGGGCAAACCGTCCTGAAATTCCCCTCTCCAGACGCACCTTCCTATGAGGACTCACTCGAAGCGGCCCGGGAATTCATCGTCGGCTGGAAGCACCACGACCTGATCGTACCCGCAGTCTCGCCGCATGCGCCTTACACCTGCACAGCCGAGATCCTGCAAGCCTGCGCCGCCCTGGCCGCCGAGCACAATGTCCCGCTGCACACCCACATCTCCGAGACTTCATTTGAAGTCGAAAACATGCGGCGCGACAATAGCATGCCGGTGATCCCGTATATCAAGAAACAAAACCTTTTTGATGCCAAGCTGCTGCTCGCCCACTGCGTCCACGTCGATGCCGGTGAGATCAACACGATGCGCAATCACCGCGCCGGCGTGGCCCACAACCCCTCCTCCAACATGAAACTGGCCTCAGGGATGGCCCCGGTGACCCGGATGCTGGCCGAAGGCCTGAATGTCGGCATCGGGACGGACGGCCCTTCATCCAACAACGACCTCGACATGTTTGAGGAGATCCGGCTGGCAGCCTTCATGGCCAAGACCCGCGAGAACGACCCGACCGCCCTGCCTGCCAAACAGGCACTGCTGATGGCTACCCGTATGGGTGCTCAAGCCATGCATATCGGCCACCTGACCGGTTCGCTGGAGCCTGGCAAGCGCGCTGACCTGATCCTGGTAGATCTGAATTCCCTGCACAACAGCCCGCGCTTCCGCCGCGATCCGGACGGGATCTACGCCCAGATCGTGTATGCCGGCAAGTCCACCGATGTCACCGATGTGATGGTCAATGGTCGCTGGCTGATGCAGGACCGGGAACTCAAGACCATCAATCTGCCCGCCCTGCTGGCCGACGCCGAATCCTACGCCCGGCGGATCGACCACTTCCTGCTCGAGCGCGAGCAATCCGTCTTGGCCAAACTGATCGCCATCGGGGGAGCGACCGAAGGCGAATCCTACGAAGTGCAGGCCAAGGTTCAGATCAGCGATCCGGAAGTGATCGTCCAGGCACTGGAACGCCCGGAACTCGAGATCGTCTATCGGCGGCACTACCACGAATTTGATACCTACTTCATCTTCAACGACCCGGCCCAGGGTTCCGTCCGGCACCGTGAGGACGAGTTCATCAACGCCAGCGGGGAGGTCGAGTACGTCCGGGCCCGGCTGACGCACGTCGGCCCGACCCGCGAAGAGGAATTCCCCAGCAAAGTGCTGCTCTCCCGCTCCCGCTTCCTGGCCCCGGCCACTCAAAGCCTGCGCTTCCTGCGTGAATACTTCACCCCGGACAGCGAACTGTTCATCGAGAAAGACCGGCGCCGCTGGCTGGTGCGCTACAAGCAGGAAGAGTTCTACGTCAATATCGACACCGTCCGCAAACCGCAGCTGGGGCATTATCTGGAAGTGAAATCGCGCACCTGGAGCCGCACCGACGCCCAGGAAAAAGCTGCCCTGATCGCCGAACTGATCAAACTGCTGGGCGCTAATCCGGACAAAACGGTCACCCAGGATTATACCGAGATCGTCACCAGCACGCTGGAAGGGTGACATGCAAGCCGACCAGTTTCGGATACTGTTCGACTATCACTTTTACCTCAACCACAAGATCTGGGCGGAAGCCGTCAGCCAGTTAAGCAATGACCAGTTCGTAGAAGACCTGGGGTATTCACTCGGATCGGTCCGTAACCAGATCGTGCATATGCTCGATACTGACCGGCGCTGGTTCACTGGTCTGCGCGGTGAGGAACCGCGAGGATACAGCAACCCGGTGCATTTCGGCAAACAGCGCGACAAAGTGCTGGCCCACCGCAAGCTCGTTGAGGACGAGATACGCGCAACGCTCACTACACTCGATGACGATAGTGTTAATGCCCCCTATCCGGAGTCAGATGGAAAACTAATGACCTGGCAAGTGCTTTTTCATATGCTGGCGCACGGGATTGACCATCGGGCTCAATTACTGGCCGCACTCAACCAGTTAGGCGTTCAGACTTTCCCCCAGGACTATGCCCTGTATCTTTTTGGACGGATCTGATAGGGAACATTAGCCCGGATACCAGGTCTCCAGCGGATCGGTGCTGCGCACCACCTTCATCCCCCCCTCCGCGAAGCGCTGATAGGCGGCATCCGCCATCGGGGTATAATCCATCCCCGGAGTCACGATCGGCGAGGTGCAGTCCTCCAGCAGTACCACTCTCTTCGCCAGGGCCGGGTCGATCCGCTGCAAATGCGCCAGCAAGCCGCTGACCGTCGAGGCCACACAGTGGCTCTTGGCCTGCCCGGCGATCACGGTCAGGTCATACTCCCCTACCATTTCAACCATGGCCTGATTGACCGCCCCCAGCGGCTCTCCGGCCGAGTCCTCGGTCACCTCCGGCCCGAGAGCGGAATAATGCTCGGTGAACGGGTTCCGCCCCTTGATCTCGAAACGCGGCTGGGCATAGCGGGCCACGCTGTGGAAAAAGACCGCCTCCTCCACCGCCGGGACGATCGCATGCCCGATCCCTCCCAGCATGGCGTGGTACGGCCAGATGGTCAACTCGTATCGGCCATCCTCCTCCAGCGCTCGGACGTAATGCGCCAGGTCGGCCTGGGCTTTCTCCTGCGAAACACCCAGGGCCGCCGCCGCGGCCGGATTGAAGCGCCACTCGCCCGCCGCGACCTGCTCTGCCGAAACCAGCGTGAACGGCACCGGGTGGTTGCCATCGGCGTCCACCAGATACAGGGCGTGGAACACCTGGATCGCCTGGTGGGTGTCCATCGTCAGGGTGATATCGGTGATCCGGCCAAGGTTGCGGTACAGGAACGCACACAGCCGGCGGTTGTCCTCCACCGCCGCCATCCCTGAATCGCCGCCCACGAACAATTCAAACCCGGGCAGGCAAAAGGTGTTTTGTACGTCGATTAGCAGCAGGTTGACGCGCACCTCATCCTGTCCAGCCGGCTGGATGCCATGCTCGTCCGCCCACTGGCGGGCATCCACGGCAAGCTGCTGGTAATCGACCTTCCAGACCTCGCCGACCTTGTCGGCTTGGTAAAAAGCGGGCAGCGGGAGCATTTGGCGTGAGGTCATCAAGCAGTTCCTTTCACTCGGTGTGATTGCCAATGTTCAGGCGGTTGATCATTTGCTGCTTCAGGTCCCACAGTTTCTGGGTCAGGGAGACATGATAGACATGCGGATTGACCAGGCGGCGCACGCCCGGGTCAAGTTTATCTACATCGGCTTCTCGCAAAGCGCGCATCTCCTCGATGGTTGGGGAGGGCTGCACCGGTCGGCCGTCACGGACGGCTTCCTCCAGCAGCGGCTCGATCCGTTTGATCTGGCTGGCTGGCAGTGAACGGCGCATTGATCCCACGGAGGGATGCCGCATCACCAGCGGATCTTGATCTGCCACATTCTCATCACTAAGGGCAATCAGGTCGGCGGTCGCCTGACCGCGCTCGTCATATACCCGGAACAATCGTTTATCACCGGGGGTCAGGGTCTTTTGAGGCGTTTCGGAGATCTTGATCGCCGGGACCCACTCGTCCTGCTCTTGCACCGCCACAAGCTTGTACACCCCGTCGAGCGCCCCATCTCCGCGCGAGGTGATCAGCCCGGTGCCAACCCCATACACCATCCGGCGGACCAGGACATCAGGCTCGATGCCGTAGCGGGGAGCTTCCTGCTGGATCTGGGTGATGATCTGCCAGATGGCAAGTTCATCCAGGTTGTTGGAGAGTACGATCTTGGCATCCTCAAAACCGGCGTCATCCATCATACTGGCCGCGCAGATGCTCAAATAGGCCAGGTCGCCGGAATCCAGCCGGATGCCGACCGGTTTGTGCCCCTTCCGGCGCAGCCCTTCAAAAACCTTGATCGCATTCGGTACGCCGCTATCCAGGGTGTTGATGGTATCGACCAGCAGGATGCAGTCATCGGGATACAGGTCGGCGTAAGCCTGGAAGGCATCCAGTTCCGAGCCGCCCAACGCCAGAAAGACCTGCACCAGGCTGTGGGCGTGGGTCCCTTTGGGCGGATAACCAAGCACGTGCGAGATACCGACATTCGATGAATAGTCTGCCCCACCGATCAGAGCGGCGCGTGCCCCGGCGATGGCGGCCCGTTCCTGGGCGCGGCGTGCGCCAAACTCGAGCAGCATCTGGCCCTGGGTGCTCTCTTTGATCCGGGCCGCTTTGGTCGCGATCAGGGTCTGGTAGGTTTGCAGGTTGAGCAATGCCGTCTCCAGGATCTGGGCCATCGCCAGCCACCCGGTCACCACCCCAATCGGCGTGTTCGGGTGCACCACCCGCCCTTCGGGCACGGACAGGATATTGATGCTCTCAAAGGTTCCATGCGCCTTCAGCCAACCGAGAAAGTCATCTGCAAACAGCTGGTGACCGGCTGCGCTACGCTGGCTGCGCAGATACTCGATCTCCACATCGCCAAAGCGCGCCTCCTCGATCCAGTCCAGCAGCCAGGCCTGCCCGGCATTGATGCAATATCCAGCCTTGTGAGAGCCGTATTCCGGGTAATCGCGGAAGAAGTAATCAAACTGGGCATTCTTTTCGTGCAGCCCGAAGCGATAATACAGCTGAGCCATCGTCAGCTGGTATTCATCGGTAAAGAGAATGCCTTCTGCGATCTTTTTCTGGTTTGGTTTCATGTGGATTTTCCTTCCGGGGAGGATCAAACCACATTATACCGCCGATCCCGCTGTCCCTTCCTGGCGGCATGATAGAATACCTGGCGAGTCCACACACCAGAAAGCACAGCATGGATCCGATCCTTACGTTTACCGAAAACCTTGCCCGGCAGGCCGGCGACCTCTTGGCCGGCTATTTCCGGCTATCCGGGACGCAGGCGCACCTCAAAGCCGACCGCTCGGTGGTGACGGAAGCGGATTATCAGGCGGACGCATTCATCAAGTCAGCCATTCAGCGGGCCTACCCGGATGATCTGATCCTGACCGAAGAGAGCACCGAGTTCAAATTTACTCCCAACAAAGCCTTGTGGGTCATCGATCCGTTGGATGGGACCACCAATTTCAGCCTCGGGCTGCACACCTGGGGTGTTTCGATCGCCCGGCTGGAGGAGGGTAAGCCAACCACAGCGGCATTGCATTTTCCGATGTACGACGAGTTGTACAGCGCGCAAGCTGGCAAGGGCGCATTCCTGAACCGCCAACCGCTGCAGGTCCCACCGATCCGCCCGGATATCCGACCGCCTTCTTTGCCTGCTGCTCCAACACCATGCAGCGCTATGAGGTCAACCTGCCCTACAAATTCAGAATGCTGGGCGCGGCGGCCTACGATTTCTGCATCGTTGCCCGCGGTGCGGCGATCGGCGCTTTTCAGGCCATCCCCAAGATCTGGGATATTGCCGCCGGGTGGCTGGTGCTGGCAGAGTCCGGCGGGGTTGTGGAACTGCATGGCAGCGGCAGCCCTTTCCCCTATCTCCAACCCGGGTCCAAACCTGAGGAATCATTTCCAACCGTAATGGCGGTCAACCGCAAGATCGCCGGCCAGCTGCAAACAGCCATCCAAAAAAAGAAACGCATCTCCTGAGAATTGCTATAATACTTTTGGCGGGTTGGAAACTTCTCATCATGGATTTATTATGTTAATCTACCGCTTGTTTCCCGGTCTCCGCCTATAATGATACATGGGAGCAATGCACCACACACAGGAGTGATCCTTGACGGATTCTTCAACGCGTAAATTCAATACCGGTTTCCAGTCAGAGGGCAATACCCAGCTCAAGTCTGGCGACCTGCTGATGGACCGATACGAGATCCAGGACATCATCGGGATCGGCGGCATGGGGACGGTTTACCGCGCCCGGGACAAGAATTTCCAGGCCATCCGGCTGGTTGCGGTCAAGGAGATGATCAGCCAGATCAATGACCCGCTGGTGCGAAAAAAGATCTATCTGAACTACGAACGCGAATCAAACATCCTCGCGACGCTCCGGCACCAGTCCATCCCCCGGATCTATGACTACTTCATCCACAATGACCGCGCCTACCTGGTGATGGAGATGATCCTGGGGCGAGACCTGGATGCCATCCTGGCAGAGACGACTACCTTTTTCAGCGAATCACAGGTGATCGCCTGGGGCATCGAGTTGTGCGATGTGCTGCACTACCTGCATTCCAACCAACCTGAGCAGATCATCTTCCGGGATATCAAACCATCCAACATCATGATCACCCCGCAGAACCATATCATGCTGGTGGATTTCGGCATCGCAAAATTGTTTGACCCGAACGAAAAAAACACCATGATCGGCACCCAGGGCTATTCTCCGCCAGACCAGTACCGCGGTGAAGCAACCCCAAAAGTGGATATCTACGCTCTTGGCGCCACCTTGCACCATCTGCTGACCTTGCGCGACCCGCGCCTGGAAGCGCCTTTCACCTTCTCCGAACGCCCGATCAAACAGATCAACCTCAATGTCTCTGATGAACTGGTCGCCGTCATCAACCGGGCGATCGAATACGATCCAAAGGATCGGTTTGACAGCGCCGAACACATGAAAGAAGCGCTGATCAATGCCGGACGCAAGACAGGCCTGCTGAAAGATTTCCTGGGGGTGACCACCTCCGTCAGCCCGCAAACCAAGGTCAAACCGGTGTGGAGCTTCGAATGCGAAGATGAAGTCCGCGGCAGCGTGGTGGTACAGGACAGCATGCTGTTTGTCCCCTGTTACGACCACAACCTGTACGCCCTGGATGCATCCAACGGTGCCTTCCTCTGGAAGTATGCCACCCAGGGCGGTCTGCCGGGCAAACCGGCGGTGTATGACAACAACATCATTATTGGCTCCGAGGACAACCGGGTGTATGCCATTTCACGGCGTTCCGGCAGCGAGGTGTGGATCTATTATGGGACCAGTCCATTCCGGTCCTCTCCGGCGATCGCACAGGGCCATGTCTTTATCGGCTCAGACGACGGATACCTGCATGCCATCAATCTGCTCTCCGGCCGGCTCTCATGGAAAATGGATGCTGGCGGCGGGGTCCGTTCCACCCCGTTCATCATTCAGGAGAATATCTACTTCGGCACCGAGTCCAGCGAGTTGATCTGCCTTGATTTTGGCGGGAATACCCGCTGGCGATTCCGGGCCAAACGGGCTGTCACCTCCTCTCCGACAGTCGTCAACGAGATCGTCTATTTCACTTCGGTGGATGCGACCCTGTATGCGCTGGATGCCAATACCGGCTGGGTCCATTGGCGGTTCAGGTTTGGCCGGCCTTCAATCTCTTCACCAATGGTGGTCGACAATCATCTATACGTCGGGGCAGCCGATCATGTCCTTTATTGCGTGAACGCGCAAACCTCGAAAGAGATCTGGCGGTATCAGGCCCAGCACCAGATCACCGCCTCGCCGATCATCTACAAGGATTCGATCTATTTTGGGTCAGTGGACAAATTTTTCTACTCCCTGGATGCCAATACGGGCCAATTGCGCTGGAAGTTCCAGACAGAAGCCCCAATTACCGGTTCAGCCTTTGCATATAATGACCTGGTGTACGTCGGTTCCTCCGACCGGATGGTATATGCCTTGCTAGCCTGACCGATCCCACTTTAAGGACCTTCCGTGAAAAAGTTATTCGAAAACCTCTTCAAATCGAAAACCAGCAGCCCGCCCGAGCAGGAAACGCTCAAAAGGACCAGCCCTCTGGTCCGGGACATAAAAATGGCTGACGCCGAGACGGCCCCGCTATCTGAAGAACAGCTCAACCGGCTGACAGATGGTGAACATCGTATCCAGCCAATGCAGCTGGTGGTCGGGGCTGCCCGGGATGTCGGGAAATCCCGCGACAAAAACGAGGACGCTCTCTTTACCCACTCCTCTTTGATCGGGGCTTCCAACGCATCGCTGCCGTTTGGTGTATTCATCGTTGCAGATGGGATGGGTGGGCACAGTCATGGAGAAATGGCCAGCGAGACTGCCGTCCGCACGATCAGCAGTTACCTGATCGACAGACTGTTTACTGCCCTGTACGGCAACAACCCGACCCCGCCAGCGGAATCACTGCAGGAGATCATCAAGTCTGCCATCCAGGAAGCGCACAGAAAGATCACCAAAAGCGCACCGGGCGGCGGCACCACGGTCACAGCCGTGATCACGATTGGGACACAGATGACGCTGGCCCACGTCGGCGATAGCCGGGCCTATAATGTATTCCTCGATGGCCGCATGCACCAACTAACCCGAGATCATTCCCTGGTTAAACGGCTGGAAGAACTTGGACAGATCACCGCTGAAGAAGCAGTCAACCATCCGCAGAAATCCATGCTGTACCGCGCTCTGGGGCAGGGAGATGTCCCTGACCCGGATGTATTCACCGCCTCGATCCCGCAGCCAGGCTATTTGCTGCTGTGTTCCGACGGACTTTGGGGTGTGCTCTCTGAAGACCAGATCTTCGAGATCATCAGTGGGGCGGCCAACCCCCAGCGTGCCTGCCAGAGCCTGGTGGATGCCGCCAATGCTCGCGGCGGGCCTGACAATATCACAGTTGTGTTGGTGCGAATGTCGAATTGATCTATGGTAACGGGATATCTGGATAATTTTTACGCCCGGCTTGGTCTGCCGCAGTCTGCCACTCAGGACGAGATCCGTTCAGCCTACCACGCTGCCGCCCGGCGGTTCCATCCCGACCTGAACAGTGACAGCCGCGCCTCCGAGATTTTTCTCCAGATCCAGGAAGCATACGAAACGTTATCCAACCTGGCCAAACGGTCTGCCTATAACAAGCTCCTGCCGGAAGATATTTCCGCGCCTGGCAAGTTTTTGGTCAATACGATCTACAGCCGTGATGCCCTGACCCAGTTAGACAGCCCGCAATTATTGTATGTGTTGCTGACGATCATGGCTCCGCCAGACCTTGCCGCCGCACCGGAGAAACGGCAGCCGTTAAATCTCTCGATCGTGATCGACACTTCCACCTCGATGAATGGAGCCCGCCTGAATACGGTCAAAGAGACGGTCACCCGGCTGCTGCAGATGCTGCAACCGGATGATATCCTCTCGATCGTGACCTTCAATGACCGCGCCGAAGTGATCATCCCAGCCACCCGCAGCCGCAAGCTCAACTTGCAGGAAGCCCGGATCAGCATCATCTCGGCAGCTGGCGGCACAGAGATCTTCAAAGGTCTGCAAGCCGGCTATGCCGAGGTTAAGCAGCATCTGCATCCCAATTTCAGCAACCACCTGATTTTGATCACAGACGGCCGGACCTACGGGGATGAAAAACTGTGCCTCGACCTGGCGCGTGAAGCCTCGCAAGAGGGCGTCACCATTCACAGTCTGGGAATCGGCTATGAATGGAACGATGAGTTCCTGGAATCGCTCTCTTCGATCACCGGCGGATCGCTGACGTATGCCCAAACGCCTGCTGCCATCAAGCAGTTCATCGAAGAGAAATTTGGCCAGATCCAACAGATCTACGGCAGCAATGCCCAAATGCGCTTCCGCACCAACGAAGCGACAGAACTGCGGTATGCCTTCCGTTTATTCCCGAATACCAGCGCCATCCCGATCGAGGAGAATCTCTTGATCGGAGATATACCGCTGCGCCAAAGCCTGAGTGTGATCCTGGAATTGATGGTGAACAAGACCACAGGAATTGCCGGCGATCTGGTGCTGCTGGACGGCAGCCTCGATTTCGCCATCCCCTCTGCAGCCATCCCGAACATCAACTCGCGGATCACTTTTTCGCGTCCGGTGCACCAACAGCCACCCATCAATCCGCCGCCCAAGATCCTGGTTGATGCACTCTCCCGGCTGTCGCTCTACCGGCTGCAGGAGTTGGCACAGGTGGACCTGCGCACCGGCAACCTGGAACGCGCCGCGTTCCGCCTCAAGAGCCTGGCAACCCAGCTATTGACCTCCGGCGAGAAAGACCTAGCCAAGACCGTCATGTTAGAATTGGACCACATCGGGAATTCAAAAGGCATGAACCAGGACGCACAGAAAAAGATCAAATTTGGCACCAGAGCGTTGGTGAACCCTGAACTCGATAAGGAACTGCACCCATGACGATCCAATGCCCCAACTGCTCCTCCGCTGAACCGGAAGGCGCAATTTTCTGCAGTGATTGCGGTGCCAACCTGGTCAGCGGCAGCGGACTTTCCACAGCCGCGATACCAGCCCCGGATGCGCAGCTGTACCCGGTCGAACCTGCCCCGCCCCCAGCCGAACCGCTGCAGGTCGGAAGCGCCCAGATCAATCTGCACATCGTCCGGACAGGTCAAATTATCCCACTGGAAGGCCGCAGCGAATTCACCATCGGCAGGATCAGCGAGGGACAATCGATCCTCCCTGACATCGACCTCTCCCCCTACGATGCCTACACCCAGGGTGTCTCCCGACTGCATGCCACTTTCAAGATCAATAACAACGAATTCTTCATCGAAGACCTGGGGTCTTCGAATGGCACCCGGATCAACAATACCAAGATTCCGCCCCTGCACGACCAGGTCCTGCACCACGGCGATGTGATCTCGCTCGGGCGTTTCAAGATCCAGGCGTTGATCCGGCAATAAGACCGTACTTGGACCAGCAGAACAGGTAACAACTCAGGAGATAAAAATGGTGATAAATGTTATCCTCCATATCAGCGGGGAAGAGCCGATCATCGGAGAGATCGAGGAAATGCCAACCCCGCAAGATGTCATCCTGCTGGTGAAGAACCCCCGGCGGCGTGATGGACGGGATCTGACCTACCTTGGCGCAGAGGAGATCAGCTACGTGGTCTGGCCGTGGGACAAGATCAACTTTCTTGAGATCCTGCCATCCGAGCAGGAAGAGGAGATCATCGGCTTTGTCAGGGAGTGAGCCTGCGGCGTAAGAGGACGGGGATAAAACCCATCCGAACATTGGAAAGAATATGGAAGATACTCAATTTGCCAATCGAAAGATACTGGTCGTAGACGATGAAGAACGCATGGTGCGTTTCATCCGGCTGAACCTGGAACACGACGGCTTTCAGGTGGTCGAGGCATTTACCAGCCAGCAAGCGATGGACCGGCTGAGGGAAACCCTGCCCGACCTGATCCTTCTGGATGTGATGCTACCAGACCTGGACGGATTCGAGGTCTTGCGGATGGTGCGGGATAACCATGATGTCCCGGTGATCATGCTGACCGCCAAAAGCGAGGAAGATGACCGGGTGCGCGGCCTGGAACTGGGCGCTGATGATTATGTCACCAAGCCATTCAGCCCGCGCGAGCTGGTCAGCCGCGTCAAAGCCGTGCTGCGGCGCACCGATACCGCCCGCGGACAGTCCTCCGGCATCATCGAAGTGGATGACCGCTTGAAGATCGACTTTGACCGCCGCGAGGTTTGGGTTGAAGGCGAACTGGTCAAACTGCGTCCAACCGAATACCGCTTGCTTTACCACCTGGTGCAGAATGCTGGCTGGGTCATCACCCATGACCAGATCCTGGCAAAGGTGTGGGGCTATGAATACCAGGACGAGCCGCACTACGTCCGGCTGTACGTCAATTACCTGCGCCAGAAACTGGAGGAGGACCCCTCTAACCCCAAATACATCCTGACCGAACGGGGCGTCGGTTACCGCTTTGTAGATTACAAACGCTAGTTCCGGTCCCATTCATATAGTTTTTTAACGAACAGCTTGCGAAATTCTTACGCAGGCTGTTTATCATTAAATTAGCAAATCATTATTGAAGGAGGTTGCTATGTCAAACATCACCCGTTGGGAACCATTCCGTGACCTGGTTTCTGTGAGGAAGGATATGGACCGCCTGTTCGATGAGTTCTTCGCCACCCCGGCGAACATCCGCACCGGCTGGGCGATGCCGATGGTTGACATGTACCAGACAGAGGACGAGATCGTCGTAAAAGCCACGCTGCCTGGTCTGGAACCTGAGGACCTCGATATCCAGATCACTGGAGACCTGCTGACCCTGCGCGGCGAGACCAAGCAGGAGACTGAGGAGAATGGCGCTAAGTACCATCTGCGCGAGCACCGCTACCAGTCCTTCTCCCGCAGCCTGACCCTGCCAGCCGCCGTAAAGTCGGACAAGGCCAACGCCGAGATGAAGAACGGCATCCTGACCCTGACGCTGCCGAAAGCCGAAGAGGCCAAGCCCAAGGTCATCAGCGTCAAAGCCAAATAACGGAATATAACCCCACAAACAACAGCGGGGCGGAGGATCACCTCCGCCCTGCTGGTTTAAAACTAGTCGCTAGCTTTCCGCGGCTTGCAGTATTTATCGAACCAGGCAGTCATCCGCTCCAGCCGGTCGATGCGGTGTTTTGGCTCACCCGAGCGGGACAGTTCATGCCCCTCGCGGGGGTAGCGCACAAACTCCACCTTCCGGCCCAGCTTCTTCAGCGCAGTGAACATTTGCTCAGCATCGGCGATCGGCACCCGGTAATCCTGCTCGGAGTGGATCAGCAGCAACGGGGTGCGCATCTGCCGGACATACGCAAAGGGCGAGTACTTCCACATTTTCTCCGGATCATCGAACGCCATTACATCAAACTCACCTTCGATCAGACGCGGGACGTCGGTGGTGCCGTAGAACGACATCAGGTTGTACACGCCGCGCTGCCCCACAGCGGCGGCAAAGCGCTTGTCATGACCGATGATCCAGGCAGTCATGTAGCCTCCATACGAGCCACCGGTGACCGCCATCCGCTTCTCGTCAATGTATCCCCTGGACACCACTGCATCCACGCCGGAGAGGATGTCATTTGCATCCGCCTCACCCCAGGCATCGTGGATCGCTGAGCGGAACTCATTGCCATAGCCGTCCGAGCCGCGCGGGTTGCAGAAGAAGACCACATACCCGCGGGCGGCATGCAGTTGCCATTCCAGCCACATGGCATGCGCCGCCGGGCTCCACATGACATGTGGCCCGCCATGAATATTCAGGGCCAGCGGCCATTTCTGTTTGGGCGAGAAATCCGGCGGCTTAACGATCCAGCCCTGGATCTCGCGGCCGTCCGGAGCCTTATACCGGATCTCTTCGGTGGGGGCTACCTGAACCTGTTTGAGCCAATCATCATGCAGCCGGGTGAGACGCTCTGGCTGCTTGCCGCGCCGGCAGACAAACAGTTCCGGCGGGTGGACGGTGCTGCGTGAGACAAAGATCACATCGCCGGCCGCGTTCTGGTGGAAGGACTCGATCAACTCCTGGTCCCCGCACACCAGTGAAAAGGCGCCACTCTTCAAGTCAACATAAAATACCCGGCTCCAGCCCTGGTCGTCGATCAGACAGTACAGTCCCAGACTGTCGGCCGCCCAGTAAAACTGGTACTGGTAGCCCTGCTCGCCGATCGAACGGTCGATTTCCAGATTCAGATCGCGCCAGCCGGTGCCGTCGGGTTTAAAAACGGTCAACCGGGGTAGATGCCCATACGATGAACTGTCCTGCATCGTCATGGCAGCCACCCACTTCCCATCCCCGGAGGGACGCGGATCCATCCCATAAAAGCCGGAGCGAGGCAGCCGTTCCACCTTCCCGCTGCCAACTTCGATCCGGACAATATCTGATTCCGAAAAACGATCCTGGCTCGGCTTGCGCACGGTGGTAGTCCACAGCATTTTGCCATCCGGAGACCATTCCGGTGCGTTAAAATCTACGTCTCCATCGGTCAGGCGGCGGGGTTTGGCTTCCTTTTTCTCCACTTCCAGCACAAAGATATGGCTGAAACGGTCCGATACGAAATCCGTCCCGGCCTTGAAGGGCAACCCGCTGTAGACGCGCGGGTCGACCCGCTCGGCTTCGACGTGCTCATCGGTGACCTTGCGCATTTTGCCGTCGAGTTCATCTGCCGGCGGGGGCGGAGGGAATTTGCCCTGTTTTTCCAGCCGGCGTTCGGCTGAATTCAGCGGCGAGACAAAGGCGATCTGGCTGCCATCCGGGCTCCAGTTGAATCCGCGCACCCCATTGGGCATGCTGGTCAGTGCGCGGGCCTCGCCGCCATCCACCCGGATTATATATACCTGCGGTTTTCCGCCCCGATTTGAGAGGAATGCCACCTTCTGACCATCCGGACTGTACTGCGGGCTGAAATCCAACTTGCCGCCATTGGTGAACTGGCGGGGTTCTTCCCAATTCTGACGCCAGCGCCACAGGGTGCGTTTGTATCCATTGGCGGCCTTGTCTGTTTGGAGTTGGGTATAAATGACCTCATTCCCGGCCGGGTTCCAGCGTGGATGTTCCAGCACGGTGATGTTGTACAGGTCCTGGGCAGTGATCATGCGGGGTTTCTGCTTCGCCATCTATGTCTCCCTGGATCGGTGGATTGACTTATTGCTGTTTGGATTCCTGCTGCAGGTGCAGGGAATAGAGATAGTGCCAGGTATAGATCCCGTGGGAGTGGCCATCGGCCCATTCCAGGCTGACGGCATACCCGCCAACCGGTTTGATCCCGGTCAGTTGTGTGGCCTTGGCATCCATCAGGGGGATCATGAACATGGAGTCATCCGGTTCGGATTTCATGTTGGCATGCCCGCCGCGGCATTCGGCGCACGGGCAGGAGTTTCGCAGCAGGTCGAAGGGGAAGGTCGATTCCTCGCCATTGCTCCATTTGATCGTCATCCGGGACTGCTCGCGTTTGGCAGAGATATCGACTGGTTTGGGTTCATCGGGATGTTTGGTCAAGGCTGTTCCTTTCAATCTCGTGGCCCAATTATTATCCCCCACCCAGCCCTTAAAGGCAAGCAGAACAGCGCCGGTCAGTCCCCCGCAGGATCAGAATCAGTTCTCAGGTACAACCACCGAGAGAAAATCAGCCGCCGCCCAGCCCGACCGGTCCTCATCGAGCGGCGTCAACAAATACCACCACACAAAGCCATCTGCCTCGCGCGGGCCATCCCCAACCGTGAAGACCTCGGAATCCAGGGCCACAAAGCGGATCCCCGTGTTCAGGCCGGGCTGCTCACGAATGTTGAGGCCGGAGCCTTCAGTGCCGGAGATCTGCACGGTCGCGCCAATCCCCAGCACCCCTGGCAGCGGGCCGGCTTCTTCCGAAGACTGGGTGGGGGCCTGCGTCGGTGTGGCGGTGGGCACGTACGGCGTGGAAGTCAACCCCGGGATCACCGTCAGGGCCGAAGCCGGGTCTGGCAGGGTAGAAGATGGAAAAAACACGCCGGAGGTAATGAACACCAACGCCAGCACCAGGCAGCTCATCCCGGCCGCGCTCAGCAACACCGGCAGCGACCCCAAGGCGGAGAAGATCCTTCTTAAGCGGTCCACAATCACATTGTACTCCAACTGAGGGAGACAGCAACCGACTTTTTGCCCCCCCTACCAATTCAACTTGCTTTCCGGTACAATCATGGGCAGAACGATGGAAGAGATCAAACTGCTCAACAACCGGTACCGGCTGAACACCCTGATCGGGCGCGGCGGGATGGCAATGGTCTTTAATGGCAAAGACCTGATGCTGGAACGCGATGTCGCCATCAAGGTGCTTCGTTCCCGCTATGCCAAGGACCCCGCTTTCCGGGAACGCTTCCGACAGGAGGCCAAAGCCGCCGCCAACTTGAGCCACACCAACATCGTCACGGTCTACGACTTCGGCTACGACCAGGAACGATTGTACATCGTGATGGAATATGTCACCGGCAAAGATTTGAACACGCTGATCCACGAGCGCGGCCGGCTGGACCTTGACCGCGGCCTGGACCTAGCGATCAAGGCCTGTAAAGGTATTGGCTATGCGCACCGAGCCGGACTCGTCCACTGCGATGTCAAGCCGCACAACCTGCTGATCACCCCCGACTGGCAGCTCAAGGTCACCGACTTCGGCATCGCCCGGGCGCTGGCTTCGATCAACCCGGATGAGCTTAGCGATGTCGTCTGGGGTTCGCCGCAGTTCTTCTCTCCCGAACAAGCCTCCGGCGAAGCGCCCTCCCCGGCTTCGGATGTCTATTCACTTGGCGTAGTCCTGTACTTGATGTTCACCGGCCAGCTGCCCTTCCTTGGCAAAACCTCCTCCGAGTTGGCCAAAATGCACCGGGAAGCCAATCCGATCCCGCCCTCCGAGATCAACCCCTTCCTGCCCGAAACGCTGGAAGAGGTCATCCTGAAAGTACTCTCCAAAGAGCCTTCTGCCCGTTACCGGACGGCCGACCAGCTTGGCCGAGTGCTGCAGATCGTCCAGCGCGAGCACCTGCCCGGCAATTCACAGCCGCGCACGGCCATGCGCCGGGCGCAAAGCGGCAGCGCCCGGGTGCCATCCGAACCATTGGATCAATCGCTGTCCGGCAAGCCGCGGCCCGCCCGCCGAATCTCCGAGCCGATCAACGGTCCGCAGCCCAGCCGGCCTCCGCTGATTGCAGAAGCACTGCGAGATGAACAAAGCCTGAGCATCCTGGATGTCGACTGGCTGGCGGTCTTCCTTGGACTTCTGGCGGTAGTCGCCTGGGGCGGGCTTCTGCCTTTCTTTATCTGGGTATATAACAACATTTTCTAGCAACTCAACCACAGAAAGCGAACCATGACTGAACACAAACTGCTTCTGGCGCCTTCGATCCTCAGCGCTGATTTCACCCGCCTGGGAGAGGAGATCCGGACTGTAGCCGACAACGGAGCGGACTGGATCCATATTGATGTCATGGATGGGCACTTCGTCCCCAACATTTCGATGGGGCCGTTGATTGTGGCTGCCTGCCGCCAGGTCACCGACCTGTACCTCGATGTCCACCTGATGATCGACCGGCCGGAGCGCTATATCGAAGATTTCGCCGCCGCCGGCGCGAACGGTATCACCATCCATGTTGAAGCCAGCCCCAACCTGCACCGTACGCTGCAGGCTATCCGTTTGCTCGGCTGCCAGGCCGGCGCGGCGATCAACCCCGGGACGCCGGTAGACGCGCTCCGCCCCGTGCTGGGGTTGCTGGATACCGCCCTGGTGATGACCGTCAATCCGGGATATTCCGGACAGGGATTCCTCCCAGAAATGCTGGAAAAGGTGCGTCTGGTAAGGTCCTGGATGGCAGGTTCTGGTCTGGATGTCCGGCTGCAGGTGGATGGCGGCATCAGCACCGGAACGCTCCCCCAGGCATTATCTGCAGGAGCCGATACCTTCGTAGCCGCAACGGCAATCTTCAAACACCCGGACGGCGCGGCTCAAGGGACAATCCAACTGCGGGATTTGCTGAAAAAATTGGGATCCTAGCGGCAGGAGTCTAACGTGTCAAACTTAAGGAAACAAAAAAGAGGCGGCGAGCCACCTCATTTTGGGTATTGCGGTCAGTTCAGGCAGATATCAGGCAGTCTTGACCATGGTGCGGATACAACGAGTGCACATCACCTTCTGGACCTTGCGGCCGCCTTCCATCACAGAGACTTTCTGCAGGTTCGGCTTGAAAGTGCGGTTGGTTGTCTTCTTCGACCATGGACGGTTGCGCCCGAAAGTTGTCGCTTTTCCGCATACAGAACATTTTGCCATCGTTCACATCCTTTACAATTACTGTATAATTACACCCACTAACAGAACTTATCCAATGGGAGTGGGTATCCACCAACAGTGGATAGCCGAAAAATATTACCACAACACGTATCTTAAATCAACCCGATTGGGTTAATATTCAACAAGAGGAAACAAATGACCGAAGACATCAATCCCTACGGAAGCATCCATGTCTCTGCACGAGCGATCGCCGCGATTGCCTATCAGTCGGCGATCAAGTCGTACGGTGTGGTCGGCCTGGCCTCAAAGAACCTTGTCAATGGCATCACCAACCGGATCGTACAGGACCCGACTCACGGGATCGAAGTCACCTATGAAGGCCAGATGGTGAACATCGATATCTATGTCATTGTGCAGTATGGTACGCGGATCAAATCGGTGGCCACCAGCGTGGCCAACACCGTCCGGTTCAGTGTGGAGAAGTATCTCGGCCTGCCGATCAACAATGTGAATGTGCATGTTCAGGGGCTGCGGATCAACGGTGAGTAAGCCGCCCTTACAATATTTATCTCAGCATCCAGGATGCTGAAACGGCATGGGTGTCAGCCTCACCCAGAGTTGCCGCGCTAAGGGCATCACATTGCCAGGCGGCAGCAATCCCAATCAGTTGGAGCATTTATGTCGAGCGAGAAGAAACAAACATTGGACAGGAAACTGATCCTCCAGCACCATCCGATCGATGGCCAGAACATCAAAGAATTGATCGCAGCCGGCATGACCTGGTTGAATACCAATAAACAGACCGTCAATGCGCTCAATGTCTTCCCGGTGCCGGATGGCGATACCGGGACGAATATGATGCTGACCATGCAGTCGGCCTATGAAGAGATTGAAAACTCCCCCGAACAGCATGCCGGCAAGATGTTTGGCGCAGTCGCCCAAGGCGCATTGATGGGTGCCCGCGGCAACTCGGGGGTGATCCTGTCGCAGATCTGGCGGGGGATCGCTTCTGCCATGAAGGATGAAAAGCACCTGACCGGTGAGGCTTTGGCGCGGGCTTTTTCTTCGGCGCGGGATACCGCCTATAAAGGTGTTGTCCGGCCGGTGGAGGGCACCATCCTGACCGTGATCAAAGATATAGCCGCAGCCACCGAAAAAGAATTGGACCGCACCGATGATCCGGTCGAACTGCTCGAAGTCGCGGTGGAAGCTGCAGCCCGCTCCGTTGAACACACGCCCGAACTCCTTCCCGTCCTCAAAGACGCCGGCGTGGTCGATTCCGGGGGCAAGGGGTTGTTCTTCCTGCTGGAGGGGATGACCCGCTGGATCAACGGCGAATCGCTCGACACACCGCTGACCGAGGTTAAACCATTGGACGCACTCAAATTTGATAACTCCATGGAGGCGATCGAGGAGGGGCAGGATTTCGAAGTGGTGGTTGACTTCCGCCCAGGCAATCCCTTTGATCTTGAGAATTTTTATGCCCGCCTCGAAGAGATGGGCACTTCCATCCAGGTGGGTGAAGGAGAAGGTATGTACCGCATGCACATCCATGTCCCCACCGACAACCGCTACCTGCCGATCGATTTCTGCATGGAAATCGGGACCGTCACCAACGTCGCGATCGAAAACCTGATGGCCCAGATGGAAGCCCTCGAAGCAAAGGCTGCCAGCCGGATCGAACTTACCCCGCTGGAGCCCGGCCAGATCGGCACGGTTGCTGTTGCGCCTGGTACTGGATTGGGAAAGGTATTTGCCAGTTTGGGGGTCGCCGCCCTGGTCGAAGGTGGTCAGACCATGAATCCGAGCACGCAGGATATCATGGCCGCCTTTGAAAACCTGCCGACCAACAATATTATCATCCTGCCTAACAACAAGAACATCATCCTGGCTGCCGAAGCCGCAGCCGAACTGACTGTCAAACAGGTCCATGTGGTCAAAAGCCGAACGGTGCCGCAGGGCCTGGCAGCGATGATGCGCCTGGCTCCAAACGGTAATTTTGACGAGGTCGTCAAAGAGATGACTGCCGCCCTCGATGAGGTCGAGACCGGCGAGATCACCACCGCCACCCGAACCGTGGAGATTGACGGCGTCAAGGTCAAAGAAGGGCAGATCATCGGGATGCTGAATGGCAAACTGATCGTCTCCTCCTCCGACCTGGCCGAGACCTGCCTGTCGCTGCTGGGGAAGATCAAAATGGACAATTATGAACTGATCACCATGTTCTACGGTAACAACATCAGCCTGGACGATGCGAGCGAGATCGCGGCCCAGATCGAAGAAGCTTACCCCGATCACGAGATCGAGATCCAGGAAGGCGGGCAGCCGCATTACCAGTTTATCTTCGCCATCGAATAATCGGTCCATGGCCAACACTTGCATCCTGACCGACAGCACAGCCCAATTCCCGGTTCCGGCCTTTCCTGGCCGCCAGCTGGTCAATATCGTCTCCCTGCGGATGGATCCGCTGGACGGAAAACCTGCCACACAGGTCCGCGCCAACGACCTAGCCCCCTCGATCCCTGCCGATTTCAATACCCGGGTGTCGGCCCCCAGTGTGGAAGAATTTGAGTCTTTGTACCGCCAGCTGTCGGCACACTATTCCGGGATCGTGGTGATCGTGCATGCTCAGGCGCTCACTCGGACTTGCCAGCATGCCCTCGAAGCGGCCAAAGCGATGGAAGGCGTGGCAGAGATCGAGGTGATCGATACCCAGACGATTGCCACCGGCCTCGGATTGGTCGTCCAGGCGGCCTCCGCCGCGGCGGAACAGGGCCAATCGGTGACCGAGATCAGCGAACTGGTGCGCAGCCTGCTGCCCCGACTTTACTCGCTCTTCTGTATCCCCGGTCTGAGCTATCTGCGCCACAACGGCATGCTCGGCCATGCTCAGGCGGTGGTTGGCGAGCACCTCAAAATGCTGCCGCTGTATGTGCTGGAAGCGGGTGAAATGACCCACACCCAGAAAGCCCGCAACCTCCGCCATCTGGTGGACCTGCTGCACGAATTCGTGACCGAATTCGAAACCCTCGACCACCTGGCGCTGATCCAGGGAGTCCCACCGTTCGAGACCGAAACCCGCAGCCTGCGGGAGCGTCTGGCGATGGATTTTGAGACCCTCAATATTTCAGAACACACGATCAGTCCCGAACTGGCATTGATGATCGGCCCGCACAGCTTGGGTATCTTTCTGCTCCAGAGCGAGGAGTGAACAGTGAAGATCGCCATCGTGACCGACAGCACCTGCGATCTGCCACCCGAACTTGCGGAACAACACCACATCTCGGTCGTGCCGGCGATCCTGATCATCAATGACCAGCAACACCTGGATGGGGAAACGATCACCAGGGAAAATTACTATCACCAGTTGCCCGGCCTGATACCGCCGCCCACCACCGCCGCCCCGTCCTCCGGGATGTTCGATCAGTTGTATAAAAAACTGTTCGCCCAGGGCTTTGAGCAGATCTGTTCGGTCCACGCTGCTTCGAAACTCAGCGGGATCTACAGCGCCGCCCGTGTCGCCGCCGAAGGATTTGGTGACCGTATCCGGGTGGTGGACAGCGGCCAGATCAGCCTCGGACTTGGGTTCCAGGCGCTCGACGCCGCCCGTGCAGCTGTAAGCGGCAGCCTGGGATCCGTACTGCAGGCCATCGAAAGTGTGCAGCAGCGGCTGCGGGTCGTGGCAATGCTGAACACGCTCGACCAGCTCAAACGCTCCGGGCGAGTCTCCTGGGTCCGTTATGGGATCGGATCCCTGCTCAGGGTCAAACTGTTCCTTGAGATCAAACAGGGTGACGTGCTGCGCCTGGGTGAAACCCGCACCCGCAGCAAGGGGGTCGCACGTCTGACCGAGATCCTGACCGAGAGCGGCTCGCTGGAGCAGCTGGCCATCCTGCACACCAATGCCCTGTCGGAAGCAGAGCTGCTCGCCGCCCGGTTTGCCAGCCTTGTCTCCACACCTCCCATGATCCGCAACGTGACCACCGTGATCGGCACGCATGTCGGAGTGGGCGGGCTGGGTTTTGCTCTCGTCCAGGCACAAACCGGCAGTTGATCATTCCCTGACAGCCAATCAAACCTGACAGGAGCGTTTTCGCTGCCTGCCCAGACAGACTGCACAGCCGCTCCGGTTGTTGATTTTCGTCAACCCCTGATAAAATAGACAAACTTATGAAACCATCGATAGAAAAGCTGCAGAAATTTTTCAGCCTCGAGGCGGAACGGGGCTATGACGACAAAGCGGTCTTTGGCGGGCTGGAAAAAATGTTGGACGCCTGGGAAGCAGAAGCCCGGCACGACGATCTGCCCGAAGACCTGATCCAGGCTGTCCGCGCCCGATTGCGGGACTACGGCCGGCTCACCCCCGATTCTCGCCGGGATGTGCTCAAAGGGCTGTGGAACCGCATGCGCCGGGAGCTTGGCAGCCCATCACCGGAGGAACCTCCGGCCAGGCAGGCCGACGAGCCGGTTGAGAAACCAGCCGCAGTGCAGCCCTCTGCACCGGAAGCCGAACCGGCAACCGCAACGGAAACGCCAGCACCAGAACCACAGGTCATCCGCAAACCAACCCCCACCCCGGCCCGCAAACCAGCGCTCAAACGCCGCGCGCCGCGCCCCCGTCCGGATGGGCCGCCTGCCGCGCTGGAAGCCTCTGTGACGGTGCTGGACGGCGTCGGGCCCAAGAACGCCGAACGGTTGAGCAAGCTCGACATCCACAACCTGGGAGACATGCTCTACCACCTGCCGCGCCGTTACGATGATTACTCCCAGCTCAAGACCATCAACCGGCTGAAATTTGGCGATGAACTGACCGTGCTCGGCACCGTACAATCGACCTCCGTACGCAAGCTATACGGCGGCAAACGCCAGCTGGTGGAAGTGATCATCAACGACGGCACCGGCGCGCTGCGGGTCAACTGGTTCAACCAGCCCTGGATCCTGAAATCCCTCAAGCAAGGCGATCAGATCGTGCTGGCCGGCAAGATCGACCAGTATCTCGGCCGCCTGGTGATGACCAACCCCGAATGGGAACCGCTGGACGAAAAGAATCTGCACACCAACCGTATCCTGCCGGTCTATCCGCTGACCGCCAAGATCTCACAGCGCTGGCTGCGCACCCAAATGGATAAAGTGGTCTCATATTGGGCGCTGCGTGTGCAGGACCCGCTGCCGGAGCGGCTGCAAGTAAGCGCTGATATCCTCAGTCTGCCAGATGCCCTGCTGCAGGTGCACTTCCCCGATTCGTGGGACGATCTGGAAGCCGCCCGGCACCGCTTGGCCTTTGATGAAATCTTCTTCCTGCAACTGGGGGTCGCGCAGCAGAAGCGGCAATGGTCTGAGCGCACAGCCCGCCCATTCTTGGTCGATGACGCATGGAAGCAGCTCCAGTTTGCCCGGCTGCCCTTTGTCTTGACCGATGCCCAGCAACGCGCCTTTGACGATATCCTGGCCGACCTAGCCAGCGGCCACCCGCTTAACCGCTTGATCCAGGGAGATGTCGGTTCTGGCAAGACGGTGGTGGCTGCCCTCGGGCTGGCGGCTGTTCTGGAAGCCGGGGCACAGGCGGCCGTGATGGCACCGACCAGCATCCTGGCGGAACAGCATTACCGCTCGTTTAGCACCCTGCTGGCCGGTGAAGGCGGGCTGCTCGCGCCGGAACAGGTCCGGCTGATGATCGGCGCTACATCCAACGCCGAAAAGGAAGAGATCCGCAGCCAGCTGGCCAGTGGCGAGATCCGCCTGGTGATCGGTACGCACGCCTTATTGGAAGATCCGGTCGAGTTTGCCAACCTGCATATGGCCGTGATCGACGAACAGCACCGCTTCGGGGTCCGGCAGCGGGCTGCCCTGCGGGCCAAAGGCGAAAACCCTCACCTGCTGGTGATGACAGCCACACCGATCCCGCGCTCCCTGGCGCTGACCGTATATGGCGACCTGGACCTGACCGTGATGGATGAACTCCCCCCCGGCCGCGAGCCGGTGGATACTTACGTGCTGTACCCCACCGAACGCGAACGGATCTATAACCTGATCCGCCGCGAAGTCTCCGAAGGGCGGCAGGCGTTCATCATCTATCCGCTGGTGGAGGAAAGTGAAAAATTGGAAGCCAAAGCCGCGGTCGAAGAACATCAGCGGCTGCAGGATGAGGTCTTCCGAAAACTCAAACTCGGGTTGCTCCACGGCCGGATGAAACCGGACGAAAAAGATGAGGTCATGTCCCGCTTCCGGAACCGGGAGTTTGATGTCCTGGTCTCGACCACTGTGATCGAAGTCGGGGTCGATGTCCCGAATGCCAATGTGATGGTGATCGAGGGTGCCAACCGTTTCGGGCTGGCGCAGCTGCACCAGCTCAGAGGCCGGGTCGGCCGCGGCGGCGGGAAGTCGTTCTGCGTGCTTATCCCGGAATCCGTGGACGATGCGGAAAACGAACGGCTGAAGGTAATGGCCCAGACCAATGATGGTTTTGTCCTGGCGGAGAAAGACCTAGAGCAGCGCGGCCCCGGACAGTTCCTGGGTGCCCGCCAGGCTGGTTTCTCAGAGATGCAGCTGGCCTCCCTAACCGATGTCCGCCTGATCGAAAAAGCCCGAAAACACGCCCAGATATTGCTGGATCAGGATCCGGAACTGCAAGCCGCCGAACACCAGGCCCTTGTGCAGACGCTCAAGCAGCGCTGGTCCGGCGGAGAAGGAGATATCAGCTAATGATCCGAGCGCTCTTCCCAGGCACTTTCGACCCGATCCACAACGGGCATATCGATATCGCTACCCGGGCTACCAAACTGTTCGATGAGGTGGTCGTCGCGGTGTACAGCCGCCCGCTGAAGACCCTGCTGTTTTCCCCCGACGAGAGGCTGGAACTGGTGCGGCGGGCCTTTGAACCGAACCCCAAGATCATCGTCCAGCATTACACCGGGCTTACAGTGGATTTTGCCAATGAGATCAACGCCCAGGTGATCGTGCGCGGGCTGCGGGTGTTCTCAGACTTTGAATTCGAGTTCCGCCTGGCGCTGGCCAACACCGAACTGGCACCCGGGATTGAGACCATGGCGCTGATCACCAGCAAGGAGCACACCTTTCTCTCCTCCACCACGGTGCGGGAGATTGCTTCACTGGGAGGGGATGTCTCGACGATGGTGCCGGATTTTGTCCACCAGGCGATCAAAGAGAAGTTTAGCCAGCAGGAAGGCGATTCTGAATATGCCACCAACGCCCTGCGGGATTAAAAATTGCCCGAATTGTCGTGTTGCCGGTTTTTCAGATTGCATGTAGGCTTAATTCTTGCATCATCCTGTCTAACCCGGGTTGCATGTTACTGCCGGTTTGAATGATGATCTTGTCGTAATAAGAGGGTGCGTATGGATATTTTGCATTTAGTCGACCGTCTGGAGGAACTCTTCAACGAGAGCCGCCCGATCTGGTTCACCAACAACGTGATCGTGGATGAAGACCGCATGCTGGACATCATCGACCAGATGCGTGTGGCGATCCCCGAACAGGTGAAACAGGCTGAGAAGATGCTGGCCGAGCGCGACCGGACCCTGGCCCAGGCCCAGGAAGAAGCCAATCGCACCGTCCAGCTGGCCCGCGAGAAGAGCGAGAACATCGTCGAGCGAGACACGATCGTGGAAGCCGCGCACCAGCGCGCCGCCCAGATCCTGGAGCAGGCCGAGCGGGATGCCGAAGCCACCCGCACCGAGGCCGACCAATACATCATGGAAACCCTCACCAACCTGGAGATCGAGATGGAGCGCATCCTGAACCAAGTCCGCAACGGCATCCGGACACTGCAGCACACCCAATCCAGGGCCAGCCTGGATCCCATGGATCCATTTGCGCCGATCGAAGACGGCGAGTAGAACTGACCAATTGGACGCAACAGCCGGTGACCACCGGCTGTTTTTTTTTCCGAACTGCCGGATCACAAACCTGTTGATGTTTTTCCGCCATTTATTCGTAAATATTGATGTAGGGAATGTTGTCAACCTGAAATGTCCCATTACTGACTTCAAATCCCCGAGTGGGGTCTGTGGCGCCAGTGGTCACGTCTAAGAACGAGAAGGTTCCGCTGAAAGTCCCTGAGACCGCTGCAGGTTCTCCGGGATTGGCCGAGATGATCTGCACGCTTACACTGCCAGAAGACAACTGATAGAAAGTTAATACCTCATCTTCCAGTGATAGTATGGTGAATTCCGCTACAGGGAAAAATGTATTTTCTTTGCGGGGGAAGGGAAACACGAACTCGAGGTTCTCCCCGCCATGTTCAAAGAAAATTGAAATATCCACCGTGGTTGGCGTCACGTCAGTATAAGAATCAACGTCTTCGAAAGCGAAGATATCGATCGCATATTGATATCCGAGTGTGGGTGACTCCGACAGGTTGGACCAACTTGATAGCGGAAACCCCTCAGTATCATAGGAGAGAGAGCCCGTCTTGAAATCTACCCGAACCCCGTAGCGGATGAACGAGACCTGTCCGTTGGCCTCCAATGGTATCTCGGAGGGCAGCGTGTTTGTAGCTGTCGGGAGAAAATGATTAATACCTTCTGCCTGGTTCTCGGTGTTGTCTGCATGGTTCTCGGTTTTATCTGCCTGGTTTTCTGGTACCTGAGGCTGTTCACCTTTCGAAGCCAGGAAAGAGCAGGCGAATGCACACAATGCCAAAACCGCGGCTATGGAAACTAGATGGATCCTTTTTTGGGTTTTCATCTCAATCTCCTAGATGCTCAACACCTACATTGGTTGTGATCGTGCTTTCACTGTTCGTTTCAATATAAGTTTCCGCCAAGAAGGCAAAATAGGTTATTTTCCTCTTCATCTCGCTTACCTTATTTTTTTGATCCAACTGGGGCTGAAAAAATGGACGGCATTGCAGTGGGAAGGAGTATCTTCCCGGTTTAGGCGCTGATGTTGGCTTTTTCAACATCGAGATCTCCTAGAATCCGGGGATGAAAAAGGATGTGGGCTGTTCTATGAAGAGGGTTGTATGGAGTTCTAAGAAAAATCATGGATGAGCTAGTTTGATTAATTTTATTTATATTAACAAATTAGGTAATGTTTGTAAAGAATTTTCTCGAAGAGCATTATTATAAAGGATCGCTTGATAGATTGGCGAACATCATTTCCGACTTGTACTGAAATCAAGATCATATTACTGCCACTTATTTCACCAACACAATACTGCAAACAATCGCTTGACAACTTAAAAAAACGTCGGTATACTCTGTGTATATTCTATAACTATAGTAGGATTTATAGGAGATAATGAATCTCTCTAAACGCGGCGAATACGGCCTGCGGGCTATGATCTATCTCGCCAGGAATGCCGGCCAGGATGGCCGCCTCACCATAAGCCAGATCGCCGAGGGCGAGAACATCCCGGGCAAATATCTCGAGCAGATCCTGTTAAGCCTGAAGAATGCCGGACTGCTGCAGAGCAAGATGGGCACTCATGGCGGCTATTACCTGGCGCAGCCCCCGGAAGAGATCACCCTCGGACAGATCAAACGCATCCTGGACGGCCCGATCGCCCCGATCCGATGTGTCAGCCAGATGGCCTACGAGCAGTGCGGATGCCCGGACCCGGAAACCTGCGGGCTCCGGCTGGTGATGAAGGATGTGCGCGATGCCATCTCCGAGATCCTGGATGACCGGACGCTCGCAGACATGATGTCAGTTAGGTAGATGCAAAAGAGGGCAGCGAGAGGCTGCCCAATCATTTTGAATTAATCTATATTACTTCTATAGGAATTATAAGATATGAGGAGATATTCCATGCTTGAAAATATCCTGACCCCCGAACTGTTTTTGTTCCTTGCGATCGGCTTCGGCGCCCAGATCATCGACGGCAGCCTTGGCATGGCCTACGGTGTGACAGCCAACTCTTTCCTGCTGGGCTTCGGCGTCCCGCCGGCATTGGCCAGCGCTTCCGTCCACACTGCCGAGGTTTTCACGACAGCTGCCTCGGGCATCTCTCACTGGCGGTTGGGCAATATCGACAAGGAGATCATCAGGCGGCTGGCCATCACCGGCGTACTGGGCGGCATCATCGGCGCCTACCTGCTCTCAAACCTGGATGGCGGCAAAATCAAACCATGGATCGCCCTCTACCTGCTGTTCATGGGCATCCGCATCCTGGTGAAAGCCTTCCGGCCGGTTAATGGCGCCAGCAAGGCTCTGCGGGAAAAACTCTCATTATTGGGGTTGTTCGGCGGCTTTATGGATGCCATCGGCGGCGGTGGGTGGGGGCCGGTGGTCACCACCACCATGCTCGCCAATGGCGAACCGCCTCGCCAGACGATCGGATCGGTCAACCTGACCGAGTTCTTCGTCACCCTGGCCCAGGCGATCACTTTCTTCTTCACTCTGGGTGCGCTGGACTGGCCGGTGGTAATCGGTCTGCTGGTCGGCGGCGCGCTGGCTGCCCCTCTGGGCGCATTCCTGACGCGCAAGATCCCAACCAAACCGATGCTGATCGTGGTCGGCAGCCTGGTAATCTTCCTCCAGATCCGGACGCTGCTTCAGGTATGGGGATGAAGGTTGTAGATCAGAATCCCTGATACACGAACGGAACCTGGGTATCGGCCCCGGAGACCAGCAGCAGGAGCAGCATAGCCAGCGCAAGCAGCCCTGCCAGCGGCCAGATACTCCACTGCAGATAGAACAATTCGTCGCCGTTCTTCTCCTGCTGCATGTCCAGCCAGAGGGCTGGCAGGATCACCAGGAAAATGCGCGGGTCCGGCAGTCCATATCCCGGCCAGGAGAGGATGCCGCGCCCGCGCAGCAGGTCCGCCGCCGCCGGACGCAGCGCCATTGCTTCCCACTGCCCCCGAGAAAGCATTGAGACTAGGTAAACCCAGGCGGTCTGCAGGTCCATCCTGAACGACAGCCAGGCCAACGCTGTCAGCGAAAAGACCACCAGGATCGCGGCTGCCCGCCGCCAAACCGGCACCTGATCCGGAGGACGCGCCGGACGGCCCAGCGTGACCACCCGCTCGACCACCTGGTACAGGCCGTGCAGCCCGCCCCACACCAGCATATGCCAGGAAAAGCCGTGCCACAGGCCGCTGACCAGCATGGTGATTATTGGCGGCAGCACCAGGTTGAAGATGTGCTGACGGTTCCGAAACCGGCCCATCAGCCAGCGGGTGACCGGGAAAAAGATGTAATCCCGCAGCCATTCAGACAGACTGATATGCCAGCGCCGCCAAAAATCGGTAAAATCCCGGGCGAAATACGGCCGGCTGAAGTTCCGGGAGAGCTCGATCCCGAACAGCCCACTGACCCCGCGCACGATGCTGGTGTACCCGGCAAAATCGTTGTACAGCGCAAAGGCATACGCCAGCAGCCAGGCCGCCAGGTGTTGACCAGCAAACTCGTCCGGTGCAACAAATGCCCGGTCGGGGATCAGCGCCATCAGGGCGTCGGCCACGAACAGCTTGCGCACCAGACCGGCCATCACCAGGCCAAAACTGCGGATCACCCGGCCGGCATCGACAGTTTGTGGCTGCACCATCCGGGGGATAAACGACCGGGCGCGTTCAATCGGCCCGGAGAGCACCTTCGGGAAATAAAACAGATACAGTGTGAAATGGAGCCAATCGCGCTCCGGCTGCATCCGCCCCATGCGCAGATCGACAAAGTAAGCTACCACCTGGACGAAGTAGAACGACAGCCCGATCGGGACCAGCAAACCATAGGCAGACCATGAAAAGAAAACATCCCGGAACAGGATCAGCACGGCCAGGTTCAACCCCAGCCCGAGCCACAATGTCCCGCGGCTGCTTTCAGAGGCGATCCGGAGGCTCAGCCAGTAATTGACCAGCGTCAGCGCCAGCAAAACCAGACCAAAGCGCCAATCCCACAGGGCGAAGAAAACCAGGGAAACCAGCAGCAGCCAGACCTGTTTGGCACGGCCGGTCAGTCGATGATAGACCAGCAGCGCTGCCAGGGTAAAACCGGCAAAGGCAAAGGACGTGATCGGCATTACGGTGCGTTCCCTTCCTGACGCAGGTCCAGGCCGGTTTCCAGGAACAGCCGGGCCAGCCACTCACCCAGATATTGACTGAAAGCCGCGGCCCCATACTTGCTGAGATGGACCCGGTCGGAACGGGCATCCGGCGGCAGTTCATCCTCCGGGATCGCCGGTAGGAACGGGCTGCCAGCCGCATCCGCCCGGTCTGAAACAATTTGCAGGAACTCCTGGTGAGCCGCCTCCCTGGCCTCGAAGAAATCAAAGAACTGCGGGGTAACCGGCATCTCGATCAGCAAGACCTCAATGCCGCTCTCGGATTCCAGGGCCAGCATAGATTCCAGGTCTGCCAGACGGCTGTCGGCAAATTCGAAGCCGGCAAACACCTCAAAGGCTTTGGCATCCTCGGGGTCCTGCGGGTCAGGTGGGCGATAAGGATCCTCCGCCACCCGGTTTTCGATATCATATCCATCGGAGGTCAGATTGCCGGTGCGGCGGATGATCTGGGTATGATTTTCGGCGAAGTCCGCCCGCATCCAGTTGCGGTAAGCCAGAAAGTATCGATAGGCGGCAGAATGCTCTGCCAGCCAGCCCTGCAGTGAGAATTGCCCCTGGCGGTACTGCACCCACGGGTCGTTCAGGAAGTTCTGGGCGGTCTCGGTGCCGTTATTGGCGGCATAGTCCCGGATCTCGGTACCAAAGATGATCACAGCCGGATGGAAGCTCTCCACCAACAACTCGGCGAGGACGGAATTCGGCTCCACCGTCAGTCCTTCGACGCCGAAATTGAATATCCGCAGAGCCGGCTGTCCGCTGGCCTGCATCCAGGCCTGGTTGACCTGCTCCGGCTCGATCCCGGAGTTGACCAACGAGCTGCCCATCAGCAGCACATCCACGCCGCCATGCTGGTCGACATACCGCTGTAAATGAAACCATTTGATCTCAAACTGGTAATGGTAATTCCCAAACGAACTGACCGGCAGCCGCTGGCGCACCAGGGAGATGCGCGCCAGTCCCTCGGCAGCCGCCATGGCCAGCAGCAGGATCAGAATTGCCAGCAGCAGCGTCCGGCCGATCGGTCTATCGAGTTTGAAGGATGGATCTCCGGTCAACATACCCTCCACAAAGGTTTTGCCGGAGCGATTGTAAACCAAAAACAGGATTGCCGCCAATCCACCCAGTCACCGAGCAGCCTGTACCCGACTTGAACTAACCCTGACGAGAACGATGAACCCTTGCGACCGTCTCTGTAAGATTAGCCCTCGTCACCTGCTCATATGATTAGATATCCGGCTTGAGCAATCTCAGACCGGTAAGGTACAATCGCAAGTATGAAAAACACATTCAACCGCAGGGATTTCCTGAAGTTGGGCGGGCTGTCGCTGACTGCGCTGGCTTTCCGCAATTTTCCGCCGGGCAGGCATGAAGCCCCCAGCGTCCCGCTGGGCCGGGTGGCTTACGACTCGATCAGCGTGTTTGACGCCCCCCGAGTGGATGCTCGCACGGTCGGCTACCGCTTTCGGGATACCCTGCTGAACCTGTATGAACGCCTGGAACCCGAGACCGGTCCGCTGTATAACCCGGTCTGGTACCGGGTATGGGGCGGCTATGTGCACAGCGCTTATATCCAGCCGGTCTCGGTGCGGATGAATGCCGCGCTCGGGAGTGTTCCCTCCTACGGTCTGCTGGCCGAGGTCAGCGTGCCTTTTTCCCAGCCATACAATTACACCACTCAGGAAGGCTGGACGGTCAACCAGGACTTTTTCCTGTATTACAACTCCAATCACTGGCTCACCGACGTGGTCGAAGGCCCAGACAGCCAGCCGTGGTATCAGATCACCGATGAGCTGTGGAGCGGATTCAAGTATTATTTGCCCGCCGCCCACCTGCGCCCGTACGATTTTGACGAGATCAGCCCGCTGGCCGAGGATATTCCGGCAGCCGAGAAATGGATCGAGATCTCGCTGCTGCGCCAGCATCTGACCGCCTATCAGGGCGACGAACCGGTATTTGAGACCAAGGTCTCCACCGGAGTCAACCAGAGCGTACCGCAAGGATCGCTCTCCACCCGTACCCCGATCGGGACGCATTACCTCTACTCCAAAATGCCATCCAAACACATGGGACAGACCCGGCTGACCGACACCCTCGGAGACCCTTCTTTGCCGGGCGTCCCGTGGACGATGTTCTTTGCCACCGGCGGCTACGCACTGCACGGCGCCTACTGGCACAGCAACTACGGCGCGCCTATGAGCCGGGGATGCGTCAACCTGAGCAGCGAGGATTCCCTATGGCTGTTCCGCTGGACCACGCCGGCCTGGCACCCGGAAGAAGTGGTTGATGTCAGCGGCTGGGAACTGCGCGATCAGGGCACCCGGGTCGAGGTCCGGGCGGAGTAGATCCAGAATTTCATTACCCAAGAAAAAAAGGCCGGACGAATGTCCGGCCTTTGCATGATGGTGCAATGCTCAGGGCACGCACCCGATCGTATCGCTGAACGAGCCGGTGAACTCTGTGGATTCATGCCCTTGGTCGTCCCTCACCAGAAACTCGAAATTCACCGTGATCGCCGACGGCGCAGGCGTGAATCCGGTGGTATCCACCAGATAGCCAGACAGTACATACAGCCCGCCGGTGCCTTCGGTGTTCGGGGTATCCAGCGGGACGGTCACGTTCATCGGGCTGGAGGTTGGTGAGCCATCGCCATCGGTGATCGTATAGACCAGCTTGACCCCCGCAATCCCATTGGCATCAGCCACATCGATCTTGTAATCGTTGGCGCAGTACAGACCGTCGGTGATCACTGCTCCATCCGGCGTTGTGGTTGAGGCAGTAACCGTCTTCCCACACTCGGCATCGTCGATGTAACTGTAGTATCCGGTCGCTGGGTAGCGGTAGATATTGCCCTTCGAGTCTTTGGCGGCAAACACATACTTCACCAGTGTCGTCGTGCCCCAGGTACTGTCGATCACCGTGGTGATGCTGTAGGTATCGCCGCTGCCAGTGAGATCGTAATAATCTCCTGCGGCCACCGCTGTATTCCAGCTCGGCGTCACGCCTTCGACATTGTAGAGCAGCTTAACCACTGCGAGCCCGTCCGCATCGACCACATCTACCTGGAAGGTCTGCTCGCAGTTGTCCGCAGTGGAGATCGTCAGGCCGTCCGGGCCGTCCGGGTTGCTGAAGACCGCCGCCGAATCCTCGGAGCAGTTGACCGTGTCGGTCAGATCATAGGCATCGCTGGCGGGGAAGTAGGTGATGTTGCCGAGTTTGTCCTTGGCGACAAAACGGAAACGGATCTCGACCGGGGTGGTCTTCCCAGTCGAGTCGATCACATAGTCGGTGACGCCGTAGTAATCATTCGACAGCGCAGGAAGCAGTAAATAATCCCCGGCGCTGACCGCCGGATCGCGCATCGGGAGCGAACCGTCAAAGGTATAGATCAGCTTGACTTCCTGGATCCCGTCCGGGTCGAGCACTTTGATCTTATAAGGGTTCGGGCACGCGGACGAAGTAGTGATAGTCTCATTGTCCGGGCCGACCGGTCCACTCATCGTGGTGGGCGAGTTGGTCGCGGTCGCAGTTGCTCCACCACTGCCGCCCGATCCACCCGAGCCAGAGGTGGGCGTGGAGGTCTTGAGCGGCGTTGGGGTCGGTGTCTTGGTCGGTGTGGAGGTCGCCACATTCGGCACGAACAACTTCTCGCCGGCGACGACGAAACTCATCTCGCCGCGGCAGTTGGCCTTGCGCAGATCTGCCTCGCTGACACGGTACAGCTTGCTGAGCGAGAGCAGCGTCTCCCCGGTCCGGACGGTGTGCAGCACCCAGCCATCCGGCGGACCGCAATCCACCGCGATCAGCGTCTTGGTGGCCGTACTGGTGGCTGACGCAGTTGGCGTTGGGCCTTCGGTCTTGGTTGGGGTGGGCGTATTAGTCTCCAACTGCGGGAGCGGCTTGTCTTCATTTGCTTGCACTGTCGCCGTCAGCGGGATCACAACCAGCGTGGCCTCCGGATTGGCGTCCAGCCACTCGGCAACCTGAGTGTGATCCATCAAGCCAGCCTCTGGCGGCTGACCTTCTCCCCGAATGATGGCAGTCTGTCCGGCCACCAGCCGGACAGAACCGCGCGAGTTCCCCAGAGCGCAGTCGCCTTCCAGACAGGTGATGCTGACTTCTTCGGTCAGAGGATCGACCGAAACCTGCAAATAAGACCCGCGCACCGAAGCCAGCCCGGCCGGGGTATCGACCTCAACCACACCGCCTCGCAGGATCACCCACAGGTGGCCGATGTTCAACTGTAGGCGCGTCAGGATGCCTTCATCCGTATTTTCGATCCCGGTCAACACAAAATTGGACAACGGGCTGATCCGGATGATAGTCCCGTTTGAAAGGTCGATCCGGGCACGGCCATCCTCGCCGGTCAACACCTGGTCGTTGACCTCCAATGACAGGTCAACTTCTGCCGGCCGGAACTCACCCTCCGATGCCTTCAGGACCTGCACCCTGCCGCTGAATTCGGACAGGGAGGCTGTGATCAGGTCGCCGGCGCTGTCGCCTCCCGGTGTGCTCACGCACACCACCGTCAGCAGCGCAATTGCGAACAGCCAAATAACCAACCGTAACTTGTTTTCCTGTTTCATAAAGCCTTCTTTCCAGATCCCGATGGGCGGCCGATGTGCATAATGGGTCATCCTAATTATAGGTAGCTTTCAGGAAAAAAGTATTGCGGATTTGGTGCGAATCTGTATCTTACCAAACTGAAAGTTGTGTGAATGTTTGCAAACAACCTTGCCGATGACATAGGGTACAATACCGTCATGAGCGAAAATCCCTTCCCGCCCGCCCGGATCCTGGGCATCGAAACTTCCTGCGATGAGACCGCCGCCGCAGTAGTGGAAGACGGCCGCAAGGTGCTCTCGAATGTGGTCGCCTCCCAGGCCGCCATGCACGCCAAATATGGCGGCGTATTTCCGGAGGTAGCCTCCCGTGAACATATCCGCACGATCTATACCGTCATCGATGAGGCACTCTCTCAGGCCCATCTCTCGCTGGCAGATGTGGATGCCATCGCCGTGACGCGCGGTCCCGGCCTGCCCGGTTCGCTGGTGGTCGGGATCAATGCCGCCAAAGGGCTGGCCCTCGGCAGCGGCAAGCCGCTGATCGGTGTCCATCACCTGGAAGGGCATCTGTACTCCTCCTGGATCCTCGATCCGGCCGACTGGGATGACCCGAAACCCGAACCGCAGTTCCCGCTGCTGGCCCTTCTTGTCTCCGGCGGGCACTCCGAACTGATCCTGATGCGTAATCATCTTACCTATGAACGGCTCGGGGCCACCCTGGATGACGCTGCCGGCGAAGCCTTCGACAAGGTTGCCCGGCTGCTCGGCTTAGGCTATCCAGGCGGGCCGAAGATCCAGCAGGCCGCCAAAGATGGCAACCCGGCCGCCTTCAAGTTCCCGCGCGCCTGGCTGGAAGACACCTGGGATTTTTCGTTCAGCGGTCTAAAAACAGCAGTGCTGCACCAGATCCGCAAGCTGCGGGCTGAACTGGGCCAGGGCGAGGCTGATGAATCCGCCGAACTGCCGGTCTCCGATCTGGCCGCCAGCTTCCAGATGGCGGTGGTGGATGTGCTGGTGACCAAATCGCGCTTTGCCGCCCAGGAGTTCAAAGCCAAAGAGATGGTGGTCGCCGGCGGCGTTTCTGCCAACCAGTTGCTGCGCGAGATGATCGTCAAGGATACGCCCGGACCGGTGCACATCCCGCCGCTGTACCTGTGCACGGACAACGCCGCCATGATCGCCGCGGCCGGCTACTACCGCCATGTGCACGGTCAGCGTTCCGAACTGGACTTCGACGCTCTGCCGACCTGGCCGATCAGCGAGTTGGTTTGATCGCCTGGCTGTTTGCGGGGCAAGCCGCCCCTACTCCTGATTCTCAACCGCTAACCCAACTCTTGGCCCGCCAGAGGCACCACCAACTCTAATCGTGTACTATAATTGACTCTGTTATGAGTCAACCCATCGTCCGGCCAGAATTGGTCACAACCCGGCGCGCCCTCGAAGAGGCAGCCCAATCCCTGCGTGAGCATAAGATCATTGCCGTGGATACCGAGTCCAACAGCCTGTTCGCCTACCGCGAGCAGGTCTGCCTGATCCAGTTCTCCATTCCCGGACACGATTACCTGATCGACCCTCTGGCTTTGAGTGATCTCTCTCTTCTGGGACCGATCTTCAAGGACCACACGATAGAAAAGATCTTCCATGCCGCCGAGTACGACCTGTTGACTCTGCAGCGCGATTTCGGGTTTCAGTTCCGGAATATCTTCGATACCATGGTGGCCGCGCGCATCCTGGGTCGCAAGCGTGTCGGCCTGGGCAACCTGCTGGAAGAAGAATTCGGCATCCATCTGGAGAAGAAATACCAGCGAGCCGACTGGGGCAAACGCCCGCTGCCCCGGCCGATGCAGGAGTATGCCTGTCTGGATACCCATTTTCTGATCCGCCTGCGCAACCTACTGGGTCAGGAACTTCAGCAAGCCGGCCGCTGGCCGATCGCCCGGGAGGATTTCAACCGCCTGACCCAGGTCAGCGGCACGCCGCCCGAACCCAATGGCGTGAATGTCTGGCGGGTGAACGGCGTGTATGATCTCAAACCACCAGAAGTGACCATCCTCAAAGAACTGGCCAGGTACCGGGAAGAACAGGCCGCCGCCGCCAACCGGCCGGTCTTCAAAGTGATCGGCGACCGGACGTTGATCGCCATCGCGGCCGAGCAGCCCAACAACCTGAATGCGCTCAAAGAGATCCCCGGGATGAGCCCCGGTCAGGTCCACCGCCATGGCCGAGCCTTGCTGGAGGCTGTCCGGGCAGGCAAACAGCAGCCCCCCACCCGCCGGCCTCGGCTGCCACGTAAGGATGACCGCGTCCTGATACTGACAGACGCTTTGAAAGAGTGGCGTAAGACCACCGCCCGCAAACAGGATGTTGAGTCGGACATTGTGCTGCCGCGCGATACGATGGAGGCGATCGGTGAAGCTATGCCCTCTTCCCGCCAGGCGCTAGCCGAAATGATGTCCGACCTGCCGTGGCGTTACCAGGAATACGGCGAGGCTATCTTCCGTCTGGTCGAGAAACATTCGAAAAACAATCAATAACAGGAGCAAGGTATGGACATCCACTTTTGGGGCGCTGCCCAAACCGTTACCGGATCGGCCCACTATCTGACTGTCAATGGACGCCACCTGCTGCTGGACTGCGGGTTGTTCCAGGGCCGGCGCTCGGAGACCTACGCCGTCAACCGCTCCTTTTGTCTGCCGCCGCAGAAGATCGATGCCGTCGTAGCCTCGCATGCCCATATCGATCACATTGGCAACCTGCCCAATCTGGTCAAGCACGGCTTTGAAGGCCCGATCTTTGCCACCCGCGGCACGGTCGGGTTAAGCGAGCTGATGCTGATGGATTCCGCCAATATCCAGGAATCGGATGCGCGCTATATCAACAAGCGCCGGAAAAAGCGCGGCGAACCCGAGGTAGAACCGCTCTACACCACCGGCGATGCCACCCAGGCGATCAGCCTGCTGGAAGGCCGGAACTACAACGAGCCGTTTGAAGCCATCCCGGGTGTGATGGTTTCGCTGGTTGAGGCCGGACATATCCTTGGCTCGGCCGCGGTGGTTCTGGATATCGAAGAAAAGGGGAAACAATTCCGGTTGTGGTTTTCCGGCGATATCGGCCGGATGGACATGCCGATCCTCAAAGACCCGGTGATGCCGTTCGACGCTGATTACCTGATCATGGAATCAACCTATGGTGACCGCGCCCACCCATCCTATGAAAATGCCTGCGAAGAACTGCAGCAAGTCCTGGTCCGTACGCTCGGGCGCGGCGGCAAGGTCATCATCCCGGCATTCGCCGTCGGCCGCACCCAGGAACTGGTGTACGCCATCCACCGCATGATGGATGCCGGCGATATACCGACCGTACCGGTGTTCGTCGACAGCCCGCTGGCTGTGAATGTCACCGATGTCTTTCGCAAGCACCAGGATGTTTTCGACCGCGAAGCCCGTGAAATGGTGCGTGAGGATCCAAGTCAGGGAGCGCTGGGCTTTGACCGCCTGACCTACATCCGCTCGGTGGAGGAATCCAAGGAACTCAACCAGCGCGACGACCCGATGATCATCATCTCAGCCTCCGGCATGGTCGAGGTCGGCCGGATCCTGCACCATCTGAAGAACAATCTCCATGACCCCCGCAATACCCTGCTGATCGTCTCCTGGATGGCGCCGCACACTCTCGGCCGCCGGCTGGTGGAAGGCCAGCGGCAGATCAAGATCTTCGGCGAGGTCTTTGAGAACCGGATGGATGTCCAGAGCATCCAGGGCTTTTCTGCCCATGCCGGGCAAGACCTGCTGGTCGAGTATGCTGCCCGGCTCAAAGGACAGGTCAAGGAAATCTTCCTGGTACACGGAGAAGAACGGGGTGCGCTGCCGCTGATGGATCTGCTGAAGGTCCGCGGTCTGGAGAATGTCCACTACCCCGGCCGCAACCACGTCTTTCATCTTTAAATACTTAGACCTCAATCCTCCAGATCTGACAACAACCGGACCGTCTCGGCGATGATCTCGGCTTGCTGCTGTTCGCGGCTGATCGCGGCGGGATTATCGCCGCGCTGCGGGCCGTAGAACCCAAACTGGGCATGGTTGCCGCCTTCCAGCGGGTAATAGACCGTGTCGGCAGGGAGCAGGTTGACCCTCCGCTCGATGCGGGCAGGGCGGGCAACCCCATCCAGGGTCGCGTAGATCGAGACCACCGGCAAGTCGGTATCTGCCAGGGAATCAGAATCGGAGGGGAACCCCGCCCACAGCACCAAGCCATCGATCTTATCCGGGTTATCAGCCACAAAACGCGCCGCCATGGCCGCCCCCAGAGAGTGCCCCCCGATCACCCAGTGCTCAATCTCGGGAAACGCCGCCATGACGCGTTCAGCCCGGTCAGGTGCCAGCACAGCCAGATCGAACGGCATCGGGACATCCACCACCAGATAGCCCTGTGCGGCGATCTCGTACAGCGTGGGCGCATACGCCAGATGGTCGACCTTGCCGCCGGGATAAAAAATAAACCCGACCTGCGGGTCGATATCTGCCGGCTGGAACACCAGCCAGCGCTGGTCGGAGACGAGGATCTCACTGGAGGACTCCAGAAATGCCGAGACCAGCGGTTCCGCCGGTCGGGTCATCTGAGCGCCGCCAAGCACCACCCCGCACAGCAGTACCGCCAGCACTGCCGCCGCGATCAAGAGAAGCGTTTTCCACTTTTTCACAAGCTTGGATTTTACCGGATTTTAGGAAAAAAAACACGCCGAGCTGTGGGGAGCAGCCCGGCGTACGGAACAAGAGGGGATCCGGAGGAGGAAACCAGTAATATCGGAGTTCCTCTTGTTTCCTACAAATATTACCTACTTTATCCACTATAGCAGATTAAATCTAAAAGTCAAGTCACCCCACAACCTGCCAGTCCCAGTCTGGTTTCGCATCAGGAGAAGCAAACGCTGGTGACACACCAGCATGAACGGATGGACCTGAGAGTATCTTTACAAGTAAACTAATTTATTTGCTTTTGTGCGATTATATCGTATGATCTTCTTTGAAGATCTGCCGGAAATAACTATCATCAGGCAGACA